>NZ_CP151767.2:0-600000 GCF_038443705.2 Yoonia sp. SS1-5 | reverse complement strand
TCATCATCAAAACGCACCACGACAAGGTCAACCTCGCCGACAATCGCATATTCGGGCTTGCGATCTGCAAGGGCGCTGAGTTTGAAAATTGCAGTCTTGTCCATGGGGCCTACCTTTGGTTCTTTCCGACAACTTGCGACAAAGGTCGCGATATTACCATGGCCGAAAACCCCGCTATTCGCGTCCTTCACAAGGATATGAGCAGCGGTGAGCACCAACTGACCCATCGGCGGTTCGTTCGGCACATGATAGCGGGCAGGATAGCCGCTTTGCGGCATCGCGCAACAATGTGGGTGGATGCGCGTTTTTGTTGCTAGGAATGGCCGTAAATCATGGGGCAGATTCCAAAAGCTGCGCAGCCATGTCGGCGCTGGTCACCAGATGTGTCGCATATCCGCCACGCAGGGCGGCCAGGGTGGACCCCAGCCTATCGCTGCCAGCGGCGACCAGTATCCGCATGTCCTTGTCGCGCATCTGCGCCAGGGTGACCCCGATCATCTGATCTTCGTTTGGTGCGCAAAGCGGCGCGCCATCCTTGTCGATGATCCGGCCGCAGATCACGCCGGCCGCCCCTTTGCGCTGCATCTGGGCCAGTTGTTCCTTGGTCAGCAGGCCGGTCCTTTCAAGATGACTGCCCGCGCTGATCGTTCCACAGGCAAAAATGACCTTTCGGCAAGCGGCAACCATATCAAGCTGTGCCGCGATCATCGGTTCGGCCTTTAGCTGTTCGGCCAGCGTCGGGCTGGAAAGCAGCAGGGGCACATGCATGTTCACGCATTGGGCGCGAAACCGGTTCGCCAGCGCAGCCGCACAATTTTCCGAGGCAAACCCGATCTCGGCAGGTTTTGAGCCAAGCAATTGCACAATCGTCAGGTCCGGCATCGCAAGGCGCGGGGCTATCTCGGACAGCCGGTAAATCGTCTCGCCCCATGCCACCCCCAGGTGATCACCCGGTTCCAGCAATTGCGGCAGCCAGTCAGAGGCTACACGAATAACCCGTTCCACGGTGCGGTGTTCTTCCATCATGTCGGCGGGAACAATCAGGGCCTCTTGCAAGCCGAACCGGGCTGTGAGGTCATGAACAAGGTGATGATTGTGAAAGATATCAGTGTCCAGGGTGATCCGGACATAGTCGCGCTGCCGGACCTCGGCCAGATAGTTCACGACAGACGCGCGGCTGACGCCAAGCCGCTTGGCAATGTCGTTTTGGTTCAGCCCGTCGTGATAATAGCACCAGGCGGCTTCGACGATGACGTCATCATGCCGTGACCGGCGCCCGGCGCGATCATTGCCCGGACGGGCATGCGAGTCCGTCGGGCGGGGCATCTATTGCGCGGCGACGGCCATATCGGGGAACAGCCCCGCAAGACCTTCGGCGCTTGCCTCGCAAATCCCGCGCTCTGTGATCAGGCCCGTGACCAATCGGCTGGGGGTGACGTCAAATGCCGGATTGCCGCCGGGCGTCCCGGCGGGTGTCACTTGCACGACGCCAAGGCTGCCATCGTCGCGGGTCCCTTGAATATGGGTCGTTTCGCGGGCGTCGCGTTCCTCGATCGGGATTTCGGCGACCCCGTCGCTGACCGTCCAGTCAATAGTGGGCGAGGGGAGGGCCACATAAAACGGCACACCATTATCCTTTGCCGCCAGTGCCTTGAGGTAGGTGCCGATCTTGTTGCACACATCACCGCTGCGGGTGGTGCGGTCGGTGCCGGTGATCACCATATCGACCAGCCCATGCTGCATCAGATGCCCGCCCGCATTATCGGTGACATAGGTATGCGGCACACCATGACTGCCCAATTCCCATGCGGTCAGCGCGCCCTGATTGCGCGGTCGCGTCTCATCAACCCAGATATGCAGTGGAATACCTGCATCATGGGCGTGATACATCGGGCTGGTGGCGGTCCCCCAATCCACGGTTGCGATCCAGCCTGCATTGCAATGGGTCAACAGGCGGACCGGCTCGCCGGGTGGTTTATGTGCTGCAATGTCCCTGATCAGTTGCAGCCCGTGTTCACCGATCTGGCGGTTGATTTCGACATCCTCATCGGCAATGGCATGGGCCAATGCAAGCGCTGCATCGGCCCGCTGTGCGATTGGCAGTGGTTGCAACGCAGCCCGGCACCGGTTCAACGCCCAGCGCAGGTTGATTGCCGTGGGGCGGGTTGCATTCAGATCGTCCCAGGCCCGATCCATATTGGCGTCGCTCGGGTCCTGCGCCATCGCAAGGGCCATGCCATAAGCGGCCGTCGCACCGATCAACGGCGCCCCGCGGACCCGCATTTCGACGATGGCATCCGCGAAATCCTGCATCGTGCGCACCGGTTGGGTGATAAACGCATAAGGCAGTGACCGTTGGTCGATGATTTCAAGAACCGCATCGTCGGCATTCCACCAAAGCGACCGGTAATGTGTGCCGTTGACCTTCATAGGAACTCCTCTGCGTTGAATTTTTCGGCCATATCGGTAAGGGCCTGTGGGCTGGCGATGGTCGCTGTCGCCACGATCAGATGCGCACCCATCTTCAGATTGCGGGCTTCAAGCCGGGCGCGCAAGGCAACATCGGCGATCTCTTCGAAATCTGCGTTATGGGCAAGTGACAGGCAGCGGCGGTGCATTTCGATCCCGCAAAATTGCAGTGCGTCCTGCCAGATCGTATCCAGCATGGCCGAACAGGCCGGATCGGCGCTGTGACCCTGATCCTCGAACAGGCTGCGGGGGTAGAGCATGCCGGTCCGCTCTGTCGCCCAGAGGTGCCGGAACTCAGCCGTGAAAGCCGCGCAGGTTTCGGTGATCACGTCCAATATCCAGCGCTGATAGGGGCCGGGGTCGCCGCGATGGGCAGGCTGGCTGAAATAGGCCATCAGGTAGTTGGCCATCAGCATCCCGATATCAAATCCCATCGGCCCATATTGCACAAATTCGGGATCAATGACGCGGATCTCGTCCTCTGTCGCCATGATCGAGCCGGAATGCAGATCACCATGCAGCATCGTCTCGGTGTTGGCGGCAAACTTCATCAGCATGGCCTGCACGCGGGTCTTAAGCGTGACATCGGCACGCAGCGCCGCAACAACCGGGTCAAGCCCGGGCGTGTGATTGTTCATCTCGGCGGCAAAGTAAGGATCGGTAAAAACCAGCGCTTCGGTGATGGCGGGGATTTCCACATTGCCGGCAAACAGCGCCACATCGGCTTTCTTGTCCGGGCTGGACATGGAAAGTTCGGACCCGCGAAAGGCCGTGCGTGCGCAGAACTGGCCGCAGAACTGACCCAAGCCTGCAACCTTTTCGCCCGCGATTAGCTTGCGGCGCAGGATGACATGCGGGCGCAAATATTCCATGACGATCATCGCCTGCGTTTCGTCAAAGAAAATCACCGCAGGCACAGTGCCGGGCGCGCGCGCCGCTTGCCGGGTCAGCGCGTGATGCTCGTAGAATGCGCGATAAAGGGGCAGGGGCCAGCTATCGCCAACCAGGCGTACATAGGGCAGGGCCTGCTTGACGATAACGCTGTCCTGCGCGCCTTCGACAATGAAGACAAGGTTCAGATTGCCGTCACCCACTTCGCGCACCTGCCAGGTGTCAGGCGGGCCGCCCAACCGCTTTGCGACCGCATCAATCTGACCCACTCTGCCGCTTAACGTCTCAACGGTCAGCGCCTGATATTCCCTGTCGGACACCGCCCTTACCCCCCGATTTTGCGCGGCCTGACTAAACAGGACCCGCAAATACTAGTCAATAGACACATAAATTGACAAATGCGTAATCAGGCGTAATCCTGAAAATCAGTTTGGGGGGGCGTGGTGAAAAATCCATGTAGAGGGGGTTTGCTGAAAGTCTGTGAGATCAAAGGCTTGCAAAAGTCCTTTGGGCAGAATCATGTTCTGCGCGGCATAGACCTTGACCTGCATGATGGCGAGATCGTCGTGTTGATGGGCGCCAACGGGGCGGGCAAATCCACGCTGGTCAAGGTCCTGTGCGGTGTGCATCCCGCAGATCACGGGCAGGTGTTGATCGGCGGCCAGCCCTTTCAACCTGTCGACGCGGCCGATGCAATCGCCCAGGGCGTGGTGACGGTGCATCAATCCATTGATGATGGCGTGATCCCCGACCTTGATGTGGCCACGAACCTGATGCTGGACCGGCTGACCGCGCCCGGCGCCAAGCTGTTTGTCCGTGACCGGCATTTGCGTCAGCAGGCCCGCAAGATTGCGGCCGGGATCGGATTGACCGTGGATGTGCGGGCGCGTGTGGGTGATCTGCCCGTTGCCGAACGGCAGATGATCGGCATTGCCCGTGCGATGGCACGCGCGCCCAAAATCCTGATCCTGGATGAACCGACATCGTCATTATCTGCGGCCGAGGCAGAGCGGCTGTTTGCGCTGCTCGAAGGGCTTAGGGCGCAAGGTGTTGCAATCCTCTATATCTCGCACCGGATGTCGGACATCCGCAGGTTGGCGGACCGCATCGTATGCATGCGTGACGGCGCGGTTTCGGGCGTCTTCGATCAGGCACCGCTGGATTATGACGCCGCAGTGGCTGCGATGCTGGGGCACAGGATGACGGATGTTGATATCGATCCTGTCGCCGTCACAACGCCGATCCTTGATCTGGCGGGGGTCATCCTGCCCGGCGCGGATGACCCGATTGATCTGACCATCAATGATGGCGAGGTTGTTGCCGTAACCGGCTTGCTGGGCAGCGGCAAAAGCGCCTTGGCGGACATCATCTTTGGCCTCGCAGCGCCAAAATCCGGCACGATGCGCATTGACGGGCAGGGCTACGCCCCACGTTCTGCCGCTCAGGCCGTCGCAGCGGGTGTCCATATGTCGTCAAAGGACCGCAGTGCCAATGCCGTGATCCCGGCCTTTGACATCAACAACAACATGACCCTGCCATTCCTGCAAAGCTTTAGCCGGATGGGCTTTCTCAATGGCCGGAGACAGGCCCATGACGTGGCCGAAATCATCATGCAGGTCGGCATTGTCTGCCAGTCGGGTCGGGATGCGATTGGCACCCTGTCCGGGGGCAACCAGCAAAAGGTGATGATCGGGCGATGGTTGCTGGAACCCTGCCGGGTGCTTTTGCTGGACGAGCCCTTTCAAGGGGTCGATATCGGGGCCCGGCATGATATCGGGCAGCATATTCGCGCAACCGCGGCGGGCCGGGCAACACTGGTTTTTGTGGCTGAAATCGACGAGGCGCTTGAAATCGCCGACCGGATTATCGTGCTGAGCGAGGGGCGGATTGCGGGCATCCATCGCAACGCCGATATCGACCTGAATGCGCTGATCGCGCAGGTTTCGGGTGCAAATGGGCTGGATCATAAGGTCGGGCTGGTATGAGCACTGATGCGGTTCTGAACTTTGCCATCCGGTTTGGGTTTCTGATCCTGCTTGGTGGTCTTGTCATTTTCTTCAGTAGCTTCGCCAGCGGATTTGCATCGCCCCGGTCTGCGGTCTTTATCCTGCAATCCGTTGCGATCACGGGCATTCTTGCCCTGGGGGTCACATGCACATTGGTGGTGGACGGGTTTGATCTGTCGATCGGTGCGGTGGCGACCTCGGCGTTGATGTTGTCGGCCTATTCGATGGTGATCCTTGAACATTCGGCAGGCGTTGCGGTGATCCTGTGTTTGTTGATGGGGGCCTTTGTCGGGCTGGTGAACGGGCTGTTGATCGTCAAGTTCCGGGTGCCTGATCTACTGGCCACATTGGGTATGATGTTTCTGCTGATCGGGTTGCAGCGGATCCCGACACAGGGCAATTCAATTGCGACCGGCATGCAGCTATCTGACGGGACCGTCGCCGAGGGGGCGTTTTCTGCTGCATTCCTGTGGATCGGGCGCAACCGCTTTGATCTGTTTCTGGAAAACCTCGTCCCGGTGCCGGTTGTGCTATTTGTGATCATCGCGGTGCTGATCTGGGCTTTCCTCGAACTGACGCGGCACGGGCGGTTGATGTATGCCATCGGATCAAATGCGCGTGCCGCAGCGCTCGTGGGGACCCATGTGAACCGCTACAAGGTCGCGGCCTACATGATCTCGGGGGTGACGGCCTCTATTGGTGGTATCCTGCTGGCGGCGCGCCTTGGGCGTGGGGATATTGCGAGTGGAAACAACCTGTTGCTGGACAGTGTTGCCGCAGCATTGATCGGCTTTGCCGTCCTTGGGGCGGCGCGCCCGAACGCATTTGGCACCGCCATTGGTGCGCTTTTCGTCGGTATTCTGCTGCAGGGCATGACCATGATGAATGCACCCTATTACACACAAGATTTCGTCAAGGGGGCCGTTCTGGTCGTTGCCCTTGTCTTTACGTTCTACCTCAGCGCCAAACGGGGTGCGGGTCGAACATCGTGAGTTCAGCAATTGGGAGGAAACATGATGCTGAGACGTATATTCCTGAAACTGGCCGGTATCGCGGCAATGACAGCGAGCGTCGCAAGCCCGGCATTTGCGCAAGCCCCGGCACCGTTTGATAATCCCGGTGAGGTCAAGATCGCGCTGGTACGGTATCTGGCGACCGGTGATTTCTTTCAATCCTATCTGGCAGGCGTTGAAAATCAGGCCGCGGCCCTGGGCGTTGATCTGCGGGTGTTTGACAGCCGGCAGGATGCGGCCCTGCAGGCGGATATGGTCGATCAGGCCATCGCACTCGGGGTGGATGGGATCATCATCCAGCACGGGCTGACGGAATCGATGAAAGACGCCGCACAACGGGCTGTTGATGCGGGCATCAAGGTTGTGGCCTTTGATGTGAATGTCGAAAATGATGCGATCCCGCAGATCGAACAATCCGACTATTTGTTGGGCAAGCTCGCACTTGATCAGGCCGTGGCCGACAACGGGACAGCGTTTACCGCCGGTTACGTCTATGTCCCCGGCATTGCCCCGCTGGACCGGCGCCATGTCGCCTGGGAAGAGGTGAAAGCAGCCAACCCCGACATTGTCGAGGCCGCCATGTTCGGCACACTTGATAACCCGATTGCCAATTCTGTCGCCAATCAGGCCAGATCGGTTCTGCAGGCCAATCCCAACATCAATGTGGTCTTCGCGCCCTATGATGAATTCGCCAAGGGCGTCAAAATTGCGGTGGACGAAGCGGGCATGACCGATGACGTGGATATCTATTCGGCCGATGTCTCAACCGCTGATATTGCGGCGATGCGCGAACCCGGCTCTGCCTGGGTGGCGACGGTCGCCACCAACCCAAGCGTTGTGGGCGAGGTGTCCGTACGGGCATTGGCGATCCTGCTGGCGGGCGATAACCCCGGTGCCAGCGTGATCGTCCCACCAACGCTGATCACGCAGGATTTCCTGAACGAACAGGACATCAGGAACATGGATGATCTGGGTCAGAAAATGCCGCAGTTTCAGCATGCGGATGTGGCGATGGCCGACTGGATCGCGTTGCCCGCGCGTTGATTGCCGGTTTGATCAGATGCCCGGCGCGTCAAGCCCGCCGGGCATGCATACCAAAGGGGACAGATGTGGAATGTCTGATGACTTTGACTTTGCCGTCACGGCATTGACCCAACACCTCAAATCGGATGTCGATGATCTGCATTGTCACAATGCCAGCATTCCCAAATTCTGAAAAAATGCAGCCACCCACCGAACATCGATGAGATCGTCTTGAACCCCTCGCGGCTGATCTTCGTGTGCACAGGACGTCTCTTGCCAAGATAGCACAAAAGTCGAGCGTGACCGATGGCGCCGCTACCCAAGTCGGAAAGCCAGTTTATTGACCTACAAAGATCGAAAAGACGCTGGTAGGTGCTTTGCAAACAACACCGGAACAACAATTCCCCGATCTTTGCGAGTAAAATATAGGCGGCCCTTTGTGGCCAACGCAGCGAAGGTCTGAAACGAGCCCGACTTTCCAAAATTCGGCAGCGCAGCTAATGTCAGGTCTCGGGAATTGGAGACACCATGAGTATCTTGGCTAGGTTTTGGAATTTGGTACGTGTCACGTTCTTGGAAGGCATGTTGCATCGGACTGAAGATGGTCAAAGGTTGGGCTTCTCTTCGAGAAGAGGCTGGGGTGCCAACCTGATGTTTGCGGGAATAACCGGTTGCGTGATTGGGTTGGCTTGGATCGCTCAAAGAGCACATTTCGAGTTAGACGCACTCACTGCGACTTCCGAAGTTTTGGAGGTGCAGGAGGGCGAAACGTCAGACGGTGATGCGGTTTATCAACTGACGCTTAGATGGACACACGAAGATGGGACTGTCCACGTTACGAGCC
The DNA here is from genome assembly GCF_038443705.2 of Yoonia sp. SS1-5. Lineage (NCBI taxonomy): Bacteria > Pseudomonadati > Pseudomonadota > Alphaproteobacteria > Rhodobacterales > Paracoccaceae > Yoonia > Yoonia rhodophyticola. Next base: position 591,754 of record NZ_CP151767.2, on the reverse strand, counting down.
CTCGCGTCAAGGCGATCTCTTACAATTTGCCGGTCGGAACCGAGCTGGATATTAAGTACGATCCCGATAATCCAAGGGACGTTCGTGTTGAAACTCAGGAGGGTCCTTGGTTTTTACCTCGCCTGATCTTGATAGGAAGCTTGATCAGTTTTGTAATGGGACGATTGTTAAGGGGTAATCCCGAGGCTTAACTACCGGTGTTTTCTGCGGATGCAGACCTTCGCAGATGCGAAGTCAACGTCAGCTCCGTCCGCAGTGCCGCCGTTAGTGCGGGTCTTCGTAGAGGTCCGGTCTGGGTCGGTGATGCTCGACGTTTGGTCCAACAGTGCCCCACCGGACCTGCTGATAGTACTCAGAAAAACCTCTGGTTCGCGTCAATGATGCGTGGCGTTCCACAGCAGACTTTGCTGCATAAGGTTGATCCGCGGATCACGCCCGATCTGTTGTCCTGCCTTGTGCGGATAGGTCATCGGAGCGACATTGTGCTGGTGGATACCCAGCTCCCAAGCACCGCTACGGCGCAAAGCTGCATTATCAAGGACGTGATGGAATACCCTTGGGCATAACGCGCCCACGATGGCTGATTTGATCACGACCAGATGCAATTGGATTTCTTTCACAGCCGTCCTGCGACGCGGCGAGATGCGGGCCTTTGGATGCTTCATATTGCGCAAAGGTGTGATTTTTTTGGGGTCGTGCCAAGCAGTAGGTTTTGCCCGTGGACGCCGCCCCGATTAGGGGCGACGTGACAAAATCAGCCAAGCGGGCCGTTATGGCGGCGTCAGATCGCCGTTAGAAACCGGCCTTGATCAGCTCGAAGGTTTCAGCCTGACGTTCGCGCATCTCGTTGCTCATCGGCAATTGCGCGAGGACCGGGACATCAATGACCCCAAGACCAGACGCTTCGAGGTCCTCTTCGGTGACTTGCGAGGTCAGCGCCACCTTGTTGGATGACCCATAGCCCGCGTCAAGCAACGGGACGACCGACGACTCGGCCAGCATTGCGTTAATATAATCATAGGCCTTGTCTTCGCTGCCTTGCCCGTCAACCAGGTTCACGTAGCCGCACAGCCACAAGGACGAACCCTCTGCCGCCTCGCGCTGAAAACCGATCGGGCGGCCTTCCTCGACCATTGTGGGATAGGTTTCGTTCCATGCCCAGCTGATCAGCACTTCGCCGGATGACAAAAGCTGTGCAAGTTCGGCGGGGTCGGTCCAATAGGTGCGCAGGTTCGGATGCACCTCGCGGAGCCAGTTCGAGGCGGCCTCGAATTGCGCGTCTGTGGCGTTCTGCCAATTATCCACGCCGGTCGCCAGATAGGCCAGCGCATAGGCGTCATCCACATTGTCGGGCAATGTGACGCGGCCTGCGAATTGCGGGTTCTTGAAGACGTCCAGACTGGCCACATCATCGCCCGAAACCTCGTCAGGGTTATAGGCAATTGCGGTTGAGCCAAAATCCGTCGGGATAAAGAAGACGTCGTCACCTGCGGCAACATCTGTGCCGGTCAGGTTGCTATCAAGATCCGCATAGGCGGGTATCTTGCTGATATCCCAGGGTTCGATAATCCCGCTTTCGGTCCATTTGCTGACCGATCCGGCACAGATATGCGATACGTCCGCGTCAAATCCTGCGCGGATTTTCTGGAATGCTTCATCCTCGTCACCGAAGAACGCAAATGTGGGACTATCGCCGTGGGTGGCGACGTAATCCGCGTGAAAGGCGGGGTCTTCAAAGCCCGGATAATCAAAAACCAGCAAGTCTGCATCTTGTGCGGCAAGGCTGGTGGCGATGGCGGTCAATGAAACCGCCCCGCAGATCAGTTTAGTTTTCATCGGCGAACTCCCTGTTTCTCTTGCGGCGAAATTAGGGTGCCATGCCGATGCGGGCAAGGGTCATTTACGGGACCGGGCGGCGTTTCGTTCCGCAATGACATCGTGGGCAAGCTGTTGCGTATAGGCGGCCAGTTCCGCCAGATGCTGATCTGCCGCAGTTGCGTCGGCATCCGCGATAGCATCGGCGATATGCGCGTGCAGGGTCACGATCCGCTCGCGCGAGCGGGCGCCGAATGTGATCATGTTCATCAGCGGTTGCATCGCCTCGACCGCGCCGGCCAGTTGATATGACAGAACCGGATTATGCGCGGCATCCACCAAGGCCCGGTGAAAGGCCACGTCAGAGGCGCAGAATGCCTCATCCGTCAGCCCAGGCTGTTGTTGGCGATGGATCTCGGCGCGCATCGTCGCCAGATGGTCAGGGGTGCGCCGGGCCGCAGACAAGGGCGCGCAGGCCCGTTCCAGCGCATAGCGCGCCTCGCAGGCTGTTCCGAAACTGACATCATTCATCGACAAAAGCAGGGTAGAGGTTGTTATCTGCTGCCCATAGGCATCTTCAAATTTCAGCCGATTGACAAAGGCCCCCCCGGTCGCGCCCCGTTGCGTGCGGATCAGCGATTGCGCGGCCAGCCGCTTGAGCGCTTCACGCACAGTGGGCCGCGAGACGTTGAATTGCTCGGCCAGTTCGGATTCGGACGGCAGCCGCTCATCAACGGGCAGTGCGCCGGATATGATCGCATCGCGGATCGCTTTTGCAATCTGCTGCGACAGGTCGGCGGGGCTGGCAGGATCAATTTTCATTTGTCAGACAATTAAACGTCTGACATATCTTTCCGCAAGCCCTGAGTCGCGTTTTGGGAGGACGCCAGTGCCGTATTTGATCCGCTCATCACTGTGGTTGGCCTTTTTCGGGGCGATCATTGCTGCGTGGTGGATGATGTTTGTCATGGCCATGGATATGGACCTGGACTGGATCGGGCGTCCGGGGCCAATGGGCCAGGCAATGGCCGATATGAACCCGCGCATGCCCATGGATATGCCGATGGCCCGGTTCGGCCCGCTGTTTGCGATGTGGGCGATCATGATGGCGGCCATGATGCTGCCGACACTTGTCCCCACATTGACAACATATGAGCGGTTGATGATCAGCGCCGATGGCACGCGGTCCGGCTGGCTGGGTGTCTTGCTGGGCTACTTTATCGTTTGGGTGGCGTTTGCGGCCGCAATAGCGGCCGTGCAACTGGCCTTGCTATATGGCGGGGTGATCAACATGCTGGGGGTCGCGCCGGTCTGGCTATCCGCCCTTCTGCTGGTGGCGGTGGGGGCCTTTCAGTTCACCCGTATCAAAGAGGTCTGCCATGGGGTCTGCCACGCGCCGATGACCTATTTCCTGGGCCATTGGAAAACCGGTTTCCCGGGCGGATTGCGCATGGGGTTGGGGCTGGGTGCGTTTTGCGTTTTGTGCTGTTGGGGTTTCATGGCGCTGGGATTTGTCGGCGGGGTGATGAGCCTGCTTTGGATGGGTCTAGCCACGCTTTTGATGATTTTCGAGAAACTGCCCGATATCGGGCATCGGGTGATCAAGCCCACCGGCGTTGCACTGATTGCCGCCGGTGTGGCCTTGGCAATCTACTAGAGAAAGGGACGCGATATGGCTGAAAAGAAAGAACGACCGCCCGCGGATAAGTTGCCGGTCTCGCAACGGATTGATCAGCGGATGGAAAGCAACCCGCTTCGCCGCAAGATGAAACCGACCACCTGGGCCATCAAGGGTGAGTTGTTTTTGAACTGCTCTTGCACGGTGTTCTGCCCTTGTGTTGTCAGCCTTGGCGCGCACCCGCCCACAGAAGGGCATTGCCACGCATGGATGGCCATTGCCATTGATGAGGGGCATTTCGAGGGCGAAAGCCTTGCAGGGCTGAATGTGGGCCTGCTGGTCGATATTCCCGGCCGGATGGCCGAGGGTAATTGGCGCGTGGCCGCCTATGTGGACGAACGCAGCACGCAAAAGGCCTATAACGGGATTTTGAAAATATTCAGCGGGGCGGCTGGCGGCACGACGGGTCTGTTCACCATGCTGGTCTCCGAGATCATCGGGGCAGAGCGTGAAAAGGTCGAGATCGTCCGCGAGGGAACAAAACGGGGCATCTATATCGGCCGCAAAATCCAGGGCGAGATTGAGATGATGAAGGGCAAATCGCCCGATCATCCGGTGATGATCTCGAACTCAAAATACTGGATGGGGCCGGATATCATCGCAGCGACCGGAACGAAATCGAAGGTCCGCGACTACGGGCGGGTCTGGGACTTTGGCGGTAAATCGGCCGAGATTTGCCCGATAGACTGGAAAGGACCCAAGCCGTGATCACGCCGGAATATTGTCAAACCATGGCGCGGTATAATGCCTGGCAAAATACCGGGCTGCGGAAAATGATCCCTGCGATGGACCGCGACGATCTTTACAAGGACCGGGGCGCGTTTTTCGGGTCGATCATGCGGACGCTGAACCATCTTCTATGGGGTGACATGCTATGGATGAGCCGCTTTGACGGTGGCGAAGCACCTGATCCTGACATGGGCATCGAGGACAGTTTTGATATGGCGCCCACGCCCGCTGTCTGGGCGGCGGATCGGTTTCGCATGGATGCGCGCATCACGCTGTGGGCCAATAGCGTGCATGCGGTTGATCTGGTGGGCGATCTGGAATGGTATTCCGGCGCGATGAAAAGGCAGATGTCAAAGCCGATGGCGATTTGCGTGATGCAATTGTTCAACCATCAGACCCATCATCGCGGGCAGGTGCATGCGATGCTGACAGCCGCCGGGCAAAAGCCCGACGATACCGATATCCCCTTCATGCCGGAGGATGCCTGATGGCGACAATCGCCCCCTCCCGCCGGATCCGCCGCACGCCTTTTACCCCCGGGGTCCAGGCGGCCGGTGTCAAAGGATATACGGTCTATAACCACATGCTGTTGCCAACGGTCTTTGAAAGCATCGAGGCCGATTACCACCATCTGAAATCTGCCGTGCAGATCTGGGATGTGGCTGTCGAGCGGCAGATCGAATTACGCGGCCCCGACGCGGCCCGCCTGATGCAGATGCTGACCCCGCGCGATCTGCGCGGCATGCTGCCCGGGCAGTGCTATTACGTGCCGATTGTCGATGAAACCGGCGGGATGCTGAATGATCCTGTCGCGTTGAAGCTGGCCGAGGACCGGTGGTGGATTTCGATTGCCGATAGTGATTTGTTGTTCTGGGTCAAGGGCTTGGCCTATGGATATCGTCTCGATGTGCTGGTGGATGAACCCGATATCTCGCCCCTTGCCGTGCAGGGGCCCAAGGCCGAGGAACTGGTCACCCGTGTCTTTGGCGAGGCAACCCGCGCCATCAAGTTCTTTCGTTTCGGCTGGTTCGATTTTCAGGGTGTCAGCATGGCGGTCGCCCGGTCCGGATATTCCAAACAGGGAGGTTTCGAAATTTACGTGGACGGCACCGCCAACGGCATGCCTGTCTGGAATGCGTTGATGGAGGCGGGGCGCGACCTGGATGTGCGCGCCGGGTGTCCCAACCTGATCGAACGGATCGAGGGTGGGCTCTTGTCCTACGGCAATGACATGACACGGGAAAACACGCCGCATGAATGTGGGCTGGGGCGCTTTTGCTCGACCCAGACCGCGATTGGGTGCGTGGGGCGCGATGCGCTGCTGCGCGTGGCCAAGGAAGGGCCGACACAGCAGATCAGGCCGCTCTCGATTGGCGGTGATATTCCGCCTTGCGATATGGCCTGGCCGCTGATGGCTGGGAAAAAACGGGTGGGGCAGGTGACGTCTGCCGCCTATTCCCCTGATTTTAAAGTAAATGTTGCGATGGGTATGGTGCGCATGACCCATTGGGATGCAGGCACCACGCTGGCGGTGACAACACCCGCCGGCACAAGACCGGTGACGGTACACGAAGAATTCTGGATCTAAAGGAGCGTAAGATGTTTCACGCATTGGTCGTCGAGAAGAACGAAGAAGGCAAGACAAGTGCCGCCGTACAGGAACTGGAGCTTGACGCGTTGCCGGATGGTGACGTGACGGTGGCAGTCGAATATTCGACGGTCAATTACAAGGATGGGCTATGCGTCGGGCCGGGCGGCGGGTTGGTGCGGAACTATCCCCATGTACCGGGCATCGACTTTGCCGGGACGGTCGAGGCGTCCGATGATGATCGCTACAAACCCGGCGACAAGGTTGTGCTGACCGGTTGGCGTGTGGGCGAGGCGCATTGGGGCGGTTACGCCCAAAAGGCGCGGGTCAAGGCAGATTGGCTGGTGCCGCTGCCTGATGGGCTGACAACACGGCAGGCCATGGCTGTGGGAACAGCCGGTTTGACCGCAATGCTGGCTGTCATGGCGTTGCAGAATGCAGGCCTCAAGGACGGCCCGGTTCTGGTGACTGGGGCTGCGGGCGGCGTCGGATCAGTTGCCACTGCGATCCTCGGGCATCTGGGCCATGAGGTCGCAGCCGTGACCGGGCGGCCGGAAACAGCGGACTACCTGACCGATCTTGGTGCCACGCAGATTGTTCCGCGCGCCGATCTGAATGAAACCGTCAAACGCCCGCTGGAGGCCGAAACCTGGGGTGGATGCGTGGACGCTGTCGGCGGCGCGATGCTGGCCCGCGTGCTGGGGCAGATGCAATATGGCGCGTCGGTTGCTGCCGTCGGCCTTGCGGGCGGGGCGAACCTGCCTGCGACTGTCATTCCGTTCCTGCTGCGTGGGGTGAATATTCTGGGAATTGATAGCGTCATGCAGCCCTACGAAAACCGGCTTGTCGCCTGGCAAAGGGTGGCCACCGATCTGCCGATGAAAAAGCTTGAGGCCATGATCCAACCGGCAACATTGTCCGATTTGCCCGGCCTGGGGCGCGATATCCTCAAGGGGCAGGTCAAAGGCCGTGTCGTGGTTGACGTGAACGCCTGACGCCGGCGCGGGAAGACAAGGCGGATGTCGGCGCCCCGGCATCCCAGGCGTTTCCGCCACCGGGCGGCGCGCCCTTCGGCCTGTTCAAACACCAATAAATGCTGCGCATGCAGCGTCGCATGCGTTGGGCGGGCTGGCGCAAAAGCGGGTTATTTTCCCGGGCTTTCTGTCTATAGTACCTGAACAATAACAACGAACAGGGAAACAATCATGGCTCTTGAACCACCTCTATCGGAACTTCCGATTAAGACCGCTGACAGCGGTTTTTATCGCGGGTTCAGCGTGAACGTCACGGTGATCAGCAAGATCATCATCAGTATGCTTGTGGTCTGGTGTATCTTCTGGCCGCTTCAGGCCGGACAAGTGCTGGGCAGTTGGAACTCGGCAATTCTGGCGCAATTTGCGGCCTGGTATATCTGGGTTGTGGCCGCATTTGTGATTGTCTGCCTTGGGCTGGCGCTGTGGCCAGCGGGCGGCAAACTGAATTTGGGGGCCGATGGCGAAACGCCGGAGTTTTCGAATTTCTCGTGGTTTTCCATGATGTTCGGGGCCGGGATCGGCGTTGGCATGTTGACCTGGGCAGTGGCAGAACCGGTTGCGCATTTCGGCAGCAACCCGTCGGTGATTGCAGGCGAGACGACCTCGCTGGGGGTCGATAACGTGCGCACAGCCTATATCTGGTCCTACCTGCATTGGGGGCTGGGAGCCTGGGCCTGCTATGCGATTGCGGGTCTGTCACTGGCATTCTTCAGCTATCGTCGTGGCCTGCCACTGACGATCCGGTCGTCACTGACGCCGCTATTCGGCAAGGCGCTGTCTGGCCCGTTGGGGCATCTGATCGACATTGTGGCGGTTGTGGCAACCATCCTTGGTGTGGCGCAGACGCTTGGCTTTGGGGTCGACCAGTTTGTGGCCGGGCTGACCCGGATCGGCATTGGCGGTCTGGTCCATGCAGAGGGGGCGGTTAACGCAGCTGGTGACAGCATTGCTGGCACCGTGAACACAATGGGCATTGTGGTTGCCTTGCTGTTCATCATGGGGGCATCGACATTGTCGGCGCTGTCGGGTGTTGGCAAGGGCATCAAATGGCTGTCCAACATCAATATGGTGCTGTCGATTGTCCTGCTGGGCTTTTTCATCATCTTCGGGGCAACTTGGTTTGGGGCATCGGCGTTCTTTGTCGGGATCTGGGACTATCTGCTTGCGCTGCCGGGTCTGTCTGTACAGGTCTATGCAGGATCAACGCTCGAGGCATTTCTGGCCAGCGCGCCTGCATCCATTCAGGCGCTGACAACGGATCAGGCAGATGCATTGCTGGGCGCATTGTCCAGCCCGGGTGCAACTGTTGACGGTGTGGCAGCATCCTTGGCTGAACAGTCAATCGCTGTGCCAGCTGCGGATCTGACAGTGGCGTTTAACGCCACGCTTGAGAACCGACTGACCACATGGCAAGGCTGGTGGCCCGTCTTCTACTGGGCTTGGTGGATCGCTTTCGCACCATTTGTGGGCCTGTTCCTTGCGCGTATCTCGCGCGGGCGCAGCATCCGCGAATTTGTGCTGGGTGCGATGATCGTTCCGTCGCTGATGTGCTTTGTCTGGTTCGCATGGGCCGGTGGTACTGCGATTGATCTGGAACTTAATGGTGGGGCTGATGGCGTTATTCTGGGGGCTGGCAATGGCGACAAGATCTTTGCCATGACCCAGTTCATGCTGGAACCGATCAGCGCGTGGCTGTCATGGGGCATGGCCGTGATGATCGTGGTCTTGCTGATGACCTTCCTTGTGACATCCGCTGACTCTGCCGTGCTGATTGTGAACACGATCAACGCCGCGGGTGATGAGGGCCCAAAGGCACGTCCGCATATCGTCTTCTGGGGCGGTGCGCTGGCGCTTGTGGTTGGTGGCCTGCTTCTGTCCGGCGGGACGGGTGCGATCCAGACTGCGATGGTGATCGGTGCGCTGCCATTCTCGATCGTGATGGCGCTGATGTGTATCGCGCTGATCAAGGCGATCTGGAATGATGGCCGGCGCGCAGCTGCAGGTGTGACGGCTGTCACAGTTGATCCGATGGCGACGCCAGCGGAATAACCCGGCGATCAACAAAAAACGAAAGCCCCGATGCTTGCGCATCGGGGCTTTTTTCGTATCCATTGCCAGCATGGATTTGGATATTGCATGGGTGCGCGCCCAGTTTCCCGCGTTTGAACAACCCACCCTTCAGGGTCAGGCCTTTTTCGAGAATGCTGGCGGGTCCTATACCTGCCGGCAGGTCATTGACCGGCTGCATCGGTATTATCTTGAACGCAAGGTGCAGCCCTATGCCCCTTATGGTGCCGCACAGCTTGCCGGGGCCGAGATGGACGAGGCCCGGACACGTCTGGCGGCCATGCTGGGCGTCAAAACCGCAGAGCTGTCATTTGGCCCATCGACGACCCAGAACACCTATGTTCTTGCGCAAGCCGTCCGCCGCTGGATCAAGCCCGATCAGCATATCATCGTGACCAATCAGGATCACGAGGCCAATTCAGGCCCGTGGCGGCGACTGGCCGAAGATGGCATCGCGATCCGCGAGTGGCAGATCGACCCGGCGACGGGCGCGCTTGATCCGGCTGTGCTGGCCCAGATGCTGGATGCCGATACTGCACTGGTTGTCTTTCCGCATTGTTCGAATGTGGTGGGGGCGATCAATGACGTGGCCGCGATTACCCGGCTGGCCCATGATGCAGGCGCCCGGGTTTGCGTGGACGGGGTCAGCTATGCGCCCCATGGGTTGCCGGATGTGGGCGTGCTGGGGTGCGATGTTTATCTTTTCAGCGCCTACAAGACCTACGGCCCGCATCAGGGCATCATGGTGATCCGCGCGGATTGGGGGATGGAACTGCCCAATCAGGGGCATCATTTCAACGCTGATGCCTTGTATAAACGGTTCACACCCGCAGGGCCGGACCATGCCCAGGTGGCTGCCAGTGCGGGGATGGCCGATTATTTTGACGCGTTGGCCGCGCACCATGGCGGCAGCGCGGGTGCGCAGGGCGCGCGTCTGGCGCATGATTTGATGCGGGCGCATGAGGTCACGTTGCTGCAACCATTGCTGGACTATGTCAGCGGCAAAAACGCGGTGCGTCTGATTGGCCCGGCTGATGCCATGGAGCGCGCACCCACGGTCGCACTTGCGCTTGAAAGCAACGCAGAAGAGGCCGCCGCCGCCCTGGCACCGCTGGGGATCATGGCCGGAGGTGGCGATTTTTACGCAGGCCGCCCCTTGCAGGCCTGCGGCGTCGATCTGGCGAAAGGGGTTCTGCGGGTCAGCTTTGTGCATTACACAACCGGGGCGGAGGTTGACGCGCTGATCACCGCGCTAGATCAGGTCATGTGAAACAGGCCGTGCAATGCGCCTGTGCGGAGGCGCCATGCAAAATCCCCCAATCCTGATGTGGTTCCGCCGCGATTTGCGGCTGGCAGATCACGCAGCACTCGCGGCCGCATGCGACAGCGGACGCCCCGTCATTCCGGTCTTTATCCTTGATGAGGTGACAGAAACGCTGGGGGCGGCGGCAAAATTCCGGCTTGGTTTGTCCGTCGCCGATCTGTCCAAGGCTTTGAAGGCGAAAGACAGCAGGCTGATCCTGCGGCGCGGGAGCGCGCTGAAGGTGCTCAGGAAACTGATAGCTGACACCGGGGCGACATCTGTCTATTGGTCGCGCCTTTACGACCCAGCCAGCAAGGCCCGGGACACCGACATAAAATCGGCGCTGAAGGCCGATGGTATCGACGCCCAAAGCTTTGCCGGACATGTCCTGTTCGAGCCATGGACCGTCGCGACCAAAACAGGCGGCTTTTACAAGGTGTTCACGCCGATGTGGAAATCCGTCCGGAATACCGATGTGGCCAACCCGCTGCCCACGCCCAAAACGATACCAACCCCGTCGGAATGGCCATCATCTGACGATATTGACGATTGGCAGATGGGTGCCGCCATGCAGCGCGGGCGTGCCACGCTTGCCAGCTATTGCACCGTGGGCGAGGGGGCTGCGATGGATCGTCTGAACAGCTTCATTGCCGACAGGGTTCAGAACTATCAAAAAAACCGGGACATCCCGGCGGTCAAAGGAACATCTGGCCTGTCCGAGAACCTCACCTATGGCGAGGTCAGCCCCCGTCAGTGTTGGCAGGCGGGTTGGGCTGCGCTGCATGAGGGCGCGGCGGATGCAGAGGTTTTCCTCAAGGAACTGGTCTGGCGCGAGTTTGCCTATCATCTGGCGCATCACACCCCGCGCATCGTCAGCGATAACTGGAAGGAAGACTGGGACGCCTTCCCGTGGAACACGGATGAACGACTGGCCGAGGTCAAGGCCTGGAAACAGGGGCGCACCGGCATCCAGTTTGTCGATGCGGCCATGCGCGAGATGTATGTCACCGGGGTGATGCATAACCGAGGCCGGATGATCGTGGCATCCTATCTGACCAAACACCTGTTATGTCATTGGAAAATCGGCCTCGACTGGTTTGCCGACTGTCTGATCGACTGGGACCCGTGCAGCAACGCCATGGGCTGGCAATGGTCGGCGGGAAGCGGGCCTGATGCGACACCGTATTTCCGGGTGTTCAACCCTGTGACCCAACTCGACAAGTTCGACAAGGACCGGGCCTATGCGCGTAAATGGCTGGCGGAACCTTACAAAAAGCCATCTGACACCGCATCGTCCTATTTTGATATGATCCCCGCAAGCTGGCAGATGAGACCGGATCAGGATTACCCCGCGCCTGTGGTGGCAGCCGATGAAGGGCGCAAACGCGCGCTGGACGCTTACGCCGCGCGCGGATTTTAACAATTTTGTGCGAGCTTGGCAGTTTTCGCATCGTTTTCGGTGACTTCCGGGTCGCAAAGGTTAATTTGTGCATTGTTACAGGTGCGCGCACATGTGGTGCCAACAAAAAGAAACGGGAAAGACAATGATCCTTACGACCACACAGGGGCAATCGAATTTGCCACGGTATTTTGCCGCCGTTTTCGACAAGATTGGCAACATGAAACGCGGCCGGATTGATATCGTTCTGCCTGACGGGCGCCACTTTCGCGCCGAAGGGCCGGACCCGGGCTTTGTTGCTGAGATCGAGGTGCATAATGCCGATCTTTTTGCGCGCACCATCCGCGAGGGCGACCTTGGCTTTTGTGAAGCGTACATGGATGGCTGGTGGTCGACACCTGATCTGATGGCGTTCATGGATCTGGTACATGACGATGCCGAAGACATGTATGACGGGTTTCCCGGCCAGTTTCTTGTCCGCTTTTACGAGCAGATGCGGTTTTGGATGCAAAGCAACTCGAAACGGCAAGCCAAGAAAAATATCAGCTATCACTATGACTTGGGCAACGACTTTTATGCGCTTTGGCTTGACGACACGATGACCTATTCGTCGGCTAAGTTCGAAACCGGACAAGAAAGCATGGAAGCCGCCCAAATCGAAAAATACAAAAGCATGGTCGATCAGATGGGTGTTCAGGCCGGCGACCACGTGCTTGAGATCGGGTGCGGCTGGGGTGGTTTTGCAGAATATGCCGCAAAAGAACGGGGCCTGAAGGTCACGGGCCTGACGATCAGCCAGGAACAGCATGACTATGCGGTCGAACGCATGGCCAAGGCGGGCGTGTCCGACATGGTGACAATCAAGATGCAGGATTACCGGGACGAAAGCGGCACATATGACGGTATCGCAAGCATCGAAATGTTCGAGGCGGTTGGCGAAAAATACTGGCCGACCTATTTCGAAACCGTGCGCGAGCGGCTGAAACCGGGCAAACACGCAACACTTCAAATCATCACCGTCGAGCATCGGCGCTGGGATGTCTACAAGCGCGGCGTCGACTTTATCCAGAAATACATCTTTCCTGGTGGCATGCTGCCCAGCCCGGTGATTTTACGCCAAGAGATTGAAAAGGCTGGATTAAAAGTCGCCAGATCAATTGAGTTCGGCGAAAGTTACAGCCAGACATTGCGGCGTTGGCACGAGACGTTCAACGCGAAATGGGACAGTGTTGCCGCCCTGGGCTTTGACGAACGTTTCAAGCGGATGTGGAACTTATATCTGACCTCTTGCGCGGGAACTTTCCATAGCGGAAACTGCGACGTAACGCAGATTACCGTGACCCGCACCACATAAAGAAGGGCGCGCGCGGAAAAGAGGATGCAGTTGATGCCTACCGCCGGACGCCTTGCCGCCGCTCTTACCTTTTTCATCTATGGCTGGTATGTCGGCATCATTGCCGGACCGTTCTTCCCTGAAGGCAATCCACCAAACTATGTCATCCCGTTGTCGATTGGTCTGGCCATCCTTGTTGGCTGGACGGTTGTCGGCGGACGGCTGGGCAATGGTTATTTCGGCGCGTTGGGGCATGGGCTGACGGGCGCGTTTGCCTATGGTTTCTGGACCATATTCATCATTTCGTTCATCAACATGATCCGAAAATCTCTGCGCCGTCTCTATGACGGCCCCATGGATGCGGTTGTGGATGTGTTTGATTTGATGATGCGGGCGGCGCGTGATTTCTTTGACATCAACCTGATCCTGACGGTGACCCTGGGTGGGATGTTATGTGCCTGTATCGGCGAGTATTTCGCGCGTCGGTATCCATAAATCATGGACCTGTTTGTTTACGGCACGTTGTTGTCGCACGACCTGATGGCGACTGTTGCGGGCCCGGGCGCGTTCGCACCGCTGCGCGCCAGCTTGCCCGATTATCGTGTGCGTCCGATCGCAGGCGAGGTTTTTCCCTGTATTGCCCCCGCACCCGGTCAGGCCGCAGACGGGATCGTTTGGTGCGATCTGAGCCCGGCACAAATCGCGCGTCTTGACCTCTACGAGGGCGAGTTTGGCTATAGGTTGGAAGAGGTCAGCGTTGTTGTCGATGGCGCCTCGCGCAAGGCCAGTTGCTACATGCCGCCCGACGGGATCGAAGAAGGGCAGGGTGAATGGTCGCTTGATGCCTGGGAGGCCACGCATCTGTCACCCGGTCTGTTGGCCGCGACAGAGCTGTTTTCGCACAGGCCCTTGCCGGAAACCGGCGCGCTACGGCGCATGTGGCCAATGATGGAAGCCCGCGCCTGGTCCAAGCATCGCGCCGTTGCTGCCCCCGCAACGATCCGGCACGACCCCAAGCCGGGCGATGCGCGCATCGTTGCGGCCCATCCGCCGCAAGGGTCGTTCTTTCGGTTTCAGGGCGTTGATGTCACCCATCGCCGGTTTGACGGCACCCGGTCGCATGTCATGGTGCGCGAGACGTTCCTGGGCTGTGATGCCGCGCTTGTGCTGCCTTATGATCCGGCGCGCGACCGTGTTTTGCTGGTCGAACAGGTCCGCATGGGGCCACTGGCCCGCCATGATCCCAACCCCTGGATGCTGGAACCGGTTGCCGGCATGATCGACGCCCGGGAAACACCACAGGACGCGGCCTTGCGCGAGGCAAAGGAAGAGGCAAATCTGGATATCCGCAGGCTGGAACCGGCGGCTGACTTTTATGCCTCGCCCGGTGAGTCCAGCAGCTATTTCTATTGCTTTGTGGGCCTGTGTGATTTGCCGGATGACAAACGCTATCATGGTGGTCTGGCGGACGAGCATGAGGATTTGCGCCTGCATCCGCTGGACTTTGCGGATGCCATGGGGCTTGCGGCATCGGGGGAAGTAGCGACCGGCCCGCTACAGATGCTGCTCTATTGGCTGGCCTATCATCGGGATCGGTTGCGCGCGCTCTCTTGATGTCCGCGGGGCGCGGTCCTACACATGTGGGACGCAAAGAAAGGCCCGCCAAATGACCATCCGTTCCGACCTTGCAGACGCGGTAGGCAATACCCCCCTGATCAAACTGCGCGCAGCATCGGCAGCAACCGGATGCACCATCCTCGGCAAGGCCGAATTCATGAACCCCGGCCAGTCCGTCAAGGACCGCGCTGCGCTGTATATCATTCGCGATGCCGTTGCGCGGGGTGAACTGAAACCGGGCGGGACCATCGTTGAAGGCACCGCCGGCAATACCGGGATCGGCCTGGCCCTTGTTGGCGCTTCAATGGGGTTCAAGACGGTCATCGTCATCCCCGAGACGCAAAGCCAGGAGAAAAAGGATATGTTGCGCCTTGCCGGTGCAGAGCTGGTCGAAGTGCCCGCCGCCCCGTATCGCAACCCGAACAATTTCGTCCGCTATTCCGAGCGGCTTGCAATCAAGTTGAACGAGACCCTTCCCAATGGTGCCATCTGGGCCAACCAGTTTGACAATGTTGCCAACCGGCAGGCCCATATCGAAACCACGGCGCCCGAAATCTGGGACCAGACCGATGGCAAGGTCGATGGTTTCATCTGTGCCTGCGGCTCTGGCGGCACATTGACGGGCGTTGCAATGGCCCTGCAGGACAAGGGCGTCAAAATCGGTCTGGCGGACCCCGATGGTGCGGCGCTTTATTCCTTCTACACAACGGGCGAGCTGAAGATGGAAGGCGTGTCGATTTCCGAAGGGATCGGTCAGGCCCGCATCACCAAGAACCTCGAAGGTCTCAATCCTGATTTTACGTATAATATCAGTGACCAAGAGGCCATACCTATTGTATTTGACCTGCTTCGTGATGAGGGGCTCTGCATGGGTGGATCAACCGGGGTGAATATTGCGGGCGCAATCCGGATGGCCAAGGATATGGGGCCGGGCCACACGATCGTGACGATCCTGTGCGACTATGGAACCCGCTATCAATCCAAGCTTTATAACCCTGATTTCATGCGCGAAAAAGGCTTGCCGGTGCCTGACTGGCTTGACCGGGCGCCTGATATTCCATCGGTGCGCGAGGACGTATGATCCGGCCCTTTGTCATCGCGGCACTCCTGCTGCTGTGGCCCTTTGCCGTTTTGTCACAAGACACTCCCATTCCCGGCGTGGACCCCGCAACCGACCCGACTGCCGAGGCCACGGCAGAGGCCGATGCCCCACCCGAGCAAACAGAAGAGACCCCGCTGCCTGATCTTGCGCCCGAGGTGGTTGTGGGCGTTGATCCGGATGCGGATTGGACCCAATTGGCCTTGCGTGCCGAACAGCTGGCCCTGTCCGGCGAGGCATCGGCCTTTACGCTGGGCCGCATTCGCAGCGAACTTGTGGTATGGCGCGATGTGTTTCTGGCCCGGACCGGTGTCAATGGTGGCCGGATCGCGACAGTTCAGACCCAGATCGACGCGCTAGGCCCCGTGCCTGAAAGCGGCGAAGAGGCAGAGGCCATCGCCCGCCGCCGCGCCGCGCTTGCGACACAGATGGACGACCTCACCGCGCCGCGCGTGCTGGCGGAAGAGGCCTATGCCCGTGCGAATGGGCTGATCAGCGAAATCGACACGCAGCTTTTGCAGCGCCAGACAACGGCACTGACCACGCGTGGGCCGTCACCGCTGAACCCCGCCCATCTTGGCGATGCGGTGACGTCGGTTTTGAACGTGTTTTCTGTCATCGGCGTGGAAACCGCCTCTGGCTGGGGGCGCGAGCGGGCGGCCGGACAATTGGTTGCCAACTTGCCCCGGGCGCTTGGGTTTGTGGTGCTGGGGGTGTTTCTGTTGGGCATTGCGCGCCGGGCCGTCACCGATCTGCGCGTCTGGGTCGAAGGGTTTGAGACACGTTGGATGCCGTTCTGGTTGCTGATCCTTTCCATGGTGCAGATCCTGGTGCCGGTTCTGGGTCTTTTTGCGCTGTCAGCGGGGTTCGACACGCTGAACATATTTGGCTTGCGCAGCGGCGACGTGCTGGAGGCACTGCCTTACGCAGGCTTTGTTGTGGTCTTTGGCTGGTGGCTGAGCCGTCACCTGTTTCCGCCGGGCGAAAAACCCGGCCAGTTCGGCTATGACAGTGCAACCCGGTCGCGGGGCCGGGCTTACGGCGTGGGACTGGCATGGGTGCTGGCCGGGGGTTTTCTGTTTCGGCAAGCGTTGAACACGGTTGATGTCAGCGATGGGGCGCAGGCGGCCATTGAATGGCCGTATCTGGTGGTGATGGGCATTCTGCTGTGGCGGCTGGGGCGGGCGATCAATACGGCCCCGGTCGAACTGGACGGCGCGCCGGTGTCACCGGGACGTATGCGGCGGCTGCTCGGGCGCAGCTGTACCATCGTAGCATTGGCCGCCCCCCTGATTGCGGCGGTCGGGTTCGGGTCGGGCGGTCTATCCCTGATGACCTCATGGGTGATGTCACTGGGCTTGCTCGGCTTTGTGCTGGTCGCACAGCGGACATTGCAGGACCTCAGCAATGTCTCGATGACCGAGGATGGCGAGGCCAAGGGCACCGTGGCGCTGCTACCCGTGGTGATTGGCCTTGGGCTTTATCTGTTAAGCTTGCCGCTATTTGCGCTGATCTGGGGCGCGCGCGTTGATGACCTGGTCGAGGTCTGGGCGCGGTTCCGGGAAGGGTTTGCAATTGGCGAGACGCGGATTTCGCCAACCGATTTTCTGACCTTCGCGCTTGTGTTCGCAGTGGGTTACCTGCTGACGCGCTTTATTCAGGCAACCTTGCGCAAATCGGTATTGCCGCGCACGCGGCTTGATCTGGGCGGGCAAAACGCGATTGTGGCGGGGTTTGGGTATGTCGGGATCATGCTGGCCGCGATTATCGCGATCACCAGTGCGGGCATTGACCTGTCCAATCTGGCCATCGTGGCCGGTGCCTTGTCGGTCGGGATCGGCTTTGGTTTGCAGAATATCGTCTCGAATTTCGTTTCCGGGATCATTTTGTTGATTGAACGGCCGGTCAGTGAAGGGGATTGGATCGAAGTTGGCGGGCAGATGGGCTATGTGCGCGCGATCTCTGTCCGCTCCACCCGGATCGAAACCTTCGACAGAACCGACGTGATCGTGCCAAACGCTGATCTGGTCAGCGGGCAGGTGACCAACTGGACCCGGGGCAATCTTGTCGGTCGGGTCATTGTGCCGGTTGGCGTGGCCTATGGCAGTGACCTGGACAAGGTCAACGCCATCCTCAAGGAGGTCGCGGAAAGTCACCCGCTGGTCATCATGACCCCGCCGCCGGCGATTCTGTTCAATGGCTTTGGCGCGGATTCCCTTGATTTCGAAATTCGCGCAATCCTGCGGGACGTCAATTATGTCATGGTCGCGAAATCCGAGATGAATCATCAGATCGCGCAAAAATTTGCAGAAGCCGGCATTGAAATTCCCTTTGCGCAGCGTGACATTTGGTTACGCAACCCCGAAGTGCTCCGCAAAGAAGGCCCCGCATGACCACACTTTTGTTCCGCGATGATGCATATCTGCGCAGTTGCACCGGCACGGTGACGGCACTCACCGATGAGGGTGGGATCGTTCTGGACCAGACGGTGTTTTATCCGACCTCGGGCGGTCAGCCGGGGGATAGCGGGACATTGTCCTGGACCGGCGGCGGGCTGGATGTCGCCACAGCCGTCAAGGGGCAGGGGGATGAGGTGGTCTTGCTCCCGGCTGAACCTGCAGCCCTGCCACCCGTCGGGCAAACCGTGACCCAAACCATCAATTGGGATCGGCGGCATCGTCTGATGCGGGTGCATACCGCGCTGCATCTGTTGTCGGTTGTGATCCCGTTGCCTGTGTCCGGCGGGTCCATTGCCGCGGACAAGGGGCGGCTTGATTTCGACATGCCAGAGGCACCGCAGGACAAGACGCAATTGCAGGACGACCTGAACCGCCTGATTGCCTGCAACATGGATGTCACCGACGAGTGGATCACGGATGCGGAACTGGATGCCGCACCCGATCTAGTCAAGACGATGTCGGTCCAGCCGCCGCGCGGTTCTGGAAAAATCCGGCTGGTGCGTATCGGGGTCGGGTCCGAGACGGCCGATCTGCAGCCCTGCGGGGGTACGCATGTTTCCAACACCTCCGAAATCGGGACCGTCCGTATTGGCAAAATCGAAAAGAAGGGCCGCCAGAACCGGCGGGTCTATCTGCATCTGGAATGACGATGACGCGCCTTGCCATAATCCTGATCCTTTCGCTGGCGGGTTCGCCCGGGGCGGCGCAAACCATGATCGGGTGCCACAAGGATCAGGCGCGCATCGCAGTGCAAGCCTTGCGCGATGCCAAGCGGCTGACGCTGGAGGCGGCGACCAATCTGGGTGACAGCCCGGAATATACCCGCTGGTTCGGGGCCTATTCCCGGCCACATGCCGAAAAGGTCCGCGCGAACTTCAAATCCGTCCTGCGCGCGATCCGCACCGGTGCCGTTGCCATCCAATGCGATGCGCTGGGTGATGATGGCTGCGGCGATGATGCCTACGCCTGGGTCTATCCGGGCGAGCCCTACCGGTTGCACATCTGCCCCGCCTTCTTTGATCTGCCAACGATGCGGGACTTTCAACCTGCCGCAAGGGCCAGCAAGAACGGAACGCGGGAAGGGACGGTCATCCACGAGCTGTCCCATTTCAACAGGGTCGCCCGGACGGATGACCATTGCTATTCGCGACCCGATTGCGAACGCATGGCGGCCGAGAATGCGGCGAAGGCCGTCGATAACGCGGATAGCTATCAATATTTTGCCGAGGATATCGCCTATTTCTCGCGCCAGTTGATCCGCAGCAAGCCCGTCCCGACGGACAGGCCGGATTAGGAGGCGAGAGATGTACCGGGTCATTTGCAGTGGTGCCGCGACGCTTTGTGTGGCGCTCTTTATTCTGTTTGTGGTCAATAGCGGCTACTACATTGCCACTTACGGGGTCGCACCAGATTCGGGCGCAGACTTTCTGGGCCGACGTGCCGCGCCGTTGTTTCTGGGGTTGGCCATCGTGCTATGGGCGTGCCGTGATCTTGATGTCGGGTCCGCCCGCGACGGGATTTGTCTGGCGATGGCGGTCACGTGGATGGGGATCGCGGCGACCGGCATCTACGAATGGACGATCGGCACCGCGTCATTTGCCATTCTGGTTGCCGCATTCTCCGAGATCGTCATTGGGACGCTTTTTCTGCTGGCGCGCCGCTAGGACGCACCATAGCTCCAAGCGATCAGTCGTTGGTGATATCCTGCCCGAACAGGTCACGCTCAATCGGTTGCTCAAGCATGCGTTCCGATTCCGGCAGCCCCTCGCGCGAGAGCAGAATGGCAAAGGGGCGCAGGCCCGGCACATGGCTGCAGACAACGAGCAGCATCACCATGATCGGCACCGAAAGGAACATGCCCGGAATGCCCCAGACTGCGCCCCAGAAGGCTAGCGACAGAATGATGCCGAATGACGACAGGCGCAGCGCGCGGCCCATCAACATCGGATCAATAATGCTGCCATTCACAAACTGGATCACACCTGCAATCGCGAAGATCGCGAGTGTCACGGTTGGATCACCCAGCTGCACATGCGCCACAAGGGCGATCAAGGCCGTCGCCACGATGGACCCGATATTGGGGATGAAATTCAGCACAAAGGTGATGATGCCGATTGAGGTCGCAAGCTCCAACCCAAACGCCTTGGCCAGAACATAGATCATCGCCCCCGTGATGGCGCTGATCACCGTCTTGACCAGCAGGTAATAGTTGACCCGGTGGATGATCGACTGAATGATTTTGCCAACCCGCTCGGCCTGAACAGGGTCGCCTACGAAATTATGCAGCTTGGTCTGAAACCAGATACGTTCTGCAAACAGAAACCCGACAAACAGGATCACCAACACCGTGGCCTGGGTCATTCCAGTGGCCTGACTGGCAGCACTGCGCAGATAGCTTGAGACATCAACCGATTGCAGCGCATTGAAGATCGCCATCTGGCTGTCGGCGCCCAGCCAGCTGAACAGGGATGCCACGGCCGACGGCGCCCGTTCGGTATAGGACAGGGTGGTCACAAGCACGGTGTTGACCTGCGCCAGCAGAATGGATGTCAGCGTGATCAGCGCCAAGGCGATCAACACCATGGCCGCGATACTGGCCAGCGCATTGGGTATCCGAAACGGACCGATCCGCTGGCGGCCAATGAAATTGATCACATCGCTTGTCAGGCTGAAAAGGATGATCGCCGTTGCCAGCGAAATCAGCATGAACCGGGCCTGCACCAGCAAAAACAGCGCAACAGCAAATGCAATAATGACCAGCGCGCCTGTCTGAAGGCGCGCGGCATCGTTGCGCTTGTCCTTGGGCGCCCGCTGGGGAGGATCGTGAAGCATGCATACCTGTCTGGCGAAACTGTTAGACATTTATATGGCCGGGTGGAGGGCAGAGTAAACGGGGCCGACAAACATATCTGGAAGGTCTTGCAAAAGGGGGCTGGTTGCGGCTAAACCCGCGCCACGGACAGGTGGCCGAGTGGTCGAAGGCGCACGCCTGGAAAGTGTGTAGGCGGGAGACCGTCTCCAGGGTTCGAATCCCTGTCTGTCCGCCATCACCTCTGTGTCATGATGCCCAGTCAACCGCTTGCTTGACGTGGAAAGGCCAACGCCCAAATCCGACGCTAGCAGTTTGCGTAACAGCCGGCCCATGAGTGCGCGACGCACCGCATCAGCCCGAAAGTCATCCGTGGGTTCCAGTCCCACCGTCGGCCTTCATTGTTCCGGTAAATGCTATCAACAGAACGGTATCAAACCGCGACAAGTCCAGTGGCTCTTTTGTGCTTATGCCCGGACGGAAACAATGGGGCCATCAACTTTGGAATTGTCGCGCCAGATCGAGTATTGAGCCGATCCTTGTTCAATAGGTTCAACTTTAGCGGGTTGCGTTCAGTGGTACGCTGTGGTGGCTATCGTCAACGATTGGCGACAAGATGTGGGGTATAAAGCGTTGCTATTCGCACAATTCAGCTCTTACGCGCCTCAACCAAAAGTAAATTGGACTGAGCATCTACAACTGCTCTTCAACACGGAGAACCGCAAATCGTGAAAATCACCAGCCATTACCGGAATTTTGTCGCTCGTTTTCCGTTGTTGGGAGTTGTGGCATTCTTTTGTGCTATGAGCGTCATAGCCTGGATGGGCAGATTTATTCCGCTCGGCGACGGCACGTTAGACAAAATCGGTAGAACAATCATGTACGTTTTTTTGTGCACCAGTGCTTTGTGGGTCGGGCACTCTACGGCCTACGGGCTCACAGATAGCCAAAAGAGACGAGACTAGTGTAATTTATGGGCAGGCCAGAAGATACAGAAGGGTCGCTTGGCGGCGATGCTGCAATTCGCTACATGCTTTGGAGCGACGCGATGGAGGGCGATCGAGGACGTGATCGACGTCCCGTTGAGTTACAACCGGTTTGCTTGCGCTGACCGTGTCGGCGCAAAGTTTGCGACATCGCCTGCGCGGTCACTTTGGTGCGGGGCCGCGTACGAGGGATTAGCGCAGGAGGTTTATGCGCGACGCAAACAGACGCTGGAAGATGTTGATCGTCAAGAACATGCAGGATGTCGGCACGCTCTTTTTCAGGGCAGACCTGAAAACGAGGTAGTTGAATTTCATGTTGCGCAATCGCGACGAGGAGAGCGAGTTTTCGCGGTTGCGATAACAAACCAGCGGCTCGGGCAGGCCGATCGCGGCCTTGCCGGGGTTGTTTTTGAGCATCAGCAGCCAGAACGCATAATCCTGTCGCTGCCGGAGGACCGGAAAGTCAAATGCTTGCGCCGGTTTGGTCCGGAACATTGCCGTGCTGGTCGGGATCACATTGGCCCGCAGCATGGCCTTGTATGTCGTCCGCGCCGGAACCTGTCTGACGGCGACGGGCTTTAACGCTTCGTCGCAAATCAGGTAGGCCGAAAAACACAGCAAGACATCCGGATCGGCCATCACGGCCAGCTGCGCCGATAGCTTTCCGGCGCACCAGGTATCATCTGCATCAAGAAACCCGCAAAGCGGGTGACGTGCCTGCGCAATAAGATGCTTGCGCGCGTATCCCGCCCCTTGATTCTTGTTGGCGAAGATCAACGTGATCTCGGGATGTGCCTGCGCGAGCTCTTTGAGCACATAATGCGTCCTCTCATCGGATGAGAAGTCGTCATAGATGATGATTTCACCCTCAAACTGATCCTGTTCCATCACGGATGCCACAGCCTCGGCAATTGTATCGCCATTGTTGTAGCAGGGGATCAGGACAGAGACAGATTGATCGGCGTCAGGCATGGTTGGCTACTCGGCAACCAGTGATTGCGGCACATTGTCAGCCGGCGAAAAGTTCATTTTGACATAAGCGCCATAGCCTTCAGGACCACCTTTGCACGAGATATCGACAAATGTGTCACCCGCCGCAACCGCCCCTGCATGGGCCGCATCAACCACGGTGATGCCTGCCGCTTCGATCTGGTCCTTCATCACAAGATAGGGTGAGTTGCGCAGATCCATGATATCGGTTTTGAACGAAAATGTTTCGAAAACAACGCGTTGCGGGGAGGTTGCCAGAATCTTTTCGACCCAGTAGCGGATCGCGGCGTCATTGGTATCAAGTACTGACTGGAAATGAGCCGTTCCGGTTTTTGCGCGCTCGAATTCTGCCATCATCTGCGTTTCCTTCGGAAGGCAATAGCCGCCAAAGGGTGCGCCGGGCCGCAGATAGGCCGCTGTCACGTTCAGGGGGTCCGACAAAAACAATCCGCTGACCTGTTCGGGATCAGCGCCATAAGCCTCTGAGATCATTGCAAGCAAGTTGGCGAATGCCACCTTTTCCGCGCGCCAGGCATTATTGGCGATCTTCACAATGGTCAGCGCCCGGGCGTCATAGGTCGTGGCGTCACAATAGGTGCCAAGCGAAAAGGCACTGCCCGCCTTGATCAGCCCATGATAGACGGGGTTGGTTGCAATATCCTTGAGTGCAAGGCCTTCGCGCATGAACTCCGGCACAAATACCAGACCTTGTCTGGGGCCAAGTTCGACACCTTCAAGTGCTGCAATCGCGTCGGGTGATATGGTGGATCTGACGATGATCAGTGCCTCATCAAACCGGTCTGCGGTGCTTTGAATGGCCGCCAGCAGGTTGGTGACGTCATAACTTGATCCGGTGATTGACACATCGACGGCGATTTGCACCACGGCGGGTCCTGTCCGGCCCTCGGGTATCTGGGACGCTATGTTTGCCTTTTGGGCCGCGCTCAGCGTGATGCCGGGTTCCTTGGCCTGATAATCAGCGGCCCGCAACTCACCCAAAACGGTGTCACTTTTGTCCACACCGAACACGTTTTCAACGCCGTAGCTTTGCCCCAGCGTGTAGTAGATCGGCAGGCCAATATGTCCCAGGCCAACGACAACAAACGTTTCAGCGGTATATCGCACAGGATTAGACATGAAGTTCTTTCGTTTCAAATAAGAGCGGCAGACACTCTTTACGTGTTCATCGGGCCTTTACGTCGCGCGAGCCTGTTAGCACGCAGGTTTTGGAGTTTCCACTGCGCGCGACGAATTGCAAATGCGGTGTTTGTCGCGACCCAACCGGGGGTCTGCCCGCTGGCCCAGTCGTCGGGAAAGTCGTAACCAAACGCGTCCATGAAGGGTGTGAATATCTTGCGCGCATGCTCTTGCGCGCGGGTGTCGTAGTACTGGGTAAAATCCGTGTCGCGCCCGGCGGTCTTGTTGCTTTTCGGCAGGATGATCGGGTCGACACCAATGGCCTTCGAAAACGCCAGCATATCCGCATCAAGGCTCTCGAACCGGTATATCTGATTGTATCGCTGCTGCTGGATGGAAATCGGGTTCCAATAGACCAGCGGGACGAATTGCACGAAATAGTCGGAGAACGACAAATCCTTTTCAAGGATCAGCTGATGCATCTTCCGGGTGCGTTTCCCGCCGGGTATCGCCTTTTTGTCCTTCAGCTGGCCGGAATACAGGCCCATATGATCGGATTTCAGTTTGAAGTAGGACGACACCCGATCGTCCAACGGGTTCCGAACCCCGCCAATGATGTAATAGTCCCGGTAGATGTCCGGGAAAGCGGTTTTCAGTTCATCCAGATAGCTGTGCTTGCGCAGAATCTCCCGGCCGCCATACTGTTCAACCAGCAGTCGGCCCAGTCCGGTTGATCCCGTATGCGGGATTTGTACGAAGACAAATTTATGCGTATCGCTGACAATCAACGTGCGCCCCTATTCGAAAACAAGCGAAAAAACCATCGATGTCGAAGACCGACTACTGACCCAATCAAAATGGCGGCGTTCAGAACACCGACCAACACCACAGCCCCTATTCCGGCAGTTAGCATGGCGGATATGGAGTTTACCAGAGCCAGAAATACCAAAGTTGCGCCAATCTTTGCCCATTCCCCGCGGGATGTGACCAACCTCAAAACCGGGAATGCGGCCAGTAGTGTGCCTGCCATGATCACAAAGAGTGCGATCAGTGTCGCCATCGTCACCACGTGGCCAATGGGATAGCTGTCACTGAAGATGTACAGGCACAAGAGTTGGACGATCACCGCAACAGCGACAACCCCCGTATTGATCGGCAAGTCGTGGGTCACGTCCACCACGCTGCGCAAGACCACAAAAACGCATTGCGGCACCAGCGCGATTGCCAGCAAGGCGATCAGGTCCATGTCGTTCTCGTATCCCTGACCAAAAAGGAATGTGACAATATCGACATGCCAGACCAGCAGAAAGATGAGCAGGGCGATGGACATTGTCACCGCACCTTCCAACAAGGCGTTGACGAATTCCGAAAGCTTGACCTCGCCTTCGTCCTTCTTGATGCGCGCGGATTGAAACACGATTGACGGCGAAATTCCGGTGATGATCGCTTCGGCGATCCGGATGAAATAAAGACCGATTGCATAGACTGCCGCCGCCTCAAATGCGCCTTTGGCCGACAGCACCGCAAAGGGCACACCAAATACCAGCGATTTCAGGACACCGCCTGGTGTTCGGCCTGCACCAAACACAAGGAGCCGCCGACGGATATCAGTCAGTGTCCCGGACGTGGCCGGTTGCCGCAGACGCAGGATCAGGATGGCGCCGCATACCACCGCAATCGCATACCCCCCGATCAGGCCAAATGCTGCAAACTGCCATGTGGGAATGAGGAGCATCACCACAAAGGCAAAGATATGCACAGCGCCGTTCACGGGGCCTTTGACAAAGGCCGCAAGTCCGATTTTGCGATGTCCGCGCAGGACCGACTCGACAAGACGAACCGCGGCCATCGTCACGCAGATGGCAAAGACAAACGGGACAAGCATCTGCTGCGGGGTGGGGAGGACGGGAAAGACCATCAACGCGGCGGCTATTGCCGCGGTGATACCCAATATGGCGATGAAAATCTGTCCCGCTGCAGCCACATGGCCGTGTTTGTCATCCTGCTCGGCCATGTAGCGCGGCAGCGCAATGGCAAGGCTGAATGTCACGACAGGTACGAACAGAACCGCAAGATTTCTGGCGGTCTGCAAGATCCCGAAGGCTTCCTTTCCAAGCAAACGCGCGGCCAGGGCATTAAAGACAATCAGTACAAAAGCCAGGCTCGCGGATGCAGCAAGGGTCAGCAACAGATCCTTGCGGACGAGGTTCTTGCCGCTGTTGGTCACGCCTTTGGCTCGTGGTCCAGATGGATGATGTTGGTTGCCGCAGTATGTATGGCCGGTCGGCCCAACGCCTTTTCGGCAACAGCCCCGGCGCCGACAACCGTGCCGGGCTCCAGTACTGTTCCTGCAAGGATAGTGGCACCATGCGCCAGCCAGACATTGTCACCTACGCGGACATCTGCGCCCTTGTAGCCCTGTTCGCGGATCAGTCTGGAGGGATCGCGAAAGCGATGGTTGCGGGCCGATATGTATACGTTTTCAGCAATTGCCACGTCATTTCCAATGGTGATCGTGGCGTCATAGCCCACAAGGGTCGTGCCCTCGCCAATATAGCAATTGTTGCCGATACTGATGTTTTTGGCACCCTTGATCAAAACGCCCGGGCGGATTTTGACGTTGCTGCCAATGCGCGCGCCAAGCAGGCGTGCGGTCTGCACCCTGACCTGCGACGCAAAGCCCGAGTATCTGAGCTTGCGAATGACCACACAAAATGCAGCGACCGGTAAGATGAGGAATTTCATGTGACCTACTCGCAGGGCAATGTGTTTCAAGGGCATATGCGTTGTGTCGCGCGCGTATCACTTCGTCAAGTCAGGGGAGATCGTTAGGAGCCCGTCGGCTAAAAGCCTTACCGGCCCGGCCCGCCGCCAGATTTTTCGAATAGATCAATATCGGCACGATATCGGTCTTGCAGATGCGCAAAGAAATAGTCCTTTGCGTCCTGGGGTATGGCGGTCGGGCTGGTTGTGTTTGCGCGTTGGGGCGGGGCGGTCGTATTCAGAATTTCGGCCAGTTTCGTATCCAGCTGATCCAGCCGTGCAAAGCTGTAACTGGGATCATCCATGCCGGACAGGTAGTGGTTCAACGGCATGAAATGTTTCTCGTACAGGAATGTCGGTAGCCGGTGAATGGCCTGCAGAAAGGCCAGAAAGTCCATATCCGGCTTCAGCAACGGATAGTACTGAAAGAAATAAAAGCTTTTGTCGTCCCGCTCGCGGCCGACCTTCTGTTTCCAGCAAGAGTGGATACGCTCCAACGGGTCGCGCAGGACTACGAGTGTTTGCGGGGTGTTGAGCCGTGTGCGCATCGCTTTGCGGCTGTGGTAGTGCATATGTGTCCATGCCCGCCCACGGCCGGGACCCAACCCGTGATATGTCAGCAGCGCATTGCGAATGGACCGTGTGCCGACCTTTGGAAACATCAGGATAGAGATGTCGTCAAACCTGGCAGTTTGCACCAGATTGACACCGGGTATTTTCTCGATGCCGCGCGTTACGTTGCGCATGAGGATTGCGGCTTGCATTCTGCAGGCTCCTTAGCGGTCTGATATCTTGATGTACATTTCAGCATAGCGGCGGCCGATATCGCGCATCGACATTGCCGATGCGTCCCAATCCGCGGATGCGGCGGCCTGTCCGTTTTCGGGCTTCCAGTCGATCAATCCCTTATCGTCACGCAGGGCGTGGCTATGCGGAAATCCGTAATCCGTGGCGAAATCCTGCGCCATCTGTTGATCCGAAAACACGATTGGTGTCCCCAAGGCAGCGGCCAGCGTTGCAACCCCGGAATTGGTCACCGGATAGTCGATCACAACAGATCGGGCCTTTGCGATAAGCGCGTTCACCTCTGGGTTCGTCAAGAACCGGGGCAAAACGGTGATATTGGGGTCGTTTGCGATACGCGCTGCCAGCGCTTCCATCTTTTTGCCTTTGGGCTTTCCCGCAACGATCAGATGCAGCGATTGTTCCTGCAAAACCGGGCTGAGATCGGCAATTGTTTTATCAAGGAATTTGTCGTCACTGATCCTGCCCACGATCAACAGATAGTCATGTGTATCCGGATCAAGGTCGGCGGGAAACGAGAGCCCCTCGGATTGCAGTTCGACCTGCAGGCCCAGTGGAATCTGGGTCTGGGCGCCCGATGGTTGCCCAAGCGAGAGCCGTTCGAAAACGGCTTCGAACGCGCGACGGGAGGCAGAGGAAGGGTAGACAAAATGCGTGACCAGCGAACGCATGAGTATGTAATAGCGGCGCAACAGGACGGGGTGGACCTGTCGGTGCTTGATCACCGGGTTATGCACTGTCCACATGATGCGTGTCCCGCGCGCCCGAAACAGAAGCAGCATCACAGCAAGGCTGATCAGCTTGATCACCGCCACCAAATTGCTGCCGGCGAAAATACGGTCGGGCCAATGCATGTGGAATACATCATAGCCGCCGCGCAAGACGCGCCCGGCCGAGAAGGGATCAATCGAAACCCGTCCAGCGAAGTCTGTTTCGATGGCCTGATACATCAGGCCGTTTCGCGGGTTGGAAGGGCCTGTTTTGGGCTTGGCAAGGACACGGATCATGAGGTCTGTATCACCACGAACAGCGAATATGGGAATGGCATGATGCGGACTACGATCCTGTTAGACTTTTCTGTACGGGGTCAGCCCCTGGCCAAGGGGCCGCGGCCTTGCGCCTGACGCTGTGTTGCTGCCACGTTGCTCAACACTCGCCGCGAGGTAGACCAATATCGCAAGCAGCGCCAGCCCATGGGTGTTGAACGCAATGACCAGATCAACATTCTGGTAAAGATGCAGCAGCGGCCCGGCCACGACGGCTGTCACAATCGTTCCGTTCTGGGTGCCCGCAAAGGAATCCAGAAACTTCAGATAAGCGGCCAGAATGACCGAATAGATCACGATCCCGAATATGCCCGCATGCATATACCCCGAGGCGATATAGCCCGAATTGGCGTTAGCGCCGCTGCCCACATACTCTCCGATGATAAGCGATGGTGAGATTTCGTACTGGTAGTCCAGGAACGCGGACAGGACAGAGTTTGACCAGTAAAGATGCCCAAACTCGCCAAAGAAAATCTCGTAATTCATGAAATTTGCGCCAGAAGCGAAAATTGCCCGTCTCACCAGAAAGCTTGCAAGCAAATGATTGTCGGTCAGCAACGCCACGGCCATCGAGACCACCAATAGGGCGATGAAGCCAAGGATGATCTTGTGACTTGTGGGCCGCCGCCGCATGACGTGATAGACACCGATCCCGACAAAGGGCAGCACCAGTGTCGTCTTGTGATTGCTCATGCCGAAAAAGGCCAGAACCAGGACAAGCAGGCCGCACAGCGCCACATACCGCTTTTGCGCATAAAGCAGGACAGCGGCCATCGGGATGATGATCTTATAGACCCAGTTGCCCATGTAGGCGAAAACGCCGCTTTGGATCTCGGCTTTCTGAATTTCCCGGAAATCGTAGACGCGCGTTATGTCGATGTTGAAATTCGACAACCCCCCGCTGGCGACGGCAAATGCGAGATACCCAAAGATCGCGCAGATGGAAAAGGCGACATAGACAGAATACCCCTGCTTGACCGGGCGCATCCGGTAGGCCGGCCCGCTTGTCAAAAGCTTGATGATCACAAGCGACAGGAAAGGGCTGGCCAATTGCAGCAATGACCCGCCCCCAAACACGACAAGCGTCTGAAAGGGTAGGACGAGGAAGGCAGACAGAAGCGTTAGGGCAAGATCGGAGGGTTTTTCAACACGCACCGGTGTCAGTGCTGTCAGCACAAGCAACTGAAGCAGTGCAAGTATGCCGCCGAGTGCGTTGAATTCAAAACTATATCCCAGGTAGCCCCAGATAGGCACAATGTAGAAAACAAAGACCAGATCATAGAATGTACGCAACGCAGCGATAACAAGAAAAAGGCGTATCATTTCGCTTATCCGCTCATGGTCACGTGTCGGTTGGACCCAAGTGGCCCGACATTTGCGTGGCCTTGTTACAGAAGAACCGGGCAGGATGTAAGATCACAGCGTGGCATGTCGCCTGCGGATCGGCTATTTTCTGCGTCGCGCCTAGATATTGGCAACGATCAGCCGTGAAATATCCGGGCGCTCGGCGCACAGGAAAGGGCGGCATGCAGGCGGTGCCGTGGTCAGCTTGCGCAGAATATGCCGCAGGGGTATGCGGGGTTAGCAATCGTGAGAAAGCCGGACCGATGATGATCAATGATACGCCAAGGGGCAGCGCACTGTGACGCGCCGGATTCTGATCACGGGTGCAACGGGCTTTGTCGGGCGGGCCTTGTGTAAATCACTGCGGGATGAGGGCCACAAGTTGCGGCTCTATTGCCGCAAGCCGCTGGTCACGGTGCATGAAGCGGATGAGATTTTCGAGGGTCCCGACCTTGGCGAGG
This sequence comes from Yoonia sp. SS1-5, assembly GCF_038443705.2. NCBI lineage: Bacteria > Pseudomonadati > Pseudomonadota > Alphaproteobacteria > Rhodobacterales > Paracoccaceae > Yoonia > Yoonia rhodophyticola. The sequence continues at coordinate 561,293 of NZ_CP151767.2, read as the reverse complement.
GGCCAATGCCCTTGGCAGCACTTGATGGGGTAGGGTGCATCATTCACCTGGCCGCGCGGGTCACCAAGGCCAAGCCAAATGCCGATATCGCAAATGCAACGACCGTCCGGATCGCCCGCCATGTGGCCGCGGCCATTGCGGATAGTGAAACCAGGGATGTCTTATTGCTGAGCTCAATCGCAGCCCAGCACGCGCAGCGCCACCCCGAGGATGCCCGGCCATACGGTGTCGAGAAACTGGCGGCCGAGGGCGTGTTTCAGGACATTCTGCCAGCGGGCAAGAACCTTGTGATCCTGCGGCCGCCTGCGGTCTACGGCCCCGGCATGTCGGGTGCATTGGCGATTTTGAGCAAGTTTGTGGATAAAGGGCTGCCGATACCGCTTGGCCTGGCCAAGACCAAACGGCCCTATATCGCCCGCGATACGCTGACGGACCTGATGGTCAAAATCGCCTCAGCGGATGCGGCCCAATGGTCGGCATTGGCGGCAAAGCCCCTGTGTTGCTGCGACCCGGACCACATTGATACAGCCAGCCTTGTGCGCCTGATGGCGCAGATGAAAGGGCGCCCCAGCCGGTTGGTGCCTGTCCCGCTTGGATTGCTTCGGGCCTTCGGTCGGGTAACGGGCAAATCAGAGCTTGTCAGCGGTGCGCTGGATGCCGTGGCGTGCGAAAATTCGGCGGAATTGCAATCGGTCCTCGGATGGGCCCCGCGTCAGGGCATGCCTGAAACGCTGGCATTTCTCAGGTCCGCTACTTAAGCCCGACAGCAGCATCACCGCGCCCACCGCCCGTCGCTGTTTGCACAATAAGGCGCAAGTCACCCGTCCAGCTGCGTGTCGCGATATAGGCGGCATCGGCCTCGGCCAGTGGGCGCGGCGTTGACATGTCGATACCAGCAAGCTGGGCCGGACCGGTGATGCCGGGCAGGACGTCAAAAACACCCCGCTGCGCGCGCTCTGCGATCAGTTCCTCTTGCGTTGGCAGGCAAGGACGGGGACCGACAAAGCTCATCTGGCCCAGCAGGACGTTACAGATCTGGGGGAGTTCATCAATCTTGGTGCGTCTGATGATATGCCCCATCCGGGTGACATGGGCCGTGCCAACCTCGTGGCTGCCGGCCTGCTTTGTGCCTTTGGACATGCTGCGAAGCTTCCACAGGGTAAATGGGCGCTGATTGCGCCCCACGCGTTTTTGAAGAAACAGCGGATTGCCCGGCGTCTCCAAACGGATGGCGATAGCGGCTGGCACGCACAGCAATAGGGCAAGCGGCAGCAGCAAAAGGGCGAGGGCGATATCGGTTAGGCGTTTCATGCACGACCTGCTTGGGGGATACGGGATATGTGCCGCGCTGTGTATGCGCGACCGAAGGACATGACAACCATGCGCGATCAGACGTCTCACTTGACAGGTGGCCCGGCGCCGACATGCGCGGTCCCTGTGGTTGAACGCCCCGACGATCCGCGTCGGATTTACTTTTCAGCAAAATCCGACAGATACTCGGCACCGATCAGCATCATCTGAAACATGACCTCTTCATCCCTGCTGAGCGCGCCCCGGTCGCCCCATGCATAAACGGCGGTACCAAGGACCTGATTGCCCCGGATATTCAGCGCCAGGTACAAATCCGCAAATTCACCATCATCGGGGTCTTTGCCTGCAAAATAATCCCAGCAATCGGCCGTCTGCATGATGGGATCAACAACAGGGTCACAATCCATGGGGCTGCGGTCATCCCAGTCGATCAGGGCGGTCAGCCCTTCCAGAAAACCCGTGGCGCCCTCATCAAAGGCCGTCTGAAAATCAGCGGCTGCTTGCAATGCAACGGCCAGACGGATCTGACCGTTTTCGTTCTGCCCAACCGCCGCTTGCAGCGCGGGATCCCAGACCAGTTCAAGATCTGCAGGGACGGCAATCGTGCCGCCCGTGATCCGGTCTTCGTAAACGTCAAAGGCGAGATCCGCATAATCTTGCGGGCTGTCCAGCAATGCCTTGAGCTCGACAACCCTGCGTTTCCAGCCAAAATCGCGCCGTTCTACAAAAAGCGCCGCAATATCGGCCAGCGGCACCCGGCGCACCAGTCGCAGTTCGGAAATCTGGGCCGGTGGCACGGCCGTCCCGGCAACGGCGTCGGCAATGTCAAATGGAAGGGAGGCGAGCGTATTCAGCGCCTCGGTTGACACCCACATCAGGATTGCCTGCAATTCATCCGTCTCGGCCACATCATCCCAGCCACGATCAAAATAGACGACCTGACCGCTGAAGGTGGGCCCGTTGACCTGCACCGTCACATCCATGAACGGATCCGTGTCGCGCCCATCAGGGTTCACCTGCCAGCTTTGCGAGGCGTATTCCAATGCGGCATCGGTCGCATCCGGCGACAGGCCCGTGGGGGCATCTGCCACCCCAAGTTCTGCCAGGCGCGCAAAGAAAATTGCCGATCCCGCTTGCAGTGTATCGTCGAAATCCGCCCCTTCATGGACAAAACTGATCTGCAGGGCCGCCCCGTCAGCACTGCGGGCCTCAAGAAAGCCGGGGCGCTCTGCCGGCAATATCTGCGCTGTCTCGGGGGCGAAGAGCGGTATGGGGGCTCCTGCGATCCGATGAGCCTGCAAGCGCAGGTCATCCCAACTGTTCTCATCGGGGCGTATTGCGGCCAAATCAACCGGGAGCCAGCTCAGCTTGTCATCGCCCAAACCCGCCATCGCGTCGAGGATCGTCGGTATGCTCACGGTTGCCGGTGTATCATCCGGTTCAGCGGCGTCCGCGGGCGCCTGACCGGCAGCGCCCATGCGCACGATTTTGGGTTCCTGTACCGCATAGGCACTGAACAAGCTGGCCTGGGTTGATACGCCCTCCGGGAACGGATCGTCGGACGTCAAGAGATCTGTCAGATAGATATGTGCGGGGATCGACCAGTTGATGCCCCGCCAGCCGCCCAGCAACCCGCCATCGGCAATGGCAACAACCCGTCCTTCTTCGTCAAAGATAGGTGCGCCGGAATGGCCGGGTTGGATTGTGCTGGTCACCCGCAAAATCTGGGTGTCCGCGGTCGGATAGTCCTGGTCCCGAAACAGTTGCGACAGATCGCGGGACGAGAATGCGCGCCCCAATGTGGTTGTCCCGCCTGACAGCCCGCCGGCAAATTCGACGGATTTGTCGATCATTTCCCGCGCGCTCAGCGGATATCCCCAGACAACATGCGGATCGCGTGTATTGGGTTGCTCGGTGACATGTGTGACCGCTGGTAGCCCCATGTCGTCCTGCAATTGGATCAAGGCCAGATCGGCCTCCAGGTCGACTTTGACAAACGCGCCGAACGGGACCTCGTCCTTGAAGTTCTCGCTGTAGACAACACCGGTCCCGGGGCCACATCCGGCGACTGCATGCAGCGCCGTGACGATCATGCCCGGCTCTGGCCAGACAAAGCCGGTGGCCTTCATATCCCCGTTTGCCGTCGCGCACCGGATTTGCACCACCGATCGCGCGCTGTCCCGATCAGCCTGCGCCCAAAGCGGGGCGGATAATCCGGCAAGGCAGCAGGTAAGTGCGATAAGGGTGCGCATTACTCGGCCTCACTTTGTTCAACGTCGCAAAGAATGCCATGCGCGATGGTGATTGCCAGCGGAAGATCGTCAGCGGCCACCGCATCCAGCCGTCGGGCGACCGATTGGATCAACGCCGGTGGATCGCCCCGGCCATAGGCGGCCAGCGTAGCCTCGGGCGTGCCAAAACGGTCAGGATCAAGTCGGTCACAGGCCTCAAAGCCAGATAGGCTGGAAAACAGAACCGCCTGCCTGGAGGCGGCTGTGCCCGCGTCCAGATTGACCGCAGTTGGGGCCTCGCCCGCAGTGCCAAATGCAATCTCGCCCGGGACAAGGGCTGTGCGTTCATAAACCATCATCTGCTGCGCAAGTGCGGGATTGTCAGGAAAGGCCTCGGCCCATTCGGCCATGGCAATGCGTGGATCGACAGCCAGCGGATTATTGATCCGCAAAAACAGCCCTAGCGCCAGCCCGGCGATTGTCGCAAAACCGAATGCGCCGATCCGCAGCGCATTGACCTTGGGCAGCCGCGCCGATGTCTCGCGCCCATCCAGCCCCAGAAAGACCGCAAGAACGGAGGTCAGCGCGCCAACGACGGTGACGACCACCGGTGTGATCGACAGGCCCAATATGGTGCCGAGCAACGCCCCCAGCCCGGCGCCTGAAAAGAGGTCGGCTTTGGGGCTGTAGCGTGCGGGATTTTGGGGTGCTTCATCTGTGGGCATGATCGCTTACCTTTGAAATAAATATGCAAATAAGAAACAGACTAACCGCATTGGTGGTTTTGTCATCAAAAACCGAACAAACAGGCTTTGAGAGCCGCGCCGCATTGGCGAGATCGGGCGACCAGCGCGCTGTAGCTTGGATTAAAAGATACGTGCGACGCGCCCAAAGGCCAGAAGGAGAAGCACCACGAAACCCAGCTGGACTGACCCATCGGCAGTTCCTGCGCTGACGGATGCGACAACGCTGGGAACCGGGCCCAGAATGTGGCTGAGAAGAACAGCCAGACGATCAAGGACGACAACAAAAAACAGCGCCATCGCGATCAACAGCGCCGGTGCCAGAAAGACGAGGCCTTGAAGGCCGCGGGGCGATGTGACCTCCGTTTGGGGCTGTATTTTGTCATCCACCACAAAATCGGCAATGGCCTGCCACGATTTTTCGGACACGCCGGCATTGTGCGACCCTTCAATATCGCGCTCGAACAAGCGGTTCGATTGGGGCGGGTTGGTAAATCCAAAATAACCGGCTCCGCCAACATCCAGAAACCGCAGGCCCAACCGCTCCATCGCCGAGGGCAGGCACCCGACAACCCAGTCGCCCGCGCTTTTGACGTTCACAATGTCGCCCTCGATTTGGGCCGCAAACCGATCCCAGTGCAGATCGCGGCGCAGAACAGAGCCCGCCAGATAAACGTGTTTGAACCTGACCGCGCTGGACAGCGCCATCACCTCTTTGAAAAGATAGGTGCCGTTGGAGTGCCCCACGAAACTGATTTCGGCATCACGAAAGCACGACCGGACATCGGCATATTGCTGAAGCAACCAGCGGGCCTGCTTTTTACGCCGCCATGGGTTGAGAAAGTCCAGAACTGAAAAGTAGCCATAGCTGGGCGAGGGCGCCCGAAACAGCGTTCTGACGCCGCGCGACTTGATGCGTTTTGCGATCCGCTTGGTCCAAAACCCATGATCCCGGATCCCGTGCAGCACGATCACGGCGTGTTTCACCGCAGAGACCTTATCATCAAGAAGGTCCGTTTCGGGGCGGTCCAGCTCGTCAAAGAAATCGTTCAGATCGTCGCGTTCCACGATCAGGCCAGTCCGGGCCTTGATGTCACCTTCCGTGCTTGTAAAGGCGAGCTTTATGATCTTTCGTCGTGCTGCTGTTTCCTGGGTGTCGCTGCTGACATCAAGCATGCGCAAATGGTTCGTGGATGGCACCTCCAGAAAGACATGTTCTTCGGGTGGCGATGGTTCGATGCAGTCCGAGGGCGAGATAAACTGATCCCTGGTCCCAAGCAAATTGATCATCAGCGGAAGACCATGGGTCAACCGCTGGTCGCCCGGATCCTTGAGTATCTTTTCAAGTTCAATCTGCCGCAGACGTGTGTTCACGACAAAGGGCATGCCTTGCTCAACAGCCGAGACCAGAGGCAGCTTGCCCCCGTTCAGCATGCCCCACAGCTTTGTGGCCCCCACCAGGCCGGGACCAAGCATGCGCCCGCCAATTGATGTGGACGAGGAAATTGTCCATCCGCGCAGAATGCCCGCCATGGATATCCAGCGGTCGATCTTGTCGGCCCATGGACGTTTCAGTTTCGGATCAAAATTCCCGTCGGGACCGATGCCGTTAGCCTCGACCAGAACCGCGCGTGCAAACAACGCCCCGGTGCTGAACCCGGCGATTGTGATCTTTGCAAAGTCTTTTTCTGCCAGTTTGGTTTCAATGGCCTTCAGAACATGCGCGACCAGATCCGCCGGGTCCGATAGGGAAAACCCGGACATATCATGGGCTTTCGTGTCGAATTTCGGCTGGAGGAGTTCACCGTCGGTATGAAGTTCATCAACGAAGTCAACAAAGGCCTCAGGAAAACGGCCCCCCACATGTCCTTCGGGCTTCAAAAAGAACTCGTCGCCATCAGTCCAGCCCCGGATAAGAACAACCAATCTATCGGCCTGCATCACAATTCCCCCAAAATAACCACGCTGCGCAATGTCAAATCCACCAAACCGGTGGCGTGGAATTCATCGGTCCTGACCCTAACGGGCAATCACAAGCTCTGCCTTCAGCCCGCCCAATGTGGCGCTTTCGCCAAGGCGCAAAAGGCCCCCATGTGTGCGGGCGATATCTGCGACAATCGACAGCCCAAGGCCCACCCCGGTCCCCTTGTCCTGATTGCGGGCCGGATCAAGCCGCACGAATGGGCTGACCGCATCATCATGCCGCTCGGTGGGAATGCCGGGGCCGTCATCCTCGACACAGAACCGCACCGCCCGTTCGGTCACGCTGACCCCCAACGTGGCGTTACTGCCGTAGCGCAAGGCGTTGCTGAGCAGATTGTCGAGCGCACGTTTGATCGCCAGCGGGCGCATCGCCACCGGCTCGTCCGGGCCGTCGATCAGGCCGGGTTGCACATTTTGCCCGCCACGGTCCGCGTCAGCCAGCATTGCCTGCACAAGGTCTTGCGGCACGGTCGGTTCCAGACTGTCGCCTGCATCGCTGCGCGCAAAGTCCAGAAACGTATCCACAAGCCGTTGCATGTCATCCACATCCCGCAACAGCGGTGCGACCTCTGTGTCGTCGACCATCGACAATCCCAACCGCAAACGGGTCAGCGGCGTGCGCAGGTCATGGCTGACGCCCGATAACATCATTGTGCGGCTTTGGGTCTGTCGTTCCAGCCGGTTGCGCATATCCAGAAACGCCATGCCTGCGGCCCGCACCTCGACCGCGCCGGTCGGATTGAAGGGAACAACGCGCCCCTTGCCGTAGTCCGTTGCGGCTGCGGCCATACGCTTGATCGGGCGCAACTGATTGCGCAGGAATATATAGGCGATTGCGGTCATCAGAACCCCGGTCACAAGCATGATGACCAGCAACTGATGCGGGTTCGAGGCCGACACTCGGCGGCGGGCAAAATCAAATCCCAGCGGGCCGTGCCGGGTCTCGACAAACATCTGCACCCGCCTGCGATCTTCGAGCGATACAGCAAGGCTGTCGGGCACCCGCTGGCGCAGTTGTTCAATCACCATGCGCCCGGTCAGGTCGGTCCAGGGTTTGATGTCGCCGTCCAACGGTGTCGCGGGCAACATGGTCCGGATTTCCAGCGGTGCGTCGAGCCGGGCAAGCTCTTGCCGGGCGGCTGCAAGATCGGGGGCGGCGTTGACCGTGTCCACAAGGAAGCGGAGCTCGATTGTCACCGCATCGGTCATCAACCGGGTGACCCCGTCAAAATGGCGCTGGATGAAGACGACCGATACCAATAACTGTAACAGGACCACTGGCAAAACCAGGATCAGTGCGGCGCGCCCGTAAAGGCCACGCGGCATGTAATTCTTGAGCCAGCCAAACATTCTGTGGATAGCGTAACCACCTCTGGCGCCGACGAAAAGGACAGATGACAATGCAGGCCGCCCCTTTTGAGCCCGAACCCGGCAAACCCCACCCGCTTGCGCCGGGATTGCAGCTGGTTCTGGCGCCCAACCCGTCACCAATGACCGAGCGGGGCACCAACACCTATCTGCTGGGGACGGATGCGTTGGTGGTCATTGATCCGGGGCCTGCGGATAGTGTCCATCTACAGGCGCTGCTGCGGACGATTGCCGGGCGCCCGGTACGCTATATCCTGTTGACCCACAGCCATCGCGACCATTCCGGGTTGGCCCCGGATCTGGCCCGCGAGACTGGCGCGCCCGTGGCGGCCTTCGGCCCCAGTGCTGCGGGACAAAGCGATGTGATGGCCGCATTGGCCGCCAGCGGGCATCTTGGCGGGGGGGAGGGTATCGATCCCGCCTTCACGCCGGATATCACGTTGCAGGATGAACAGCTCCTGCGCGTTGATGATTGGGCGTTGCGTGCGCTGCACACGCCGGGCCATATGGGCAATCACATGTGCTTTGTCTGGAACCATGCGGTGTTTACCGGGGATCACGTCATGGGTTGGTCCAGCTCGATCATCTCGCCGCCCGATGGGGACCTGACCGATTTCATGGCCTCCTGTCACAAACTGCAGGATATTGCGGCGCGCGTGTATTACCCGGGACATGGGGCGCCTATTCATAAGCCGATGGACCGGCTGGCGTGGTTAATCGCGCATCGGCAGACGCGCAGCGCCGAGGTGACAGCCGCGCTTGTCCATGGCCCGAAAACCCCCGCAACCCTGGCGCAGACCATCTATGCAGACCTGCCGACCAAGATGCTGCCAATCGCAGAACGCAATGTTCTGGCGCATCTGATCGACCTTGTCAGACGGGATATTGTCGCAGCAAGGGGCGGTATTTCGGCGCATGCGGAATTCGGCTTGCTGGACGTCGAAAACACGCAGACCCGTAAATAGAAAAACAGGCAAAAAATACTCTGGACGCCTTCAATCGGCGTTGCTATACGCCCCCCACAGTGTTCCGACGTAGCTCAGCGGTAGAGCAGTTGACTGTTAATCAATTGGTCGTAGGTTCGATCCCTACCGTCGGAGCCATTTCCCACCTTTGAAGTCCAAAACCGCTTTTGTATTGGCGTGCCGACGTCAATCAACGCTTTCGGGATGTGGGTAAGTGAGGCATCACTACCCATCTGTTTGAGGGCATCGCCGCCACTAGCGGATGAACTTGCGCCGCAGCCCCAAAAGCGTCGTTCGGTTGAGATACCAAACAAAATAGCCAATCGCATTGTTGCGCGCGATTGTCTGTGGGCGCAGACCACGCGACATGCGGGTCATTTGCCAGGCATAATATTCAACCCGCGAGACCGTGTTGACCAGGTTAATCAACCAGTTCTGTGCATTCACCCCAAGCCGTCCCCGGCCGATCACCAAACCGTCTTCCTCAATGCCGATCATGTCCAGCTTGCCATCAAGCATTGCGGCCACGGCATCGGGCTGCACGCAAAGCGGTCGCGCCAGACCGATCATGTCGATCTTGTCCTCCGTGACGGCCCGTTCCATCGCCGCAACGCTTCGAAACCCACCTGTCACCATGATCGGGACAGAAACGGCCTTGCGGACCTCGCGGGCGTATTCAAGGAAATAGGCCTCGCGTCGGATCGTGCTGTCGCGCAGCTTTTCTTCGGTACCGTTCACGAAACTCATCTGCTCGTAAGTCCCGCCCGATAATTCAATCAGGTCAATCCCATCCTGGGCAAGCCATTGCGCGACCTGGCAGCTGTCTTCAATGGTGAATCCGCCTTTCTGGAAATCGGCCGAGTTCAGCTTGACCGCTATCGGGAAATCCGGCCCGACCTCGCGGCGCGTTGCATAGTAGATCGCGCGCAAAAACCTTGCACGGTTTTCCAGCGATCCGCCCCATTCATCATTGCGCCTGTTTGTGATCGGCGAAAGGAACTGGCTGACAAGATACCCATGCGCTGCATGTAACTGCACCCCGTCAAAGCCAGCCTGTTTCGCAATCCCCGCTGTTTTTGCATAGCGCTGGATCGCATCGTCGATATCGTCAGATGTCATCGCGCGGGGTTTTCCGAAAAGTCCAAGAATGCGCAGCTTTTCTTCTGACGGGGACAGGGGCTTTGTGTTCACGACAATCGGGCATTGCCGCCCGGGGTGGCTGATTTGCATCCAGATATGGCTGCCTCCCACGTGGGCCGCTCTCGCCCAATCGCGCAGTGCGTTCATCACGCTGTCATCTTCGACAACAACATTCCCCGGCCGCTCGAGGTAACGTCTGTCGACCATGACATTGCCCGTCAGTTGCAGGGCCATGCCGCCCCTCGACCACCGCTCATAAAGTGTCTGATGCGCCTGTGTCGGTGCATCGCGGGCATCCGCCAGTGCTTCGGTCATGGCACTTTTGCAAAACCGGTTGTTCAGGCGCACACCACACGGCAAATCCAGATGTTTCGAGAGTATCGTGTCCGCCATGTCGTCCAACCCGATCCATTGCGCGCAGCTCCGTCACGGTAAGGCTGCACGAAAACAGACCCGTTTGGCAAACCCTTAAACGCGCGATCCCGCGGGCCGACCCTGATGACGCGTAATCTGCAATGGCGTGACCGAAAACCGGCGATGCGACGGCTTGTGATAGTGGCGGAGAGACAGGGATTCGAACCCTGGGTACCCGTGAAGGCACAACGGTTTTCGAGACCGCCCCGTTCGACCACTCCGGCACCTCTCCGCGGGGGTCGCGACGTCCTATGCGCTCGCGGCACAGGGCGCAAGTCAGAAATGCGTCTGCGCGGATTTCCCGCATGGGTTCTTGGCACAGGCGGGCCGGGTCCCTAAATTGAAAAGATACATCAAAGGAGCGCGCGCATGTTAAGACATCTTACCGCCATATCGGTTGCAATTTCGATGGCGGTGGGGGCAGGGGCCGCCTTTGCGCAGCAATCCCACGCCGAAAAGACCGACGCGCTGTTTGCGGTACTTGGGCTGGACGACATTCTGTCGATCATGCGCACCGAAGGGCTGGCCTATGGTGAAACCATTGCAGCCGACATGTTTCCCGGCAATGGCGGGCCGCAATGGAATGCGATGGTCTCGCAAATCTACGACGAGCAGATGATGTTCGAGGAGGTGCGCGGCGCGCTGGGGGAAGAGCTGGAAGGTGATGATATCGACGCCATGCTCGCCTTTTTCAGCACCCCCTTGGGCGAAAAGATCATTGGTCTTGAGGTCAGCGCGCGTCGTGCATTGCTGGATGACGCGGTCGAGGCCGCCAGCAAGGACAGCGCCGCCATCGCCATGGCTGACGAGACGGATGCCTATCTGCGCGTCAAGGAATTCGTGACCGTGAACGATCTGATCGAAACCAATGTGGTTGGGGCGCTGAATTCCAATTACGCATTTTACATGGGTCTGATGGATGGCGGTGCGATGCCCGAAAGCATGACCCCCGACACCGCCCTGAACGATATCTGGAGCCAGGAAGACCAGATCCGTGCAGATACGACCGAATGGATTTATTCGTTTCTGTTGATGGCCTATCAACCGCTGACGGCGGACGAGCTGCGTGCCTACACAAAATTCTCGCAGACAGAGGCAGGCAAGGACATGAATGCGGCGCTCTTCGTGGCTTTCAACGGGATGTTCGACGATATTTCGCGCAGTCTTGGGCTGGCGGCATCACGGTTCTTGATCAGTCAGGAACTGTAGGGCGGTGTGCGATGCCATGGTGACGACCAGAAAGACGTTGAGAGGTATTTGATGATCCCGTTGAAAACCAGTTGTATTGCCGCAAGCGCGTTTCTGTTGATCGGCTGTGCTCAAACGTCAGCAATCGCGGTGGATCCGGCACTGCCCGCAGATGACCCCCGACAAAAGGCGCTGGTTGTCAGTGAATGCGCCATCTATTTTGCCGCCGTTGCAAAGCTGGAACAGGACGGGCGGCGCGCGGCCGGTGATCCCACCCGCAACTGCCCGCCAGAGGCTCGCAGCCGGCCTGCGGATATCAACCCGATGGTCAGCGTCCCCTCTGTCACCCAAGGCTATCCGCAAACCTTGTATCAACGCATGTCTGCGCGCGGGCTGCCGCAGGATCTGGTCGATGATATTGCCAAGTCCAACGCGTTCTGGAACCTCGTCGCCCAACGGGATTCCAGCATTGCGGATTTTTAGGGTCCTGACCCTAGGCTAGCTTGATCCGTAGACCATCAATGCGGTGACAAGAGCGCCGGGGTTGGATTGATAAAGCGCCCGATCACCGCGCAATTGCAACAATCTGGCGGGGCGTTCATTTTCCGGAATGCCGGCTGTGGCCATCGCGGTTTGCAGGGTCGGGCCATCGCCAACCTCAAGTTCCCGCGTGATCGCCGCAAAGTTCGATTTCACCAGAATCTCAACCTCGCCCCGGCGCTGTTGATAAACCAGGTTCTCTGCCGCCGTCTGTGCGCCGGTCAGGGGCCAGAGCAACGGATTGCCCAGATGATTGGCCTCGCCGCTGCAGGCTGCCAATAACAACAGGGACGGAAGGGCAAGGCGCATGGTGTTTGACCGATCAATACTTGACTTATGGCGCCATTGGTCAGATAAGCCGCCATCTCAGCAAGGGTCTTGCTGGGGCATATGCGAAATTACGCCCACGGGCGCGCTGTCCACAGGCAATAAACGCCGGATCACTCCGGGGCCTCAGAGACGCGGAAAATGAAGGAAAGACAGATGTTTGCGGTTCTGAAAACCGGCGGCAAGCAGTATAAAGTCGCATCAGGCGACGTTCTGCGTGTCGAGAAACTGGCAGCGAATGCTGGTGACAAAATCCAATTCAACGAGATTCTCATGGTCGGCTCTACAGTGGGTACACCTTTGGTTGAGGGCGCAGGCGTCCAGGCCGAAGTGATTGACCAGATCAAAGGCGAAAAGACGATCAACTTCGTCAAGCGTCGCCGGAAGCATTCTTCCGCGCGCAAGAAAGGCCACCGTCAGCAACTCACATTGGTGCGTATTGCCGACATCCTTGAAAAAGGGGCCGACAAGTCTGGCGTGATGGCGGCTGTCTCTGGTGCAGGTGTTGTGGCCGCCCCTGCGGCAAAGCCTGCTGCCAAGAAAAAGGCAGCACCAAAGAAAGAAGCCAAAGCCGAGGCACCCAAAGCCGAGGCACCTAAGGCTGAAAAGCCAGCCGCCAAAAAGGCCGCGCCAAAGAAAGCGAAAGCCGCTGACGGTGCCGATGATCTGACAAAGATCAGCGGCGTTGGCCCAGTGATCGTGAAAAAGCTTCACGGTCTTGGTGTCACAACATTCGCGCAGATCGCAGCATGGACCCCAGAGGATGTTGCGGCTATGGATGAGAAACTGAACTTCAAAGGTCGTATCGACCGCGATGAGTGGCTCAAGCAAGCCGCAGAATTCGCTAAAGGTTAAGGAGAGCAACCGATGGCACATAAAAAAGCAGGCGGTTCATCCCGTAACGGGCGCGACTCAGCTGGTCGTCGCCTTGGTGTAAAGAAATTCGGCGGCGAAGCCGTGATCCCCGGTAACATCATCATGCGCCAGCGTGGCACAAAGATGTGGCCAGGCACAGGCGTTGGCATGGGCAAGGATCATACGATCTTTGCAACCGCCGAAGGCGCCGTGAAATTTCATAAAGGCCTGAAAGGCCGCACCTTTATTTCGGTTCTCCCAGTGGCGGAGGCCGCTGAATAAGCCGAAAATCTCAGGTAACGCATTTGGGGGGATCGGTGAACACCGGTCCCCTTTTTCATTCATAGTTTTGCCACCATGTTGAACTAGGAGTGGGCCAGAAAGATTTTTGTTGTTTTCGAGGAGGGGAAGCAGTGAGACATGAGGACATCACAGTGCAGGACACAATAACGGCAGACCGCTTTATGCTGCGCCCCTGCCGCAAGTCTGACGCCGGTCTCATTGCGATGTATGCCGCCGACGACCGTGTCGCGCGTGGCACACGCGCGATGCCGCACCCGCTGCCCCCCGGTACTGTCGAGGCGATGATCGAACGTGCCTCGCAACCTGACCGGACAGAGGATGTCTGGGTCATTGACGGATCGGCACATGGCCACGCCGAGGCGCTTGGTCTGATCAGCCTGGAACGCATGGACCGCGCGCAGTCAGAGGTGTTTTACTGGATCGCACCCGCATTCTGGAACACCGGATTCGCAACCGAGGCCGTTCGCACGCTGATCTCGGCCAACCCGCATCACGCAGACCGCATCTTTGCCGAGGTTTTTCAGGACAACCCGGGTTCTGCCCGCGTGTTGACCAATTGCGGCTTTGACTATCTTGGCGATGCAGAGGCATTTTCGGTCGCCCGCGGCGCAACCGTGCCCACATGGACATATACGCTTAAAACAGACCAATGACCGCGACGGTGCTGCGGACAGAACGGCTTGTTCTGCGTCCGCCAGCGCCCCGCAATGCACGGGTGATCGCGCGCGCAGTCAACAACATCAATGTCAGCCGCTGGCTGACAAGGGTGCCATTTCCCTACGGGATCACAGATGCGCAATGGTTTGTCAGTGAAAACCAGGCCGGGCGGTTCAACGCCCGCCTGATCTGGGCGGACGACATTTTTGTCGGGACAATCGGGCTGGATCAAGAGCTTGGCTACTGGCTGGCGCAAGCGGCATGGGGCCGCGGCTATGCGACAGAGGCCGCGCGGGCCGTCCTTGATGACCATTTCGCGGACGGCACGGCCGATCTGGTGAAATCAAGCCATTTCGCGGAAAACACCGCATCCCGCAACGTATTGGACAAGCTTGGCTTTGTGGACGTCGGACCATGCACGCATTTTTCCAAAGCCCGCAACGCCCCCGTTCCCGGCCGGTCCATGGAACTGACCCGCAGCAGATGGGAACAAGCGCGGTGACCGGCCCGGTCCTGCAAACAGATCGCTTAATCATGCGCCCCATCGGACCGGCGGATATTGACGCTCTCGTCACTCATTGCGCCGATATCAATGTTGCACGCTGGATGATGCACATGCCGCATCCCTATACGTACAATGATGCTACCGCATTTGTGGAACGGGTGGCAGGCAAGGCCGGGCGGGTTTGGGGGATCACGCGGGATGGGGCGTTGATCGGCATGATGGGCACCAGCGGCGCATTTGGGTACTGGCTTGGTCAGGTGTTCTGGGGACGCGGTTATGCGTCAGAGGCAGCCATTGCCGTGCTGGATCACTATTTTCAGGACCCGGCACGTGACGCTATTGCGGCCAGTCATATGGTTACAAACAAGACCTCTGCACGATTGCTGCAAAGGCTTGGCTTTCAGGATGATGGGCCGACGGAAATCACATCGCGGGCGAGCGGAAAAACCATGCCGGGGCGTGCTGTGTGCCTGACGCGGGCGGCCTGGCAGGGCGCGCGCGGTGATGCATCTCACAGACACCCACAGGATTGTGTCTGCGCAGAGTGTTGCGCAAACTGCGGATAACTGGCGTAATTGCGATCAGTATCAACGGAAAGCCCGGCAGTGTCTGATATCCACACGCGCAACCTTCAGCCCAGCGATCTCGACGCGCTGCATCAGATCGTGAGTGACTGGCAGGTCGTGCGCCAGCTGGGCAGCTGGCCATGGCCGCCTGATCGGGACTTCACCGCAAGTCGGTGCAAACCCTACGCGGGTGACGGATTTGTCTGGGGCATCTTCGACGGGCAGGAGCTTTTGGGCACAATGGGCGTGACCGAAGGCGATCTGGGCTATTGCTTTAAGCCAGATGCATGGGGCAGGGGGATCGCCACAAAGATGGGGCGCAAGGCCGTCGAAAAGGCGTTCGAGAACCCGGGCCTGACCCGGATCACGGCAAGCGCGTGGCATGACAACCCTGCATCCGACCGCGTTCTGGAAAAACTCAGCTTCTCACTGCTTAGCGAGAAGGTGCAACACGCCCTTGCGCGTGACGAACCGACCCTGTGCTACAAGTACCTGTTGACCCGCGTGCACTGGGATGGCTTGAGAAGCCGGGGGGAATGGACTATCGCAGCCGCTGAATAGTTCAGAAAGCAGCGCGCGATGAAATTTCTCGATCTTGCAAAGGTCTATATCCGATCCGGTGGCGGTGGCGCCGGCTGCATTTCGTTTCGGCGCGAAAAATATATCGAGTATGGCGGCCCCGATGGCGGCGATGGCGGCAAGGGCGGCGATGTTATCGTCGAAGCGGTCGAAGGGCTGAACACGCTGATCGACTTTCGCTATCAGCAGCACTTTTTCGCGGGCAATGGCCAGCATGGCATGGGCAGTCAACGCACCGGCAAAGATGGCGCGGACAAGGTGCTGCGCGTGCCTGTGGGCACCGAGATCATTGACGAGGACGAAGAGACCGTCATCGCGGATCTGACCGAGGTCGGCCAACGCATTACCATCGCCAAGGGTGGCAATGGTGGCTGGGGAAACCTGCATTTCAAATCAGCCACCAATCAGGCCCCGCGCCGCGCAAATCCGGGGCAAGAGGCGATTGAGCGCACCATATGGCTACGCCTGAAACTGATTGCCGATGTTGGATTGCTCGGCATGCCGAATGCCGGAAAATCGACCTTTCTGGCCGCGACGTCGAACGCCCGCCCCAAGGTGGCTGACTATCCCTTTACCACCCTGATCCCCAATCTTGGGGTCGTGGGCATTGACGAGGTTGAATTTGTCGTGGCCGACATTCCCGGCCTGATCGCGGGCGCCTCCGAGGGGCGGGGGCTTGGTGATCTGTTTTTGGGACATGTTGAACGCTGCGCCGTTCTGCTGCACCTGATTGACGGCACATCCGGTGATCCGGCGGGCGACTATCAGACGATCATTCGCGAGCTTGAGGCCTATGGCGGCGAATTGGCGGACAAGCCCCGGATCACGGTCCTGAACAAGATTGACGCGCTGGACGACGAAGAACGCAGCTTTCTGCGTGATGAAGTGGCCACTGTTTGTGAGGGTCCGATCATGTTGATGTCGGGTGTCAGCCGCGAGGGGATTCCGGATGTGCTGCGTGCCTTGCGGGCGGAAATTGATGACAACAGATTGCGCCACAAGAAAAGCAACGATGATGACGCCGGGGTGGAGGATGCACCATGGCAGCCCTGAAAGACGCCAAGCGGCTGGTGGTCAAGATTGGCTCTGCCCTGCTGGTTGATGGTGAAACCGGCACATTGCGCCAGGATTGGCTGACCTCGCTTGCCTCAGACGTCGCCAAGATCAGGGCCCGGGGCACGGATGTGATCCTTGTGTCGTCAGGCTCTATCGCGCTGGGGCGCGGGGTGCTTGGTCTGCCGCTTAGCTCGCTGGCGCTGGAACAGTCGCAGGCCGCGGCGGCTGTCGGGCAAATCCGGCTCGCCCGCGCCTATGAAGAGGCCCTTGCACCCCATGGCATCATCGCCGGGCAGGTTCTGGTCACGCTGGAGGATTCCGAGGATCGGCGCCGCTATCTCAATAGCCGCGCGACGATGGAAACGATGCTGGGTCTGGGCGTCACGCCCATCGTTAATGAAAACGACACCATCGCCACGGATGAGATCCGCTATGGCGACAATGACCGCTTGGCCGCACAGGTTGCGGTGACGATCGGGGCGGATCAACTGATCCTGTTGTCGGATGTCGATGGGCTTTATACGGCCAACCCAAAGATCAATAGCAAGGCGCAGCATATTGATTATGTGGTGAAAATTACGTCTGAAACGGCCGCCATGGCGGGTGATGCCGGCACAGGCCTATCCAAGGGCGGGATGATCACCAAGATCATGGCCGGTCGCATCGCAACCGAGGCAGGCTGCGCCATGGCGATTGCGCTGGGGACGGACCCACACCCCCTCGGGGCGCTGGAAAATGGCGGGCGGGCCACATGGTTTGCGGCGCAAACCGATCCGCAGGCCGCCCGCAAGACGTGGATTTCCGCGATGAAGCCACGTGGGACGGTGACCATCGACAATGGTGCCAAGGACGCTTTGTCGCGCGGCAAAAGCCTGCTGCCCGCCGGGGTCACCCAGATCAATGGCAGTTTCGGGCGGGGCGATCTTGTTGAAATTCAGGATGCCGATGGCGGACAGCTCGGGATGGGGTTGATCCGGTACACCAGCGCAGAGGCCCGCCAGATCATGGGACGCCGCAGCGCTGACATCGTGACGGTTTTGGGATATGACGGGCGGGCAGCATTGGTGCACCGCGATGACATGGTGCTTTAGGGGAAGAAGATGAACGATCATGATGCAATCGGCCCAATGATGGCCCGGATCGGTGCGGATGCAAAAGCCGCGGCAACCGTGCTTGCGACTGTACCCGCCGATGCAAAAGAGGCGGCGCTGATCGCGGCGGCTGACGCCATTTGGGCGCAGCGGGCGGCGATCATTGATGCCAACAAGCAAGATATGGCCTTCGGGGCCGACAAAGGCCTGTCACCTGCAATGATGGACAGGCTTTTGCTGAATGATGACCGGATCAAGGGCATGGCGGACGGCCTGCGTGCCGTGGCCGCACAGACAGACCCGGTCGGGGCTGTGGCCGAGGAATGGACCCAGCCCAGCGGTCTGCATATCCGGCGGGTCCGCACGCCAATCGGCGTGATTGGCGTGATCTATGAAAGCCGGCCCAATGTGACCGCCGATGCCGGTGCCTTATGCCTGAAATCCGGCAATGCGGTGATCTTGCGCGGCGGCTCTGAAAGTTTTCATTCCAGTCAGGCGATCCATGCCTGTCTCGTGGCCGGGCTGAAGGCGGCTGGCCTGCCACCTGCGGCCATTCAGTTGGTGCCAACCCGCGACAGGGCGGCGGTCACGGCGATGTTGCAGGCAACAGACCATATCGACGTGATTGTGCCGCGCGGCGGCAAAGGCCTTGTCGGGCTGGTTCAGCGCGAAGCCCGCGTCCCCGTTTTTGCGCATCTGGAAGGGATTTGTCACATCTACGTCGATGCGGCGGCTGATCTTGAAAAGGCCCGGGCCGTCTTGCTGAACGCAAAGACGCGGCGCACGGGGATTTGCGGCTCTGCTGAATGTGTGTTGGTGGATCAGGCGTTTCACGACGCGCATGGCGATATTCTGACCCGCGACCTGCTGGAGGCTGGTGTCGAGGTGCGCGCCGACGAAACCCTTGCGCAAACTGTCGGGACCGTACCGGTTCAGCCGGATGACTACGGGCGCGAGTTTCTGGATATGATCATCGCAGCCCGGGTTGTTGACGGTGTGGATGGCGCGATTGCGCATATCCGCCAATATGGATCGAACCATACGGATGCGATCCTGACCGAGGATGACGGGGTCGCGGACCGGTTTTTTCGCGAGCTTGATAGCGCCATCCTGATGCGCAACGCCTCAACCCAGTTTGCCGATGGCGGCGAATTCGGGATGGGCGCAGAAATCGGGATCGCCACGGGCAAGCTGCATGCCCGTGGTCCGGTCGGGGCGGTTCAGTTGACCAGCTTTAAATATCTGGTCACCGGAAACGGAACCGTGCGCGCATAGGGCGTGGAACCTTAGAAACGCGCCGTGATCTGGGTTGCATCATGGTCGATCTGCAGGCTGCGACCGGCCATCCCCAGAACGTCAGGCAGCATGGCAAACTGCACCTGTGCCGCGCTATGGGCATAGTCAGGGGCCGTGGTTTGCAGGCTGTCCCAAAGGGGGTGTTCGATGTTCACACGCGACCCTTCCGCGCGCAGCAGCCAATCGTCACCGTCTGTGCTGATGTCGACATCCCCGCCCAATGGCAGCGCGGTTTCCATACATTGCAGCAGCAAAAACGCGCAGCGCACCAGCGGGCGCGGGGCGTCTGTGGGGATGGTCCAGTTGTAGTTCAGCCTGCCGCCAGTCGCCATCGCGGCAAGGATTGACTGGATTTCGGCCCGTGAGACGGACTGATCCGCATCCGCCGCACCAAAGGCCAGCCGAAAGAAGCGGATGCGCGCATTTGCATTATTGACGCTTTCACTGATCAACGCCATTTCCGCACTGCTATCGCCGTTGGTCAGCGCCAGAAGTTCGACCCCATTGCCGATTGCCCCGATCGGGCTGATAAGGTCGTGGCAAATGCGCGATCCAACAAGTGCGGCAAGGTCATTGGGCATGTCGCAACCTCCAAGTGATGATGGGACAAATCATGGCAAATCTGAATGCAATCCTTGGCCCGGGCATGCTTGTGCGCCATCCGGACCAACCCGCATGGGGTGTGGGCCAGGTCCAATCGAATATTGATGACAAGATCACCGTCAACTTCCCGGACGAGGGAAAAGTTGTCATTGATGGGACGCGCATCATGCTCATGCTGGTAGGTTCTGCATCGTGATTCAACTTATGGTAGAATATCTTGGGCGAGGTCAATAGCACTGTTTCAGCTTTAAGGCTGAATTGGTTGCCAAAGGGTTACCGGCTTTTTAAACAACCCTCCGCAGCGGTCCCGAGGCTTTGCACATAGAGATGAACACACTTCCCCCAGATTTTGCTGTCTCCGTTGGCATGTCCGAGGCCGACATCACCGCGGCACAACGCCTGCGCTATGACGTGTTCGTCGCGGAATTGGGGGCGGATGGTGAAATGGTGGATCATGACCGCAGGTTGGAACGCGACCGTTTCGACCCCCATGCCACCCATTTTCTTTTGCGGGACAAAAGACGACCTGCCGACGATCAGGTTGTTGGGGTCTACCGGGTCATGTCCGCTGCCGCCGCCGAAAAGGCCGGGCAGTATTACTGCGCGGATGAATATGATCTGAGCCTGCTTGAAAACAGCGGGCAGAAACTGCTGGAACTGGGGCGGTCCTGCCTGCATGCCGATTATCGCGGCGGCCCTGCGATGATGTATCTTTGGGCCGCGCTGGATCGCTATATTCACGCGCATCACATTGCGCTCTTGTTTGGTGTGGCGTCTTTTCCCGGCACGGATCTGGACCGCCTCGCTGCCCCGCTGAGCCTGCTGCATCATAAGCATCTGGCACCGCCTGACTTGCGGGTCACTGCGCGTGGGGCCGGTGCCGTTGATATGGACATGCTGCCGCCGTCACAGATTGACACGGTGGCCGCGATGCGCGCGACACCGGCCCTGATCAAGGCCTATCTGCGTCTGGGCGGAAAAGTCGGGCAGGGCGCGTTCACGGACCACGCATTCAACACAACCGATATCTGTCTGATCCTGCCGACAAATGCGATCAATGCTTTGCAACGCAGCATCTACACACGGGGGCAGCCAGATGGCTGAAACATGGCAAGGCCCGCCCGGCCCGGATCTGCCATCGCTGACATGGCGAGGATGGGTCCGGGTCATCCGTCGGGGGCTGCCCTTGGGCATTTTGGTCTTTGGCGGTTTGGTTATACTGATCGTGCTGCGCTTGATCGAGCGGCCCATATATGGCGCCGCCCGCCCGCTCACCCCCTATATCACCCAATTTGTGTGCCGGGGGGCGTTTGTCATTCTGGGCATCCGCTATCAGACAATCGGGGCGCCGATGCCCTTTGCGGGTGCGGTGGTGGCCAACCATTCGTCCTGGCTGGATATTTTTGCGCTGAACGCCCGCAAGCGGATCTACTTTGTGGCCAAGTCCGAGGTCGCCGGATGGCCGGGGATCGGATGGCTGGCACGCGCCACCGGCACAATATTCGTCAAGCGAGACAGACGAGAGGCCGCAGCCCAGATTGCAACCTTCAAGACGAGGCTTGCAGCCGGTCACAAGCTGCTGTTTTTCCCGGAAGGCACCTCAACCGATGGAATGCAGGTTTTGCCTTTCAAAACAACACTTTTTGCGGCGTTCTTTGATCCGGAGCTTGCGCCACATATGCATTTGCAGGCCGTAACACTGATCTATCAGGCGGCCGCAGGCGAAGACCCCCGGTTTTATGGCTGGTGGGGCGATATGGAATTCGGGCCGCATCTTTTGGCGACCCTTGCGGCAGAGCGGCAAGGTGATGTGATTGTGCACTATCATGATCCGGTCAAGCTGACCCAATTTGCAGACCGCAAGGCGCTTGCGTCGCACCTTGAGGTTCAGGTGCGCAGCGGCTTAGCCGCGCATCGCGGCATGGAACGCCTGCAGGGCTGAGGCGGGGGCGTCATGCGCCCAGATTTCCTCGCCTATGCCGAAAAAATCTGTGTGTGGCGCAAGATTGCGGATCAAGTCGGCATCCAGCGCGCCTTCGGCGACCACGGGGACCTCGATCATCAGCGACCACCATTCAAACAACGCCAATTCAGCCTGCCGCCCGTCACCCAAAGGGGTCACGCCGATGGGGCCGAAACTGACATAGTCGGCGCCAAGTTCGCCTGCTGTCATGCCGTCATGGCGTGAATTGGTGCAATAGCTGCCCACGATAGCATCGTCGCCCAAGGTCTTGCGGCTTTTCTTGACCGATCTGGCCCCGTCGGGAAGATGCACCCCATCAAGCCCAAGCCGTTCAACCAGCATCACATGGCTGTCGATCACCAAGGCAACATCACGGGCATGGGTCACCTCGCGCAGGGCGTCGGCGGCTTTGGCAACGCGCTGTTCGTCCTTGGTGCTGAGCGCCAGACGGACGCAGCCGACCTCGACATGATCCAGACATGCAGCCAGCGTGTCGGGAAAGGAAGACAGATCAAATTCGGGTGGCGTGATCAGGTAAATCTGAGGGGCGTCTTGCGCGTCCGACATGGGGCGTTCCGGTGTTTTATCTTTTGTGTTCCTGCTTCTAACCGGGTTTGTGCAGCTTGGCTATGCCTTGGGCGGCAGGGAGTTGGCATGGGCCAGGGCCATCGCCACGATTTTATGTAGCCGGGTCTCATCGCCCAGCAGGTCTTCGTCCAGGTCGATCATGCCCCCCATCTTGCGCCCGGTGAACGACAAGGGCGCGGTTCCGGCGATCCGGAGCGCATCCGGTTCTGCCGTTTTACCAATGCGGGCCAGCCCGCCACCCTGATGAACACCGCAGATCATATGCCCGTGCCGCAGGAAGCACAGGCCGCCGAACATCTTCTTTTCGCTGATCCCGTCCTGATCCTTCAGCGCGTCCCGCATCAATTCCGCATGTCCCTGATCATAGGCCATCTGGTGCTCTCCTTGCCATGCTGACAGGCCCAGCGTATCACGCGGCGCGACATGGAAGGAAGCCTGATGCCCAGCCCTGACCCCCAACCAGCATTTGTGCTGATCCGCCCGCAAATGGGTGAAAATATCGGTGCCGCGGCCCGCGCGATGTGGAATTTCGGTCTGGACCGGATGCGGATCATTGCCCCGCGTGATGGTTGGCCGAACCAAAAGGCGGTTGCCATGGCCAGTGGTGCCGGACGCCTGCTGGACGAGGCGCAATTGTTTGACGACACCCCTGCGGCCATAGGTGATTTTGACTATGTCTATGCCACGACGGCCCGGCCGCGTGGATTGACCAAGCCCGTGCTGACCCCAGAGGCCGCCATGGCCGAGGCATCCGCCCGTATTGCCGCGGGGGGCAAGGTGGCGGTGATGTTCGGGCCGGAACGTGCGGGGATGGAAAATGACGATATTGCCCGTGCCAATGCCATCATCTCTGTCCCGGTCAACCCGGATTTTCCATCCTTGAACCTTGCCCAATGTGTTCTTCTGGTGGGGTACGAATGGCGTCGCGCGGCCACGGTGACGCCGCCTTTGCGGGTGGATGCATCGGGTGACTGGGCCGCGCAGATCGAGATTGAAAAACTAGCCGCGCATTACGAAGACCGGCTGGACGCCGCTGGATTTTTCTTCCCCGCGCATAAGGCCGCCAATATGAAGTTGAACCTGCGCAATCTCTGGTCCCGCATGCCGATGACGCGTGCGGATGTGCAGATGTTGCATGGGATCATGCGCCAGATGGTGCGGTGGAAGGAAAAGGGCTAGATGGATCAAGATCCATCCTACGACCTGACCGCCCTTTGGGTATGTCCGCGTCACACTGCCGCTTGCAGGCATTGACGCCGCGCCCTAGTTTCCCTGCGACGATATGGAGGCCGAGATGGCAACAAAGCGCAGCATTTTTGAAGAGGTCGGTGCCGCCCCAAAACAGGCAGCCACGCCCGGCGGTATCGACCGCGCCGGGCAGGGCGCCCGCGGGGCTATTCGGCTGTGGCTGATGGTTTTGTTCGCGCTTGTCGTGCTGATGATTGCCGTTGGTGGTCTGACCCGCCTGACCGATAGCGGTCTGTCGATTACCGAGTGGAAGCCCGTCACAGGCGCTGTCCCACCCATGTCAGAGACCGTCTGGGAAGAGGAATTCGAAAAATACCGCGCGATCCCTGAATATCAGTTACAAAACAAGGGCATGACCCTGGCTGAATTCAAGGTGATTTACTATTGGGAATGGGGTCACCGGCAATTGGGCCGTGTCATCGGCCTGGTTTGGGCGCTTGGCTTTGTGGGCTTCCTTGTGGCCCGAAAAATCCCCACGGGTTGGACGCCCCGGTTGTTTTTCATCGGCGTGCTGGGGGGGGTGCAGGGGACCATAGGCTGGTGGATGGTGTCATCCGGCCTGCAAGAGGGGATGCTGGATGTTGCCTCTTACCGGCTTGCCATTCATCTGGGGCTGGCCTTTGTCATCTTCGGGTTCATTGCCTGGTATATTTACCGGCTGGCCCGCAGCCAGGCGGATTTGCTGCAGGCCCGCCGCAATGGGGACCGCGCACTTGCCCGCTGGGCCGGGGCGCTGATGGCGCTTGCTTTTTTGCAGATTGTTGCGGGCGCGCTGGTGGCAGGCATTGATGCGGGCCGCGCCTATCCGGACTGGCCGCTGATGGCGGGTGGCTTTCTGCCACCGCAGCCTTTTGATCTGGTTCCCCTCTGGCGCAACTTCTTCGAGGATGCAGGGCTTGTTCAATTCATGCACCGGATGCTGGGCTATGCCCTGTTCCTGCTGGGGCTGATTGTCTGGTTCCGGGCCCGGAAATCGGCCAACGACCAGACCCGGTTTGCATTCAATCTGATCATGGCGGTGATGCTGCTGCAGGTGGTGCTGGGGATCGTCACGGTCATCTATTCCGCCCCGTGGCAGATTGCGATCGTCCATCAATTGGGTGCTGTTGCGCTATGGGCGCTGATCATTCGTGGCCGTTTCCTGGCCCAATACCCGCTGACACAGACCATTCGAGGCACACGCGCATGACCGCATATGACGAGCTGATGACCTTTCAGCGCCAGACTGAAGCCCTGGCGCAAGTCGCGGGGCGCCTGGGCTGGGATCAGGAAACCATGATGCCGCAAGGTGCGACCCCGCAGCGCGCGGAAGAGCATGCGGCAATGGCCCAGGTCCTGCATGCCCGCCGGATTGATCCACGCATCGGCGCGTGGCTTGAGCTGGCAGAGGCACCGGACCCGGTTGCCAAGGCCAATCTGCGCCACGTCAAACGCAGTTTTGAACGGACCGCGAAGGTCCCCGCCGATTTGGCGGCGGAACTGGCAAAGACAACCTCGCTTGCGCATCGGGTCTGGGCGCAGGCCCGCGGGGATGAAGATGTCGCAGCCTTCCTGCCAATGCTGCAAAAGGTGGTGGACCTGCGCAAGCAGGAAGCGGCGGCTGTTGCTGGCGATGCGGATCCCTATGATGCGCTTTTGGATGACTACGAACCGGGCGCAACAGGTGCCGATCTGGCCGCGATGTTTGACGCGCTGCGGCCGCGCCTTGTGGCTTTGCGTGCGGCTATTCTGGACAAACCCGCACCTGTGCAACTGGATCAGGTCTTCGACGAGGATGGTCAACTGGCATTGTCCAGCAAGCTTGCCCTTGCCTTTGGCTACGACATCGCAAACGGCCGGATTGACAAGGCCGTACACCCGTTTTCGTCAGGGTCTGGCCTGGATGTCCGGATTACCACCCGCACCAGTCCACGCGATCCATTCAACTGCTTTTATTCGACCATTCACGAGGTCGGACATGCGGCCTATGAGCAGGGAATTGATGATGCCTATCTGTTAACCCCGTTGGGGCGCGGGGTGTCGATGGGCGTTCATGAAAGCCAAAGCCGGATTTACGAAAACCAGCTGGGCCGTAGCCGGGCCTTTACGGGCTGGCTGTTCGGTCAGATGCGCGACACGTTTGGTGATTTTGGCATCCCGGATGAAGATGCCTTTTACGCGACCGTCAACCGTGTCAGCGACGGGTTTATCCGCACCGAGGCGGATGAGGTGCAATATAACCTGCATGTGCTGCTGCGCTTTGATCTGGAGCGGGCGTTGATGTCGGGCGATCTGGCGGTGAATGATCTCGAAGCTGCCTGGAATGACCGGTTTGCGGCGGATTTCGGCTTTGCGGTCGATAAACCGTCCAACGGTGTGTTGCAGGATGTGCATTGGTCCGAAGGCCTGTTTGGGTATTTTCCGACCTACACATTGGGTAATGTCTATGCTGGGTGTCTGCATCAGGCGCTGCGGGCCGCCGTCCCCGATCTGGATGCGGATCTGTCGCAGGGCGACACGTCACGCGCCACCACGTGGCTGCGGGCGAACCTGCAACAGCATGGCGGGTTACGCAGCCCCACGGACACGATCAAACATGCCGCCGGGATGGACCCAAGCGAAGCGCCGATCCTTGACTATCTCGAGGCGAAATTCGGCGAAATCTACGATCTGTAGCTTTACGACCAGTTTGGCGGGCGCTTGCCCAGAAACGCGTTGATCCCCTCATCGGTATCCGCAATCAACATGTTCTGGACCATGACGTCACCGGCATAGGCATAAGCCTCGGCCGTTGACATCTGCGCCTGGGCATAAAAGGCCTGCTTGCCGATTTTCACCGCGGCAGGCAGCTTTTTTGCGATGGATTGGGCCAGTTCGCTTGTTTCACGTTCCAACGCGTCGGCATGCACGGCGCGATTGATCAACCCCAGGTCCTGCGCCTCGCGCGCGTCCACAAATCGGCCTGTCGTCAGCATCTCGAACGCGGCCTTGCGTCCGATATTGCGCGTCAGCGCCACCATGGGCGTGGAACAGAACAGGCCGATATTGACCCCATTGACCCCGAAACGTGTGTCATCCGCGGCGATAGCCATATCGCAGGTGGCGACAAGCTGACAGCCGGCGGCGGTTGCGATCCCGTGGACCTGAGCGATCACGGGCTGGGGCATGGATTGGATGCGCTGCATCATGGTGGCGCAGCGATCAAAAAGGTCCTTGAAATAGGCTGCGCCGCCATCCGGCGCCTGTCGCCCCGCCTGCATTTCCTTTAGGTCATGGCCTGCGCAAAAGGCCTTGCCTGTCCCGCGCAGGATCACGGCGCGCACGCTTGCATCCGCGGCGATATCGTCAAATGCGGATGTCAGGGCCGCCAGCATGTCATCGGATAATGCGTTCAGCCGTTCAGGCGCATCCATTGTCAGTGTTGCAACAGACGCCGCGTCATTGCGGTGCAGGATTGTCATTGGCCGCCTCCCATGCTGGTCTGGCGCCACGGTAATGCAGCGGGGGACAAGATGGAACTGCAGATGGATATTCCGGCACTGGAGCGGTTTGTCGCGACCCATTTTCCGCAAATGGGTGATGACTTTCGGGTTGAGGAACTGACCGAAACAGGGGTGGTCATCAGATTGCACGTGGCAGAGCGGCACTTGCGCCCTGGCGGCACTGTATCCGGCCCGTCAATGTTCGCATTGGCGGATATCGGCATGTATCTGGCTATTCTGGCCCGGATTGGTCCGGTCGCACTGGCAGTGACCACAAATTGTGCCATTGATTTCATGCGCAAGCCCGCCGCCGGGGTAGACATGCTTTGCACGGCGCGTCTGCTGAAACTGGGGCGTGTTCTGGCAGTTGGCGATGCGCTGCTTTATTCCGAAGGACTTGCAGAGCCTGTCGCGCGGGCCTCCCTGACCTATTCGATCCCGCCACGATAAAAAAGGGCCGGATCAGATCCGGCCCAGTTTCGGAAGATGCAGGATGTCAGTCCTGCCAGAAAGGCTTGGATGCTTCCGCCTGGGCGGTGAAGGCATCCAGGCCAATATCGCGCAGCAAATGCTTGTCCAGTCCGCGCAATTGCTTGCGGGTTTTGCGCAATCGGTCCCATTTGGTCACGACCACCGCAAAACGAACCGCAAGATCAGCGACCAGAGGCAGCGGAGCGTATTCATTCAATGCGACGATCTGCGCAGTTCTCAGCGCGTGTGACATGGGTCTATTCCTTCAATTGTATTGACACAATGTAGCGGAATGCTACAATTTCACGGTACAATATGAACAATTACGGGTCTATAAATTGATTGTACCGGATACAATTTGGCAACCAAGCCTGACGGGTGCAGGGAAATCGAAGTATAAGGCGCTTGCACAAGCCATTCGCGACGGGATCGGGTCTGGCGCGCTTGTCGCCGGGGCAAAACTGCCGCCGGTGCGTGACCTGGCTTACCGTGTGGGGGTGACCCCGGGCACGGTGGCGCGCGCCTATAGCCTGCTGACCGATGAAGGGCGGCTGGTGGCCGAGGTGGGTCGCGGCACCTTTGTGGCTGGCCAAAGCCGCAATGCACACGCCATTGTGCCGGCCTTGATTCACGAGGTTGACGAAGACACAGCAGAATTTCGCAGCAGCCGTGTGCCCGATGTGGGCCAGGGGTTGTTGATTGACGACGCCCTGATCCGGCTGGGGCAATCGCACCGGCGGCGGCACATCAATTACCCAACCCCCCAAACGGATTTCGAGGCACGCGCGGCTATCGTCGATTGGATCGGGGCCGGGCGCGTCGGGCGCCTGGATGCTGACCATGTTGTGCTTGGCAATGGCGCGCAGAACTGCGTGATCCTTGCATTGCAGGCGGAATTGCACGGCGCGCACCCGGTCATTCTGACGGAAGAACTGGCCTATCCTGGTGTCCGGCACGCCGCGCGCTTGTTGCGCGCAGAGGTGATCGGCGTGGAAATGGATGACGACGGCATCATCCCGGCGGCCTTGGCGGAAACCTATCGCACCCACGGGGGGCAGGTGTTATTGACGGCGGCAGAAGTACACAGCCCGACAACCACCAAGACAAGCTATGCGCGCAAAAAGGAAATCGCCGCGCTGGCAGAGCGGTTTGGCCTGACGATCATCGAAGATGACTGCCATTCCATCGCGCCAACGGTAGTGCCGGCCTATCGCGCGATTTTGCCGAAGCAATCGTATTTCATATCATCCTTGACCAAATCGGTCAGCGGGGCGCTGCGGTTTGGCTATGCGGTTGCGCCGATGGGACGGCACAAGGCATTGCAGCAAGTTGCGCAAAGCTCGTTTCACGGGGTGGCGCAGCCAATGCTAGATGTCGTAACCGATCTTGTAACACGCGGGGATGCGGCCCGGGTCCGCGATCAGGTGATTGCACATACCGCGCAGCGGGTCCGCCTTGGGGTGAACCGATTAGGGGGATGGGACCTGCGCTGGCGTGAAGATGTGCCATTTCTATGGCTGAAATTGCCGCAGGGATGGCGCGCATCAAGCTTTGCCCTGGCCTGCGAGCGGGCAGGGATCAGTGTGCGTCCGGCGGATGAGTTTGCCCTTGCCAATGCAAGTGCGCCCAATGCTGTCCGGCTGGCCGTGACAACATGCGGATCAGAGCCGCAGTATTTAGCAGCACTTGGGGTTATGAATGACTTGTTGGCGAATCCGGATGTGCGCATGGAAAGTTGATGGGGTAAAATGATACCTAATTTTCAACACGTTGTTTTTGCTTATTTAATCAGGACGCACGGCGCTTGACTGCGCATGCAGGTCCTTTATACCGCCCCAATCCGAATGACTGTGGCCCCGTGCCACCCCAACGATATTGGTGAGATATGAAAACCTTTACCGCAACCCCGGCGGATATCGACAAGAAATGGATCCTGATCGACGCTGAAGGCGTTGTTCTGGGCCGTCTTGCGTCGATCGTCGCGATGCGCTTGCGCGGCAAGCACAAGCCCTCTTTCACGCCGCACATGGATATGGGCGACAACGTGATTGTCATCAACGCTGAAAAAATCCAGATGACCGGCAACAAGCGTGATGAGAAATATTACTGGCACACCGGCCACCCCGGCGGGATCAAGTCCAAGACCAAGGCAGAGATCCTCGAAGGTGCGCATCCAGAGCGCGTTGTGATGAAAGCCGTTCAGCGTATGCTGCCCGGCGGCAAGCTGAGCCGCAAGCAAATGACAAACCTGCGCGTATTTGCAGGCGCTGAACATGGCATGGACGCCCAGAAGCCCGAAGTTCTGGATGTTGCTTCCATGAACAAAAAGAACACGAGGACAGCATAATGGCCGATCAAGTAAACTCGCTCGAAGAGCTGGGCCAAGTCGCCGAAGGTGTCGAAACCGTCGATGCACCTGTCGCGGAACCAGTGATCACCCGTGAACCCGTTCGTGACGAACTGGGCCGGTCCTATGCAACCGGCAAGCGGAAGGATGCGATTGCCCGCGTCTGGATCAAGCCCGGTTCTGGCAAGGTCACCGTGAACGGCAAGGAAATGAACACCTATTTCGCACGTCCGGTGCTGCAGATGATCCTGGCCCAGCCGTTTTCGGTTGCTGGCGTCACAGGTCAGTTTGACGTGGTTGCCACAGTCAAGGGCGGCGGCCTGTCCGGTCAGGCCGGTGCGGTCAAGCATGGTGTGTCAAAGGCATTGCAGCTTTATGATCCATCCTTGCGTCCGGCGCTGAAAGCCGCAGGCTTCCTGACCCGCGACAGCCGTGTGGTCGAGCGGAAGAAATACGGTAAGGCCAAGGCCCGTAAGAGCTTCCAGTTCTCCAAGCGCTAATCGCTCGAAACATCATCACAGAAAGGCGGTCCATCGGGGCCGCCTTTTTTCGTTTTGGGATGGGTGGCCACCGATTTGGGCATTGCACTTTTTGGTGCTTGCGACAAACATTGTTGGGATGTGGCGTAAACTGACCTCAACCGAAACAGGGCGCGGATTGCTGATGGTCAGTCCGCCGGCGCTCTATGCGGTTTTGCTGTTGGCTGTTCCATTGCTGGCGATTGTCCTGTTCAGTTTCTGGACACAGGATTTCATGACGGTCGATACCAGTTTCACGCTGGATAACTACCGCGAGATCATCGACAAACCGATTTACGGGGCTTTGCTGCAAAGGTCGATTTTCGTATCGGCCTGTGTGACGGCGGTGACAGTTTTGCTCGCATTTCCAGTGGCTTATTTTGTATCATTTCATGTGCGGCCCAGCCGGAAATCGCTTTGGCTGTTCCTGATCACAATCCCGTTCTGGACCTCCTATCTGATCCGGGTTTTCCTGTGGAAGGTCATCCTTGGCTATTCCGGGGTTGTGAATACCGGCCTGATCAATCTGGGCATTATCGAAGAGCCGCTGACCTTCATCCTCTACAACGTCAACGCCGTCATCATCACGCTGGCGCATGCTTTCGCCCCCTTCGCAATTCTGCCGATCTTTGTGGCGCTCGAAAAGATCGACAGGTCATTGATCGAGGCATCCCGTGATCTGGGCGAGGGCCGGGTCATGACGTTTTTCCGGGTCACGCTGCCGCTTGCCATGCCCGGTGTGGTGGCGGCGGTGCTGATCGTCTTTATCCCCACAATTGGCGACTACGTGACGCCGGAACTGATGGGCGGGGCAGGCGGCAAGCTGATTGCCAATATGATCCAGACTCAGTTTCTGGCGCTGAACAACGCGCCACTGGGGGCAGCACTGGCGATTGTCGCGATGCTTAGCGTCTCGGCCATCAGCCTTGGCTTTGTGTTGTTGAACCGGCGTTGGTTGCGGGGCCGCACATGAGCCTGCGTCTCTATGCCATCGCCTATCTGATCTTTCTTTATGCGCCGATTGCCTTGCTGCCGCTCTTTGCGTTCAATGATGCGACAATCATCGCCTTTCCGCTGACAGGGTTTACAACCGAATGGTTCGGCGAATTATGGACCAACAAGGCACTGCTGAGTGCGGCCCGGAATTCGCTGTTTATCGCGGTGGTGACGGCCCTGTTATCCACCATTCTGGGCGTCTGTGCCGCGCGTGCGGGGGCCATGTATCGGTTTCCCCTCAAGGCGGGGATCGTGGGGTTTATCATGCTGCCGCTTGTCCTGCCCGAGATTATCGTGGCTGTGTCACTGCTTGTGGTGGTCGTGCAAATCCTTGATTTGCCCCTGTCGCATTGGACCATTATCGCCGCACATGTGCTGATCTGTACCCCGTTCAGCATCGCCATCCTGAATGGGGCATTCCAGAACCTCGACCCGGCCATGGAAGAGGCGGCGATGGATTTGGGCGAAAGCCGGTTTTCCGCGTTTTGGCGGGTCACCTTGCCACTGGTGATGCCCGGGATCATCGCAAGCCTGTTGATAGCATTCACGATTTCGCTGGACGAGTTCATCATCGCCTTCTTCCTGTCGGCGGCGGAACCGACAATGCCGGTCTATATCTGGGGGTTGCTGCGCTTTCCCGCCTCGCTTCCGGTGGTGATGGCGCTTGGGACGATCCTGGTGCTTTTATCCGTGGCCGTCCTGATTGCGGCGGAGATGTTGCGCAGACGCGGGCTGGCGCGCGCCGGGGTCAAGGATAAAGGGGGTTTTCTGTGAAGCCATTGATCGCGCTGGAGGGTGTGAACAAATATTACGGGGATTATCACGCGCTGCGGGACATCAACCTGACGATCAACCCGGGCGAGTTCTTTTCGCTATTGGGCCCGTCAGGCTGCGGCAAGACAACCTTGCTGCGCACCATCGCCGGGTTCGAGGATGTCTCGGACGGTGTTGTGACCATCGGTGACAGGGACATGGCGGGTGTGCCCGCCAATCTGCGGCCCACGAATATGGTGTTCCAGTCCTATGCGATTTTCCCGCACCTCACCGTTGCCGAAAACGTAGCGTTTGGCCTGCGCAAACGCCCCGATATAGACCGCAAAACCGCCGTGCCAGAGGCGTTGGCGATGGTGGGCCTTGCAGGTTACGGGGGCAGGGCGGCGCATGCCCTGTCGGGCGGGCAACGCCAGCGGGTTGCATTGGCCCGCGCGCTGATCCTCAAGCCCAAAGTGTTGTTGCTGGACGAACCGCTGTCAGCGCTCGACAAGAAGATGCGCGAGCAGATGCAGGTCGAGCTGATGAAACTGCAACGTCATGTGGGCATCACCTTTATTCTGGTCACACATGATCAGGAAGAGGCGCTGGTGATGTCGGACAGGATTGCGGTGATGTTTGAAGGCCGCATCGGACAACTGGCGGACGCCGAGACCTTGTACCGGCGCCCGTGCAGCAGGCAGGTTGCCGAATTCATAGGGAAAATGAACTTCTTACCAGCCCAAGTTGATGCGCAAACCGCAACCGTTGCGGGCCTCGGTCGCGCCCCAATCACCCCCGATCAATTGCCCGAGGGGGATGCAAGCGTCGCCGGGATCAGGCCCGAGGCGCTCAGCATCCTGTTTGACGGCGAAACAAGCCCGGCAGAAGAGATCGCAGGCGTTGTCGATGAGGTCGTCTATTACGGCGATATGACCTATTACGATGTCAGGGTCGCGGGGATTGACGCGCCACTGAATATCGCCATGAAGAACGTGATCGGACGCCCGGTGCTGGAAATCGGGGACCAGACGCGCGTGGGATGGGACCCCAGATCGCTGATCCTGCTGCGCTAGCGACGCGCGGAAGGGTTTTAGAATTCCTGCGAAATGCGGATGCCCAATGTCTCGATCCCCGGATTTGTCTCGGTCGCGTTGGCATTCGACCGGTGATCAAAGAACACGGATATGCTTGACCCGGTATCAAGGCGCAAACCCGCGCCCAACGCGCCGCGAAATTGCAGCGGGAAGCCCAGATCAGGCCCGTCGCCGCTGAAATACACACCTGGCATCAACGACAACTCAATAAAAAACGGGCCGTCACTGACGCGTTCTGTCGTCCATTTACCGCCCGCGCCGATCCAGAAATCATCATCGCTGGTCAAGCTGGCCCCAAAGGTGGGTTGAAACGCGCCATAACGTTTGGGCAGATCGTAGATGCCGTAGATCTCATCGCCGATCACCTCTTCCTGAAAATAGGTATCGCCATATTGGATGCTCAGACGGGCAGGCGCTTCGCTTTCTTGCAGGCACTTGGCCTCACAATCATTCAGATAGGTATCCAGGCCGCCCATGATAAAGAAGAAAACGGCAAATCGGCTGTCCATGGCGTGGCCTCAGCTATCGGGTTCCAGCAGGCCAAGCCCGCGCAGGTAAATGCCGATCCCCGTCTCTAGCAGGTCTTCGGGCGGGAAGGGGCTTTGCGTGCCCGGGCTGCCGCGCGCGAACAGCTCCACGACGCCATGGCTCATCGCCCAGATATGCGCACTGAACATCTGTGGCGGCGGGCGTTTTTCAGCAGGGATATGCTGGCTTAGCTCGGCGGCGGCCTTTTCCAGCACACCCATGGCGCGGGTGGCAACGGCGTTCAGCTCCGGTGTGCGGTTGATCGAAATCCCGGACTCGAACATGGCTACGTAGTGGCCCGGGTATTTTCGGGCAAAGGCGAGATAGGCGCGACCGGTCGATTCAAATGCCGACAGTGCGGATGGCTGGCCATTGCCATAGGCATGTTCCATCAGGTCGCCGAACATCTCATAGCCCTCATGGGCCGCTGCGGCGATCAGGTCTTCGCGGCCTTCAAAGTGGCGATAGACCGCCGCCGGCGTCACGCCCGCCTCGCGCGCGGCTTCTGACAGCGTGAACCCCGTCGGACCCCGCTTTTCGATCAGTCGCAAGCAGCCGTTGATCAATGCTTCGCGCAGATTTCCGTGGTGATAACCGCGCTTAGGCATGCCAGTGGTCGATGCCTCCGACAATCTTGGAGTCCACCGCGCCAAGGGCTTTTGGATCCTTGTTGGTGTAATCCAGTTGGGTCAGGATTGCGCGAATGACATTGACCCGCGCGCGGCGTTTGTCGTCGGATCGCACCACTGTCCATGGGGCAGGGGTCGTATCAGTGCGCGTCAAGGTCTCGCCAATCGCGTCCGTGTATGCGTCCCATTTTCCAAGCCCCTCAACGTCGATCCAGGACAGTTTCCACTGCTTGAGCGGATCTTTCTCGCGATCCAGAAATCGCTTGAGCTGGGTAGCGCGACCGACATTCAGCCAGATCTTGATCAATGTGATCCCTTCATCAACCAGCATATGTTCAAATTCCGGGGTCTGGGTGAACCAGCGTTCGCGCTGATCGGGGGTGCAGAACCCAAAGACATGTTCGACCACCCCGCGATTATACCAGCTGCGGTCAAAAATGGTGATTTCACCCTTGGCCGGAAGATGGGCGATATAGCGTTGAAAATACCACTGATCGGCCTCGGTTTCGGTCGGTTTGGACAGGGCCACAACCTTGGTGTTGCGCGGGTTCAGGTTTTCGCGAATGCGCTTGATCGTGCCGCCTTTGCCCGCCGCGTCACGCCCTTCAAAGACGATGGCCACGCGCTGACCAGTCTCCTTGGCCCAGGATTGCATCCGGACAAGTTCGATCTGCAGGTTTTCCAGCGCGTCTTCGTAATCCGCCTTGTCCCAGCGTTTGTCATAGGGAAATGCAGGGTTCAGAATATCGGATTTGCCGGCATCAGCGACAGCCGCACGCACGTCTTTGGGTGCGTCCTCGCGATAATACCGGCTGATACCGCCATCAAATGGCAAATCCATGCAAACTCTCCCGATCTTGTTCAACCTATATGGGGGTTTCTGGGGGCCAGCGCAATTCGGGTCTGCCCACCCGGGGTTTCAATCCACAATGACCCGGCGCAAGAGCATAAGGGACCTACCCGAGGCCCGCCCGCGCCGCCGCCCTGTCAATAGCCTCGATCACGATCCCGGGTTCCGCATGATGGGGCATATGCCCAACCCCTTCCAGCGGCACGATATTCACCGAAGGGACGATCTTGATCACTTCTTCCGCATGTACCTGGATCGGAACGGTCGTGTCCGCAGTGCCATGGACAATCTCGATCGGCAGGGTCAGTTCGGGATAGCGGGCCGCCATCTCGACCACTTTGGGGCGCAGCGTGTTCACCTGCCTGACATTGGCGCGAAAACTATCCAGCCGAAGGGTCAGCGCTGCCCCCACGTAATCGGCATATCCCTCGGGCGGTGATTGCGGTGCAAAAATGCCTTCGATCCCGCTGCGAACCCGGCTGTCAGGCACAAATGCGGTGATCAGCGGGATCGTCACGGCCCCGCCAAAGGCGCTGCCGTTGACGGTGTAATAACCGCCCAGCTCGCCCGGCCAAGGCATTGTGACACCGGCCAGTGAAACAAGGGCGGATGCATTCACGGGGCTGTCGGTATCAAGCCCCTCAACCGCCCAGGCATATGAGACGATACCGCCAAAGCTATGGCCCGCCACAATGGGGTTTTCGATGCCCAGCACCGATGCCGCCTCGCGCAGCATCCGCGCCTGTTCGCGGGGGCCGTCCCCTTCGGTGGTCAGCGCACCAGTTGCGATACCCGGCACCCTGTCGGTATAGCCAAGGCCCGGTCGATCAAAGGCGGTTACCGTATATCTGTCGCTAAGCCGGCCCATCAGATCAAAGGTGAATTCACGCAGGTTTCCGCCAGCACCATGCAGCAATACCAGATGCGGGCCGGTGCCTTCCTGTACGTAATGGACACGCCCGCCGGTCACCTCGACGAATGATCCGATGGGCGGGTAAAGGTCTTCGGCCTTGCCGGACCGGTATGCAGCGCTTGCGCCGGTCAACAGGGCGCCCAGTCCGATGGCGGCTGCGGTGATTGTCAGTGCTTTACGTGCCAATTTTGTCCAACTCAAAATGGGTGGTCTGGTAGATTTGGTTTATCCAGTTGCCATATAGAAGGTGTCCGTGACTTCGCCACCTGTTTTGCGGTTGTTTCGTCGGGTCATCATCCGGATAATAGTTCACCGGCACATTAATCGGTGTGCCCACAGCAATATCCCGGTCATATTCCTGCTTGAGCGTGCCGCTGTCATATTCAAAATGATTGAAGATATAGAGCGCGCGATGCGCCGGATCCTCGACCAAGGCAGGGCCGGCCTCGTCACTGGTGATCAGGGTCGTCAGGCCGGGGGCCGCGTCAATCTCGTCCTGGCGCATTTCTGTCCAGCGGCTGACAGGGATGACGCAATCATCCGAGAACCCCATCAACAGCGGCGAATTGGGGGCGGTGTTGCGGTGGCGCAGGCAACCAAACAGCTTGTGATCCAGCAGGTGTTTCTTGACCCCGTGGAAATAGTTGATCATCGCCATCCCACCCCAGCAGACCCCGAAAGTGGCGTGCACATTGGTCTGGGTCCATTCAAAGACCTGGGTCAGTTCATCCCAATAGGTCACCTCCTGAAAGGGGAGATGTTCAATCGGCGCACCGGTGATAATCAGCCCGTCGAACTTTTCGTCCCGGACCTCGGCAAAGGTCTTGTAGAACTCTTCCATATGGGCGGCGGCAGTGTTCTTGGTCTGATGCTCTGACATGCGGATCAGCGTCAGTTCGATCTGCAGGGGGGTGGCCCCGATCAGCCGTGCAAACTGATTTTCAGTGTCGATTTTCTTGGGCATCAGGTTCAGCAGCGCAATCCGCAAAGGGCGGATATCCTGACGGGCGGCGGCATCTTCGTCCAGCACCATCACGCCTTCGGTTGACAGAACGTCATAGGCGGGCAGGGCGGAGGGGAGTTTTATAGGCATCGGTCTTGTCCTGGATCGGGTGAGCAGAGATAGGCGGCTTAGCCACGCATCTCAAGTGCGTCAGCGATCATACTGACAAAGCCCTCCGTATCGTGAACGTTTGTGACCGCATCCATGGGCACGGTCACACCCCAGCGGTCGGCCATCGCCTTGTAGCGGGGCTGGCGATGAGCCAGCGCCTTGCCAAAGGCCCAGCGGATGAAATCATCGGGGTTTACCTTGTCGGGTGCGACGTTGAATTCGTCCAGATAAGCCCGCCATGTGGATAGCAGGAATGTCGGATCATACGACATCGGCTTGGGCTCGCGGTCGAACCGGCGGATCAGCTCGGCTGTATGTGCGTCGCTCCCCTCGATCCAGACCATCAGCGTTTTGCTGCTGAGATCGGCCATGATCGGATCTTCGGGATCATTCACATCCACCCATTCGCAGATCGACCCGCCCGTGTCGCAAATGAAATGGGGGTATTGATACAGCCGGTGCGAGCGTTCGATGAAATGCCCTGTATCATAAAGGGCGGCAATCTCGGCGGCCTGAAACTGATCCTGCCGGCGCGTATATTCGTCCCACGGGAGCCCACCCAATGCCGGATCGCCGGGTTTGCCGAGGTAAGAGGACATCGGGCGCAGATCGTTGAACGAGATATTTGACCCGATATAGATACTGTCAGAACGCAACAAATCGCGCAGGAAGGGGACCTTCATCGCCTCGCGTTTTGCATTGTCTGCAATCAGCTCGCCCATGTAGCGGGTGCCGATCCGATAATCTATTGAGTAGTGGAACCAGTCCCCGCCGCTGCGCAGCATGTTGGACAGGTAGGTCTTGCCCAGGCCGGACATGGCAAACAGCAAAACGCGCTTTTGGGGGGCGTTGCGCCATTCGGATGCAGATGAATATATCATGACGCCCTGACTAGCGCCCGGCTGCCAAATCTTCCAGAGCAGATTTGCGGAGGGCCACAGCCGCTATGACAAACGCGGCCCGTAAGGGCAGGCCGCGTTGTGTTTTGATGGTCAGCTATACAGGCGCGGGGCGCCCAAGCGGTCGTGAATGTCATTTGCCGTTGCCGGTTGGATGCCAAGACCACCAGCAAGTTCGTGCAGATATTGGGCTTCGGCCTGATTGTCCGGGCTGATCGCATTCAGCGACATGGTGTAGACTTGGGTTTCCAGCCCGCGTGGCGTGTCCGATGCCAAGGCCGAAGCGCTGACAGGCTCGTCCAGTATCTGCTGCAGGGCCTGTACATCCGCCGGATCGCCGTCGCGCAGCAATTCCATCAAGCTGGCCTTTTCGGCCGCATCAATATCGCCATCGGCGCGCGCGGCCTGGGTCATTGCGCGCAGCATCAGGCGCGCGACCTCGTCCTCGTTGGGTTCCTCTGCCGGATTGTCCTGGTTCAACAGGCCCTCAAGCCCGCCACCACCACCACGTGCGCCCGCAAGACCGCCCAGCAGGGCACCCAGCCCGCCAAGTCCGCCAGCCGCCGCGGCACCACCACCGCCGCCGCCGGTCAACTGCCCGAGCATATCGCCAAGCCCGCCGCCAGCACCGCCGCCGCCGCCCAGCTTGCCCATGATGTCACCCAGACCGCCCATGCCGCCTGCGGCACCAGCCTGCTGGGCGCCACCGCCGCCGCCAAGCCCCTGCATGATCTGTCCCAGACCACCCTTGCCCTTCATTGCGTCCATGCCCTTGGCCATTGCAAAGCCAATCGCCATCTTTGTCACGGTATTCATTAGCGACATTAGTCATCCCCCTGATATACGCATTCGTTTTTGAATGTCCGGGGCATGATGCGACCTATGACCGCCATAGTCCAGAGCCGGGCCTGACCGGATGACTGCGGCTTGCCGCGATGCCGCCGGGATGGGCGGCACCGGGGCAGGGCCGGGTCAACGGACGCTTAGGGTCAGGACCCATTAATTCCACACCGCCAGCGCAGATTTCACGAAATATCAGCGGTTTGGGACGCGCAGGCCATTCTTCTACGGACAAGCGGCCCGCGCCGCTGAGATGAAGTGAAATCTGTGCCCGAAGGGTTTGGCTGATTTTGGCCGTGATCATCGTTGCATCCCCTTGCAATAGAACCACTATTGCTGCGGGGCTGCGCCTCGTCACGACCAAAATCAGTCAAACTGGCGGCGTGGAATTAATGGGTCCTGACCCTAACATGTGTCTGCGTCCGGGGTCGTTTCAGGCTGCGGCATTGTCGGATACGCCCAACCGCTCCATCGCGTTGTCCTGCGCGTCCTCGCTGAGGTTTTCATCGCTGTCGATATAGTCGGCGACGTCTTCCTTTTCCGCTTCCGTCAGCTTTGATGTGTCCACGCCATAGGTGCCAGCTTCTGCATCGTAGCGGATCACCCCGCGATCAATGAGTTCGTCAAAGCGACTTTCGCTGCGAGCCAACGGAACGACGCCACCACTGGCGCCGGTGACCGTAAAGACACCCAGGGCCAGCATCATGCGCGCTGCGTCACGGCTGGTTTCCTTGCCGGTGCGGAAGAATGTCAGGCCCGAAAGGCTGAAAATCTCGCTGATGTAAGACGCTGACGGTGCGTCCTCATCCCAAACCGGCCGCCTTGACGGGTTGGTTCGTGAGATGTCTTTGACAACAGTTGAAAATCTGGACCGCCCGGGTGGGCGTGGGCGTGGGGGGGTCGGCTTTCCGACAGGCCGATCTCTGACGCCCTTGGCCAGCGGTTCTCTGATACGTTGTCTTTTCCTGTCATTCTCGCTTCTGGGTCTGCGCTCCGCGGGACCGTAAAAGTTAACATTTGTCTCCGGCAGATCGGGTTGGACATCAACGACATGGATGTTGTTATTTCTCATCATCCGATCCCCGGCCTTGATCAACGCGCGGGGATCCAGAAGGCGGTAGTACCCGTCGGTATGATTGACGTCAGGTCTCCGACCTCCCGCCCCGCCGTTCCCGCGGTAATAGTACTTTTTGCCGGTTTTGTTCAGAAGTGTCCGGATTTCTTCCGGGCGGAACTTGCGCCCATATTTAGAAATCGCGCGCTCTTGCAAAAGCTGGATCACACCGGCCACCAGAGGTGCTGAAAAACTTGTGCCCCTTGCGTTGACAAAGCTGTTACTTCCATCAGCTATATTTCGCTTTCCGAATGTCTTGTCCACGACGGTTACGATACCCGGATTGAAAACGGAGTCTTTGTCAATGTTCCGGCCACCTGTGTTTTCGTCCCCCGATCCAACAACGATCACGTTCGGAAACCGTGAATATAAATCGTCGATAACGTTGTCATAATAGCCAGGAGCGCCCGCTCCGCTGTCGACATCTCTCCAATTGCCAGCAGACACGACGATAATAACACCGGCTGCCTCTAGTCTTTCAAGCATTTGCCGCGGAACCGGGATAGTCGAAAGTGCAACGGCGCTTATGTTGAGTACAACGGATTTGTTAGGATTTTCTTCAGCGTATTCTATAACTTTTTCCAGCTCTCCAAGTATGATGGGGAGGACCGCTGTTGGCTCTTGACGCGGTGAGCCGTTTGTGTAGTTTCCGGAGGTCAAGCCGATTAATTTCGTTCCAGGGGCGACGCCTCTTTTGCCATTGAATTTTCCTGAGATCACGCTCGCCACCATTGTCCCATGGTTTTCGCGGTCCTCGAATCGATATCCTTGAGTATTTTCACGGCTTTCATTGGTGACCGACCCGTTACCAGTCGGGCCACGCTGAAGTGACGGGTGACTGGTATTGATCGGCTTGTCGAGTACGAACGTCGTCGTGCCTGATCCATCATAGGCGCGTCCGGTTGAATCCGCGAAGCCTGATAAATCCGTCGAGTGAATGTTCGTGCGATCCCTGGCGCGCATTTCGTGATATGGTGGGTTGCTTGGACGGTGAACCCGAAGACCCGTGCGGTCGACACCGTTCGTGACATCCACAGCCTTCAGGTCTTCGCTTGCTGCCATGAGGACGTAAGAACCGGGGGGAACGCGGTCGAAACTTTAATTCCCGTTGCTATCGGTGATGGTTGAGATTTCGCCCGCATTATATTGACCGTCTCCATTCTCATCGAAGAATATCTGCTCGTAGGGTCTGGGTAGCCCGGTGCGTGGGTCAAATGCTCTCCCGCGGACTGGCATGCGCCGCTCTTTTTCAAACGGTGGCGTTGGCCCGGGTTGGACAGGTGCAGTATCGCGGTGCCGACTATTGTAGCGGAGCATTCTTCCGATGGGGCGGCCGACCGACTTGCCGTTGTCCTCGTCATTAGATGACTGCTCTGCATCGGGTGCGAGGAAAATGCCGTCCCCTGTCATCGTGACTTCCCGGTCGTTTGCAACCGTGATCAGTTCCGCATCCTGCCAGTCGAGGATGCCGTCGCCGTTGCCGGCATAAAGGTCGAGGTCGGTTTGTGCCTCCTTGTCCAGCCCGATCGTGTCGAGCATTGCGCTGCGTTCTTCGGCGTCGATTTTGGGAGAGGCGAGGATGGCTGTCACGACCTGCAGCCGCTGTTCACCGTCCAACCCGTCGGGGTTCAGATCCCACGTGCCGTCATCGTTGAGCGTGATCACGCCCTCGCTCTCCATCCTTTTGAGGTCGTCATTTGTGATCTCTGAATCGCCCAGGTTCAGACCCGTCAGGACAAGGTCAGCAAGGCTGCCATCGGGTGCTGGTGGGTTATTTTCTCCACCGGGTGCTGTGTCGGGGCTGTCGGTGTTGTCCGGCTTATCCGGCGCGACGGTGACAGCAACGATGGACGCCGCCAGCGCGCCAAGGGCCAGCCGCCCCCGATCTCAAGCCCCTTGATGACCAGCGCCCTTCTGAGCCCCTTGATGCTGTTGACGCCAAAATGCTCCATCAGCTTCTTGAGCTTGGCGGGATCCTTGAAGTTGTCCACTTCGATCTTTTCAACTTCGTCGACAATGCTGGACAGATCATCAAAATCGCTGCTCAGCAAACTGGATGAATCGCTGTCGCTGGCGCTGAGAAAGTCATCCCCAAGCGCCTCGCGCGCGGCCGTCAGCTCTTCAGAGCTCAGCGTGCCGTCATTATTGCCGAACGCATAGTCCAGATCCTGCTGTTCAGCCGTGCTGAACCCCATCTCGTCCAGCAGATCCGCACCGCCATCAGGCGCATTATCGAGGATATAGCCGACCATCTCGAAGACTTGGTCGTTGCTCAGCCCGCTTAGGTCGACATGCCAGCTGCCGCCTTCGATTTTCAGCAGCCCGCTATCCAGGTGATCCTGCAATTGATCGCGGGTCATGGGGCCGCCATTGAGCGCCTCGAGCACCTCCAATGCCTCTGCCCCATCCAGTGTGACCTCACCGGGTGCGGCATAGGTCCGGCCCAGTTTTTCCAGGCTGTCGCCAAGGACCCCGGCGCTGATCCGGTCGTCCGGCCCAAGCCCTGCCGCAGCAAACAGCCGGGTGGCGGTCGGGGCCGGATCAGGCAATTGCGCAAGGCCCGTGCGGTAAATCTCAAAGACACCGCCATTCGTGGGGTCCGTCGTGATGCGAATATCCAGCGGGATCGCGCGGACCTCATCACCGGTCAGGACCCCGTCGCCATTGCCCAGCTTGCGGTCAATCAGAACCAGATCATCCATCGTCTCGACGATGCCAAGGCGCTTGAGCGTGTCGAACTTTTCGCCACCGGACATGCCGCTATCAAGCACATCGGCCAGAATGGCGCGGCGGTTCGTGTGGTTGAGTTTTGACGGGTCAAGACGCCATTGCCCGCCGGAGACTGACAATCTTCCATCACCCATCAGGCCCTGCAGATTTTCCAGGGTCAGCGGCCCGCCATTGATCGCCTCAAGCGCCTGTGCGGCATCACTGGCGGAATAACTGCCATCGCCTGCGTCAAACGAAACCCCCAGCGTATCAAGGCCTTTGACAAGCGCATCCGCAGACAAGGTGTCGGTATCGGCGACGCCCGCGGCCTCAAAGATCGCGCCGGCATCAACGGTTTGAGGGCTTTCCGGGGTGTCCGTGACGGGGCCAGGGACCTCTTCAACATAGGTGCTGTTGATCTTGATCGACGTGTTGAACGGCGCCCAGACATCCGTGCCGGCCGGGTCCAGGCCACTGTCGACACTGACCACATATTCGTCATTACCCTCCTGGCCGTCCTGCAGGCTGAACTCTTTGCCTTCGTAAAAGAACGCGCCGCTCCGGGCGTTTTCGTCGCGGATCACGACAAGGCGGACCGTCGGCGGTTCCCCATTCACATGCGGAATGAACCCGGCCCCGTCTGTCAGGGCAACGCCATCACCCGTGCCGCTATATTCAGCGCCCTGTCTGGCCCAGCCGATCTTCCAGTCGCCATTCTCGTCCTTGTACTGAACCTCGTAGCGCGTGTGCTTGATGTCATTCGTTTCATTGAGAAAGTTTTCAGTGTCGTTGGCGTCGGCTGAGAAGATCACATCCCCGTTGATCAGGGTGCCTTCCTGGCCTGTGTAAAGGCTGGGCGGATCAAGCGCGTCGACCGTCACACGGGTGCGGGCAAATGCGTCGATGGTGCCCGCGGGGTCGGTGATCGTGCCCAGGAGCTCGATCAGACCGACCGAGGTCTGTCCGCCGTCCTCGATCTCTTCTTCGATATACTCACCGTCCTTGATCACCCCAACGCTGGCGATATTGTCATTGACGTTGCGCCCAAAGTTGGAATCTGTTCTTGAATACATGTCATATTCAAGCTTATCCCCGTTCTGAACGGGCCTGTATTCTACATAGACGGTCCCTTCCTCGCCGGGCTTGCCATAGACGGCCCGGATATTGGGCCGCCCATCGCGGCCATCAAAGATAACAGGGGCCTGGAACGGGCCAAAACCACCATCCTGATCGGTATCGCGCGAGGCTGTGACCCATTTGCCGTCCTTGCGCTGATACTGGATCTCGGTGATCCCTG
Organism: Yoonia sp. SS1-5; assembly: GCF_038443705.2. Taxonomy (NCBI): domain Bacteria; kingdom Pseudomonadati; phylum Pseudomonadota; class Alphaproteobacteria; order Rhodobacterales; family Paracoccaceae; genus Yoonia; species Yoonia rhodophyticola. Next base: position 517,240 of record NZ_CP151767.2, on the reverse strand, counting down.
TCGTGCCGCTGCGTGTGCCGCGGGAGGTTTCGATCACGGCAAGTTTGCGATGCTCAACCGGAATATCTTCGGTCGCCGTCGAGGCCACACCCGCATCATAATACTGCGCATTTCCGGGCACGGTTTCATCATCAACCGGGCCTGAGGGCGCGGCGGGTGGCGGGGGTGGCGTGCGCCGCTCAAGCTGGCGGGGGCCGAATGCCACATAGCCATCAGCAAGTGCGGCCTTGAGTTCTACAGAGTTCATCACGCCGTCGCCATCGCCATAGACTTCGTCAATCGTCTCCATCGTCTTGGGGTCAATCAGCCCCAGATCCTTGTTCAGGTTATACTCCAGCAGTTGCCCGTCGTATTCGGGCAGGGCGTTGACGTCATCATTCAGTGTCTGGCCTTCCTTAATGCGGAAGACATTGTCGACGATGCGGTCCGCCTGTTCCGGCGTCGCCTTGGACAGATCAATAGAGAATGTCCCATTCTCGATCCTGATCACGCCCTGTTCTTTCAGCGCCCCGAATTGAGACGCAGACAGGGTTTTGTTGCCAGACAAAAACTGCAGGACCAGATGGAAGTTGGCACCGCCTGCGATATCGCCATCCAGCGTGATACCGGCCGCCTCAAGCTTGCTCTCCAGATCCTCCCAGGCGATGGGGCTGTCGCCCAGAATCTCCCGGCCTTCGGAAACAGCCTCTGCCTTGTCCTTCAGCAGGTTCTCAAGCCCCTCACCAACACGCGCGTCAGGGGATTCAGGGAACGGTTCTGCGGTCTCTTCAAGGGCCGCGCGGTCATCACCAACGCGGATTGTGACCGTGCCCCCGTTGTCATCAGTCGCATAGGTCCTGGTGACGATACCTTCCTCATTGGGGACCAGCGCTTGCGGGACGAGTTTCACCTCTTTCCCGCCCTTTGTCATGTTGCGCACGCGTATTTTGGTGGTGCCATCTTCGGGAAGCTTGATCATTGTCCGGCCAGATGGGTCCCCCGCAGGTTTGACGCCCGCAGTCTCCCACGAGCCGTCTTCGTTCTGAAACTCCACCCGGACCTCATCGGGGGTATTGAAATCCACCTCCATAAACTGGTCGGATCCCTCGGACAGGTCCATATTCTGCAGATCTGCGGTCAGCAAATTCTCGGGCAGGTCCGTCGTGTCATTGCCCGGCAGGACGATCGGGCGCAGTACATTCAGCCCAGTTTCAAGGCGCTCCTTCTCATCGGAGGGGTCATCCTTGAGGTTCAGGCCCAGTAACTTGGCGCGGTCATCTGCGGATAATGGGGTGCCGGCATCTTCATTGTCAGGCTGGGCGCTGCTGCGCGCATTTGCCGTCACGGTCTGCCCGCCCAGCCGCACCTTGGCCTTGTCGTTCTTGCGCGGGGTGAAGTCCGCTTGGGTCAGCTTGCCCCCCCGGACCACCTTGGCAACCCGCGCACCCACATCACCCGGTGCCAGTTCCAGCCCGCGCTGGCTGACCTGCGCCCCAAGCCACTCGCCCATCTCCTCGCGGATCGCCGCGCCTTGCCGGGCCGGGGACAGCCCCTGGCGCACCATGATCACGTTCTTGCCGGGCACATAAGCCGCATCCACACCGGGCGGCAGCGCATTGCGCGGCGCCGTGCCCTTGCGGATCTCCGCGCGCGAGGCGGTCGGCACCGAAATAATCCGGGGCCGCGGCCCGCCTTTGCGCAGCGTCTGGCTTAATATGTCATCAAACAACAGCTGTTCTTCGAGCGTCAATTCCTCGATCTGCTTGCCGAACAGGGCTTCGGCCAGCGCCTGATCGCCATCGGGCTGTTCGCCGAAATCCTGCATCTGCTGGCGGGCATCATTCCCCCGGTCGCCAAGATTTGCGGAATCCTGAGACCCTGACCGCGACTGGACTTTCCGGGTGCCTTGGGTTGTCTCATCAGCACCATCACGGCGCCCGGCCTGCGCGGTCTCACGCCGCTTACGCGCCGCCTGATCCCGCACCACCGCACCACGACGGCTGAGCGGGCGCGCACCACCTGTGACAACAGACTGACCAGCACCGGGGCCTTTGTTGATACCATCAAGCATAATAGATCTCCTTAAAACACCGGAGGGATTGCCGGCCGTGCATCAGTCCTAGCAATTTCAAGACATTTCTCTGATAAGAACACCACACGCGAAATTTGCGGACCACCACCTAGAAAAACAAGTAAGCCCCAGGAAACCAAGTGAAGGAACCGTGCAAGCGCGCTGTTCGCTGGGTTCGCCAGCAGCAGTAAAAAAGGCGCCGGCATGCAATTACCTCCTCTGAGCGTTCTTCCCCGCGATCAACCGCCCCAAGGATGCCCGCGATCGACAATAGACATTGACGCTGACCCGAAAGACCCGCTTGCACCACTGATATTTGCCGGGCCGATGCAAGCGGTGACTGTGTCCTGATCGGGGCAGCGGCGCGGCGTGGCAGTGAGCGATAGCGAAGGAATATGTGTTTGACACAATGCGGGTGGCTTGTTAGCTGCGCCATGAACCGTTGGGGTGCCTTGTTGAAGGCTGAGAGGCGCAATCGCGCTAACCCATCGAACCTGATCCGGGCAATTCCGGCGTAGGGAACGGTCTTTGCGTTAGCAGGCAGTTTTCATGCGCGGTGCCCAACCTAAAGGGGCACCAGAATGGCGCAGATCGCGTTGACGATTGCAGGATCTGACAGCGGCGGCGGGGCAGGTATTCAGGCCGACCTCAAAGCGATGTCGGCGCTTGGGGTCTATGGCGCGTCAGTCATCACAGCCGTGACGGCCCAGAATACGCAGGCCGTGACCGCCGTACACGGCATTCCGCTGGACGTGATCAGCGCGCAGATTGAGGCGGTTCTTGGCGATCTGGACGTCAAAGCGATCAAGATCGGTATGCTGGCAACACCCGATATCATTCACTGCGTCGCCGCAGCACTTGAGGGATATTCAGGCCCGATTGTGCTTGATCCCGTGATGGTCGCGAAATCCGGTGACGCGCTCTTGGCCGACAACGCTGTCGCGACACTCCGGGATGTTTTGATCCCGCGTGCGACAGTGCTGACGCCCAATCTGCCTGAGGCGGCCCGTTTGCTTGGGTTATCTGATGCGCAGGACCGCACGCAGATGACGGCGCAAGGATACGCGCTCTGCGACGTAGGTGCGCAGGCGGTCCTGATGAAGGGCGGACATGCGACGGGGGATATTTGCCACGATATTCTGGTATCCGGCGAAGAGGTGCGTGCCGAACTTGCGGCCCCGCGTCGCAAGACAGGCAACACCCATGGGACCGGGTGCACATTGTCGTCCGCTATCGCGGCTGGGTTGGCCAAGGGGTTCACTTTGACAAAGGCAGTGCAAGAGGCGCACCGCTACTTGCAGGCCGCCATTTGTGCGGCGGATGAGCTGCATATCGGCAACGGCCATGGCCCCGTCCACCATTTCCATCCCTTCTGGCCGGCATGAGCATTTGGTCCGTCATAGGTGCCGGTGTCGCAGGACTAGCGGTTGCGACCGAACTCGTCTCGCGCGGGGCCAGGGTTGAGGTGTTTGACCCCGCTGGTCCGCCGGGGCCGCACGCCTGTTCCTGGTGGGCGGGCGGTATGCTTGCGCCATGGTGCGAGTTCGAGAACGCGGAAGAGCCCGTCTTGCGCCTCGGCCAAAAGGCAATCGGCTGGTGGGCTGATAAGACCGACATTCAAAGGAACGGTACACTGGTTGTTGCCGCCCGACGGGATTTGCCCGACTTGCGCCGTTTTGCACGCCGAACCGAAGGCTTTACCGCCGTCAGCACAATGATCGCAGAGCTTGAGCCTGATCTCCCTAACCTGTCTGAAGGCTTGTTCTTCGACGCCGAAGCCCATCTTGATCCGCGAAAGGCATTGCATTGCCTCCACGACAGGCTTGTTGAAAATGGGGTGGTATTTCATCACAAACCCGCGCCCGAAGGCCTGCCCAATGCGATTGATTGCAGGGGTTTACGCGCCCGTGACGTGCTGCCCGATCTGCGCGGTGTCAAGGGCGAGATGCTGATGATCCGCTGTCCAGATATCACCCTGAACCGCCCTGTGCGGCTCCTGCATCCGCGCATCCCTCTCTACATCGTGCCCCGCGGCGACGGGATCTACATGCTGGGGGCGACAATGATCGAGAGCGAGGATCGCAGCCGGATCACCGCCCGTTCCATGCTGGAACTGCTGAGCGCAGCCTATGCGCTAAACCCGGCCTTTGGTGAGGCCGAGGTGCTGGAAATTGGCGTGGATCTGCGGCCTGCCTTTCCGGACAACCTGCCGCGCATTCGCAGACGAGGGCGTACAATTTATGCCAACGGGCTCTACCGCCACGGGTATCTGCTTGCACCCGCGCTGGCACAGGGCGTGGCGGATTTGGCCCTCAACAATACACATTCGGAGTTGGTTGATGAAGATCGTACTTAACGGCGGGTCGCGTGACGTCGCTGCCACAACGCTTGCAGACCTTTTGGACGAATGCGGGTTTTCAGGCCGTGTTGCCACGGCGCTGAACGAAAACTTCGTGCCTGCCGCCTCTCGCGCAGATGCCGCATTGTCCGACGGGGACCGTATCGAGGTTGTCGCACCAATGCAGGGGGGATGAGCATGAAACAGTTTTACGGCATCGACCTGCCCAACCCCTTGATGCTGGGGACGGCGCAATATCCAAGCCCCGCGATTTTGGAACAGGCCTTTCGCGACAGCGGTGCAGGGGTGGCCACCGTGTCCTTGCGTCGCGAGGGGGCAGGCGGCGGCGGTCAGGCATTTTGGCAGATGGTTCAAAGCCTTGGCGTGCATATTCTACCAAACACCGCCGGCTGTCATACGGTGAAAGAGGCGGTCACCACCGCCCATATGGCGCGCGAGGTGTTTGATACGAAATGGATCAAACTGGAACTGATTGGTCATACTGACAGCCTGCAGCCGGATGTGTTTGGGCTGGTTGAGGCCGCACGCATCCTAACGGATGAGGGCTTTGAGGTGTTTCCCTACACGACCGAGGATATGATCGTCGCGGACCGTTTGCTTGACGCAGGCTGTCGGGTGCTGATGCCTTGGGGCGCGCCCATCGGGTCGGGCCGCGGCCTGAACAACGCATACGCCCTTCGCGCCATGCGGGCCGCGTTCCCCGATGTGCCCTTGGTCATTGACGCAGGCATTGGCCTGCCCAGCCACGCCGCCCATGCGATGGAACTTGGATTTGACGCGGTTCTTCTGAACAGCGCCGTCGCCCGTGCGGGCGATCCGGTGGCAATGGCCCGTGCCATGATGCGGGCGGTGGAGGCGGGGCAATTGGCCTGTGCGGCGGACCCGATTGAGGCGCGCGACATGGCCGAAGCCTCGACCCCCGTCATCGGAAAGGCATTCCTGTCATGACGCTTGACCGGTTTTACCCAATTTTCGACAATTCCGACTGGCTTGCCCGGATGCTGCCCCTGGGTGTGAAACTGGTGCAGTTGCGCATCAAGGATCAACCGGATGAGACCGTGCGGCGCGAAATCGCCATCTCGCGCGATCTGTGCCAGCAGCATGGCGCTGTTTTGGTGGTGAATGACTATTGGCAGGCGGCAATCGACCTTGGCAGCAACTGGATTCATCTGGGGCAGGAGGATCTGGATGACGCCGATCTACCGGCAATCCGCAAGGCTGGCGTGAAGTTCGGTGTATCCACCCACGACGATGACGAGCTTGAGCGTGTGTTGGCCATGACCCCGGACTACATTGCCCTTGGACCGGTCTATCCGACGATCCTGAAGAAGATGAAATGGCACCAGCAAGGCTTGCCCAGGGTCACCGAATGGAAAACCCGCATCGGCAGCACGCCACTTGTGGGCATTGGTGGGATGTCAATAGAGCGCGCCGCAGCCGTGTTTGATGCAGGCGCCGACATCGTCTCGGCCGTCACGGATATTACCCTGAACAAAGATCCCGAAGCCCGCATGCGCGCATGGATCAAGGCCACGCGATGAGCCGATACGCCCGCCAAATCATCCTGCCCGAGATGGGCGAGGCTGGCCAGCGTCGCTTGGGCAAGGCGCGTATCTTGGTCGTGGGCGCGGGCGGGCTGGCGGCGCCGGCGCTGCCGCTTTTGGCCGGGGCGGGCGTTGGGCACATCACATTGATTGATGGCGATACGGTCGCGTTATCAAACCTGCATCGGCAGACATTGTTTACCGAAGCTGATTGCGGGCAGGACAAAGCGAAGATTGCGGCAACGCGCTGTCGTGACATCAATACCGAGATCGTCGTTGACGCATTGACACACACGCTGACCCCGGCAAACGCTGCCCTGCTTGTGGCGCAGGCCGATCTAGTTCTGGATTGCGCCGACAGCTATGCCGTGAGCTATCTATTAAGCGACCTCTGTCTGGCCCAAGGCAAGCCGCTTATCAGCGCCTCTGTCCTTGGCTTTGGCGGCTATGTGGGCGGGTTTTGCGGCGGTGCGCCATCACTACGCGCCGTGTTCCCGGATGCACCTGAAAGCGGTGCAAGCTGTGCCACGGCGGGCGTTCTTGGACCCGTTGCCGGCATCATCGGCGCAATGCAGGCGCAAATGGCGCTGAATGTGTTGCTGGGGCAGGGGCCCTCGCCACTTGGACAGATGGTCCGACTGAACGCGCGCACGCTCACAACGTCGGGCTTCCGCTTCGACACAGCCGCAGAGCCTGCCAGTTGTTTTCCATTTGTCGCCGCATCGCAGCTGAACGCAGACGATCTGATTATCGAGCTGCGCGGCAGGGACGAGGCCCCGAAACCCATCCACCATGCGGCCCAACGCATTTCTATCTCGGAAATACCCGGCATGCAGGCACCGCGCGTCGCGCTGTGCTGCGCCACTGGTTTACGGGCCTGGCGCGCCGCCGAAGCGCTTCATCAAAACTGGCCGGGCGAGATCGTTCTGGTTGCAGCCTCAGCCTCTTAAATCAACAGGGACAAATCATATGAAACACCTCGTGACTGCCGTTGCATTTTTGGCCGCATCGCCCGCCTTTGCGCAAGACAAGATGACCTTGCTGCTAGATTGGTTCGTCAACCCCGATCACGGCCCCATTATCATCGCAGAGGAAAACGGCTATTTCGCCGAAATGGGTCTTGAGGTTGCGGTGATCCCGCCCGCTGATCCATCCGCACCGCCCCGGCTTGTGGCCGCGGGGCAGGCCGATCTGGCCGTGTCCTATCAACCGCAGCTGCACCTGCAAATCCACGAAGGCCTGCCCCTGAAACGTGTTGGCACATTGGTGGCCACCCCGCTGAACTGCCTGCTGGTACTCGCCGAAGGCCCGATCAAGACACCCGCCGATCTGAAAGGCAAAAAGGTCGGGTTCTCGGTCGCCGGTGTCGAAGAGGCCGTGCTGGGTGCTGTGCTGGGCAAATACGGGGTCACAACCGACGATATCGAGATGGTCAATGTGAACTTTTCGCTCTCGCCTTCGCTGATGTCGGGGCAAGTGGATGCAGTGATCGGCGCGTTCCGCAACTTTGAACTGAACCAGATGCAGATCGAAGGCGTCGAGGGCCGTTGTTTCTATATCGAAGAAGAGGGCGTGCCCTCGTATGACGAGTTGATTTATGTCGCCAACCCCGATCGCATGGATGCCGATATGATCGCGCGCTTCCTTGAGGCGACCGAAAAGGCAACGCAGTATATCGTCAACAACCCTGAAGAAAGCTGGGAGATTTTTGCCGCTACTTCGCCCGAGTTGCAGGACGAGCTGAACGCAAAAGCATGGGTGGACACGCTGCCGCGCTTTGCCTTGCGTCCGGCCGGGTTTGATGCAGGTCGCTACGCGCGGTTTGAAGCTTTTCTGAAAGACAGCGGCATGATCGACAGCCTTAATCCGGTGGACGCGATCACCATTGATGTCACCGCACGATGAGCGGTTATGGGACAGCCTTTGACCTGATGCGCGATCAGGCGGGTGACGCTTGGCGGGATTATACCCGCCATCCCTTTGTCGAAGGGCTGAAGGATGGAACACTGCCGCAGGATGCGTTCCTTCACTATCTGCGGCAGGATTATGTGTTTCTGACCCATTTCTCGCGCGCTTGGGCGCTGGCCGTGGTGAAGTCAGAAACCCATGCCGAGATGCTTGCGGCCGTGGGCACGGTCAACGCATTGGTCGCCCGGGAAATGCCGTTGCATATCGGCATATGTGAGGCTGCCGGCATCTCGCAAGACGCGCTTTTTGCCACGAAAGAACGGGCCGAAAACCTCGCCTATACCCGCTTCGTCCTTGAGGCGGGCTATAGTGGGGACCTGGCTGATCTGCTGGCCGCACTTGCCCCATGCGTGATGGGCTATGGCGAGATCGGGCGCCGATTGGGGACCGAAAAAACCTCTGATACCTATGCGGACTGGATCGGGACCTATGCGGGTGCGGATTATCAGGGTGCCTGCAAAGCGGCGGGCGATATGCTGGACGCGGCCTTACGCCGCCGTCTGGGCCCTGATTTTCAGACATCCCCAAGATGGACACGGCTCTGCCAGACCTTCCGCACGGCGACCGAGCTTGAAATCAACTTCTGGCAAATGGGTCTGACACCGTGATCCAAGCCCCCGGCATCACCCTGCAAGGCGGCGCATCCATAAACGGGGGGCGTCTTTTTGCACCTTTGCGTCTGGCTTTGCGGGCCGGAGAATGGACATGCCTTTTGGGCGGTTCTGGGGTCGGTAAATCCACCCTTTTGCGCCTGATATCGGGGCTGACAACCCAGGCGGATTTCAATGGGTCCATTCTAGTAAGCGACGGGGAGCCTGTCGCTGACCGGGTGGCCTATATGGCGCAGGATGATCTGCTATTGCCATGGGCCACGGTGCGCCAGAATGCGCAACTTGGGGCGCGTTTGCGCGGCGAGGCTGCAGATACCAAGCGCCTCGGCCGCATCCTGACACGGGTTGGTCTGGCCGATCATGCGGATAAAAAACCCGCCGCCCTGTCGGGCGGTCAGCGCCAGCGGGTCGCCTTGGCACGCACGCTGATGGAAGACAAACCCATCATCTTGCTGGATGAGCCCTTTTCGGCACTCGACGCGCAAACACGTGCAGCCATGCAAGAGCTGGCGGTGGACGTCCTGCACGGCAAAACTGTGTTGATGGTCACCCATGATCCGGGCGAGGCGGCCCGCTTGGGGGAAACCATCCTCGTTCTCAGTGCAACCGGCATACGACATTTCCCAAATCCGGCCCTGACCATCCCGCGTCCGGTTGATGATCTGGAAACGCTGGCATGTCAGGCGGCCCTGCTCAAACTTCTGCGTGAGGGCACCGCATGAAGGCACTTTCCGTGCCTCTGGCGACACTGTTTGCGGTGACCGTCTGGCAGGGGATCGTCACCGTAACGGGCTTGCCAAAGTTTATCCTGCCCGGTCCGGCACTGGTGGCGGAAACATGGTGGGACAATCGCGCGCTGATCGCCGAGCATACGTTGGTAACCGCGCTCGAAGTGGTTATCGGACTGGCCATCGGTACAGCACTTGGGGTTGCGACAGCCTTGCAACTGGCCTCATCCCGCACAGCGCGCGTCCTGGTACAACCAATCCTGGTCTTTACCCAGGCCTTGCCGGTCTTTGCACTCGCCCCAATCCTGACGCTATGGCTTGGTTTCGGGCTTTGGTCCAAAGTGTTCATGGCGGTGCTGATCATCTACTTCCCGGTCACATCCTCTTTCTTTGACGGGCTCATGCGCACGCCGCAAGGCTACCTTGACCTTGCGCGTACGATGCAAGCCAGCTCAAAGCGCATCCTGTGGCATATCCGCATTCCCGCAGCCTTGCCGTCTTTGGCATCTGGCCTGCGTTTGGCGGCCGTCTATGCCCCCATCGGCGCTGTGATCGGCGAATGGGTCGGCGCCTCGCGCGGGCTGGGATACTTGATGTTACTGGCAAACGGTCGCGCGAAAACAGATCTGATGTTCGCAGCGATGCTGACCTTGGGCGTGTTTGCCGTCGTGTTACATGTGGCAATGGTCTGGCTGACACGCGGGCTTTTGTCACGCTCGGAAGAAAGCCCTCAAAACGGCGGATTTGTGTAAGCCGATGGCGCGGCACCCCTTGGTCCAACTTGCGGATCGCTTTGATAAAGTGCGGAGCTTGCTTTATCGCGTTCAGAATAGCCAGAGCACGCCGCGCCAAAGAGCAGTTGCGACGTGGTTGAAACCTGATGCAGTATCGCGACATGATTACCGAGATTGAGGATTATTTTACAAAGGGATGCGGCCGCTGTGACCGGTTTGGAACGCCGGCCTGCTCGGCCCGACACTGGGCCGATGGGCTGCATAATTTACGTGAAATCTGCCGTGCAATGGGCTTATCTGAAACGGTAAAATGGGGTCACCCATGTTATATGCATGCAGGACGCAACATCGTCATCATCGGCGCATTTCGCAACGATTTCCGGCTGAGCTTTTTCAATGCCTCACTAATGCAGGACCCCGACGGCATTCTTGAAAAGAGAGGGCCGAATACTGCGCATCCCGACATGATCTGCTTTCACCACGCGGCTGATGTGACCCGGAACGCAAAAACCATCCGTGCCTATCTGGCAGAGGCGATGGACTACGCCGCGCGCGGCATCAGGCCGGTGAAGGATGAAAGCGATCTGGAGCTACCGACCGAGCTTGTGCAAGCACTGGATGATGACCCGATCCTTGCAGAGGCGTTTCACGCGCTGACCCGTGGTCGGCAGAAAAGCTATGTGATCAATCTTAACGGTGCAAAGCAGTCAAAGACGCGGCTGACCCGTATCGCCAAGTTTCGCGACAAGATTATCGCGGGGAAGGGCGCGCTGGACCGGTAGGGAAGGGGCCTTGCGCTAAAATGTTCGGGAAATGGACGTGGCACCGCACTCGGGAGAAATGCGATGCCACAAAATGCGGAGCGTGTCCGATTTGGGACGGAGGACACGGGGCGCATCAAAGTGCTGATGCTTACGGGCAAACCCAAAGCACCAGCGTCCGGAAAACCGGCACGGCGCACAGAGCCTTGAAATCACAAGGGGTGTTTGCCGCTGTTCCCAGGCCTAAGGCCACCACTCACGGAACATCACCACTTTGACAATTTACGGCATTTTTAGAAAGTCAGGGAAACCTTACTTATCGCGCAGCTTCGTTATCTTTGCCCTGGCGTCAAACGAAAGAAAGCTGCGCATCAAAGCTCTGCATCCATGATAAACATCTGATTATAAAAGGCAGCCTTCAGGACGGCCTGGGCAGTCGTTTCAACATCCAAAGCCTCGCGCGCCAGACGCAGATGCTTTTCAACCGTTGCGGCCGTCAGCCCCAGCAGCAACGCAATATCCTGCGTTGTCTTGCCATCGCCAACCCATTGCAGCACCTCGCGCTGGCGCTTGGTCAAATGCCGTTCGCCGGTATAGGGCAGGGTGAGCAGTTTCAGGTGCATCACATTATTCATCACGATGATCGCATCACCATGCTTTGCCCAGGTCTGCTCGACGGCATCCTGCGACAGGCCGGTCTTGGCCGTCAGCGCAATCGCCGCCTTTGTCCGCTCGGAGATCGACCTGAAGCTGATCGTATAGCCAGCCGTGACACCCATTTCCTTGTTGAATTCCATGACCCGCATTTCGCTTTTGGTCAGGTTGTCGATGCGATTCATATCCATCATCCAGCGCCAGCTGCAGGCACCATCATTGGCAAGTGCCCATTTCAGCATCGGCGCGTGATAATAAAGCCCTTCATCAAAGAAAACCTTCATGTATTCAGGGCTTTGCGTGGACAAAAGCACCCAATCCTGCGGATCTCCCAGCGAACTTGAGGTCCGGTAGCGCGTAAAGCCATACATGATGCGGTCAAAGCCATATTCGGCCATCTTCTTGACATGCAAGTCCCACAACTCTTCGACCGTTGTGGCCGTGGTCAAGCGATCAAGATGTCTGATGACATCGGTCATGACATGTCTCCCAGATAGGTCAAAAGCGCATCCATGGCGAGCGTGTATCCCGCAGCACCAAAGCCGCAAATCTGTCCAATCGCGACGGGTGCGATATATGATTTTGTCCGAAATTCCTCGCGCGCGTGGATATTTGAAAGATGAAGTTCAATCACCGGCAACATGATCGACGATATCGCATCCATCAATGCAACCGACGTATGCGTGTAGGCACCGGCATTCAGGATCACGCCGGCATGCACACCGCGTGCGGCGTGCAGCGCATCAACCAGTTCACCTTCGTGATTGGTCTGGCGAAAAACGATCGAGACACCCAGATCATCAGCACGGGCTGTACACATAGCCTCGATATCGGCCAACGTGGTCGGGCCGTAAACCTCTGGCTGTCTCGTGCCAAGCAGGTTCAGGTTCGGCCCGTTCAGAATAAGGAAGGAACGTTTCATGTGAGGGGTTTAACAGCTTTGATCAAACGTTCAAAAGAGATTTGACATAAACGCAGTAATCTTTGAGCGGATTTTACAGCTACATACGATGTTTGTATTAACATAATACTGATTATGCGCTTCACGAGTGTACGCGCAAAGCGATAATGTCACCCCTGAGCAAAGCAGAAGTGTCACTCTCCTCGCAAAACGATGTGAGGATGAGCGGACATGGGATGGGTGATGATGAGCGAGCGCGAGTTGAAGCGCGTGGAGGTTTTGGCGCAGCTCGATGATGGCCGACTGACGGTTGACAATGCGGCGAAGATGCTATGCCTGACACGACGGCAGATTTTTCGGCTATTGAAGCGGTATCGTCAGGATGGCGCTTCGGCGATCCGACACAAATCGCGCGGACAAGCGCCGAACAACAAGTTTCACAAAGCCAAGCGCGACTTTGCTCTGATCCTCATCAAAGAACAGTATCCAGATTTTGGCCCGACACTGGCGGCTGAGATGTTGGCCGCGCATCACGGGTTCACAATCTCACGTGAGACACTGCGCAAATGGATGGTTGAAGATGGCCTTTGGCTCTCCCGCAAGCAGCGCCGACAGTTCCACCAGCCGCGTCTACGCCGGGAATGCTTTGGCGAGTTGATCCAGATCGACGGGTCAGACCATCGATGGTTTGAGGATCGTGCTGGTCCGTGCACCCTGCTCGTCTTCATCGATGATGCGACCAGCACCTTGATGGAACTGCGGTTCGTGAAGTCGGAGAGCACGTTCAGCTATTTCGAAGCCCTAGAAAGCTATCTCGTCAAACATGGCCGCCCGGTCGCGTTCTATTCGGACAAACACACCGTGTTCCGCGTGGCCAAGGACGACGCCAAGGGTGGCGCGCGGATCACTCAGTTTGGGCGTGCGCTGAGCGAGCTAAACGTCGAGATTCTCTGCGCCAATTCGAGCCAGGCCAAGGGGCGCGTTGAGCGTGCCAACCGGACCTTGCAAGATCGGCTAGTGAAGGAACTACGCCTTGCAGATATCTCTGACATGGAGGCCGGAAACGCCTATTTGCAAGACTTCAAAGAGCGTCACAACGCCAAGTTCGCCAAAGCACCGGCCAAACCGGACAACCTGCACCGTGCGCTCAATGTCGAGCCGGATCGGCTGGCCGATGTCCTGTGTTGGCGGGAGAACCGCTATGTCGGCAAGCAGCTGACATTCTCTTATGAACGCAAGCGGATCATGCTCGAAGAGAGCGATGTGACACGCGGGTTGGTTGGCAAATACGTGGACACATACGCCTTTGTGGATGGCCGGTTCGAAGTGCGCTCAAAAGGCCGCTCCCTGCCCTACAAAATCTTCGACATGGATCAGCGTGTGACGCACGCGGCCATCACGGACAACAAGCGCCTCGGTGCGGTTCTGGAACATATAAAAGAGATGCAGGACGCTGCGCCGCCAAAGCCGAAGGTTCGGACAAACTCAGAGAAAATGGGTTATAAACCGAACGGACGGCGGCAAGGCAGGCCGTCCGGCACGCCCAACAAGAAGAAGATTGCGCAGGCGGCAGAATAGGTCAAACTCGAAGGTATGATTGAAGACGAACCAGAGCTCATTTTTTCTGACTACACCCAAAGTGTCACCATCGAGGGGCACAGCTTCGACGTCGAGATCTACAAGACCAGCATCCACCCTGGTTGGATCCTCTCTGTCGAGAACCAGTTCGGCACGTTAACTGTTTCAGACAATCCACCTTTCTTTGGCGACGTTCTCGCCTGGCGCGCGTTCGAAGAGCTTGTGCGTGAAGAAGGCATCAAAGCGTTTTACAACAAGAAAGAGCAGAGGAAGCTGGGTCTATAAGGCGTCTCCGCAAAGCCAGCCAGGGCTGCGATAACTGAGGTCTACGCCCTGTCAGGCTTTGCTACCGTCAGCGCCATTGGTGACACTTCTGCTTTGCGCAACCGGTGACATTTCTGAATGGTGTTTACACAGATTTAGGGGTGATCTGTCGAAAACCTACAGATATCAGTCTGCGTCACGGCGCTGGCCCTGAAACGGCTCGGGTCGATTTTCGGCGACATCCGAGAGGTAGCCAAAGCCGGGCATGATCTCGTCCATTCTGAACGGCGGTGCACCGTCATCTTCGCGCCGAATTTCACCATCAATCAGAAGCATCGCGTAGCCATGAACGAGGCTCCAGAGCATCCATTCAGTGCGCCAGGGTCCGCCCGGTGCCTTCGCCTTATCCCAGTCGAGACCATGGGCCACATCGCGCAACACGCCGTAGCTTGCCCAGCCCGCTTGCTTCAACGCGTCATCGTCCGAAAGATGGAAACGGCTGGTGAACATGAGTTTGAACAACTCTGGGTTCTCCAAAGCGAAGCGCACGTATCCGTTGCACGCTGCATCGAGGCGGGCCTTTCCCGGCGGATGATCTTCGACGCCGCGCTGCATTTCGGCCGCGTGTCGTTGAAACCCAACGGTGGCCATTGCGGTCAGCAGACCACGCAGCCCGTCAAAGTGGTTTTTGGGCGCTGTATGGCTGACCCCTACCCGCCCCGCGATGGCGCGAAGCGATACAGATTCGAGTCCTTTTTCCTCAAGCTCGGCCAGACCGGCCTCAACCAAGGCTACTTTGAGGTCGCCATGATGATATTTTTTTTTGTTTTCGTTCAGCACTTTAACGCCTCCATATTTCCAATGTAAATTTTTCTTCTGGACATTGCAAGGGATCGCACTCAATAACTTACCAATGGAAATTTACAGTGGTGATATAAAATGACCCCAGAAATCCTCTTCTCTTATGTTGGCACCGCCGCGATGGTTGGATGGGCTTTGCTCGTCCTTGGTCCGCGGCGCTTTACCTGGTTCAACGCGATCCCGCTCTGGATCATCCCCGCAGGTCTGTCTGCCGTCTATGCCGCGCTGATCTTCAGCCGCTTCTCGGGCATGGGTGGAGGATTTGACAGCCTATCCAATGTCGCAACGCTTCTGGCCGACGACTGGGCGCTGCTTGCGGCCTGGGTGCACTTTCTCGCCTTTGATCTGTTCATCGGGGCGGTGATGGCGGCCCGAATGGATCGCGTCGGCGTGGGCCGGCTGGTGCAGACACCAATCCTGCTATCGACCTTCATGCTCGGACCGCTCGGCTTTCTGATCGCCGCCCTGACCGAGTTGGGTCTGCGCGCCCGGCGTCTTCCGACACAAACCAAATCGCTTGAAGGAACGCATTATGTCTTTGCATGAAACCAATCTACCCGTTGTCTCCGCCCCTGCCCCGACCCAATTCACGACGCTGACTGTTGTCGCAATTGTCCTTGCTGTCCTGTCTCTCCTGTGGAGTTTTGTGGACCCGCGCCTGATCGAAGGTGTCCCGGTCTGGATGAAGCCGGTCAAGTTCGCGCTAAGTTTCGCGCTGTTCTTTGGAACGCTGGCGTTGGTCGAGACCCGGCTGTCTGCGCCGGGCCGCGACGGCTGGACACTCCGGGCTACCGGCTGGGTCATGGGGGCCGCGTTTCTGTCTGAAATGGCCTACATGATGTATCAGGCCGGGCGCGGAGAGGCATCGCATTTCAATCTGTCCACACCCTTTACCGAGTTAATGTACTCGACCGTCATGGCCGTAGGCGCGGTGGCACTTGTCATCGGGACAGCCGTCGTGGGGTGGGTCGTCAAGCGCGATCAGGCTGCATCCCTCAGCCCGGCTCTGCGCGAAGCGATCTGGCTGGGATTTCTGCTGACCTTCGTGCTGACGATGATCGTTGCAGGCTACATGAGCTCCGGCAGCACCCGGTTCGTTGGCGTGCACCCCGACGGCGCGCCAACTTTGCCGCTGGTTGGCTGGTCTGGCGTCACGGGTGACCTGCGCCCGGCACATTTCGCATCGTTGCACGCCATGCAGGCGCTGCCGCTTCTGGCGCTTTGGCTTGGTCGTGGCAAAGAGGCCCCCGGTGCCGTCCGAACCATCCGCATCGCGGCATTCGTCTATGCCACACTGACCTTCGCCATCTTTGCACAAGCTCTGATGGGCCTGCCCCTGATCCCTCTTGGATAACGCTCTCGCCGGTCGCTCACTCATGCGCGACCGTTTCCTACTCAGCCCATGAAAGGAAGCTACAATGCCCTTAAAGACCTCACTTCTCGCACTTTGTATCGGTTTACTGACACCAACGCTTGCTTTTGCAACAAAGCCAGACGACGTGCTTGGCACATGGAAAACCGGGATAGGCGAGCAGCCCGCCCCCGATGGCAGCACCGCGTATCTACAAGTCACAACGGTCTTCACCGAAACCGCGCAAGACCTGATCTTCGAGATTTTTGCGGACGAGGCGCTGCAAATGCCGTTGTTCAAGTACCATTCGAGCGGCCCTTGGGACCCACAGGGCGCGTCGACCATCGTCCCGGGTGCGATGGAGGTCAACATGACAAACGACTTTTCGCGTGTTGAGATCTTTGTCGATGCGCCCCAGATCTGGGAGGCCCTCAACATGGCCGATTGCCCACTCCAGATCGGGGTCGCCGTCGAGGTGGCTGACTGCGTGAACGGTCCGCCGTTTATCGTATCGGACTGCATGGACATGGATTTGGTAATGGTCGATCAGGATGGTCAGCGTCTGCGCTACGGCGGCGGCGACGTGAACCGTTGCGAGGTTCGGCCGACCGAGATGTCGGCTGACGCTTACTTCAAAGTTGACTAATTGAGCGCCGACGGCTGCCGAACTCCACGAGGCTCGCTGGGACGTGTTTCCTCGCGAGCCTTTCCAATTCTGGATATGACAGCATTGAACGCGGGTTTCGCATCGGTTCCCTCGGCTCTTCGGGTACACCAGAGGGCCGCACCATTCATGACCAGATCATTGCGCTTTTCCCTCATGGCGAAGACGCGATATTGGCAGGGCTGACCCAAGGAGAAAAGGAGCAGCTTCACAGCTTGCTCGACAAAGTGGCGAGATCTGTGGACGCATGGAAGTCTTGATGGCAGCTATTTGCGTCAACACGTGGACCTGTCGCCTTGTTCCGCACATCGCCCGTTCGCAACGACCTCAATTACGCAATTGCCGCTAAGTGGGCCACGAGCGCCGCCACATAAAGCTTATGCGAAGGTCCAGCATGGGCCGTTATCAGCCTCAGGAATTTGAGAGCCTTAATTCTGCAGATAATCCGCCACCTTCACTGGCGCCGAGCACTAGCTTCCCGCCCTGTGCCTCCGCAAGCATCTGCGATATCGTCAACCCAAGCCCGCTCCCGCTTTGGCTTTGTGTGCGTGCGTTATCAGCAACTTCGAATGGTCTCATGACCCTTTCCAAGTCCGCTGGTGCGATGCCGGGCCCGTCATCTTTGACACATATGGTCGGCGGGTCCTCAATGATTGTGATTTCTGCCCGCGTTCCGAACTTGAGTGCGTTACTCAGCAAATTGGTCAAAATACGCTCAAGACCGACGGGATCGGCCATGGCGAACACCTCGCCGCTTTTCTTTGTCAGGCTGACGATGTCATGATCGTAGTCTGCGACAACCGCGGCCACAAAACCGTTCAGGTCGATCATCTCTAAGCGTTTCGACATCGCCTGTTCTGCCAGATCAAGGCAACTTTCCAACACGCGTTCCATCTGCGCGATATCACGCATCAAAGTGGCCTCGTTGTCGGCGGGCGCGCGCGCCTCAATCTTCAACCTTAACCGGGTCAGATGTGTGCGCAGGTCGTGCCCTAGCGCACCCAGCATCACACCACGTCGTTGCAGCAAATCGTCAATCTTTGACTGCATCGCGTTGAAATTGGCAATCAGCGCGCGGGCCTCTTGCGACCCGCCAAGGGGGACATCCTTGGGTTTCCCGTCGCGTCCGAATTGCTCGGCGGCCTTGGCCAGTCGTACCAAGGGGCGGGTTTCCACATGCAAGGCAAACAATACGATCAGTGCGGCGACAGAGGCAAAGATGCCCGACCACCAGCCCAATGGAACCGAATAGACTTGCGTCAACAGATCACCGCGGGTTTCCACGATCAACGCGGTACCATCCCTAAGTTCCAGCGCAATCCGCATCGGATACCTGGTCCAGATCGACCGGTCGCCAATCCGAAGCTCGTTTTCGGTGATTTGATCAGGCAGGGCGGCAAACACGGCAACTTCGCGCCCCTGCAGCAGGGTCTCGTTATCTTCAAACAGTCGGTCAACCGCCGCCATGCGATGTGCGGCGGGGGCCAGATTGCTGATCCGAAGGTCTGTGATTTCGACCCGCAGATCAGGTCCGTTCAGCGCGACCAAAGCGGCGGTAGGATCGTCTGATGTTTCGACCAGCTGCGCCATGGCCACGACGCGTTCAGGCAGCGGAAAACGGTATCCGGGTTGGTCGCCATCTGCGCGATCATTGGCGTAAAGCCAGACAAGAAACAGCTGCAAGATCAGCAGGACAAGCGCAAAAATGGCAACCAGCCGGGCAAATGAACCAAACCTGATCCGCTTCACCGCCGGACCTCGGATGTGAAGATGTAGCCTGCGTTGCGGACTGTCTTGATCATGCGCGGATCACGCGGGTTCTCGCCAAGTTTGGCGCGTAACCGACTGATCTGGACGTCGACTGTGCGGTCAAAGCTATCAGCCACCCTGCCCTGGCTCATGTCCATCAGTTGATCGCGCGACAGCACGCGGCCCGGATTCTGTAAAAAGACCCGCAACAAGGCAAATTCGCCCGAAGTCAGTGTGATTTCCTTATCACCGCGCCGTAGCTCCAGCCGGTCAAGATGCGCGTGAAACGCCTCAAAGTGCAGTGTCACATTGGCCGGGGCCCTGTCGGGCGCCCCGCGTCGCATCACCGCGCGTATCCGGGCAACCAGTTCGCGCATGCTGAATGGTTTGCCAAGATAGTCGTCTGCGCCAAGCTCTAATCCGACAACACGGTCGATTTCATCGGTCCTTGCGGTCAGCATCAGGATATGGACATCGGACGTCAGCCGCAGCCTGCGACAGATCGAGAGACCATCCTCACCCGGTAACATCAGGTCGAGGATCACCATATGTGGTTGCTCCTTGGCCATCAGCCTATCCAGCCCCGCTGCATCCACGGCCAGCCGCACATCGAAGCCCTCTTGCGAAAGCTGCGATTGTGTCAGCGCGCCGATCTCGGGATCGTCCTCGACCAGGAATATGCGCGGCGGGGCTTTCATTCCATAGTCATACAGCAGCATCCCCGTTCCAAACCAGTGGCAGCGGGCCTGCGTTAACAAAACGTCACAATTTGAAATGTGCCGGACATTCCCGGGCAACACGGGGCTGCCAAAAAGGGACGCATCACAATACCTGCAAAGGAGAATGGAAATGAAGTTTCTTTTGTTATCGAGCGCGCTGCTTGTGTCGAGTGTGAGCACTGCAAATGCTGATTGGCGGTCCGAGCGTACCACTGTCGGACCAAACGGCGTCACATCGCAAGCCACGACATCCGTCGCCCGAGACGGCAATACCCGCGTAACACAAACGGAGGTTTTGCGCAGCAATGGCACCGGATACACGCGTGATGTTGTCCAGACCTGGGATCCAGAGACGCAAAGCTGGACCCGGTCAGTGATTGGCGAAACGGCCAATGGCGGGACGTGGACAAACAACGGCGCTGGGTCTTGCAGCACTGGTGCGTGTAATAGCCAGTCAACCTACACCGGGTCAGGCGGACGTATCAATGAAAGCGAAAGCACATCAAGGTTTGACCGCAATAGCGGCGAGCGGCGTCGGAACTGGTCTTCCAGCACAGGCCGCAGCGGCGAAGGGCAACGCGTATGGCAGCGGCTGAGATAAGTTCAGCCAACCAACCGATCCAGACCTGATCCATTACCCGGAGACCTAAAATGCGCAGTTTGTTTATTTTTGTTCTGATCCTTTGCGGCAGCGTCGTTGCTGCCGAGCCACCCCGCAATCCGGCTCTGGCGAGTGATTGGGCGATGGGCCACGGATCGTCTGCACAGGCGGCTTTTAGCAGCAGAGCGGGCCCGACCGGGAATGGAACGGCCAGTTTGGCCAGCCATGGAGACGGTGTCAGGGGCACCTCGCCATGGTTGGTCGAAACGGGGCGTGGGGCACTTTATGGTGCATCATTGACCCATCTGTTTCGCTATCAGACTTCACCGAATGTGGCCTTTGAGGCCGGATTTCAGCTCACGCGCGTAGGGTCGATCAGTTGGAACATCGTCGCGCTATCGGGGGGAACGGGGCCGGACCTGATTGTCGTCCCACAGCCCACCGGTTTGCGGCCAGCCATGCATCGCGGCAGCCCGTGTAGCGGACGCGACCCGGCCTTGCTTGTGTTTGAGGATCGCGATGGCCCGCTGCGTTGCCTGCGTCAGGTGCGGTTCGATGAACCGACTGTCGCACAGCTTTGCCGTGCAGAGGGGCGCATGGGGTACAGCGCGTCCAATGCGGTGCCACTTTGGGATAGCACATTGGCGGTGCCCGTCGTTTTCCGCACAGGTGAGCAACGCACAACCTATCTGGTCAACGCCAATCCGCGTACGGGCCGCTTGCGATCATGCGTGCAGGTTGGAAGCGGGCGTCCAACGAACAATATGCCTGTCGAACCCATTGGCGGAGACCAAAGCGCCGTTTACGTGGCAACCGATACGGCGTTGGTTCGCATCGATCATCGCAGTAATGGAATGACCCGGCGCTGGTCCGTGCCTATCAATTTTGCCCAGCGGACCGGGACAACCCCGACACTCGTCGGAAACGGGTCAAACGGGGCGGTCGTTCTGGTTGAGGGTGTCTGTGCCGTGACAAACGTCGCAACCGGGCGGATTGATTGCAGCGGTCGTGATGCTTCGCGCCTGATCTGGGTGCAAAGGGCGCAGTCAGATCCGCTGGTCGGCGAGATGGAGCTGCCATCCTTCATCAGGACCGTCGAAAACTCGCCCGCGACCGATGGTCAGCAGTTGGTGATCGCTGATTACGGTGGTTACCGTGCGAACCGGGAAGCAGGTGGGGTTGTCTCTCTTTCATGGACTGGTCGGGGTTTTCGGATGAACTGGGCCGCACCTGATGTTCAGCTGAATGGTGTTGTGACAATCTCTGCCGGGTCGGGGCTAGCCTATTCAAGCGGCCTTGATGGAGCCAACAGGATTGTCGCAAAGGGCCTGATCACGCGTGGCGACAATGCCGGTTTGCTTGGCTATGCGGCACCTGTCGGTCCACCCCGCCGGTTTCTGGACCGAGGTGTCAACACTGTGATCCTGCCCGGTCAGCGCATGGTCTACAGCGTCGATGAGGGGCTGGTGGTGTTGAGGTAGCAAGCGAAATGCGTCCTCGGCTGAAAGCATGCCATGCATGTGTAAAGCGGAATGCCGACCGACAAGCTGGCTTGGCTCTGGCGTTCGAAATCGGTCGGCGATGACCGCTGCGGCAACGAGGCGAAAAATCCATACTCCGCTTTGCCCAACAGATTACCAGTTCGGCCATCGCCAGATATGGCACGCGCGCCCAATGGCCGGAAAGCCGGCTGCAACCGCAGAACCGAAGGCCGTTGATGGAGGCCGGCTTTGGGCCGTGCTCGCCTCTCTCCCCGCCTGTTGGCTCAATTCCGGCAAATGCCGTTTTGATAGCTACCAACCTCGCGGATGACCTCGGATGGGGCCGCCTCAACCCGGCGTCCGCTGAGTTCTGATCGCAGGACGCGGACCACAAGATCGTTCAGCCGCGTGACCTGATAGCAAGAGATCGTGGGTTCGGCATGGGATAGCCCGACGCCGCTGTCGTCGGTCAGGAACAGATACCGGCCGCCGGTCATCACCGCCCCTTGTCGCATAAGGTATTCCAGTTGCGCCTCAACCCCGCTCGCCGCAAGCCCGAAGACCTGAATGCCATTCGCCGCGGCGGTTTGTGCAGCGTCATAGTAGGTGCGGGTCCTGAGCGGGTGGGGTGGTTCATCCCCGATCTGGAAGATCAGGCGTTCGCCCCTGCCCCGCCGCCAGTCCAGCTGCACGGCGGTATTGAGCGCGTCGGCGACGACTTCGGGTCCGCCTGCCCCACCTGATGACCGTTCGGACGCGATCCAGCGGGTGAATTGTCCGACGTCGCTGGTGAAACCATAGGATTTCACGACGTATGGGTCGGCGGGGGCCTTATAGACCACCAGCCCGAAGCGGATATCGACACCCGGGGCGGCACTTTGCGCTTGCCGGGTGATCTGCGTGATTTCCTGCGATAACCATGTCAGTTCGTCGCTCATGCTGCCGGTTGTGTCGACCACAAACACCAGATCCAAGAAGTCGGGCGCCCATGCGCTTTCAACGGGCAGAGTGACGGCCTGCCGGGTCGTGCTTGTGGCGAGGGTTTTGACGATGGCGGGGCCGTCCCCACCCGGGAAGGCGCGCAACTCGACATTGCGCATGCGCGACTGCCCCAGAGTGGCGGGAAAGACGCTGATCATGCCGTCAACGCCGGAGTAGCCGTCATAGAACGGATCAGCGGCACCCGGACGCCGCAGCGTAACGCGCACGCCCGGGGCTGGCGTGCCGGAGGGGCCGCGCAGTTGCACCATGACGGGCTCGGTCAGGTTGGCTTTGCGCAGGTTGAGCCCGTCTGAGGCTGTGTTCTGGAAGCGCAGGAAAGCAGGCAGGTTCAGGGTGTCATTGATGTCGCCTGCGGTCACCACGCCAGCGCGCGCATTGCTGGCGCGAGACGATGGGGGTGGCGCGATGACGACGGCCGGGGCCTCCATCGCCATGGGTGCAGCGCTGGCTTCGGGTGTTACGATCGGCGCCGCGAGGGGTGTGCCAGCCGGATTGCTGCTGGTCTGCGCATTTGGCACCGAACACGCGCACAAAAGTGCGGTTGCGTTGATCATGAGCAATGTCTTTGGGGCGATAATCATCTGCCATCTCCAATAAATGTGTTAATTGCACATATTCAGAATGCGATAGACCTGTCAATATAAATGTGCATATTGCACATTATGATTGATTTGCTTGATAGACTGCTCGCCCCTTTCGCCCGGCTGATGGTTGCGCGTGGGGTCCAGTTTCCTGAACTCTCCGAACGGCTCAAGGCCCACTATGTCGAAGCGGCGAAGGGGCTGAGTGATGGCAAACTGACCGATAGCCGCCTGTCGGTGCTGACCGGTTTGCAGCGGCGCGATATCGCGCGTCTGCGTGCCTTGCCTGTGCCAGAGCCGCGCCCGCATCACCTCGCGCGGCTCTTGGCGCTATGGCAAACGGAACAGGACTATGGCGGGCGTGACTTGCCAAAAAACGGCCCTGCGCCGTCATTTGAGGCGCTGGCCAAGGTTGTGCGCAAGGACATCCACCCGCGCACCATGCTGGACACATTGGAGGAGGCAGGGGCTGTTGCGATTGACACCGACACCCAGGAGGTGCGCCTTTTGCAATCGTCGTATCAGCCGCTATCGGGGTCGGAGGACCAACTGGCCTATCTGACCCAGAACCTTGGCGATCATTTTGATGCGGCAACCGAGAACGTGTTGGGGCAAGGGCCCCCGCATTTTGAGCGCGCAGTGCATTACACCGAGCTGAGCGCCGATCAAGTGGCGGCTTTGAAAACCGCCTATGACGCCGGTCAGATGGCCATGTTGAAAGACCTCAGCACGCAGGCCGCGGAGATGAAGAAATCGGCGAAAGAATTGCCAAAGGAAAGGCGCAGTTTTAGGTTTCGCGCAGGCGGATATTTTTATAGCAAACAGGATGATGTCCCATGAAGAAGCTGACTTTGGGCCTATTTTTCGTGCTAGCGGCCTGTAGCGCACCGCAACCCGAACCTGTCGTCCTCGAAGAACCCATGATTGAGGCTGCGCCAGTTATGGCAGCCCCTGTCATGATGCCCCGCTGCCCGACAGATCAGGTCATCGCCCGCGATGGGATCGGCGGTACCGGCTGCCGGTAATTGACAATCGGGGCGATCCTGCCGCGAACGTACACACACCAGCCGACGCGGCATCGGTCGGCCACTGTGTTCCACAGGCTGTGAGTTCGTGTGGCGCAATGTTTTGCACGCGCGGCGAATGTCTCTTTTGGTGGGCCGCACCGCATCATAGCCACTAGGTTTTCGACGGCAGGAATGGGCCGTCTCTGGCGGATCGGCACCGCAGAACCCCGGAGATGCAACGGCCGGTCTAAGGGCGGCATAGAGCTCAAACCAACCAGCTTTGCAATTGCGGCATTTTGTTCGTGCAGAAATTGCGGGCCAACGCCGTCAGCCCATTCCTGCTATTGATCAGGGTGCCCGTTGCCAAGATGCATCATGTTACCATGCACCAGATCATGGCCTCCGAGCCAGCCGTTGGTGTGCGGCACAATACCTAACCGTGCAAGATGGCTTGGGTCGACAAATAACTGACCCGCATGGCGTTATCTGCGGTAGGATCCTTGGCAAGATCGCGCAATGCTTGGGCCAAAAGAGCCAATTGCAACGCATCCGCGCGCCAGCCCAATGCATCAAGGGCCTGAGACTGACCAAAACGAAGGATTTCCGCTGTTGCATCGAATACAGCATGGCACAGTATCTCAACTTGCCCAGTACTTGGTGCAGGTTGGGCCGCAGTGCCAAACCTGACCTTGTCTTTGAGAAACGATAAAGCGCGATCCCCAAATGCCATTTTCTGCGGTGTCGTCTGATCCAGTGTCAGGTTCATGACCTGCAACTTGCCATCCCCCGCCTTGAAAAGGATCGCAATCAGCATCAGCTCTTGCCGCAGATCAACCGCCGTCACCTCGCACAACATGGCCTGCACCGCAGCCTTATTGCGATGGAGCCAATCCACTGTCGCATGCTGATCAGCAGGGATCGTCAGCGCGATGGCCGTATGGCTGTTGTCCGCCACTGTTACCTGATAGCGCTGCTCAAGATCATGAAACTGCGCGTCACCGATATGCGACGGGGCCAGCAAGACCGGCACCGGAGCACCTGTTCCACGCAATCCGACAGGTGAACGTTTGGCAATGTCTTCCCGCGCGGCAGCCCAGTTTTGCAAGGCGACGCCGGCCTCAACCAAATCAGGTATCGGTCGGCGCTCGACCGACCCATGATCCCAGGCGATCTGGTTGTCATCTGACACCCGCGGCCGTCGCAAATACACCTGTCCACCGATCAGTTTGCGCGCGATACCACCGGCCCAAAGCGGCGCGTCATACGCATTGCGGGGCGAAAACCCGGGGTCCATTCCGGCCCCCCGCGCCTGTCCCGTGGTGTACCAGGCACCCGTCGCGGGGGCATAGCCATAGAGCCGCAACCCACGTGCGCCACTTGCGGCTGTCCATTGCACAGCCCCCAGCATGATCAGATCAATATCGTCATGATCGCGGTAATTGCGCCGTAAGGTTCCGGTCAGTTGCGTGTCCTCCGGATGCTGCGCCAACGCCTTGGCCAAAGCATAGGCGCGAGCGGCATCGGCCAAAAACCGATCCTCACGGAATGCGATGTGATGTGCGCGTTGCTTGCGCGATTGCTGCACCAACCCACGCAACAGTGCGGTCAAGCGCGGTGCGGCTTGCGCGCGCGCCGAGATCGACAAATCAAACACCAAATCCTCGGCCACCACGGACCCGCCGCCAAAGACACCTGCGACCAACGCCGTAATTGCCGCCTGCACCCTCCCCAGAAACGCAGGCGACATTTGCGCAATCTGGTCTTCGTCTTGCGTGATCTGATCCAACGTCTGTGCGCCTGAGCGCTGGCGCGCAACCAATGCCGCCGCCGCCGTCATCCGCCGCTTGGCGCTCTTGGCACCTTTGAAGACAGCGCCCGCCAGCCCCTGCCCCGCCAGAAACACGACCGGAAACGCAACATCCGGCAGTTGCACTGACAGGTTTGCCCCATCTTCCGTCAATGTGGCCCGCCCGCTGATCCGTGCCAGATTAATTGCCTTGTCCCAGTCAGCCCCGGCAAACTTGCGCAAACCCGCTTCGTCAAGCGCGTGCAACTCATCAGTGGCGGATGTCACCGGGGCCATTTCGGCCGATGGATCCTCACGCAGTGCGAAAACAGCCAATAAGATATGCCTGCAAATGCCGGTCGCCGGACAATCGCAAGTCGCCGCCGGCAGCCCGGCAGCCGGGATCATGACGGCCTTGCCATCCGCCGTCACCGTGGCCGCCGCCTCATCACGGCTTTCAACAACTGCCTTGCCCGCCTCAAAATCGCGTTTCGCGCGGCGGACCACACCCACTGACGCAAGGGCCGCGAGGGCTGTTTCATCGTGCACGGCGATCATCGCAGACAGGGTCATGTCATGATCTCCGCCAACCACTCCGCAAACTTGTCGGGCGTCATCGCCCCCACCTGCATGCCGATGTCAGCCGCCCTGCCCGCAATCATCGGATCAAAATACGGCGTGGCCTGTTCGTCCAGCGCCACCAATCCAATCATCCGCACCCGCGCCTCCGACATCCGGGCAAGCGCTGCATAAAGCGCGCGGGGCGATGCCCCTTCGGCAAAGTCTGTGATCAGGGCAAAGACCGTGCGTTCGGGGTCTGCGATGAAATCCTCGCAATAGGTCACCGCACGGCCAATGTTGGTCCCGCCGCCCAGTTGCACCGACAACAACGTGTCCAACGGATCGGTCAGCCGGTCGGACACATCGATGATCGAGGTATCAAACAGAACCATCTTCACCGTCACACCCGGCAGACCGCACAGGATGGCGGCCATCACCGCCGAGTGGATCACACTGTCGGTCATCGAGCCTGATTGATCGACGCACAGCACGACCGTCCACGGCAACCGGCGCTTTTCGCGGCTGTTAAAGCGCAGGGTCTGCGCAATAATCCGGCGGGTCTCCGGGTCATAGGTCTTGAGGTTCTCACGCAACGTATTGCGCCAATCGAAATTCGCAGCTGACGGGATATTGGAGCGGCGAAACCGGTTCCGGCGTCCCGAAAACGCGCGCATCACGTCGTGACGCAACCGTTCCATGATGTCACGAATGATGCGGTCCGCCACTTCGCGCAACTTGGCCTTGATCGCGGGGTCAGCACGGTCATGAAAACCCAAGAGCACCCTGAGCAGATCCTGATTGGGTTCCAGACTATCAAGCGTTTTGGGGTCTTTCAGCAGATCGGTCAGCCCATAACGGTCCAACGCATGCCCCTGCAACGTCTCAAACACCGATTGCGGGAACAGCCCCTTGGCCTTGCCAAGCCAATTGAGCGCCTGCATCTGCGTCGGGTCCAGCGATCCCGGTCCACGATCCTGTTCCAGCCCGCGCCCCTGATATTCACGGCCATAAAGATAATCGAGCGTTTGATCCATAAGCCCGTCCTGCCCCCCAAGACCGCCCAACTGCTGATTGGCATAGCGGCCAAGGGCCAGACGCCAGCGTCTTGCCCCCTCGCTCATGACGCCACCCCGCCCGTGATCCATTCGGTCAAACCATCGGTCGCCAATGACGCATGCAGCGCCTTCTCAACCCGCAGCCCTTCGGCCAGATCAGCGTCAGAGACCTGCGTGTCATGACTGATCAGACCACCGGCCTGCACGCCCATCAATGCAGCCAGTTCATGCGCCACACGGTCCGTTTCGCGCGGGTTCAACTGGGTGAACGCCAACCGCAGATGCGGCAGCAGATCCAGAAAATGCGCCTCGTCAATGCCGCGAATGAACGCATCGACCACGGCCAGCAGCCCATCCGCATGCCACAAAAGCGACGGGCTGGTGTGCAGGATACCGCGCAGCACGCCAATTTGATCGGCAGTATCAAGGCTGACCCCTGTCAGCTTCCCTTCCATGACCTGCACCAGTTCCGCCGCGGGCCGCGTTCCCGCCTGCACGCAAACCGCCAGAATGGCCCCCAGAATAACCGGGTTGGTGGTGGCCAGCGCCACCCGGTCAATAGCCGCATCCAGCAGGCTGCGATCAAGCCCAATCGCCGCGCAATCGCGCAGAATTTCATTCATCATGCGCAGCGCATCCAGGCGCTCTTGCGTGTTCTCATCTGACGTGTTGGGCAGATCATCGCAGAGGTAAACCAACCGCCCATATGCCGCGCCCAAAACCCCCCGCAGATCAAGCGCTTCGGCCACTGCCAGTGGCCCCGAGGATTGCATCACAAACAACAACCGACGCAGCGCAACGGTCACGCTTGCAAAAGTCCCATGGTTCTGGATGTCACTGCCCAATTGCACGACGAAAGGCCCCAGTTCCGCACCCAGCCCTGCCAAAAGACCGCGCACCAGCATATCAACCAGCTTCGGTAGATCACGGGCATGGCCTTGCGCAATCAACGCCGCGCGTTCGCGATGCATGAAGGCAAGGCAGGCAGTCGGCAAGTCATCCCCCAGAACCGCCTGATTGATCAGATGCCCCTCGGTCTGCGGCGACCAGGCGTATTGCCAATGCTCAAACAAAAGCGTGGTTTGCACGCCGCTGACGTAGTCAGGCCCTGCCGTTCGGCTGGCGAAGGGCGACCCGATCAACCCCATCGCGTGCAGAAACTGGGACGTGGCCAAATGTGTGTCCTTGCGGCGGATATCCAGCTTGCGCGTCCGCTGCGCACTGTCACTGATAT
This sequence comes from Yoonia sp. SS1-5, assembly GCF_038443705.2. Lineage (NCBI taxonomy): Bacteria > Pseudomonadati > Pseudomonadota > Alphaproteobacteria > Rhodobacterales > Paracoccaceae > Yoonia > Yoonia rhodophyticola. Next base: position 488,436 of record NZ_CP151767.2, on the reverse strand, counting down.
CAAGGCGGTGGGCGCGCGCGCGGCGGCGCACATCCTCCACCAAAGGCGGCGACCCGGCAGAGGCAGGCACATCCCCCAACCGGTCCCCGCACAGGAACGCCTGAAACCGCGTGGTCCAGATATCCTGAGCGGCCGTTTCCCCTTTGATCAGCGCCGCGCGCACCCCGTCAATCAGATCATGGCGCATCGCACCCGAACGCCCACGCAGTGCAGCTAACCCTTCGGCCACGCGCATCGCCTCGGCCTGTGCAGGCAAGGACAGGTCATGCCCCTCTGAACGCATCCGGGTCGCGAAATCCGTCAGCAGGTCAATCCCCAGATCGTAGGGGGTTTCTTCCGCATGCGCCCGATCCCACAGCGCCTGGTAATACCCCGGCTGCGGCAACCCGGCAGCGTAGCCGTTCAGCGCATCCAGCGCGCGGAACCCGTAACGGATCAGATAACACTCTGCCGTGCCCTTTGGTTTTTCGGGTGTTGGCAGATCATCCAGATCACCTAACAGAGCAGGCGCATGAAAACCGCCCACAACCACAACAACCGGACCGCCAGCGGCCAATGCCTTTTTGACCGCACGGGCCATGTAAACCTCGCGTATGGTATCACCGGTCGCATCAATCTGCGTCTGCGGTGTGGCGGCGCGAATGCCCGCGCAATAAACGCCCACATCGCCGAAAAACAACTGCCAATCGGTCTGCCCCAGCCGGGTTTCAAACAAATGATCCCAAAGCTCAAACCCATCCCGGCACCCCGTGGCACGGGCCAGCGCGGTGACATAATCACTGGAATCGAACCGCTGCTCATCGAGCAGTGAAACAGGCGCGGTCCCGTCTAACTGGCCGCGCATTGCCTTGGTCGCAGCGGGGGCATCAATGAACTGCATCTCCGCACCAATAGCGGCACCGGCCTGCAAGGCGACATACTCCGGCGAGTGGTCGCATAACGGGTAATACCCGGCAACCCGCCCGCGATCACCCGCATCATCAACCAAGGAAACCAAAGCCACTGGCGGCTTGGTATCGGGGTCGAGCAACAGCGGGATTTGCGGGGCAAAATCGCCCGGCGCCTCAATCAACACATGGGCCGGTTTCACCTCGGCGATCAGCGCACGCAATGCCCATGCGCAGGCCGGCGAATGGTGGCGCACAGGCACCACATAAAGTCCCCGATCCGGCTGAAACAGGTCCGAGCGCAATGCCGCAAATGTCGCACGATCAGTCACGCAGGCTTTCTTTGGCAGACTTGTAAAACGCAGCCCATGCGCGGGATCCGCGCGCACGCGGCTTTGCAATCTGATCGACATAGGCGCGCAGTTTGCGGGCGTCCTCTGGATCATCCTTGAACACCGTGCCACCCAACTGGCGCGCCACATGCCCCGCTGTCAGCGTGCCATCATCCAGATACGCCGCTTCCAACACGGCGGCATGGGTCACGTTCACAGCCTCAGCCGTCGACATCACGCTGTTGGGAATGGCGACACTAGCCCCATCAGCCGTCGTCCCGGTGCGCAAATCCCGGAACACATCTACCACCAGATCAAGCACATCATGCGGCACCGCAGGCGCAATCGGGCTTTCGGCCATCCGCTGCGCCACCTGCCGGCTGATCAGCTCTTTCTCAAACTGCGCATCGGCAATGGGCTGCACCGTTTCGAAATTGAACCGCCGTTTCAACGCGCTCGACATATCATGCACGCCCCGGTCCCGCAGGTTGGCCGTGCCGATCAGGTTGAAACCCGGAATGGCCCGGCTTTCAACCTCAGGCCCCAGTTCAGGGATCGCAATCGTTTTTTCGGACATCAACGAAATAATCGCATCCTGCACCTCTGGCGCGCAGCGGGTCAGCTCCTCAATCCGAGCAATCTGACCGTTTCGCATCGCACTCAGGATGGGGGATGCCACCAAAGCACGATCGCTCGGCCCTTCGGCCAGTAACAACGCATAGTTCCAGCCATAGCGCAGGTGATCCTCGATAATCCCCGCAGATCCTTGCACAACCAGCTTCGATGTCCCGCTGATGGCCGCCGCCAGCAATTCCGACAACAGTGATTTCGCCGTGCCGGGTTCACCCACCAGCATCAAACCCTGATGCCCCATCAAAGACACGATGCAGCGGTCGACCAAAGGATCATCTCCAAAGAATTTCTGCTGCACATCCAGCGACGCGTCGCCCAGGATAAACCGTCGTACCGCGCGCGGGGACAAGCGCCAGCCGTTGGGTTTGGGGGCCGTATCGGCGGCCATCAACCGGGCGATTTCTTCGCCATAACGCAGCTCGGCGGGTGCGCGCTGGATTTCATCTACCATTGTACGTTCTTTTCCCAATCAGGATCATAGCTGGCCTTGGCAGCCATTGCGTGAAAGTCGTTCCAGCATTCAGACAGCAAGACAGGCGGCACATCTGACAGTTTCACCGTTTGCCCAAACCGTCCCTGGGCCTTTTCAAAGCTCAGCGATATCAGGGCGGCATTGCGGTTTTCTTCGGGAAGGTAATTCCCCGTAAACGCGATTGACGCCTTAAGACCGACGCCTTTGAATGACTTGTAATAGTTGTAGAACCACCCGCCATCCTCGGCCTGACCCCGTTCATAGCCCAGCTTGGTCGCAACACCGCGCAGGGCAAAGGTTTCGGTCACCCAGCCCTTGCGATCCACGATTTCAACCGCGTCCTTTTGATCATCCGGCAACCGGATCAGGCTGCGCCCGAATTGGGCAAACAATGGTTTGACCTCATAGTCCTTCAGATGCACCGCCCAAGCGTCCGCGGCGGCGCCCGAAAGGGTCGCGCCATGGGCCAGTCGGATACCGGCAAAGGCGCTGATGTCGACCTCTTCATCATGCGCATCGGTAAACTCACCCTCAATCGTGGGGCGGAAATCGCCCATGACCTTGCCATCTGCATCCAACCCCTGCCAGACCAGACGCGCCAGCAAACGGCGCATGATCGGATGATCCGCCAGGTCACGCTGCCAGTCCGCCAGCGGCCAGACGCGTTCACCACACAGCGCCTCGTAAAGCCGCGCTGTCTGCATGGTGATCACTTGTTTTAGCTCTTTCTTGGAAGCGCTGAGTTGCTTTTTCGACGCCTTCGTCGCCTCATCGGTCCCAGACGAGAGCGCCTTGACCACCTTGCCGTCCGGATTGGTTAGCACAAAAGTCAGATCATCACCCAATGTGGCGCGATAGGGTTTCTCATCAACCCCGCAAGGCAGATCAACGTAGCCGTCATCATTCATGCCAGCAGCAGGGATCGTCCGGTCCGCCAGTTCGTCCAGGGACCAGTTCATCAGATCGGCCACCTGCTGAACCAGCTCGCCCGCAAAGTTCTGCACGCCCTTTTGCTTAAGCCGGGTCGCAGCCGCAATCACAACCTGCAAGGACACCGGATCACCCTTATGGGCAAGCACCTCAAGCAAGGATGACGCCTGCGATGTCCGGGATCCATGATTGCGCAGATAGGCGCGAACCTTGTCGGCGGCGATCTGCGGCGGCACACGTGAAGCCAGCGCAAGGATACCTTTGGTTGCGGCGCCCGTGTTTTGATACTGCGACTTCACCTCGCGTTTCAGCTGGGCATAAATCTGGTCGCGGGTCATGTCGGGATACCAGCGTTTATAGGCCTGCTGTCGTTGGGCGACGTGTGTGTCGGCATAGGCAATCGCCTCTTCATCCGAAGGCACAACAGTGTCGTAGGTGATCCAGCTGTCAAAGATCCACTGCGAAAAACTGGCCGCACTATCCGGGGCCAACTGATCAAGATAAATCTCAAACAGCGCATTGCCGCCTGGTTGTTTCAGCTTGAAAGCCAGAAATATCCACCATGACAGCACGTCAGTTGGGACCGCCTTGCCCGACTTGAACTTGGCAGGCGGCATGTGATCACGGTTCAGCCAATCCAGCTTGTCAAACTTGGCCTTTTTCAAGCCCAGCTCGGCCTCGCGGATCAGGGCCGTGGGGCCGACATAGCTATCCAGCGGCTCACCCAAGGCCTCAAGCGCCGTCAGGATCGCGGCCTTGGCAAGCTCGCTTTTGTCCTTTTTCAATTGCGCCTTCAGGGCCGGGATCGCCTCGGTATTCCCACGTGCGCCCAGCCATTCGGCAGCACCCTTGCGGATCACCTGGCGGCTGTCTTTCAGCAGGGTGATCAGACGGTCAGTGACCTGCGGAATATCGGCCAGCAGCGCACGCGCCTCGGCCTTGCCGGTCTTACGCTCGCCGGTCGCGATTTCCAGCAGAGGCACAAAATACCGCATCGGTGTCTTGGGCAACGCAGCCAGGAACCGGATCGCCATCGTCTGGCTTAACTTCACCTCGGTGTTGGACGACACGCCCATCGCGTGATCCATCACGTCAAAATTATCGGCGACATAAGGCCAGAGCGCCGCATCGCCGATCATGTCAGGCGCATCATAGGCAAGGCTGGCATACTCCGGCATCATCTGGCGCAACAGATCACCCTTGATCACCTTGCGCGCTTTGCGATCGTGCCAACCGCCCACGGTGATTTGCAAGCCCATCTCTTGCCATAGCGCATCCATCGCCCGCAGATCGGCACGGTCGGACGCAAGGTATTTGTGAAAATAATCCTCGAACGGGCCGTGGCGGTAGGCGCTGATCCAGGCCGGCAGATGATGGATGGACCGAAACGCAAGGCCCATCGCGTCGTTCTCGGACATCCGGTCAAGCACCTGCGCGGTCCAGCCACCGGGGTTACGCATCAAGAATTGGCGAACCATTTGCCGGGCCCCGTCATCCTGAAGCGTGTCGGCCAAATGGGCCTCTAGATGACCAATGAACTTCGCGCCAAGGATCGGGGCCTGATAGCCCTTTGGATATTTCGCGTTATGCGCTTTCGTCTTCTCATTCTGGGCAGCGATCGCTTCTTTCAGCTGCTTGCGATCCTCTGCAGTCAGCTGAACCCCGGGGCCATCCTGCAACGGCATCAAAGGCGGGATCTCAACCCGACTGCCGTCAATCGCGGTATAGCCCGTCGCATCGTCAGCTGTCTGCGCGCCATCCCCGGTGATCTCACCGGCCGAGAACGTGTTCTCAATCGCGGCGACAATCCGTGCGGTCTTTTCGGTTTTCAGATGGGCGCGCAGGGTTTCTTGCGCTGATGTGGTCCCCAAACCGGCCAGAATTTCAACCATCCCGGCCCGCACGCCCACCGTGCCTTTGGACAGCTGGGCAGCCGCCAGCGGCTCGATGATATTGGCAGACACATTACGCAGAACCGATACAGCTGCCCCGCGCACAGATTTCGAAGCATCGCCCGCAGCGGCCAGAACAAAGTCGAGGAATGGTTGCTGATCAGCCAGCTTCCACGCATGCAGCGCTTTGACAAACGCCTCACGGCCTTGGGCGGGGACTTTGGCGACGCCTTTCAGCGCGTCATCGGTATGGGCCAGGACCAAGGCACGTATGTCGGTTAGTTCACGATAAGGCTTGATGCTTTGGGTGCCATATTCATTGTTTTCCCAAAACAGCACTTCGAACAACTGCGGCACCGTCCCACCAAACGCCTGCGCCATCGGCACCAGATGATCCTTCGTCAGACCCTTGGGTGGCGTGTCACGCACTTTGCTCGACCAGCGCTGTTGTGGATCGCAGGCCGCTATCGCAACTTCGGTGAAATACACGCGCAGAGGGGCCGGGATTTTATCAGACCCAAGCCATCTGTCAGACCGCGACCCCGAAGAGGCCGCCAGCACCTGCGCATAGCGCACCAGTAGTTCCCCATCAAAGGGCTGCATATCCAGCAACAAGAGCTGGCGTCGCAGATGACAATCCTCGGTTTTGCTATAGTGGACATAGGACACGCCCACCTGCAGCAGTTCACCGCCAACCGCCTGCGACAATGTCGAAAGCACCGTTTCCGGCTCACCTGTCAGCACATATTTGACCGTCTTGTCACCAAGACCCTGCTGAATCCCATTGAGACGGCTCAGATCATGGGTGATCAGTTTGGTTGTCGCGTCCCCGAAAGGATTAAGCTTGCTGAACAATGATTTCATTTCAAACCCAGTTTTTCTTTTGCGAGGTTGCACATCTAGTACAGTCCCTTGCTTTCCCAATCCGCATCAAAGGCACCGGACTTCGCGATCTCATGCAGGTCGTTCCAGACCTCAGACAGCAAAAGAGGTGGCACCTTGGACAGCGTCAATGCGCGCGCTCCGCCGCCGTCATTCATCCGGGTAAACTGCATGTGTTTGATCGCCGCCGGAATGTCGTCTTCTGATACGTAGCTACCAGTGAAATACAAATCTGCCCAAATCTGGCTACCGCGGAATTCCTTACGGTAGGCATCAAACCCACCACCATCCCCAATTGGCGCGCGATCATAGCCGGCCTTCTTGGCCGCCGTGCGCAGTTTGAAAGTGGTCATCATCCAGCCCTCACGGTCAGTCAAGCGCGTGTCGTTCTTTTGCGGATCGGTCAGACCACGCACCGGACGCGACACTTGGGCAAAGAGGGGTTTGACCTCAAAATCAGTGAGGTGATCGCGCCACGCCTGCCGGTCTTGCTCTGGCAAGTTTGCCGTATGCGCCACATCAATCTTGGCAATCGCCGTCATGTCCACATCATCACCCGCAGCATCCAGTATCTCGCCCTCGGGGGTTAGGCGCAATCCGGTGATCAGTTCGCCTTTGTCGTCCAACCCACGCCAGATCACGCGGGCAATCAACCGCTGCATGATCGGGTGATGGGTCAGATCATCTTGCCAGGTCTGGCGATCCCAGACACGACTGCTGACCATGGCGTCATAAAGCCGGGCCTGTTGTTGGGTTTGTGCGGTCTTGATGGTCTTCTTCGCGGCACTCAGCAGCGATTTGGCCTCCTTGGTATTGGAATCCTTGCCCGCAGGAATGGTTTTCACTTCCTTGCCCTGCGGATTAAGCAGCTTCACGCTCAAGTCACTGGCCAAGCGCGCAACATATGGCTTGGCCTCTTCGCCCACCTCCAACAGCATGGTGCCATCATCCTCAAACCCGCCTGTCGGCACCGAACGGTCCGCCAGTTCATCCTGCGTCCAGCCACGTTCCTCGGCCAGTTCAACCACCAGCTTTTCGGCAAGCTCGCGCACCGTGCGTTGCTTGAACCGGGTAGCGGTCGCTACCAGCACCTGCACGGCATCCTGCGTGCCCATGCCATAAAGCGTCTCGACGAGCGCTTTAGCCTGCGACACCCGTTTGCCGTGCTGTTTCAGATAGCGGGCAATCATCGGACCTGCCGTGGACGGCGTGGCACGATGCGTCAGCGCAAGGATACCTTTGCTGTCAGCACCTGAATTGGGATAGCTCGACGCCATGTTGCGCAGGTAAATCTCGGTGATTTCTTCCACCGAGTAACCAACATAAGCCATCCAGCTGCTTTTCGATGCCACATCGCGTTTTGCGCGCGCCTCTGCCGTCGCGCGCGCCTCTGGCCCGATTGGCCGGTCGATATCATAGCTGATCCAGCTGCTCAGAACCCAATCGGACACAGCCGCCACGCTGTCCGGTGTCATCTGATCAAGATACAACCCGAAAAGCGGCGATCCGAGCGGCGACTTCAGCTTCAGCGCCAGACGCAACCATGCATCCAGAATAACAGGATCAGCCGCAGACCCGTCTGCCCATTGCAGGCGCGGTGCGGTGGACTGGTCCAACCAGGAAAGCTTTGCATCGGGCAGCTTGCCGACAAAGGTCTTCGCCTCTTTCATCAGCGCATCACGGCCCAGATAAAGCGCAGCGTCACCGCCCAACCGGGCGACGGCGGAAATCAGATCAGCACGGGCAAGTTCCGATTTTTCGCCCTTCAAACGCTTCACCAAAGCAGGCAAAGCCGCTGTTGCACCACGATCCGCAAGGAAGCGCGCTGCATTGGCACGCACGGCCTGCCGTTTATCGGCAAGGATCATGATCAACTGATCATCAATACCGGGGACGTCCGTCAGCAGCTTTTGCGCCGGATCACGCAAACGGGCCCGATCGTCTATGGCCACAAAAAGCAGTGGCTGGACCAGATCGGCGGGCAGGCTGGGAAAGTCCGCAATGATCGCGAGCGCGCGCTGCGCGGTCCTCAAATCAGTGCCGCGCGGCGGCAGCGCACCAATCACTAACGGCAGATGGCTTGCCGCAATCTGCCACGTACCGGGGATGATGCTGCGCGTACCATAGTGCCCTCTTGCGTTCGCGATAACATGCTTGATGTACCCTGCCCCGTCTTCCTTCGCGATCTTGGCAACCTGCGCAAGACTGACCCGGCCACCAGAAATTGCGTCTTGGACGTAGTTGCAAAACGGATCACTTCGGCATTCCAACACCGCTGATAGGCTGCGCCCATTTTGGAAGGCCAGATCAATCACACGACGCAATGGGATCTGGTCAAGTGTCGCCTCAATGATCGGGTTCACCATGTCACTGTAGCGATAGGGCACCCTGGGCGGGTAGATCGTTCGTTCCGCCGGATCAGCAGGAACCGGGGCGTTTAGCACAGCCATCCAACCGGGTCCGAGTGGTTCCACGATACCCTTTTGTGGCTTGTTATATGTCTTACCCTTCTTTTCCCAATAGGCGATGCTTGTGGCATATCTGGCTTCGACATCCTTGCGGATCTTGGCCTCCAAAGCGTCGAACCTTGCGGCAAAGCTGTTATCCAGCGGGCTGCTGCCATCATCAACAAGCGCCACGTCAGGCGGCAGCTGAACATGCGCACCGCTGGCGTCAATATAGCCGCTTTCAACAGCAGGTACCGGCGCCTCTGCCTTGGAAACACCAACCGAAAGCTCCAGCGACGTAAAAACAGACTGCGATTTTTCGACCTGTTTATGCGCATCCAATGCCTTCAAAGCCGCAGGACTGCCAACCGCACCAAGAGCCTCAACAGCGAACAATCGTGCGGTCGCCTTTTTTGCGGCCAGCATCTCCTGCGCTAACGCAGTCACGGCCGCAGGATCATGTAAAGGCAACAGGGCCGCCGCGTTCTTGCGCAACGTGATGGTGCTTTCATGACCCTGCTTCATCAAAAACGGCAGAAAATCCGGCGCCTTGGTGATCGGCGATATCGCCCAACGCTCCAGAACCGTGGCACGAACCTTGGCGTCCTGACGCTCGAGCGCGGCGATATAAGTCACAGCATCAAACTGGGTCGCCAAAGTGCCAAGCGTCGGATCGAGACTAATCGAACGCTTGGAATAGCGCTCAACCGGCAGACAATAGAGAACGATATCCACGTCATGCCCGCCCAAGATCTTCACAGCGGCGCGCAGATCATCCCATGTGGTGGGCATCTGCGCAGATATACCATGCCGGTTTCCATAGGCCGACAAGAGGACACGGACCGCGTCGGGAATGGCGTCCAGATGTTTGCTATCCTTGCGTGTGGTAAGGCTAAAGCCCCACCCCATCGCGTGACGCAACTCAGCATAGCGCGCCAGGGCCTCTGGCTGACCACCAAGATCATAGGCCAGCGCGTTTGTCGCCGTCACGGCCTGCGGGTGCGTGCGACCGGGGGTGTAGTTTCGGTTAGCGCCGACTTTTGCACGCAGATCAACCAGCACCTGACGATCCTCGCCCGTTGCCAGATATGTTTGGGCGCGGTATGTCGGCCCGGGCTGTATGTCATCAAGATATACATATGGATCGGCAGCAGCCGCGACTGGCTGGGGGGCGGTGCTACCGGCAGGATTATTCGCAGCGCCAAGAAACTTCTTTAGAATATGACTCAGCAAAGTCTTTATCCTTCAAACATTTGCATTCAACACGCGCAGCTTCACGTAAACTTTGGCAGAATTAGGGAAAGCACAACCAGAAGGGCAATTCCAGCCGAAGTATAGCGAAGATTGCCTCACCACAGGCTGCATTAGCTGAATGTGTTATCGCTTCAGACGCGCCACGGGCTTTTTTATGCCAGCGAATTGGCGGAACCGGCCAAACGCTCAAACCCTCAACCGCCCGGACAAAACGCAACAAGATGTGTAGAGACATTGCGACCCCCGCCATACAGTCACAGGCTTTGAACCAAGGCGTTATCTTTGACGATCTAAGAAAGCGGCTTTCAATTTCTGTATTGGGGTCATTCTCTGATCGCCATATCTGGTCGTTCATTGTTGTATGACCAGAGCCAGCGCGCGGAGTGTTCTTGGACGTTTTCGATGATTTCAAAAGATACCTTCCGAGGCATTCGGTCCTGACAATGCTCTCGTAGCTGTCGACATAGGCGTTCTGCTGGGGCTTACCCTCAAGCGGCTGTTTGCACGTCCAGCGTCTCAAAGGCAGCGCTGAACGGAAATGCCGGAATGTCGCGAACACCCGGGTGGGCAAGTGGGTCCAGCCCCTGGGCTGGGGTTGCGGTGATAGCCACGCGCACTACGTCGTCGGAGGACCCGAGGCGTTGCAGACAGAGGATAGGCTGGTGATGTATTGCGACGATGTTGAACGCGACGCAGTTGATTTTCCGCAGACCGTGCCCGGCAGTCGGATAAGGTGCATTGCAAACATCAACCAACCCGGACTATGCAGGTTATTGGGGCCCTGCCCGTTCTTAACGTTACTCTGATCGGGAAATACCACGTTGGACCTTTCACAATATGACCTGTTTGTCCTGGCCGCAGGGGCGATCCTTTTTGGGTTGTTTCTGCTGATAAAAGGTGGCGACTGGACGATTGAGGCGGCGGTTTTTATGGCCAAGCGCTTTGGCCTTTCGCCCTTGTTCATCGGGGCGACGATCATTTCGTTCGGAACGTCTGTGCCGGAACTTTTTGCGTCGGTAAATGCAAACATCCAAGGGTTTCCGGGGATATCGCTTGGGAATGTGCTGGGGTCCAATGTTGCCAATATCCTGCTGGTGCTGGGGGCGACGGCGATCGTCTTTCAGGTGGACGGCAAGGCAAAGGACCTGTTCAAGGATATCGTGATGATGCTGGTCGCCACCGCGATCCTGGTCTTTGCGATGTATACGGGCGTGATCTCGAGCATGATGGGGCTGGTGATGTTCGGCATTCTGGCCGCCTTCGTCTGCTATCAGTATTTCACCAATAGCCTGGAATTCGAAGAAGAAGACGAGGATCACGACAGTATCTCGTCGCTGGGAATGGCGCTGCTGATCCTTCTGGGTGGTCTTGCCGCATTGGCGCTGGGGGCGGAAATGCTGGTCAAGGGCGCGGTCGTGACGGGGACGATTATCGGGGTGCCCGAGGCCATCATCGGCCTGACAGTGGTCGCATTCGGAACCTCGCTGCCAGAGCTGTCCACATGTATCGCGGCAGCGCGCAAACGGTCGGTGGGGTTGATCCTGGGCAATATCATTGGGTCGAACACGTTCAATATTCTGTCGATCATGGCGCTGACCGCGATGATCAAACCCGTCGATGTCGTGCCCGAACTGATGGGTGTGCAGGTCTGGGCCACGGTGGCTATTACGGCCGGTTTTGCCGCATGGATGCTGGTTGTTGGCCGTATCACCAAGCCCGTCGGCATGCTGATGGTTGCCGGATATGTTATCTTTGTCGGTGCGCAATATATTGTGCCGCAACTCATGGCTTGATAACGCATTGCGGACGCATCGTTTTTGATGGTGCGTCCTGTAATCTGCGGCTATTTTCGGTGCCCGAGACAAAGAAGGTAAGATGAGCCAATCCGTCGCCACATCCCCTACCCTGGCCGAGCGGCTCGCGACGATCTTTCAGCGCGGCGACACAAAAGATCTGATCGCAAATGCGGCGGTGGATGTGGATCAGATCACCATTGACGGGCAGGTTTTCCCCATCACCACAAGCGACGCTGATCAAAGCGGGCTCGGCAACCCATTGCAGCAGCTTGTGGCGCAGACCCTGACCGAACCTGCGGATCTGCATCTGGCCGACCGGTTGCGCCAGGGGTTGGGCAAAGGGCGCGGCCCACTGCTGAAGGCGGCGAAGCTGGACAAACATGTGCAGTTCAACAATTGGCTCTTTCCCGACAACCCCGCGCCTGCCTTGCAAGGTGATCAGGTCACCGCCATGCGTGATGCGTTGATTGCCGCGCATCCGACCCGGACAATCATGATCCGGTCGCTGACCACAGGGATAGATGATGCGCTGATGGCGGCCCTGTCTGCTGCGGGGTTTGCGTTGCTGCCGACCAAACCCATCTGGGTGACACCTGTCCCATCACAGCGCCGCGCGCCTGTGATTGCGGGGCACGATCTTGTCGACGCACATACATTCAGCGCCAATGATTTCAGCCGGGCCGCGATGTTGCAGGCCATGGCTGATGCGCAGATCCCCGACACCCCTGCCCCGCGCTACACCCCCGGTTTTCTGGCGCAGGCCCACCAGATTGATCTGCTCAAGATCAAGGGCGTGCGTGACGGCGCAGAAAACCTGATTGGTGTGGTCGGCGTTTTCGAGGCGGCAGGCGTGATTTCCGCCCCCATCATGGGATATGATCCGGATTTCGCCGGCGCCGCACCGTTGCGTGGCGCGCTGGAACAGCTTGTATTCGCGCAGGCCAGCGCCGAGGCCGCGCACTACAAGACAAGCCGGTGGCGTGGCCCCAACGCAAGCCCGGCAATGTCGCAGACTGCGGTTTATGTTCAGCATCTGGGTTGGCAGGCCCGCGCTGCGCTCAAGGCGCTTAAACCCATATTGCAGGGCATGCCGCCGGCCGCAGATGACTGACACCAGCGCCATTCCCACCGATCAACCAAACACAGGCAAGGACAGTAACATGAGCAACGCAGAAATCGGTTTGATTGGTCTTGGCACAATGGGTGCGGCACTTGCCTTGAATATTGCCGATAACGGTTTTGACATCGCCGTGTGGAACCGGACGGCGGCCACAACAAAGGCGTTTCACAATGATGCGGGTGAACTGGCCGCCAGGATCACCCCAACCGAAACGCTGGAACAATTGGTGGCCGCGATTGCAAAACCGCGGGCGATTATCCTGATGGTGCCTGCGGGTGCTGCGGTGGACGAACAGATTGCGGCACTCCGGCCCTTGCTGGATGATGATGATCTGATCATTGATGCCGGAAACGCGAATTTCCACGACACAAACCGGCGCGCGCAAGAGGCCGGCGATAAGCCATTTTTGGGGATTGGCGTGTCCGGCGGCGAAGAAGGCGCGCGATTTGGCCCCTCTATCATGGGTGGCGGGCAGCGCCAGCATTGGGACCGGGTCGCCCATATTCTGACAGCCATTGCTGCAGATTACGACGGCACCGCATGTGCCACCTGGATGGGGCAGGAAGGTGCCGGGCATTTCGTAAAGGCCGTCCATAACGGGATTGAATATGCCGATATGCAAATGATTGCAGAAACTTACGGGATCATGCGCGATGGGCTGGGCCTTGATCACGGCAAAATCGCCGCGATATTTGCCGCCTGGGACAAGGGCCCGCTGCAATCCTACCTGATTGAGATATCAGGCAAAGTCGCCGCCGCCACGGACCCGCAGACAGATGCCCCTATGCTTGATGTGATCGTCGACGCGGCGGGGCAAAAGGGAACAGGCCGCTGGACCGCAATCGAGGCACAGCATCTGGCCGCCCCCATCCCCGCGATCGAGGCCGCCGTCGTCGCGCGCAACCTGTCATCACAACGGGATCTGCGCGCCGCGGGCGAGACGCTCTTTGGAACCGGGCCGCACCACATGCCGCATGACACGCTGTCCATCGAAACACTGGAAGGTGCGCTGATCGCTGGTAAGATCCTGTGCTACGCTCAAGGCTTTGGCATGATCGCCAAGGCGTCCGCGCAATTTGGATGGGCCCTGCCCTTGCCTGAAATTGCCAAGGTTTGGCGGGCCGGCTGCATCATTCGGTCAGCGATGCTTGATGATATGGCTGATGCACTGGCGGCTGATCCGGATGGCAATCTGATGCATGCACCAGCCTTTGCGACGCTGCTGAAAGAAAGGCATGGGCAACTGCGACAGGTCGTGGCGCAAGCCGCGCTGCACGGGATCGCCCTGCCTGCGCTGTCATCGGGGCTTGCATATTTCGACGCCATGCGGACCGCCCGCGGCACCGCGAACATGATCCAGGGGCAACGGGATTTCTTTGGGGCTCACGGCTTTGCGCGTGTCGATGGGGGTGAGGGTCATCACGGTCCCTGGGGCAGCTAAGATCAAGGCGCCGGAAGGACGCCGACACAATTGTGAATTTGTGCCCGCCCGGGTCGCGCCCCCGCACGCAACGCGTGTGATGAAAGGTATCCCGTTGGCGTGGTGTTGGGGCAAGGCAACGAAAAACACGCCATCAGACAAACGGCAAGGCGTACGTTAAAAATCACAAGGCCGGCTTCCCACGGATAGTCAATTTCAGGCGGGCCTACCGGTGTCAGGCCTGCCCTTCGTGCGACGCTTTGCGTCCTTTTGATGCTATCTCGCGCTAACTAAAAGATCAGTGTTACGTACCATGATTATCGAGAAAGGTCATTTAGATGGAACTGTTTGGAGAAGCCCTTTGGATATTGATGTCTATCTTGATTGGGCTTTGGCTTGCTGATTTTGCAACGGGTTGCTTTCATTGGCTTGTTGACAATTACGGTCACCCAGAATGGCCAATAATCGGTCCGCACTATATCGCGCCCAGCCATCTTCATCATGATGAAGACATGTTTGTTTTTGAGCTTTCAAACATCGTTACGCACCTTTACATCTGGACGGCCGTTGTATGTGTGGGCCTGTTTTTCTGGGCCATCGACCTCATGAGCCTCACAATTGCTTCCGCATGCCTGTTTGGTTTTCTGACAAACGTCATTCACCGCTGGTCTCATACCCGCCCAGAAGAAAATACATCCGCAGTGAAGGCGCTACAACGGATCGGCCTGTTTCAATCGACCCACCATCACACCTTTCACCATAATCCGGGATCAGACAGCCACTATTGTCTATTGACCGATCATGTAAATCCACTGCTCGAAACCATCGGGTTTTGGAAGCGTTTGGAAACAGTGTTCTTGCGTCTGGGGTTGCGAAGACACTGGTGGGAACCCGTTAAGTCGCCAGCGGAATAGTACGAAGAACGTACCTCGGCGGCGCGAAAACTGCCCAAAAAGACCGGCTAGTCGCGCCGAAAGCCGACCTTTGTACTTGCTGTAGACACTTGTCTTCTCGGGCTTCTCTGACCCAGCCCCTGCTCCGGGCCGCTTACCCTACGAAAACAGCATCCCGCCGTTGATGTCGATATTCGTGCCCGTCATGAACGCGCTATCGTCACATGCGAGGAACAAGACAAGATTTGCAGCATCGTTCACATGGCCCTGACGTTTCAGGGGGGCATTTGCCTCGAACCCGCGACGTCCGGCGTCCGGCGTATGGATGTTGTGAAAGTCAGTGTCGATCATGCCGGGACATAACGCATTGACGCGGATTTTGGGACCAAGTTCTTTCGCCAACCCTCGTGTCATCGTCATCACCGCCCCTTTGGATGTGGCATAGGGCACCGCACCAGGACCACCGCCGTCGCGTCCGGCCTGGCTTGCGATGTTGACGATTGCGCCGCTTGCCATATGGGCCAGGCACGCCTTGGTCATCATGAAGGTCGATGTCAGGTTCAGCGTCATTACCGTGTTCCAATGGTCAAGATCCATCTCGGCGATGGTCTTGCGTGCCACCAATCCGCCGGCGTTGTTCACCAACACGTCGACGCCGCCATATGCTTCAATGGTTGCGCCGACCAAACTGTCGACCCCCTGTTGTGTGTTCAGGTCCGCTTGGACAGCCAGAGCCTTGCCGCCCTCCGCCTCGATATCAGCCACGACGCTGTCCGCCCCGTTAGAGCTTTCAAAGTAGCTGATGGCCACCGCTGCACCCTCCCGTGCGAGCGTTATGGCCACCGCCGCGCCGATGTCGCGGCCGCCGCCGGTGATGATGGCTGTTTTTCCTGCAAGTTTCATTGCTTCCCCCCGATTGCGACTTTGAGTGATTGCGCCTAACGCTCAAGTGTCATGAAGTAATTGAAAATCTCGGGGACATTCCCGTCACCCAGGCCCGCCGCTACAGCCGCCGAAAGGTTATTTGACGTGCCCTCGGCAATCTCGGCACGTGTACCGAGATCCTCCGCAAATTTCAGGAAGTATCCCAAATCCTTATTGGCGTTGTGGATCGAGAAGCCGAGATCGCTGACACCATCAACGGCGTAGTTTTTGCAAAACCCCATCATCGGAGAGTTTGAGGGTCCCGCCGACATGATGTCGTACAAAAGGCCCCTGTCGATCCCGGTCCGGTCAGCCATCGCAAAGGCCTGGCTCATGACACAGGCGGTGGTCATGCTCATGAAGTTGTTGATCAGTTTGGTCGTGTGACCGGCCCCAAGGCCGCCGAGGTAAAAGACGTTTTCGCCTTGTTCCTCTAGCACCGGTTTGACCTTCTCAAAGACCGTCTGATCC
Organism: Yoonia sp. SS1-5; assembly: GCF_038443705.2. Lineage (NCBI taxonomy): Bacteria > Pseudomonadati > Pseudomonadota > Alphaproteobacteria > Rhodobacterales > Paracoccaceae > Yoonia > Yoonia rhodophyticola. The sequence goes on along the minus strand of NZ_CP151767.2, from coordinate 472,083 downwards.
CCTGCGGCCATGATGTTCAGCAATCCCTCTTTGGCATGCGTCGGTGACCGTCCGAGTGGCGCGTCGATCATGCCGGCCCCTTTTGCAGCCAGATCAGCGCCGATTTTGCGGGTCGAGGCGGGGATGGAGGTTCCAAAGTCAATGACGACCGCCCCCTCTTTGATGCCTGCAAGGACACCATCATCACCGTAAATCAGGGACTCGACCGCCTCCGACGTGGTGACGCACAACATGACGATGTCGCAGCGTTCTGCCAGTTCTCGCGGGGTTTGGGCCTCGGTTGCGTTGCCACGCGCCAGGACGGTGTCGATCGCGGATCTCTTGCGACCGAAAACAACCAACGCGAACCCTCTGTTTTGCAGGTTCTCCGCCATTGGGTCGCCCATAAGGCCGAGGCCAATGAAACCGATTGTGGGTTTGGTCATGGTTATTCCTTCGTCAATTGGTTTCGATGCGCGCGATCAAACAAAATCTTCGCGATGCGGTGTGAAGACATCAAGCAACATCCCGCTTTCCAGGCAGGTCGCTCCGTGTTCGATGTTGGGTTGTTTGTAGAGGCTGTCACCAGCCCCGACGACATAGGTGTTTTCGCCCACGGTGAATTCGAACTTGCCTGACATCACATAGGTGATCTGCTCGTGCGGGTGGTTATGCAGGGGCGCGTTTACGCCTGCTTCAAAATGCACCTCGACCACCATGAGGTTGTCATTATAGGCGGTGATCTTGCGCGACAGGCCCTCGGCCACGGTTTCCAACGTGCCATCGCTGCTGGGAAAGTAGTTTTGAACGGTCATTGGCGGCTCCTCAATCTTTATGTGTTGGCGAGTTTCTTCATTACGATCTTGAACGTGTTCTCGTCCGGATCGGTGAAATAAAGGTCGGCGTCATAGCCCTGGTCATCCATGAAGTTGAAGATGCGCTTGGGGGCGTCCAACCGGTAGGGGACAAGCAGTGTCGCGATCCGGTGGCGCGTGGCCGCAGGGTATTGCGCGGTCAGGCAGGTGCTGACGTGCAAGCCTTTGTAGTCCTCTGGATCCACGTCAGTGAATTCTGTCTTTTGCGTGATCGTGGGTTTGCCGCCTTCGGACCAGACAACCTGGCCGTAGAATCCCGCACGTTGCTGGGTGTTGCGGAACGAGGATTTGCCAAGCTCGAACGGTTCGTTGGCGTGCAGCAGCCATTCGACCGTGACAGGATCTGATGCGTCGACCTTGTCGACGATCACGAAGTAAGAATTGCGAACGAAGTAGATTTCGCGTTCGGCCAGCGTCACTTCGGGCGACAGGCTTTGATAGGCTTTTGTCGCGTCGCCCGCGATGTAGATGTGGTCATCCCGCTGTTCGGCGGCGAGGATTTTGCCGGTGGCGGCGAGCGCCTTGGCTTTGTCCTTTTCCGCGTATTGCCCCTTGCCGTTGATCAGGATCGCGTTCTTGGATCGTGTCTGCCTGCGCCAGTTGCGGTGCATCGACGAATTGAAGGCAACGTAATAGCCTGACTGGATCGCCATGTCCTCGCCATAGGCGGCCATGCAGAGTGCGTTCTGGTCGCCGTGGCTGTGGCTGACAGACCCGAAGCGGGAAGACTTGAAAACGAACTGGATGTGGTTGTCCGGATCTTCCATGGCGTGTTGAACACCAACCCATCCGATCCCCTTGAAATGGCGCAGCCCGCCTTCGGGTGGTGTCGCCTCGATGACCGGGAAATCAGTGCGATAGACGAGTTCATCGAAATTGGTATCCCACCAGCCCCAATTGTAGAACGCGCCTTCAGTGCCCGGATTGGTGGCCAGGTTTTCGTCGCAGTACCACTGATATTCACCCTTGCCGGTGACGCCCGCAAATTGACGCAGGTTGAGGCCGGTTTTGATGCCGGCCAGCTCGCCCTGCGTGCTGTCATCGCCAAAGGTGGCGCGGCGCGTGTTGGGGGCCTTGCAGAACAGCGGAAAATCCCCGGTGTTTTGCAGGAAGGGCCGCTGGTAGAGGTCAATGCCGGTGTAGGATTTCAGACGGTTGGCCGCGTCGATCAGATATGCGATGCCCATCATCCAGTAGTTGGTGCCCTCGGCCCAGCCACCGTCTGCATCCCCCCAGGGTGAATACACCGTCATCAGAAATTCGATGGAATAGTTAAGCCAGTCGCGGGCCTCGTCGTCCCCGTCATCGCCCAGCAAGGCGATGCAGCATGGCACAAGGCACAGTGACACAGAGCGCACAGCGTGGCTGTCATAGGGAAAGAGGTGGATCTTGGCGTTATCTATGGCGTGTTCAGCGATGTCGCGGGTCCGGGCAAGCAAGGCCGCGCGGACTGTTTCGCGTTCTGCTTCTGACAGATCGTCAAAAAGCCAGTCATAGCCCCATGCCAGCGCGTTGCAGACGCGGTAGGCCCATTCATCCGTATATGCGCGGGATGTCACGCCCATGGGGTCCCAGCTTGCGGCCTCCAGCAGCCACTCTTTCGCACGGGCGGTCATGTCGGCGTTGTCCGTGACCTTGCCGCCAATGGCAAGGTGACGGATCGCATACCACATCTCTTGCAGGTCGATATATGTCTGGCGCCAGACCGGGGCTGTGCGTTGGTGGTTGGGGTAGCCTGCAGGCTCTGGCATCACGTCGCGGTCCATCCAGGGCAGGACAGATTTTTCATAGAAACTGGACCAGCTGCAGTGGGTTGGGTCGGCGTTGACGGCCGCCTTGAAATCGCCCAGGCGGTCAGTGGTCATCCACAAACGCGGGTGGCTCGTGGTGACATGCGCCAAGCGGGTGTCGCGCAGGGCCACCGGCGTTTCTGGCAAATCAGCCGCGACGGTGAAGGACCGCGATGTGCCCCACGCACTGTTTGGCGTGCCCCTCTCGGTATCCCAGGTGGCGTAAGACCAATGATAGGTGCCGGGGGCGAGGACCGCGTCGGGGGTGAAGAAGTTGAAGGGCAGGTTTTCAAAAACCTGTGTCTGCCCCTTTGGGAAATCCGGGTCGGACGAGATACGCAGCACGTAGCGCGCGCCGTCATCGACCACGGGGATCCACGAGAAGCGGGGCGGATTTTCGACCACATCGGTATCCGCAGTCGGCGCGTAATGGATCGTCAGCCGACCGGCGTTAGGTTCATCAAGAGGAGGAAGGGCATGTGCCGACATGACAAGAAAAGTCCGCTGAATTCGTGGTTGAACCTACAGGGGGCGACACCATTGCGCCGCCCCCTGCAAACGTGAGGTATTAGCCGCCGTATTGACGGTCATAGGCGGATTGCATCACGCCCATCAGGTCGCTCCAGCCCATGGATTCGATCTGGGCGATGTAGGCGTCCCAGTCAGCTTCCACGTCGCCATTGCCGAGGATCCAGCTTTGCTGGCGCTCCAGCATATAGTCGCGGATCGTGCCCCAGGTCCGGTCGTAGACCTTTTGTTCATCCGCATTGAACGCGACGCCCAAGAAGTCCGGGATCAGGTAATCACCGGTGTCATAAAGCGCGATACCCTCAAGCGCGAACTCGTTGCTCCACTGGATTTCGTAGTTGTAATCCTGGAAGTAACCGCGACCCTGAAGCTGCGAACCAACCTGATACAGCGAGCGGTTCACAGGACCAGCGTCCAGGAACTCTTGCTTAAAGATCGGTTTGCCGTCGATCATGTCATAATGCTGACCTTCGACCCCAAAGTTGGCCAGGCGGCGGCCTTCTTCGGTAAACCAGAAGTCGAAATATTTGATCGTTTCGACCAGATGCTCGTTCGTGTGGCCGATTGCCCAGCCGTCAGGCTTTACCAGAATGCGGCGGTGCTCTTCGATCCGGCGGCCTGATGGGGACGCAGGAGGCAGAAAGGCCTTGAACTCGAACCCTTCGATATCGGCAGACAGGCGGTTATAGCCGGATGTTGACGCGAACCAGTCATGTGTGGACCCGCCCAGGTTTTCCGACAGCAGGAAGTCACGCGCGGAAGAGCCGCGTGTGAAGATTTCCGCGTCGATAAGACCCTCGTCGTACCAGCGGGCCAGGTTCTTGATGCCTTCCCGATAGCCTTCGCCGACATAGCCATGACCGATCTTGCCGTCCTCGACGAGGAAGTCGTGATAGGTGTCAGAGCCGTGAGCGCGCCCGTCCCATAGGGTCACAAGGCGGACAACTTCGGGCCATTGCCGGGCGAAGAAGGGTACTTCGTCGGCCAGACCGTTGCCGTTGGGGTCTTGGGTTTTGAAGGCACGCAGGACGGCTTCATACTCTTCGACCGTTTCAGGCATTTCGAGGCCCAGTGCGTCCAGCCAGTCGGTGCGGATCCAATAGGCCCGCCCATATTTGCCGTCTGGCAGATATGGGATGTAGTACATCTGTCCGTCGGATGCTTTGACTGCAGCCTCGATATCGGGGCGTTCGGCATAATAGGCCGCGATGTTCGGCGCGTGTTCAGCGATCAGGTCGTTGAGCGGAGCAAACGCGCCTTCGGGGCCGTACTGATTGACGAAGTCGCGGATGCGGCTGGAGCCGACAATGTCGGGGATGTTGCCAGAGGCGAGCATGAGGTTAAGTGCCTCGGTTCGGCCGGTATTTTCATCGGTACGCATGTTGGCACCAACGGTGTCGTTGAGCAGGTGAATGCCTGTCAGCTCACGCGCAACCTGTTCCACCGGCCAGCTTTCCTCGTAAATCGGGTAGCGGGCGTGGTTCATCTGGATCGTCAGTTCCAGCGGCTCATCAACGATCCGCAGATGGCCATCGGCCAGTGCGGGTGTGGCGATCGCGCTGCCAGCAAGCAACGCCGCCACAAGGCTAAGTTTACGCATTTGTTTTCCTCCCATATGCGTTTTGGCTATTCCTTCACACCTCCGAGCAGGATGCCCTTTTCGAAGTATTTCTGAATGAACGGGTAGACGATCAGGACCGGGATGATTGAACAGACGATGATCGCGGCCGTGACGGTTTCGGCGCTAAAGCCTGCTGCCGTCTGCACGATGGCGAATTCGTCGTCGTCAGAGAGTGTCGCGATGGTGTGCCGCAGGAACACCTGTAGCGGGATCTTATCCTCGGACTGCAACAGAACCATGGCCCAGAAGAACCCGTTCCAGCGTGAGACGATGCAAAACAGCGTGATCGTCGCGATGGCTGGTTTTGAGAGCGGGATGAAGACCTTCCACAGCACCTGGAAGTCATTCGCGCCGTCCATGCGCGCCGCCTCTTCAAAGGATTGCGGGATCGCCTCGAAGAAGTTGCGCAGCAGGATGATGTTGAAGGCGTTGACCGCGAAGGCGAGAATGATGCCGAACATACTGTCGAGCAGGTTCAGATCGCGCATGTTCAAAAAGAACGGGATCAGGCCCGCGTTGAACCACATAGTGAAGGCGATAAAGAGGTTGAAGAACCGCCGCCCCTTTAGCTGCGGTCGCGACAGCGCGTAGGCGCCCGGGATGATAAACGCAAGCGACATGATCGTGCCGCCAATGGTGTAAATAAAGGTGTTGAGGTAACTGGTCCAAAATTTCGGATCGCCGATGATGTAACCATATGCCTCAAGCGTCGCATCAATGGGTGTCAGCACCACCTTGCCTGCTTGCGCCGCAAAGCCAGAGCTGAAAGACACCGCCGCGATATAGATAAACGGGTACAGTGTTGCCGCCGTGAACATCCCGATCAGGACGGACACGATGATGGCAAAGACCTTATCGCCGCGAGAGTAGAGGTTCCATTTCATCATGGCGCTATCCCCCTACCAAAGCGATGTGCGCGAGAATCGGCGCGACAAAGTGTTGGCGGTCATCACGAGGACAAAGGCGACAACAGCGTTAAAGAGGCCGGCCGCAGCGGCCAGGTCATACTGGCCGGATTGCAGGCCCTGCCGATAGACCCATGTGTTCACCACATCCGCAGTTTCATAGGTCGCGGGCTGATAGAGAAGGATGACAAGTTCAAACGACACCTCCATCACGTTGCCAATCCGGATAATCAGCATGATCAGGATCGTGGGCAGGATCGAAGGGATCGTAATCTTCCACATCATCTGCCAGCGGTTCGCCCCGTCAACCACCGCACTTTCATAAAGGGATGGGTTCACACCCGCGATGGCTGCCAGAAAGACGATGGAGCCAAAGCCAGCCTCTTGCCAGATACCTGTGCCGACAAAAATGGGCCGGAACCATTCGGGTTGCGTGAGGAAGTAGACGGACTCCATCCCCAGCCAGCCGAGAACTGTGTTGATGACACCAACGGTTGGCGAAAACGCGGTAATCACGATCCCTGCGATGATCACCGACGAGATAAAGTGCGGCAGATAGACGATGGTTTGCGCGGTGCGCTTGTAGCTGGCGTGCAGGATCTCGTTGAACATCAGCGCCAGGATGATCGGCGCCGGGAAGCCAAAGATCAGGTTGTAAAAGCTGATCGTGATGGTGTTCTTGACGGCCCGAATGAATGAATCGTTTTCAAACAGGGTTTGGAAATGCTCCCACCCGACCCAAGGACTGTTGGCAACACCCCGGAAGATCGAATAATCCTTGAACGCGATTTGCAGGCCGTACATTGGCTTATACAGAAAGACGATAAACCAGATAACCGCCGGCATCAGCATCACATAGATCTGCCATTCGCGGTTGAAGTGGTCGATCAGGCGCACGAACGAACCGTCTTTGGCAAGGCGTTTGGCCTCTTTGGCCTGAATGATCGCCTCTTCCGGTGAGACGCCCGAGACATTTGCGTTTTCGTCCACCATTCTTCAGCCGCCCAGAGCCAACGCGCGGCCGGTTTCGGCGTCGAATATCTTGACCAGATGGGCCGGTACGTGCACCTCCCCTACCCCGGACAGATGCGCGATATCCCCGTCGGTATCGGCTTTGAACACCATGTCGGTGTCGCCATAACGGGCGTGCAACAGGGCCTCTGACCCCAATGGTTCAACGAGGTCGAGGGCAATTGGCAAGACAGAGGTTTGCGCACCCGGTGTCAGGCTGACATGTTCAGGGCGGATGCCCACGACCACATCACGCCCGGCATGACCATTGATCGGGCCTGTCAATTTGATCTCAGTGCCGCCAATCTGCGCGCCGCTGTCGGTGAGCGTGCCTTTGATCTGGTTCATCGGCGGAGACCCAAGAAAGCCCGCAACGAAGGTGTTGGCTGGGTTGTTGAACAGCTCCATCGGGGTGCCGACCTGTTCGATCCGGCCATCGTTCATGACCACGATGCGGTCGGCCAGTGTCATCGCCTCGACCTGGTCGTGTGTCACATAGATGGACGTGACACCAAGACGGTTGTGCAGGCGCTTGATCTCGGCCCGCATTTGGGTCCGTAATTTTGCGTCAAGGTTGGAGAGCGGTTCATCAAAAAGGAACACCTTGGGGTGGCGGACAATCGCGCGGCCCATGGCAACACGTTGGCGTTGGCCGCCGGACAGATCAGCGGGGCGACGTTCGAGATATGGGGTGAGGCCCAGAATCTCTGCGACATCCGCAATCGTCGTCTTGATCTCGTCCTTTGGCATTTTGCGGATGCGCAAGCCGAAGGCCATATTGTCGGCGACGTTCAGATGTGGGTAAAGCGCGTAGTTCTGAAAAACCATCGCCACGTCGCGATCTTTGGGGGCCACGCGGTTCATGCGGCGGCTGTCAATTGCCAGATCACCGGCAGTAATCTCTTCTAGGCCGGCGATCATGCGCAGGGTTGTGGATTTTCCGCAGCCAGATGGGCCGACAAGCACCACAAATTCCTTTTCTGCCACCGAAAGGTTGATCCCGTGGACCACCTGCAATGCGCCATATGCCTTGACGATTCCGTCTAAATCCACACCAGACATGGTCCCTCCCACAGGCTGCCGACCCTGCTGCTTATGCTGCAGCGAATCAGCCGATCGATTCTGGTATACTAGTCGGTCCACGACATGGCTAGTCTGGTATACTAGTTTTTCTTGATGTAAGACGGTGGCGAAACATGCTCGGAAGGAGAGCAGGAAAAAATGGCCGAAAGCACACTTCTTAGCGAACGTCGCACCGCTGTTGACGATGTATTTGACTATTTGCGCGACCAGATCGCGACCTTAAGGCTGAAGCCGGGTGACCGAATCTCGGAGGCAGAGATCGCTGCTCAATTCGGCATATCGCGGCAGCCCGTGCGGGATGCTTTCAGCCGTTTGGCCAACCAGGATTTGTTACTTATCCGGCCGCAGCGCGCCACAGAGGTTCGGCGATTTTCGATGCGCAATATCGAGAAGTCGCGGTTTATTCGTGCGGCCGTCGAGAAAGAGGTTTTGCGCCGCGCCGCCGCGCATTGCGACCCTGCGAGCGCCGCGCGTCTGCACGATGCGCTCGCCCAGCAGGAAGAGGTCGTTGCAAAGGGTGATTTTGATGCGTTTGGCCCCTTGGACTATGCATTTCACAAGTTGCTATGTGAGATCGCGCAAACCGATTACGCCTTCGAGGTGATCCTGGAAGAAAAAGCCAAGATTGATCGGTTATGTATGCTGGGCCTGGAAAAGGAACATCGCCTGCCTGACCTTGTCGCCGATCATCAAGCGATTGCCAAGGCAGTGATAGCACATGACGCCGATGCCGCCGTAAGCGCCGGTGTCATCCACCTGTCGCGGCTTGATGAGACGATCGAGCGGATCAAGGCGTCGAATGCGAACTACTTTGTGCAGTCAGAGCAATGATCTGATCCGCCGCCTTAACTGGTTTTCTGGCGCGCCGGACGCAGTGCAATGACCGCGATATCAGCACCCGGCGCGAGGGACGTCTTTGCATTGGCTTGGCCGATGACGCTAAAGGCCCTGTTTTTGCATGGCACGGTGGTGATTGACGGGTTGCTGGTCGCGCCACTGGGCGAAGGTGCATTGGCTGCGATGGGCTTGGCCGCGGCCCTTGGCGGGATCGTGTTAGGGGTCATCTTTGCCTTTTCGCATGCGATGCAGATCCGCACAGCACAGGCATATGGCGTTGGTGATCCGGTGTTTCTCAAGTCTGCATTGGTCTCGGGCCTTGCGATCAGCGTCAGCATTGGCGTGGGCGGCGTCGTTGTGATCAATCTGGTGGCCGGGGCCGTGGTTGACGCGCTCGCCCCAAGTGTTGCGGTCGCAACGCAGGCCCGGACCTATCTTGCGATTTTCTCGATTGTGCTGCTGGGCGAAGCCATTGGACAGTGCATTGCCAGCTATTTTAATGGGTGCAGCCAGACCAAACTGCCGTTGCTGGGGTATTTGATTTCGGTTCCGATCAACATTGTCGCCTCGCTGGGACTGATCCACGGGCTGTGGGGGCTGCCCGCGATGGGTGTCGCGGGTGCCGCGACAGGAAGTGCAATTGCGATTTCCGTGCAAACCGTTGTTTGGCTGGCAATGCTCGCGCGTCGGCACGGCCCCGTGTTTCAAAGCGTCGGATGGCGCAATGATACGTTGGCGCGGACGGCTCATCGGCATCTGACCTTTGCGCTGCCGATTGCCGCCACATTCATCAGTGCGACACTGGCGACCCATGTGTGTTCGCTGATCTATGCGAATATGAGCCTGAACGCCTTTGCCGCCATGACATTGATCGCGCCATGGAATTTGCTGGCCGGACAGGTCGCGATGCAGTGGACGCAAGCAACAGGAATCCTCGTCGCACAACTGCTTGGCAAAAGGACGCCCGGCCCGGTGCTCGACCGGTTTCTGTCCCGTGCCTGGCGCGGTGCTTTCCTCGCTGCGGGTATCGTTGCCGCAATCTTTCTGGTGATGTGTTTGTCGCTCGACAGGATCTACCCAGATCTGGAGCCGGAAACACGGGCCACCCTGTTTGGCTTTCTGCCGATCCTGATGGTCATCCAGTTCCCCCGTGCCACAAATGCGATCTGCGGCAATACTTTGAGGGCGGCAGGCGACACGGTCTATGTCATGCACATCTTCATTTGGAGCCAATGGGCCTTTCGGGTGCCGGCCACCGCATTGTTCGTGCTCACCTTTGGGCTGCCAGCGTTCTGGGTGTTTTCACTGTTTCTGTGGGAGGAAATCGTCAAGTTCTTGCCGTTCCACCGCCGCTTGCGGCGCGGCGACTGGAAACAGAGGGATGTCGCGGCTTGACCCCAAAACCAAAGGAGATACCGCAGTGAAAATCACAGACGCCAAGGTCTTTGTCGGCGGGCCAGGTAAGAACTATGTCACCCTGAAGATCATGACCGATCAGGGCGTCTATGGCCTTGGCGACGCAACGCTTAATAATCGCGAAACGCTGCCGGCGGCCTATTTGCAGGACTACCTGATCCCAAACCTGATCGGCATGGACCCGCGGCGCAGCGAAGACATCTGGCAGTTCTTCTATCGCGGCGCCTACTTTCGCCGGGGGCCCATCGCGATGGCGGCCTTTGGGGCCATCGACATGGCGCTGTGGGACATCAAGGGCAAGTTGGCGGGGATGCCAGTCTATGACTTGTTGGGTGGCAAAAGCCGTGACAGCGCGTTGGTCTACGCCCACGCGACAGGCGCTGATCTGGAAGATCTGTGTGACAGCGTCGCCAAGGTCCTTGAACGTGGCTACAAGGCCGTGCGTGTTCAATGCGGTATCCCAGACATGCCAACCGCCAGCTATGCGGTCCCCGAAGCCAGCGGAACAGATGGTGATTTCATCACCGATTTCAGCGGTATTCGCCCCAAGATCGAGATCTGGGACACTGATCGTTACATGCGGTTTATGCCTCAGGCCCTCGCCACAGTCCGCGACCGCTTTGGCCCCGACCTTACGCTGCTGCATGATGTCCACCACCGCCTGACCCCGCGTGAGGCCGCGGCCTTTGCCAAAGAGGTCGAACCGGTCGGGCTTTATTGGCTGGAGGATCCAACCCCCGCAGAGGATCAGGATGCCCTGCGCCTTGTCCGCCAGCATAGCACGACCCCGATTGCGATCGGCGAAGTGTTCAATTCGATTTGGGACTGCAACAGGCTGATCGAGCAAGAACTGATTGATTTCATCCGCGTCGCCGTCGCCTATGCCGGCGGGATAACCCATGTCCGTCGCATCGTCGATCTTGCGGGGCTGCACAATGTGCGCACAGGCTTCCACGGGGCACCCAGCCACTCGCCCATCTCGATGGCGGCGCAAGCCCATCTGAACGCCTGGGCGCCCAATTTTGGTATTCAGGAATACCTGGTGCTGGGCACCCCCGCCTGTGACGCGCTGTTTCCCTCTGGGCATCGGATGACAGAGGGGCAGTTCTATGTCAGCGATGCACCCGGTCTGGGTGTTGATTTCGACGAGGCCGAGGCCAAGCGCTATCGTTATCAGCCCAGCAGTCACCCCGTCGTGCGGCTAGAGGACGGGACGATCTGGAACTATTAGGCGGACCCTGGGGTCAGGACCCTAGTTGTCGAAAAATTCAGCGTGAGTTGCGTAAATATCGCTGATCACGCTATCGAGACGCCCGAGATGTCGGCGAAATACGGTTTCGACCTTCTCGATGGACCCACTCGAAAGCGCGTCCGCGATGCTTTCGTGGTCGACGAGTACGGCGGCAACTTCATCCCTGCTGGCGAGGCTGAGCATGCAAAGGCGGTCCACCCTTTGCTTGCACTCGACGATGGTTTGAAACGCAAGGGGGTGCCCGCCTAATTCGCAGATGAGTTTGTGAAAGTCATAGTCCAATTGGTGAAAGGTTTGCGTTTGGCCCGCCTTGATCGCGGCCCTTTGCTGCGCGATATTCTCTTTAAGCAGCTGGGCGTTTGCCGGCACCCAGTTCTGGCAGGCCAGCCGCGCGATTTCCAGCTCGACCGCGAGCCTCACAAAGCGGGTATTCTCGATCTCTGTAATGGAAAATCCGCTGACGACGGTGGCGCGCTGTGGCCGGACTTTCAAAAGCTGCAAGTTGCTGAGCCGGTTAAAGGCATCCCGGACCGGCTGCCGGGAGACACCTAGCTTGGCCGCCACCTCTGCCTCGGAAATCCGGGCGCCCGGCAAAAGTTCCAGCGAAAGAATCTGTGCATGAAGCGTTTCAAACACCATATCTGTGGTCGTCCGGGGCGCGGTCCTGTTTCTAATCTCCAGCGGCATCGTTCACTCGTCTGATCAATTGTCGAAAACGGATTACCGCTAAACCATGGAAAATGCACGCCAATTGACGCCGCCCTGAAGGCCGCGCCGAGTCCGCGGAATTTGCAGTTGACATTCTGGGATACTAGTCACCACAATTAGATCATAATATAGCGCCGGTTCAAGCGCGGCGCGTGAGCTCAAAGGGAGGACATGATGCTCAAGAAACTGACAACAACCATTGTCGCCGCCAGCACGATTGCCGTGCTCGCCACGGCAGCCACCGCAGAAACCTGGCGCGCCTGGAACATCCACAACGAAGGCCATCCCAATACCGCAGCAATGGATCGGTTTGCCGAGCTGGTTGCGGACAAGACGGGTGGTGAGGTGACCGTTGATGTTTTCCACGGTGGTGTTTTGGGCTCGCAGCCTGATGCGATTGAACAAGTCCGCATTGGGGCGATTGATGTTGGCAACTTCAACCTCGGCCCGATTGGCCCGATCGTGAAAGAGGCGAACCTTGTGTCGTTGCCGTTCATCTTCAAAAGCGTGCCGCACATGTTCCGTGTGCTTGAGGGCGAAGCAGGTGACGTCATGGGCGCAGCCATGGCAGAAGCAGGCATCATGCCAATTGCCTGGATTGATGCCGGTGCGCGGTCTTTCTATGCGCAGAAAGCGATTGAAACGCCTGCTGACGTCGAAGGGCTGAAAATCCGCGTGATGAACAACGATCTCTACACCTCGATGATCTCTGCGATGGGCGGCAACCCGTCCCCGATGGCCTTTGCCGAGGTGCAGCAGGCGTTGAAAACCGGTGTCGTGGACGGTGCCGAGAATAACTTCCCATCCTTCAAAAACGTCGGTCACTACGAGGTGACGACGCATTATTCACTGTCCGAGCACCTGATCATTCCAGAGTGTATCTGCGTGAATACCGCTAAGTTCGAGGCCCTGTCCGAAGACATGCAAGCAGCCGTACGCGCCGCCGCCGAAGAAGCAGCACTCTATCAGCGCGAGCTATGGGCGGTCGGAACCGAGCAGGCCCGTGCAGACGTTGAGGCCGCGGGCATCGTCGTGACCGAAATCGCTGACAAGGGGCCCTTCCAGGACGCCATGGGTGCGGTCTATGAAGAGTACCTCGCGGTCAATCCTGACATGGCAGCGCTGGTCGAAATCGCGCAATCAACCGAGTGATCTGCACGCGTTAGTTTAAGACAGTGCCCGGCGCCACTTTCGGTGCCGGGCGTTTTTTTGGCGGGGACCCAGCATGCGAACCAAAGACGAGCCACCACGGTTTCTGACGTCGCTCGACAAAAGCTACGACTTGCTGACGAAGCTTTGCTTTTTATTGTCTGGCACGGCGCTTGTTGTGATGACGGCGATCTTCGCCTGGTTGGTCTTCGGCCGCTATGTGTTGAACGACACACCAACCTGGGTCGAGCAGGTCTCGCTGCTACTTGTCATGGTCATCGCATTCTTTGGGGCCGCAGCGGGCGTGCACCAGCACACCCACCTGTCGGTCGTCGTCTTTCGCAACATCGTGCCGGGGCCAGTGCGCACCGTCTTTGTCATGGTGAGTGATACGCTGATGATGATCTTTGGCGGCATGATGTTCTGGTACGGATGGGAACTGACACAGTTCAAATGGAAGACCCTCATCCCTTTGATCCAGTGGTCTGAAGGGCTGCGATCTTTGCCGATGACCATTTGTGGGCTTTTGCTCTTTCTGTTTTCCGCAGGCCACCTCTTGCGCGTCTTCCTTGGGCATGACGCGCGCAAAGACAACATCGATCAGGGTTAAGACATGGGATTCATGGTTCTGATGGGGGCTTTCACCCTCTGCGTCATGATTGGCGTTCCGGTGGCGTTTGCTCTGGGCATCGCAGCGCTTGTCGCATTCTGGCATGAAGGCCTGCCCCTGTTCGTCGGGTTTCAGCGGATCGTTGCGGGCATCAACGTTTATGCTTTCATGGCGATCCCCTTCTTTATCTTCGCGGGCGAGTTGATGTTCCACGGCGGCATCGCGCAGCGTCTTGTAAAATTCGCGCAAGCCGCCGTTGGTGCGGTCCGTGGCGGGCTTGGGATTGTGAACGTGTTTTCGTCGATGCTCTTTGGCGGCATTTCCGGCTCGGCGATTGCGGACATCTCTGCGTTGGGGTCGATCCTTGTGCCTGTGATGAAGGACAAGGGCTATGACGCAGACTATGCGGTCAACGTGACGGTGACGTCCTCGATTGCCGGCATCATCATCCCGCCGAGCCACAATATGATCATCTTCGCGCTGGCCACCGGTGGTGCTGTGTCGATTTCGAAACTGTTCCTTGCAGGTGTTGTTCCGGGCGTTCTGATGTGCATCTGCCTTGCTGTCGCCGCCTATCTGGTTGCTGTCAAACGCGGCTATCAAGCTGAAAGATTCCCCGGTTGGTCGGCGTTGCTGTTCAGCTTTGCCGGGGCCATTCCGGGCCTTTTGACGGCCGTGATTATCGTGGGCGGTGTCTTGTCCGGCATCTTTACGGTGACCGAGTCCGGGGCGTTTGGCGCCATGTATGCCTTTGTCGTGACGGTGTTTGTGTACCGCAGCCTGACCTGGGAAAAGTTCAAGACAGCCGTTATTTCATCTGTGCGCACAACCTCGATGGTCACGATCCTGATCGCTTGCGCCGGTGCTTTCGCGTATATGCTGACGTTTTACAGGGTGCCGGACAATACGGTGAAATTTTTGCTGGCGATCAGCGAAAACCCGATACTGATCCTGTTGATGATCAACGCCGTCTTGCTGCTGCTTGGCATGATCATGGACATGGCTGCGTTGATCTTGATTTGCACGCCGATCTTTTTGCCCGTGATGCAAAGCCTCGGGATTGATCCTGTCCAGTTTGGCATGATCTTGCTTGTGAACCTTGGACTGGGACTATGTACGCCACCGGTCGGAACATGCCTGTTCGTTGGGTGTGCCGTTGGCAAGCTGCCGATGGAAAAGGCGGTGCGAACGATTTGGCCATTCTACCTGGCAATCTTCGTAGCGCTGATGCTGATCACTTTTGTGCCCGCGATCTCAATGACGCTGCCAAACCTGGTGATCCCATAGTTCCGATGTCTGAGGCACCGGCGAAGATGGTCATGCGCCAGCGTGTTCAGTCACGATGGCAGGCTGCTTGGAACCTGACCATGTAATTCTACGCCCCGCACGAGTCGCAGATGCTCAGTTCATTGGGGACAATCCTGACCCCTACCCCATATTCTCGCTGCCCATACTCCAAAGACGCGTATAAGCTGTCATCATGAGCCAAAACCAAACCCTCAAACCGCTCGTGCGGTTGCAAACGCCCAAACCGCCGCTTTCCGCCGAGCTTCAGCCCGGCGAGCGCAAAGGCGTCCAGTCGGTCGAACGGGCGTTCGACATATTGCGTATCGTAGAAGCCTCTGCCGGTCCGGTCGGTGTGGCCGAGATTGCCCAGGCGTTGGATAGTTCGCCCTCTAAGGTTCACCACTACCTTGTCTCATTGGTACGGTGCGGCGCGCTCCGGCAGACCGGGCGCGGGGCCTATGATCTTGGGACGACGTCGCTGGGTCTGGGGCTTTCAGCGCTCAGCCGGTTGGACACGGTGGACCGCACGTGCGAGGTTGCCGAAACGCTGCGCGACGAGATTGGCGAGGCGGTGTTTGTCGCCGTTTGGGGCAATCGTGGTCCGACGATCATCCGTTATTTCGAAGGGTTCAAGCCGCTGACGGTTGAGGCGCGCGCGGGGCTCGTTCTGCCGATCCTGACATCGGCGACGGGGCGTGTGTTTCTGGCCTGGGGCAACGAAAAACAGATCGTCCCATTGGTTGCGGAAGAAGGCGACGTGAAGGCTGACGCCATCAAGAACGCTGTTTTGAAAGCCGATATCGGCTTTGTCGACGGTGATCTGTTGCCGCGCATCGCGTCCCTCTCTGCACCTGTGTTCGCCTACAATTCCGATCTGTCACTTGCCGTCACCGTTCTGGGTTGGTCGGGTGAGTATGACCATGCCCCGCATGGCGCTGTCGCACAGACACTGCGTGCGGCTTGCCAAACCCTCTCAAAGGAGTTTGGGCGCTAACGCACGGCACCAGGCAAAAGCAGCGTTAGGATTGGAAATGCGATCAATAGGGCAAGACGGATCACATCCGCCGCGATGAAGGGCACGACGCCTTTCCAGACGGTGCGTATGTTCAGCTCAGGCGCAATGCCCTTGATCACGAAGAGGTTCATGCCCACAGGCGGCGTGATCAAGCCAATCTCGGTCGCAGTCACGACGAGGATTCCAAAGAGAACGGGGTCAATCCCCAGTGATTGCACCAGCGGGAACACAATCGGGATCGTCACAAAGATGACCGATAGCCCGTCCATGATAAAGCCAAGCACCAGATAGATACCCATCAGCAGGATCAAAACCATAAGCGGGCTGAGGCCGGTATCAGCGACAAAGCCAATGATCGTGTTGGGCAGATGCGTCCGCTCGATAAAGGCGTTGAAGGCCGCAGTGCCCACGATGATGATGAAAATCATGCCTGTGGTGCGCGCGGCCTCGTCCAGTGCCTTGGGCAGGAACCGCAGCGACTTTTGCCGGGCGACGGCAGCGATCAGCCCGCCAAATGCGCCCACGGCAGCCGCCTCGATGGTCGAGAACCAGCCGCCATAGATGCCGCCCAGAACCAAACCAAACAGCAGGAAAACATCCCAAATCCGCAGCAACGCCAGCCCGCGTTCACACCAGCTTTTGCGCGCCTCGGGTGGCCCTGCTTGCGGGTCGCGCCAAACCGCGTAGCGCGCGGCCAGCATATAAAGTGCCGTGCCCAAAAGGCCGGGGATCAGCCCCGCAAGAAACAGCTTGCCGATGGAGGTCCCCGTCAGCACGCCGTAGATCATCAAGATGATGGAGGGCGGGATCAGAATGCCCAGCGTTCCACCTGCTGCAATCGCCCCAGTGGCGAGGCTGTCCGCATAGCCCCGCGCCCGCATTTGCGGCAGCGCGACACGGGTCATGGTCGCGGCCGTTGCAAGCGATGAACCGCAGATCGCGCCAAACATGGCGCAAGCCCCAATCGTGGCTTGGGCCAAGCCGCCGGGCTTGTGGCACAGCAGCGCGTGGATCCCATCGTAGAGCTTGCGCGATAGATCCGCATGGGTGACGAACACACCCATCAGGATGAACAGGGGCACGACCGACAGCGTGTAGGGAAAGACGCTTTCCAAGGCAGCCGCAGAGAAGATGAGCCCGGTCTTCTTGACCCCGCTCAACAGAATGCCGCCCACAACGCCAACGCTTGCCATGGCAACGGCCACCGGCACGCGCGCAAGGATCAACAGGATCAGGACGACAAAGCCGCCAGCGCCCCAAAGCTCAATGGGCATCGGCGCGCTTTCCTGAAACGAGCGTTGCCGCGCATTGCCACAGTCGCAGCAGGCAAATCAGCCCCGACATGGCCAAGCCGCACAGGATCAGCGCCCAAAATCCAACCATCGGGATGCCGATATTCTGTGAAATATCCCCGTAGCGCAATGTGCGTTCCGCCTGCACCCAGCCATAACGCAGCAACAGCGCGACAATGCCGATTGCCAGCATCAGGGCGAAGGCCCGCAGCGCCGCATCCGCGCGCGGCGAGAGGCGGTCATCATAAAGCTCAATCGCAACATTTGCGTCGGTCCAGAACACGCGGGGCAACGCAAGATAGGCAAAGCCCACGACCGCGAACTGGGTCACATCCACAAGGCCGATGAAGCCTTTGGCAAAGGCCCAACGAGATACAATGTCTCCGATCGTCAAGAGCATGACACCCAGGACAAGCAGGCCGCCGACCCAGACAAGTGCCATAGTGGCGGTATCGACGATTTTGTTGATGCGCATCACCAATAGGTAGCGCTGGCGACACCAGCCCGCCAGCACCTTGAGTTAAGATCAGTCAGCGGCCAGCGCACGCGCGGCCGCGATCAGCTGTGGCCCGCATTCTGCGGCGAGGTCAGCTTCGAGACGGGCCACGGTGCCAGCGGTCGCATCAATCCATTCCTGCCACAGGGCGGCATCCGGCGAGATCACCTCGCCGCCTGCATCTGTGATCTGTGCAGGCCCCGCGGCGCCCCAAGCGGTCCACCAATCGGGGAACTTTGCGACCAACGCGTCGCCTGAAATCTCATCCACAACGGACTGCACATCAGCGGGCATGTCGTTATAGGTGTCCTCGTTCATCACGAAATAGAAGGGCGTTGTATAGGCCCCGATCTCAATCGCGTTGGTGGTCACCTCGGTGATGCGGAACTCTTTCAATCCCGCCCAAGGCAACACAACGCCGTCAATCGCGCCGGTCTGCATGTTCTCATACACCTGACCGGGCGGCATCCCGACAGGCACCGCGCCCAAATCTTCGAGCATCGCCGCGATAAAGGGCGATGGGACACGAATGCGCAGCCCTTTGAGGTCTTCGGGCTTTTCGACCCGCTTGCCGTTGGTTGCCAAAACGCCCGGATCATGGGCCATCAGGCCCAGTACCTTCACACCAGCATGTTCTTCGGCCAGATGATCGGGAAAGAGACCCCAAAGAACCTTGTTCGCCTCTTCCACGCTATCCGTGAGAAACGGCAATTCAACGACCTGTGTGCAGATGAAACGGCCACGCGGGATACCGTGCAGGCCAAAGGAAATATCCGTCAACCCGTCCTGTGTTTGGTCCCACTGCTTGGTGATCGTTCCAAGCGAGCTGCCTGCTGTCTGAATATCCACGGCCACTTTGCCGCCGGACTTCTCTTCAAGCTCGCGGGCGAATGGCTCCAGAAAATCCACATGCAGCCCCAGAACGGGCGGCAGATAGTGCGACATGGTCAGGTTGATGTCCTGCGCCTGCGCCGGACCTGTCAAAGCGACGGATGCGCAAAGGCTTGCTAGTGCAACACGATACGTCATGCATTCCTCCCTTATGCAATATTGTTGACCAAGGTTAGCATGGTTGTATTTTGAGGCAATGAAGAATTCAGCGCCGCCTTCGACCTGCCCAAGAGATGACATTGATCTCTACGCGGATGAGGTCATCCGCAATCCATGGCCGCATTACGCGCGGTTGCGCGAAAAGGGCCCGGTGGTCTGGATGACCGCCCATGGCAACTACGCCTTTACACAATACGACGTGGTCCGATCCGCTTTGCGGCGGCCTGATGTCTATGTCTCCGGCAAAGGCGTGGCCGCTGATGATTTTGGTTGCGCGCATTTGCAGGGCAACACTGTCGCTTCGGATGGCGCCCGCCATGATGCTTTGCGCGGTGCCATGCAGCCGCCATTGACCCCAAAGGCCGTGCAGACCTACCGCGCCCGGATCGAAGAGGTGGCGGCAGAGTTGGTCGATGCGGCAGTTGCGAAAGGGTCCATCGACGCAGTTGAAGATTTGGCGCAAGGCCTGCCGCTGGCGGTTGTGCGGGACCTTGTCGGACTGCCCGACTTCGGGCGGGAAAATATGCTGAAATGGGCCGCAGCGGCCTTTGATGTTCTGGGCGTTCAAAATGCACGGGGGCAAGCCGCCTGCCCCGCGATACAAGAGATGCGGGAATTCATCGGCCGCGAGGTAACCCCCGCCAAATTGAAACCTGGCAGTTGGACCCATCGCATCAGCGAGATGGCCCGCACCGGCGATATTGACCCGGACCTCGCGCCGTTTGCGATCCGGGATTATATGAACCCCAGCCTGGACACGACAATCTCAGCCATCGGTCATTTAATCTATTATCTGGCGCGTGATCCCTCGCAATTTGAGCGGCTGAAGGCGGATCGCACCCTCATCCCCAACGCCGTGCACGAAGCGATACGCCTCGGCACACCCATCCGGTCTTTCACCCGGCACGTCGCGGCTGAGACGGTCGAGGCAGGCATCGTGCTCCCGCAAGATGCACGTGTCATGATGCTCTTTGCGTCGGCCAACCGAGACGAAACCGTGTTCGCGGATCCAGATACCTTCGACATGTCACGCAAAGACGCGCGGCGTCATTTGGGCTTTGGTGCTGGCGTCCACATGTGCGTCGGCATGCACCTCGCTTTGTTGGAGGTCGAATGCCTCATCGCGCGCTTGGTCGACAAGGTATCGCGGCTCCAACTTCTGGGTCATGACGTCGTATTGAACAATTCAATATGCGCCTTTGCCAGGTTACAGGTTCGGTTGAATTGAACCGATGCACATTGATTGCAAGCGTAGTCATGCGCACGGAGACCGGACGTGGTAACTGGTGCGAGGCAGGACATTGCGGCCTTCGACTGTGTCTGCCAGATTGCGCAAACCAATCTGATCGAAACTGGCAGGCAATGATGACATGTCCGATGCAGTTCAACAAACAATCACCCCATATTTCACGGTGCAGAATGCAGATCGCCTGATGGGCTTTCTGACCGCAGCGTTTGGCGCAAAGGTGGTCAAGCTGGACCGGTACGATGACAACACCGTTCAGCATGCGCGTATGACGGTCGGCAACTCATTGATTATGTTGAATGAAAGCACCGATGACTATCCTGCCAACCTGTCCCAGATGCATATCTCGGTCGATGACGCGGATAAGACTTATGCGATTGCGATGGGGCTTGGTGCGACATCGGTCATGACGCCGAATGACCGACCGCATGGCGAGCGGATGGCCGGCATAAAGGACCCCTGTGGCAACATCTGGTGGATCGCATCTGGCCTAGCCTAACGAATAGGCGCGTGCCGATAAGCCATGGCCGCCGTTCACAACGTGGGACGGAACGTTCTTACCCCAGCGCATATCCTGCGCCGCGCACGGTGCGTACCGGATCTTCGCCGCCAAATTGCGTCAACACCTTACGCAGCCGACCAACATGGACATCAACCGTGCGGGTATCGACATAAATATCCCGCCCCCAGACCCGATCAAGCAAAGTATCGCGCGACCAGACGCGGCCGGGTTTTTCCATGAATGTGGTCAGCAGGCGAAATTCTGTCGGGCCGAGCTTGAGTGCATTGTCGCCGCGCGTGACACGATGCGTTTCGGCATCCAGCACAATGTCGTCAAATGTCAGGACCTGACCAACCGTCGCCGGACGCACCCGGCGCAGCTGCGTGCGCACACGGGCCATCAATTCAGACACGGAATACGGCTTGACCACATAATCATCAGCGCCGGTTTCCAGCCCACGCACCTTGTCGACCTCTTCAGACCGGGCGGACAGCATGATGATCGGAATACCGCGGGTTTCGGGTTTCATCTTGATCCGGCGGCAAACTTCGATCCCCGAAAGATAGGGCATCATCCAGTCCAGCACCATCACATCAGGCGCGTCTTCCTCGACACAGATCAAGGCCTCTTCGCCATTTTCGGCCCGGCTGACACGAAAGCCTTCAGCCTCAAGATTATAGGCCAATACCTCGCGTTGGGCATCCTCATCTTCGACAATCAGAACATGGGGCTGTTGGGTCATTGCTGTTAACTCGGGTCAGTCACATATGCGGTTTTGTCGCCTTTTGGGCGGGCTTCGTCGGGCATTTCGCCGGTGACCAGATAGATCACCTGTTCGGCCATATTCGTGGTCAGGTCGCCCATGCGTTCGATATTCTTGGCCATGAAATGCAGATGCATGCAGGCGGTGATGTTGCGCGGATCTTCCATCATGAATGTCAGGAATTCCCGAAACAGCGCGTTATACATCTGGTCGACCTCGTGGTCGCGCTGACGGACGTCTTCGGCAAGCTCCGCATCATAGCGCAGATAGGCATCAAGCGTATCCTTGAGCATCTGTTCAACCTCGCGGGCCATCCGCCGCAAAGCCGCGTCACTGCCGTTGACCGGCGCCATATCGACCAGCACGGATGTGCGCTTGGCAATGTTCTTGGCGTAGTCGCCAATCCGTTCGAGCGAGGCTGCAAGCCGCAGCACGGTCAGCACGGACCGCAAATCCTTGGAGACAGGGGCGCGCAGCGCAATTGTACGGGCCGCCTCTTCGTTGATCTGCACTTCGAGGGCGTCAATCGCCTTGTCCCCTTTTCGGACCTCCTCGGCCAGTTCCACATCGCGTTGCGCCAAGGACTTGGCCGCCTTGATGATCGCCTCTTCAACAAGGCCGCCCATTTTCATGATCAGGGCTGTGATCGCCTCGAGATCGCGGTCATAGGCCGATGAAATATGCTGTTCATTCATGTCTGAATCCTAGCCGATCCGTCCGGAAATATAGCTTTCCGTCCGCTCATCTTCGGGGTTGGTGAAAATCTTGTCGGTCTCGTCATATTCCACCAGATTGCCAAGGTGGAAGAACGCGGTCCTTTGACTGACGCGGGCGGCCTGCTGCATGGAGTGTGTCACGATGACCACCGAAAAGCTTTGGCGCAGCTCGTCAATCAGTTCCTCAACCTGTGCCGTCGCAATCGGGTCCAGTGCGGAACATGGTTCATCCATCAACAACACCTGGGGCGCTGTAGCGATGGCACGCGCGATGCAAAGGCGCTGCTGCTGCCCGCCGGACAGGCCCGTGCCGGGCGCATCAAGGCGGTCCTTGGCTTCGGTCCACAACGCAGCCTTGCGCAGGGATTTCTCGACAATCTCGTCCAGCTCGGCCTTGTTGCGGGCCAGCCCGTGGATCTTGGGGCCGTAAGCGACATTATCGTAGATCGACTTGGGGAACGGGTTGGGCTTTTGAAACACCATCCCGACCTTGGCCCGCAGCTGGACGGGGTCCACCTTTGGGTCATAGATGTCTTCACCGTCGATCTGGATGTCGCCTTGCACACGACAGATGTCGATTGTGTCATTCATCCGGTTCAGGCAACGCAGGAATGTCGACTTGCCGCAACCGGACGGGCCGATAAAGGCCGTTACGGTCTTGTCCGCAATCTCGACATTCACGTCCTTGATGGCATGGGTCTCACCATAGTGGACCTGCACGTTCTTGGCCTTGATCTTGATGTCTTGCATAATACTTGCTGCCCGGTCCGCGTGATATCTGTCGTCCAACATAGCTCTCCTACCACCGCCGCTCAAATTTGCGGCGCAAGAAAATGGCGACCGCGTTCATTATCAGAAGAAACACAAGCAATGTGATCACTGCCGCAAAGGCCCGCTCAAAGAACGCTGGGTCAGAACGTTGTGTCCAGTTAAAGACCTGCACAGGCAGGGCTGTCGCCGCTTCGCCGAATAGTCCGGCCTCGGGCGTGAATGCGGCCGGGTATTCGCGCACAAAGGCGACCATCCCGATCAGCAAAAGCGGTGCTGTCTCACCCAGCGCCTGTGCGAGCCCGATAATCGTACCGGTCAGAATGCCAGGTGCGGCAAGCGGCAAGACATGGTGAAACACCGATTGCATCTTGGACGCCCCCACCCCCAATGCCGCATCACGAATGGAGGGCGGGACAGATTTCAACGCTGCCCGGGTCGAGATGATGATCGTGGGCAGGGTCATCAATGTCAGCACCAGACCGCCCACCAGCGGGGAGGACTGGTTCAGTTCCATGAAGTTGATGAAAATCGCCAGACCCAAGATACCAAAGACAATTGACGGTACCGCGGCAAGGTTCGAGATGTTGACCTCGATAATGTCCGTCCACCGGTTCTTTGGCGCGAATTCTTCAAGATAGATGGATGACGCCACCCCGATTGGCAGCGCAAGGCAAAGCACCACGGCCATCATGTAAAGCGAGCCCAGTATGGCCACCCCCAGCCCGGCGGCCTCGGGCCGTTGATCGGATGCGTCCGGCCAGGCAAAGAAGTTCCAGTTGAACTTGGTTTCGATCACGCCTGCATCGGCCAGGGCCTGTGCGGCCATCAACGCCTCGGGCGAGGTATTGCCGTCAAGGGCGGCACTTTCCATTGTGACGCGCCCCTTGAACAACCCGTCAATCCGACCCGAGGCCAGCACATCAAACGGTACGGTTGTGCCAACCAGATCGGGGTTGGCCAGCACACGGTTCCTGACGGTTGCAGCTGCTTCCTTGGAAATCATGTTGCCGATTTCCTTGTTGGACAGGGTTGTTTTAATCCCAAGTTCGGCCAGTTTCGCAATCAGCGCATCGCGCAGCACTGGCGCATAGCCGATTGTCGTGACCTTGGACATGACTTCCAGATCCCGCACCCCGGATTTATCCAGCTTTTCTTCCGGCAAGGTGACGTCCAGCGCGATATAGGTCTGCTGAAACGCGCTCAGCCCGTTAGACAGGACCGATCCCAGCAGGAAAACCAGCGCCAGCATCGCAATGATGATCGCAGACAGCCCGTAAGCCTTGAACCGTTTTTCGGCTGCGTTGCGCTTTTTGGTGCGCGCATCAAATTTGAGCAAGGATGAGGTCATTCGTACTGCTCCCGGTATTTGCGCACGATGTAGAGGGCAAAGACGTTCAGACCCAGCGTGATCGCAAACAGCGTCAGGCCAAGCGCGAATGCCACAAGGGTTTCGGGGCTGGCGAAATCCGTGTCCCCGGTCAACTGGCTGACGATCTTGACCGTCACCGTTGTCATCGCTTCAAACGGGTTCAGCGATAAGCGGGCCGCGGCCCCTGCCCCCAGAACCACAATCATCGTCTCGCCAATCGCGCGTGACGCGGCCAATAGGATCGCCCCGATAATGCCGGGCAGTGCTGCCGGCACGACAACCTGCCGGATGGTTTCCGACTTTGTGGCCCCTAGACCAAGCGAGCCATCGCGCATCGCCTGTGGAACTGCGTTGATGATATCGTCGGACAACGAACTGACGAACGGGATCAGCATGATCCCCATCACCAATCCGGCCGTCATCACCGATAGCGCACTTTCCCCTAACCCCATGGGCGCGGCGAAATAATCGCGCAATCCCGGCCCAACGATGAACAAGGCAAAGAGGCCGTAAACAATGGTCGGGATACCCGCCAGCACTTCGATTGCGGGCTTGGCCACAGATCGCATCCGCCGCCCGGCATATTCAGACAGGTAGATCGCAGCGAACAGCCCCACCGGCACTGCAAATGCCAGCGCGATAAAGCTGACATAGAGCGTCCCCCACAAGAGCGGCAGGATGCCCAGATCGGAATCACCACGGAAATTCGGTGACCAATTGGTCGAAAAGAAGAAATCCTGCCAGCGGTACTGGCCAAAGAAATTTGCCGTCTCAAACAGCATCGACATGACGATGCCGACGGTGGTCATGATGGCGACGGATGAGGCAAAAATCAGCAACCCGAGGATCCAGCGCTCGGCCATGGTGCGGGCGCGGGTTTCTTTCCGGATCCCGATCAATGACAGCGCACAGCCCGTGATCCCCAGTGCCACCATCAGCAGCCCGACAAACCACGACCCTTCACCATCCGTCAGCCGCAGATACAGCGCAATCAGCAACACCGCCGCGAAAGGCGGAACCAGCGTTGCCATCAGCGTATTCAGGCCATGTTGTTTGGGTAGCGAGACAAGTGTGCGGATGTCGCCATCGGCAACTTTCAACGCGCGAGATTTTGCAATGAAATAGCCTGTAACAGCCAGAACAAGGACGACCAGAAGTGATGGCATCAGCGATTGCATGGCAAAGACCCTAAGAATTGTAAGGGGGTCGGAGGCGCCCGAAACAGGCACCTCCGCGATTGTATAGCGCTTAGGTGCCCGAGCCCATCACGACTTCGCTCGAGACTGTTTCCTGCACATTGGCCAGCTCTGGATCGGATACCAGACCATATTCGGCCAATGGGCCGTCAGGGCCCGCGATATCGTCAGAGACGAAGAATTCCGCGAATTCCTTGACGCCAGGGATCACACCGATATGGGCCGCCTTGATGTAGAAATAGAGCGGACGCGACACCGGATAGTCGCCGGATGCAATCGTATCCGTGCTTGGCACGACGTCGGACATTGTCGCAACCTGCAGCTTGTCGGTGTTGTTTTCGTAGAATGACAGACCAAAGACGCCGATGCCGTTTGTATCAGCCTCGATCCGGGCCAGCGTTTCGGTGTAGTCACCGTCGATATCGACAGACCGGCCATCGGTGCGGATCGCCATGCATTTGCCTTCGGCAGTGTCTTCATCAACACCGGCATCCAGCATCGCCTGGAAGAACCCACCTTCTTCGCAGCCTGCCAGGATCACTTTTTCCTCAAACACTTCACGTGTGCCGTGCTTGGTGCCGGGGATGAAGGCCTGGATCGGCTGATCGGGGAAGTCCGGATTGACTTCGTTCCAGGATGTAAATGTGTTTGCGGCCAGTTCACCATCAATGAAATGCTCGTTGGCCAGCGCCTTGTACCAGTCTTCGGGTGTGAACGCGAAGCCGTTCCCGTTGATGTCAGAGGCGAAGACGATGCCGTCATAACCGATACGGACTTCGATGATGTCAGTCACGCCAGCTTCGGCGCAGGCCGCCACTTCGGATGATTTGATCGCGCGCGATGCATTTGCGATGTCGATGGTGTTTTCACCAACGCCTTCGCAGAAACGCTTCAACCCGGCAGATGATCCGCCAGATTCGATCACGGGTGTTGGAAAGTCAAAGTTTTCGCCAAAAATCTCGGCGACGATGGCCGCATAGGGCAGCACCGTGGAAGAGCCGGCAACCTGCACATTGTCACGGGCGGCAGCGGCAGTTGTCATCAGCGCGATTGCTGCGGTTGTCGCAGTCAGTTTCATGATCGACATCAATAATCTCCTGTCAGTCAACATGCGATCACGCGCGAGCCGCGTGACCGTTGGCGCCCTCCTACGAAGTGGACAAAACCCTTTTGTGACAGTTGTGTAAAAGTTTTATGACAGCGGATCAGAGGGCAGGATCACACTGATATCCGTCCCCTTGCCCAGCTCACTTTCAATGATCAAACGCCCCCGATGACGGTTGATGATATGTTTGACGATGGCAAGGCCAAGGCCGGTCCCGCCCACCTCGCGCGATCTGTGATTGTCGACCCTGTAAAACCTTTCAGTCAGCCGGGCCAGATGGTGCGATGCGATCCCTTCACCATCATCGCTGACCTTGATCAGCACGCCATCCGCACGCAGGCGCGCGTGATGGGTCCGCGGCTCTTGCGTGACCCGCACCGTGCTGCCCTGCCCGCCATATTTGATGCTGTTTTCGACAAGATTGGTGAACACCTGTATCAGCTGACCGGCATCGCCGGGCACGGTCTCAACAGGGGTTTGCACATCCAGTTCGACCGTGACGCCCGCATCGGTGATCTGCGGCTCCAACCCTTTGATGACAGACGATAAAAGACGCCCCATTTCGACAGATGTTTTCGGGCGGATACGTTCATCTTCCTCTACCCTGCTCAGTGACAGCAGATCGTCGACAAGCCGTGTCATGCGGTTGGCCTCGCGCGCCATGATGCCGAGGAAACGCTCGCGCGCATCAGGGTCGTTGCGTGCCGCCCCGCCCAAGGTCTGGATAAATCCCAGCAAGGCGGTCAGCGGCGTGCGCAATTCATGGCTGACATTGGCGACAAAATCCCGGCGCATCTTGTTGGCATCCTCGGAGGCCGTCTGATCCACAAAGGACAAGATCGTGTACGGCCCGGCCGCAGCAACCATGACACTGTAGGTCGTGTCCTTGGTGCCGTCCCGCGTTGCATAGCGCGTCTGCACAGGTCCGACCCCGCCGCTCACAGTGCCGATCGCATCCAGCAAGGCAGGCTGACGCAGGGCAGCGATATAGTGTTTCCCCACAAGACCTGCCCCCAACAGCGCGTCAGCAGGTGGGTTGGTTGCATGCACACGCTGATCTGCATTGATCACTATGGTGGGCGCCGGAAGCGCGTCGATAATCTCCGGGATATGGTCAGAGGCCATTCTGCTTACTCATGTCAAATGCGGGGTCGTGGCGCGGTGGCCGGAATATCCAACTTTTGTAAAGGGTGACAATCCATCCAGATCCGCAAATTATTTCGACAGGTGAAAAATCCGCCCCTTTCCCGCGACTTAGTACATTTTTTTGCCAAAATAGTGGAATTTTCGCAGCAATTCTTTTTTCCGGGTCGGAACATTCCTGACCTACCCCGCGTTGATTTCAGGAATGACCAAACAACCTAGCGAATGAGATGGTAACATAAATGGCAGGTCAAACGGGACAGAACCGGCAGATCGAATTTGCAGAAGAATTGCACGAGTTGCAAAGCAAAACGCTCGTGATCGGCGATCTTGAAAGATGGAAGGCACAGGGACGTGTTGTTCCACCACTTGATGGCTTTGACTTTGTCGCGGTAAGCGACCTTGATGAGGCCGTGATGAATGACAATGCGCCTGATATGGTGCTGTCACCGCTTGTTGCGGATGATTTTGATGCCGTTGACGTGGCGATGAAACTGATCGAATTGCGGTTCAGTGGCCGGTATCGGGCCATTGCAGACGATCTGCCCGATGCCGAACTGATCCGACGCGAGGTCAAATCACTGGCGCCGCAGCTTGATTTCGACCTGCTGCTGATGCCCCGCATGGCGGGCGAGTAGTTAGACCGGCCTTAGATTTTCCCGGAACCGCGCTGCATTCTTTTGGTAATGCAGCGCAGATAGCCGCAATCCGTCGATTGCCTTGTCGTCGAGTTCCCGGATCACCCGCCCCGGCGCGCCCATCACCAGCGAGCCGTCAGGGATTTTCTTGCCTTCGGTGATCAGCGCACCCGCCCCGATCAGGCAATTCGCCCCGATCCGGGCCCCGTTCAGCACCGTCGCCCCCATACCAATCAGGCTGTTTTCGCCGATGGTGCAGCCATGCAGCATGGCCTTGTGCCCAATGGTGCACCCCTCCCCAATGGTCAGCTTATAGCCCATATCGGTGTGCAACACGCAATTCTCCTGCACGTTACTGCCCGCCCCTATCGTAATCATCTCGTTATCGCCACGCAGCGTAGAGCCAAACCAGACAGAGGCCCCGGCCCCTAGCGTCACCTTACCAATAATGTAGCAACCGGGCGCGACCCAGGCCTGGGCATCGACGACGGGCTGATCCGGACCGAGGGCAAACAGGCTCATGCCATTTCCCCGAACTCGGTCTGCAATGCCCGCACGTGACCGACCAGGGCGGGTTGTTGTGATCTGCGCAGGCGTTCGGCGCTGATGATGGTCTTCAACCGCTCTTCGGTTTCGTCCAGATCATCATTGATCAGCACGTAATTGTAGCCATCCCAATGACTGATTTCGTCCCAGCTTTTCTGCATCCGCCTTTCGATAACGTCCGGGGCATCCTGCCCACGGCTGACAAGCCTGCGGTGCAGTTCGGCGATGGACGGGGGCAGAATGAAGATCGACAGAACATGTTCCTGCAGGGCCGAGTTGCTGATTTGCTGCGCGCCTTGCCAGTCAATGTCGAACAACACATCGCGGCCGGTATTGATCGCCGCGCGCACCGGGGTTTCGGGCGACCCGTAGTAATTCTCGAACACCTTGGCATGTTCCAGCATTTCGCCATCCGCCACCTGCTTTTGAAACTCCGGCACATCCACAAAGACATAATCCTTGCCCGCGACCTCGCCCGCGCGCGGGGCGCGTGTTGTCGCCGAGACCGAGAATTGCAGGCTGTTATCCCACGCGCGCAATCGGCCAGCCAGCGTGGACTTCCCCGCACCTGATGGGGATGACAAAATGATCAACAGGCCCCGTCTGTCCATCTGATTACTCCACGTTCTGGATTTGCTCGCGCATCTGGTCGATCACGGCCTTAAGGTCAAGCCCGATCGCCGTCAGCGCCGGTGACTGCGCCTTTGAACACAGCGTATTGGCCTCGCGGTTGAATTCCTGGGCAAGGAAGTCCAGCTTGCGCCCTGCCGGCGCATCCTGCGCCAATAGCGCGTAGGCCGCTTTGACATGGGTCTGCAGGCGGTCGATTTCCTCGGTCACATCCGCCTTGGCGGCCAATAACGCAAGTTCCTGTGCAACGCGGGCTTCTTCCACCTCGGCCACATCATCCACAACGCGCCGCAACGCCGCTGTCAGGTTTTCCTTGATCTGGGGCAGACGGGCGGCGGCGGCCGCTGCCGCCTGCTGGGTCAGGTTGGCGATCTGATCCACCTGTGCGGTGATGACATCATGCAGGGCCGCGCCCTCTTCCTGACGCATCCTGATCAGATCCGCCACCAGATGCGGCACATCCCCGATCATGGCTGCAGCAAGGGCTGCGCCATCATCATCCGGCTTGCCCGCAACCATGACCCCCCGATGCGCCAGAACATCCGCAGCCGTGGGCTGCGCCAGCGTGACGCCAATTTCAAAGGCGCGGTTTTGGACGGCATCCAGCGCCTGCAGCACCGCATCAAGCTGGGTTTGATCAAGGCTGAGGGCCTGCGCACCCTCATCCTTGGTGACGCGCAAATTCACTGTCACATTCCCCCGGGCCAGTGCGGCCTTAAGGGCGGATCGCAGCGCAGCTTCCAGCCCCTCGATCCCGTCGGGCAGCCGCAGGCGCAGATCAAACCCCCGGGCATTCACGCTGCGCATATCCCACGCCCAGGTCACGTCGTCCTGCGTTCCGGTGCGGCTGGTGAATGCGGTCATGGATTGGATCATTGCGTGGGCCTTATGTGGGGTATTTGCGACACCTAAGGGGAAAGCGCGGCGCGTGGCAAGCGCAAGCCCCTTTGGCGTTAACCCGTTAACACTTTGTTAAGTGAATAAAGCGGTAATGTTTGTTAAAACCTCTTTAACATTAAATTGGTTTTGCTCCGGTCCGGCGCAACGACAGCGAAAGCAGAGGTCACTATGAAAATCGTTGAAAATCACCCGCAGCGCCGCAGGGCCGATCTGCCCGGAGCCGGAAACGAAACGCTCGAAAGCCTCGAGAGGTACTGGCAGGCTTTGCGCCACGCCCAACGCATTCCGTCACGCAATGATATCGAGCCCAGCCAGATCGACAGCGTTCTGCCGCACGCCTTTATCCTGCAGCGGGTGGCCCCCGGTATTGCCCGGATGCGGGTCGCAGGTCAGCACCTGCACGAGATCCTCAAGATGGATGCGCGCGGGATGCCGCTCAGCACGTTTTTCGCACCCGAAGCCCGCGATGAGATCGCCCGGCTGATCGAAGCTGCCTTTTCCGAACCCGCGATCATGTGCCTGCCGCTCAACTCGCCCGGCTCGCTTGTCCGGCCGCATCTGACCGGCACGATGCTGTTGCTGCCGCTGCGCGACGAAAAAGGCGAGACCAGCCGCATTCTGGGCGCGCTTGTGACCGAAGGAAACACCGGCACACGGCCACGTCGTTTTGAAATCACATCCGGTGCGCGGATCCGGCACGAATCCCTGGGTATCCAGTTGGCCAGTGTCCAGCCGCTTGTGCAGCCGACCCAACAACAAGGGCCGAACACACAGCGTCCGGCCCTCAAACTGGTTGTCAATAACGGGTAGGGTTGCGCCCTACCCCGCCTTGGCCTGTTGGATCGTATCGCGGCGGGCCGAAAGCTCTTCTGCCACAAGGAACGCAAGTTCCAGCGATTGCGAGGCGTTCAGGCGCGGATCACATGCGGTGTGATAACGATCTGACAGATCCTCGTCCGTCACGGCACGCACACCACCGGTGCATTCCGTCACGTCCTTGCCGGTCATCTCGAAATGCACGCCGCCGGGGATCGTTCCTTCGGCGTTATGCACGGCAAAGAATTCCTTGACCTCGCGCAGAACGCTTTCAAAGGGCCGGGTCTTGTAGCCGGTGGATGACTTGATCGTGTTGCCATGCATCGCGTCACAGGTCCAAACCACATTGGCGCCCTCTTCCTCGACCGCCTTGATCAGCCGGGGCAGATGTTCGCCCACCGACCCTGCACCAAAACGGGCAATCAGGGTCAGACGACCGGCCTCATTGTCCGGGTTCAGCGATGCCATCAGCGATTTCAGATGACCTGAGGTCATGCTGGGACCGCATTTCAGGCCAATCGGATTCATCACCCCTTTGCAGAATTCCACATGCGCCCCGTCCGGCTGCCGTGTCCGGTCGCCGATCCAGATCATGTGACCGGACCCCGCAAGCCACTTGCCCGAGGTCGAATCCATCCGGCACAGCGCCTCTTCATATTCCAGCAGCAACGCTTCGTGGCTGGTAAAGAAATCCACCGTCTGCAATTCGTGATTGCGGTCCGTATCCAGGCCAGCCGCCGCCATGAAATCAAGCGTATCACTGATCCGGGCGGCCATGTCGCTATATTTGGTCACCTCGTTCATATCGGTGAAGCCGAGCGTCCATTTATGCACGTCATGCACGTTGGCATAGCCACCCGTTGAAAAGGCACGCAGCAGGTTCAGCGTGGCCGCGGCCTGCAGGTAGGCCTGCAACATGCGTTCCGGGTCCGGGACGCGGCTGCTTTCCGTGAACTCGAACCCATTGATGATATCGCCGCGATAGCTGGGCAGTTCGACACCATTGACCGTCTCTGTCGGGGCCGAGCGTGGTTTGGCCATCTGCCCGGCCATACGGCCCACTTTGACCACCGGCACCTTGGCGCCATAGGTCAGCACCATCGCCATCTGCAACATCACCTTGAACGTGTCGCGAATGCTGTCCGCCGCGAATTCGGCAAAGCTTTCCGCGCAGTCACCGCCTTGCAGCAAGAACGCCTCGCCCCGGCTGACAGCGGCCAGTTCAGCGCGCAGATTGCGGGCCTCGCCTGCAAAAACCAAGGGAGGATAGCTGGCAAGGCGAGCTTCGACAGATTTCAGCGCATCAGCGTCGGTATACTCAGGCATCTGAACCCGGGGCTTTTTGCGCCAGTCAGATTTTTGCCAGTCGGTCATTTTGTTGCTCCATTTCCTGTGTGATAGCGCCGTTGCCGCTAACATTTGTTGCGTATAACGCGGGTCTGCGGGCGGGCCAATGGCAAATTGCATCAACCACACGCTCTCTATGGATCAGGTTTTGCTACATTCCCTCTTGATCGTGTCAGGCAAACCTGCTGAGGTCTCGCAGTTAATTCCGGCCGGGACGCCAAGACCATGTCAACCGAACCTCAAATTGTCGATGTCGACCACAGCGGCAAGCCCCGCCGATTTGTCTTCACGCTGATGCAGGATTTTACCATGCTGTGCTTTGCCAGCGCAGTTGAAAGCCTGCGGATCGCCAATCGCACGGCGGGCAAGGAACTCTACAGCTGGACCATCATTGGTGAAGGCGGCGAGGATGCGACCTGTTCGAATGGCTGCGCCTTTCGGCTTCAAGGTGATCTGGGCGAGTTGAACCGCGACGACACGATCATGCTGTGTGGCGGTGTGGATGTGCAGCAGGCCACGACAAAAAAATGCCTGAACTGGCTGCGGCGCGAGGCCCGGCGCGGTGTGACCATCGCAGGCCTGTGTACCGCAGGCTACAGCATGGCCAAGGCGGGGCTTTTGGATGGGCGGCGTGCGACGATCCACTGGGAAAATCAGGACAGTTTTGCCGAAGAATTCGAGGATGTAGAATTGACCAAGTCGGTCTTTGTGGTCGATGGAAACCGGATCACCACCGCAGGTGGCACCGCATCAATTGACCTGATGCTGAAACTGATCGCCGATGATCATGGTGAGGATCTGGCGAATGCCGTGGCCGACATCCTGATCTATTCCTCGATCCGCACCGATCAGGACACCCAGCGGCTGTCAATTCCAACCCGCATCGGGGTGCGGCATCCAAAATTAAGCCGGGTCATCCAGATGATGGAACAGAATATCGAGGACCCGATCAGCCCGGCCATTCTCGCCCGGGATGTCGAGATGTCCACCCGGCAGCTGGAACGGCTGTTCCGGCGGTATCTGTCCAGAAGCCCCAAGCGGTATTACATGGAACTGCGGCTGCAAAAGGCCCGCAATCTGCTGATGCAAACCGATATGACGGTGATCAATGTGGCCCTTGCATGCGGCTTTGCCTCGCCCTCGCATTTCTCCAAATGCTACCGGTCGCATTACGACACCACCCCTTACCGCGAACGGGGCAGCCACGCGGCGCGGCTGTCAATCTAGGCACCACTTGCCGAAAGTAAGCCTGCCTTTTCTTGCGCCTTTCCTTTTGGAAACAGGCTGATAATCTGCGCGACAGGGTACTGATATCCACTAGGGAGACAACAAATGAAAAAATTGATGATGGCGACAACCGCCATGGCAATGATTGCAGGCGGCGCATATGCGGATGGGCATGCAGAAGAAATCAAGATTGGCGTGATTCTGGGCTTCACCGGCCCATTGGAATCGATCACCCCCGCCATGGGATCCGGTGCAGAGCTTGCGATGGCCGAAGTCACTGAATCAGGTGCGCTTTTGGGCGGCGCCAAGGTAACATCCGTACGCGGCGACAGCACATGTATTGATGCCGGCGCTGCAACCGCCGCCGCCGAACGCCTTGTCACGTCCGATGGCGTGAATGCGATCATGGGGGCCGACTGTTCCGGCGTGACGGGTGCGATTCTGGCGAACGTGGCGCGTGCAAATGGCGTTGTGATGATTTCGCCTTCCGCAACCTCGCCCGGTCTGTCGACAGCCGAGGATGACGGCCTGTTTTTCCGCACCGCCCCATCAGACGCCCGTCAGGGCGTGATCATCACCAACATCCTGCAAGATCGCGGTTTCAGCGAAGTTGCCCTGACCTACACCAATAACGACTATGGCAAAGGTCTGGCCGATGCGTTCCAGGCGGCATTCGAAGACGCTGGCGGCACCGTCACCATTTCTGCTGCACATGAAGACGGCAAGGCTGACTATTCAGCAGAAGTCGGCGCGCTGGCCTCTGCGGGCGGTGAAGTGCTGGTGGTTGCGGGCTATGTCGATCAGGGCGGTTCCGGCGTCATTCGGTCTGCATTGGATACCGGCGCGTTTGACACATTCTACGTGCCAGATGGCATGGTCGGCACCAAGCTGAACGAGAATTTCGGCGCAGAGCTGAACGGATCCTTCGGTGCCTATCCGGGAACCGACAGCCCGGGTGCTGCAAAATTCGTGGAAATGGCCGAGGCTGCAGGATTTGACGGCACTGGTGCTTTCAGCCCCGAAAGCTATGATGCAGCCGCGCTGATTATGCTGGCCATGCAGGCGGCAAAATCCTCTGCCTCTGCCGACCTCAAGGATCATGTCTTTGATGTCGCCAACGCGCCGGGTACGGAAATCTTCCCCGGTGAGCTGGCCAAAGGTCTGGAATTGTTGGCGAATGGCGAAGATATCGACTATGTCGGCGCCTCCGCGGTGGAGCTGATCGGACCGGGTGAAAGTGCCGGGAACTATCAGGAAATCGAATTCGCCGATGGCGTCTATTCGACAATCGGTTACCGCTAAGCGGTCAACATCAGTGAAGGCAGCGCATCACCCGATGCGCTGCTTTTCTATAAAGGGCAGATCATGATCGTTGTTGAAAACCTGGTGAAGACCTTTGGCGGGTTTCGCGCCGTCGACAACGCATCGCTGCGTATCGAACCGGGCAGCATTACCGGGTTGATTGGCCCGAATGGGGCCGGAAAAACAACACTTTTCAACGTTATAGCGGGCGTTCTTAAACCTACATCCGGCAAGGTCACGATGGCGGGCGAAGACATTACCGGTCTGCCCCCGCATGATCTTTTTCACAAGGGATTGCTGCGCACATTCCAGATCGCGCATGAATTTTCCTCGATGACGGTACGTGAAAACCTGATGATGGTTCCGGGCGACCAGTCGGGTGAGCGTTTGTGGAACACCTGGTTTGGACGCCGGCGCATCGCGGATGAAGAACGCGCGCTGCAGGCCAAAGCCGATGAGGTCATCGAGTTCCTGACAATTGATCACCTGAAGGACGAAAAAGCCGGCAACCTGTCCGGCGGGCAGAAGAAACTGCTGGAACTGGGCCGCACCATGATGGTTGATGCCCGGATCGTGTTTCTTGATGAGGTGGGCGCAGGGGTCAACCGGACCCTGCTGAATACGATTGGCGATGCGATCATCCGCCTCAACCAGGAACGCAACTACACGTTTGTGGTTATTGAACACGATATGGATTTCATCGGCCGCCTTTGCGACCCGGTGATCTGCATGGCCGAGGGCCACGTTCTGGCCGAAGGAACACTGGCCGAAATCAAGGCCAATGAACAGGTGATTGAGGCCTATCTTGGCACCGGCCTTAAGAACAAGGAAATGGTATCATGATCCGGGCTTGTGTCACAGGCCTCAGCATCGCGCTGGCAACCGGGGTCACCGCGCAAGAGGTGATTGGCCGTTCCGTTGTCGACGGGCGCGCGATCCAGATATTAGATGATGGGACATGGCGCTATGCGCGCCCGACCGAGGGCGGTTGCGAGGATATCACCGGGTTCCTGCGGTTTTGTGGCAAAAACGATGGGTGGTCCCGGACAACAATTCCCAATCCCGATGTGGCGGCGGCCTATCGTTACGATGACAGGCACTATGCGCAGGTCATCTCCGAGGAACTAGGCAGCGACGATGGCATGACGGCCGAATTTATGCGCAAGGTAGTGGTCGAAAATGCCGCCGGCATTGTGGGCCTGCGCGTCGAGGATATTCCGGTTCTTGATGTCTACCCGTCCGAAGTCGACGGGCAACCAATCGAGACAATCGCCTACACATTTGAGATTGACGGGCTGAATGTCGTCTACGCGAATGGCATTTTTTCGTCACCCAACCGGACAATGCAGCTGATGACATTTGCCATTGGGACCAAATTCTCTGACCGTCACAGATCACTGCATGAGGCGTTCCTGTCGCAATTGCGGATGGATCAGTGATAATGGGTGAAATGATCAAAACACCAAAGAAGGTACGAAGACATGAAATTCCTGCTTACCATTCTGCTAGGGGCGATTATCGGCTCGGCCGGGACATTCTACTATATTTATCAGAACCACGCGGATGCGTCTGAACAGGCGCTTATGCGCAACACGCTGACGACCTACCTGCCCTTCCTCGAAGAGTATGTTAATCAGTGAGTGAACCGTTTCTGATCGGTGACGCCATGACCGGCGGCTATGGCAAGGGCCCCGATATCCTGCACAGTTGTACGATTGCCGCCGAACGGGGCGAGATCGCCGTGATTGTTGGCCCCAATGGGGCGGGCAAATCGACGGCGATGAAGGCTGTGTTTGGCATGCTGAATGTCAATCAGGGCGCCGTTCGGCTGGATGGCGAGGATATCACCCAGCTGACCCCGCAGCAGCGTGTGGTCAAGGGGATGGGGTTTGTCCCGCAAACCTCGAATATCTTTACCTCGATGACGGTCGAGGAAAACCTTGAGATGGGCGCATTTATCCGGCGTGATGATTTCAGCGACACCATGGCGCAGGTCTATGACCTGTTTCCGATCCTCAAGGAAAAACGCGCACAGGCCGCGGGCGAACTTTCGGGCGGGCAACGCCAGCAAGTGGCCGTTGGCCGCGCGCTGATGACCCAGCCCAAGGTCTTGATGCTGGATGAACCGACCGCCGGGGTGTCACCTATCGTCATGGACGAACTTTTCGACCGCATCATCGAGGTTGCCCGCACCGGTATCCCGATCCTGATGGTGGAACAAAACGCGCGCCAAGCGCTTGAAATTGCGGATAAAGCCTATGTTTTGGTACAGGGCCGCAATGCGCATACCGGCACTGGCAAAGAGTTGCTGGCAGATGATGAAGTCAGGCGGAGTTTCTTGGGCGGATGAAGGTGCAGACAGCCATATGTGCCGTCTTCGCAGGCCCTTGCTGGGCCGAGAACATTGCCTGTGACATGGACGGGATAGCGCTTGCCTTTGCAATTGATCGCAACCAGTTCGTAGCCCCTGCCAGCCCTGACGAGCCGC
Source organism: Yoonia sp. SS1-5 (assembly GCF_038443705.2). Classification (NCBI taxonomy): domain Bacteria; kingdom Pseudomonadati; phylum Pseudomonadota; class Alphaproteobacteria; order Rhodobacterales; family Paracoccaceae; genus Yoonia; species Yoonia rhodophyticola. The sequence continues at coordinate 434,474 of NZ_CP151767.2, read as the reverse complement.
CCCGCCGCAAGGTGACCATGGTCAGCATGGGTGATGCGCAGTTTCCCGCAGAACCCTTTTTGATCGGCAAGACACGTGGTTTCTGGGCGGAAGGATGGTCCGGTTCTGACGTGATTTTTGTGATGCAACCGGATGGTAGTGCGACTTACACCGACACACGCAGGGACACACGCCTTACCGGGCATTGCGAGGTGCGTCAATGAAAGTTGGACGACGAGTGAATAACAAGGGCATGATCTGATGATCGAACGTGACGCACGCCAAGAACTTGATATTGCATACAAAACCTATGTTCTCGTTCAGGGCCGCAATGTGCGTACCGGGCCAGGTAAAGAACTTTTGATAGATAATAAAGTCACGCGGAGTTTCTTGGGCGGATGAGAATTTTTACAAGAATTGGTCTGTTGGCCTTCTGCTTACCCACTGCTTCGGCGGCAGTAGCCACTTCTCATTATGAGTGTGAGTTATTGGCTGACGTGATCGTCAAGTCCAGCGACGAAGTTAGACGCGTTCCAAAAGGGACGGTATTCAATCATAGCGTTGGTGACGCGTTCGTAGGCTCAGATCTAGAAGGCCAAACCGTAACCTTGGATCGCCTTTCCATTAGCCGCGACATCAGCCTTCCAATCTTGACTGGCTACCGTTCTCAAGACGGTGAGCTGCTCACGCTTTACGATCGGTTCGGGCAAAATTTTCGCGATACCACAGGCCTTGAAGCGGCAGACCTTCAGGTGCTGGAATATCATTGTATCTCAGTAGATGGTTCATACTAATGGATTTTCTCAATGCCATCGTAGCCCTCGCCAATTTCGTCATCGTCCCAGGGCTCGCCTATGGCGCGCAGCTCGCCATCGGAGCGCTGGGTGTCACGCTGATCTACGGCATCCTGCGCTTTTCGAACTTTGCCCATGGCGACACGATGGCCTTTGGCACCGCCATGACGATCATCGGCACCAATATGCTGCTGGCACTAGGGATCACCTTTGGCCCCCTGCCGACCGCCCTGCTGGCCCTGCCCTTTGGGATCGGCATGACCATCCTGCTGGTCCTCGCGATTGATTGGCTGATCTACAAGTTCTACCGCGATCAAAGGGCAAAGCCGGTGATCCTTGTCATTGTGTCCATGGGCGTGATGTTCGTCATGAACGGCGTTGTGCGCTTCATTATCGGGGTCGATGATATCCGTTTTGCGGATGGAGAGCGCTTTATCGTTACCGCCCGGGAATTCAGGGACATGACCGGCCTGCGCGAGGGGCTGGCGATCAAAACGACGCAGGCATTGACCGTCGTGGTCGCGGTTGTCGTCGTGGCGATCCTGTTCTGGTTCCTCAACAAGACCCGAACAGGCAAGTCCATGCGCGCCTTTTCGGATAACGAAGATCTTGCGCTGCTGTCGGGCATCAATCCGGACTGGGTGGTCAAGGTCACGTGGATGATTGTGGCCGCATTGGCCACCACGGCAGGTGTCCTTTACGGGCTGGACAAGTCGTTCAAGGCATTCACCTATTTCCAGCTGCTGCTGCCGATCTTTGCGGCGGCCATTGTGGGTGGGCTGGGGAACCCGATTGGCGCGATCGCGGGCGGATTTGTCATCGCCTTCAGCGAGGTGACAATCACCTACGCGTGGAAAAAGGTGCTGGTCTATCTGATGCCCGACAGTCTGGAGCCTGACGGACTGGTCCAGCTGCTATCCACGGATTACAAATTTGCGGTCAGCTTTGCGATCCTGATCATTGTGTTGCTTTTCAAGCCGACGGGGCTGTTCAAGGGGCAATCGGTATGAACCCGACACTGAAGAATACAGCATTATTTTGCGGCGTTGGGCTGCTGATCCTGGGGACCGGTCTGGTGCAGGGCTGGAACTCTGCCCTGTTGATCGTGAACATGGGTCTGATCTCGGCGATCATGGCGCTGGGTGTGAACCTGCAATGGGGATTTGCGGGCCTGTTCAATATCGGGGTCATGGGCTTTGTGGCACTTGGCGGCTTGGCCACAGTCCTGATCGCGATGCCCCCCGTGGGCGAGGCGTGGGCCGCAGGCGGCGTGCAAATCATCCTGGGGCTGATTGCGGGTGCCGCCACCATCGCCGCTGCGATCTTCGCACAACGCCGGTTCGAAGGCCGCATGCGGGTTTTCATGACATTGGGCGTCTTGGTCATCGGGTTTATCGCGTATCGCGGTGTGTTTGACCCGGGCGTTATTGCGGTCGAGGCAGTGAACCCCGCAGCCACCGGCAATCTGGGCGGATTGGGGTTGCCGGTCATTATTGCCTGGCCCGTGGGCGGTTTGCTGGCCGCTGGTGCAGCCTGGATTATCGGCAAGACGGCTTTGGGCCTGCGGTCCGACTATCTGGCCATCGCCACGCTTGGGATTGCAGAGATCATCATCGCAATCCTCAAGAACGAGGATTGGCTGGCCCGTGGCGTCAAGAACGTCATCGGGATACCGCGCCCTGTCCCGCTTGAGGTTGATCTGCAGGCCGATCCCGACTTTGTCACCCGCGCGGCAGAGTTTGGCCTGGACCCGGTCACTGCCTCGACCCTTTATACGAAATTTGCTTATGCGGTCCTGTTCACCATTGTTCTGGTGATCCTGCTGGTGCTTGCGCAAAAGGCGCTGAACAGTCCCTGGGGCCGCATGATGCGGGCGATCCGGGACAATGAAACCGCAGCCGAGGCAATGGGCAAGGATGTCACCGCCCGGCATCTGCAGATTTTCATTCTGGGGTCGGCCATTTGCGGCATTTCAGGTGCCATGATGACCACCCTTGACGGGCAATTGACCCCCGGCTCTTACCAGCCGCTCCGCTTTACGTTCCTTGTCTGGGTCATGGTGATCGTGGGCGGGTCCGGCAATAACTTTGGGGCGGTCTTGGGCGGATTGCTGATCTGGTGGCTATGGGTGATGGTCGAACCGCTGGGCCTTGCCCTGATGGGTGGTTTGGCAGGGCTGTTGCCCGAAACCAGCAGCCTGCGCGAGACCTTGATTGACGGGGCAGCCCATATGCGCCTCTTGACGATGGGGTTGATCCTGCTGCTAGTGCTGCGCTTTAGCCCACGAGGGTTGATCCCCGAGCGTTGATTTTCCTTGCCCGGTTTGGCCAATCGCGCCTTTATGGTTCTGCCTATGGAAGGAGACAGCCATGAAAGACGCAGCCGAACTGCCAATCACGCCGGATTTTGACACCTGGCCGGTGACGCATGATGCCGTATCTGTCGCGCCGGAACGTGGCGCGCTGCGCATCACATGGTCCGATGATCAGGTCAGCCTGCACCACCCGCTTTTGCTGGCCGAGAATGATCCGTCGCCGCGGGTGCTGCACCCGCTCTCGCGCGAGACGGTCCTGAACCCGGTTGATTTTGCACCTGATCTGCAGGTGGCGGCCGCCAAAATCCTGCCCAATGGCGCGATATGCGTACGCTGGTCGCATGGCGACACCACCAGTACCTTTCACCCCGGCTGGCTGCGTGGCCACGCCTATTTCGGCGAGATGCCGGAGACCCCAAAACCCATTCTCTGGACAGCCGAGGAACAGCCCGGCCCACCCACCTTTCACGGCCCCGCGGCGCTGGATGATCCAAAGGTGATGCTGGCCTGGCTCTGTGCCTTGCGTGACTATGGCGTGGCCCGGTTGGAAAACCTGCCGGATCAGGATGGCCTGCTGGTCGAGATCGCCCAACGGATCGGCACCATTCGCGGAACGAATTTCGGGCCGACCTATACGCTGGAAATCAAGGATGACCCCGACAGCAACGCCTATACCGCCAACAGCCTGCCCCAGCATATTGATCTGCCCACCCGCGAATGCCCACCCGGCCTGCAATTTCTTTACTGTCGGACCAACACCACAACCGGCGGCGAAGGCCTGTATGTGGATGCCTACCGCGTGGCCAAGGACATGCGCCGCGAAGAACCCGCGCATTTCAGGGCGCTGTGCGAAATACCCTGGACCTACAATAACCGCGCCAAGACCAATAGCTACAAGGCAAGCGGCCCTGTTGTCGAACTGGATGCCGATGACCAGATCACAAGTGTGCGCTACAACACCTGGCTGCGCAGCCCCTTTGTCGGCCCGATAGAAGAACAGGACCGGGCCTACCGCGCCTATCGGGCCTTCGCCGCCCGGGCGCAGCATGATCGCTACCTGATGAAAATTGTGTACCGGCGCGGCGACCTTCTTGGCTTTGACAATCGGCGGGCCCTGCACGGGCGTAACGGCTACGATGCCAAGGGCGGAAGCCGCTATATCGAGGGGCTTTATTCCGACCGGGATGATCTCTACTCGGCGATCCGGACATTGCAGCGTCAGATCGGGTGATTTGGGTGGTGGAAACAACGCTATATGCGGTGTAAGCCTGTCGCGATAAAACGCACCCGGAGACGATATGGCGCTGATCTTTCGCTGGCTGGTTCGGCTTGCCTCTGCCCTGATATTTCTGACCGTGGCGGCGGTGGTTCTGGCTTATTACTTTGCGTCCAGATCGCTGCCTGACTACAGCGCGGAAAACGAGGTGTCCGGCATCTCGGCGCCGGTCGAGATTGTGCGCGACAATGCCAATGTCCCGCATATCTTTGGGCAAAACGACGCGGATGTGTATTTCGGCCTGGGCTATGCCCATGCGCAGGACCGGCTATGGCAGATGACGATGCTGCGCCGGACAGCCCAAGGCCGCCTGTCAGAGCTGTTTGGCACCCGTACCGTACCCATTGACGAGGTCCTGCGCCGCTTTGATATTTACACACTGGCGGTTTCATCCTTCAACGCGCAGGACGACCAGACCAAGGCCGCCTTGCGGGCCTATTCGGCTGGCGTGAACGCCTGGCTGGCCGAGGTGAACGAGGGCGCGCTGGGACGCGGTGCGCCGGAAATGTGGTTGTTCAATCACGCCATTGCCCGCTGGGAGCCGGCCGATTCCATTGCCATTCTCAAGCTGATGGCCCTGCAACTGACCTCGCATCTGGATAACGAGGTTTTGCGCGCACGGACGTCGCTGCTGATCGAAAATGAACGGCTGCGGGACATCATGCCCGACGATCCCACTGACGGCGTGGCGGCCCTGCCGGAATATGCCGAACTGATCCCCGGCGTGCCTGATTTCACGCCAAATACGCACATGGCGTTTCAGTCCATATCCCCGGTGAAACGCGGCCCGCTGGCTGGTGCCTCAAATGCCTGGGCCGCAAATGCCGCCCGATCTGCCACCGGGGCGACGTTGCTGGCCAACGACCCGCATCTTGAACTGACCGCACCGTCGATCTGGTATCTGGCCCGGCTGGAACTTTCGACCGGTGGCGTCATTGGCGGCACAATTCCGGGCATGCCGATTGTCCTGAGCGGCCGCAGCGCCGATCTGGGCTGGGGCGTCACAACCGCCTATGTCGATGATCAGGACATCCTGATTGAAGAGGTGAACCCCGCCAATCCGAACGAGTATCGGGATGTGACGGGCTGGGTCCCATTCCGGACCCGCGACAGTATCATCACCGTCAGGGACGCTCCGGCGGTGACATTGCGGCTGCGCTGGACGGCGAATGGCCCGGTCATGCCAGCCAATCAGTTTAACCTAGGCACTATCACCCCGCCCGGCCATGTCACATCCATTGCATGGAGCGCGCTGTCGGACCGTGACCCGTCGATGTCATCGGCAATGGCGATCATGCGCGCCCGGACAGTCCGCGAGGCCATCGCGGCAGGCGAGGATTACATCGCGCCGGCCCAGAACCTGACCGTGGCCGACCGCAACCGCATCGCCATGAAAACCGTTGGTGCCCTGCCCGCACGCGATGAAAACCATCAAAGCCAGGGGCGTCTGCCATCCTATGGCTACTTGCCCGAAAACCGGTGGCAGGGCCGCTTCCCCTATAGTGACAATCCTGAATTTGTGGATCCTGATGGCGGGATCATCGGCAACACGAACAACAAGACCATTGATCGCCCCTTTCCGCTGCATGTGTCCCACCACTGGGGCGATACGCAGCGGATCAACCGCTGGCGGCGGTTGATGCAGGCCCGCAATGTGCATACCCGCGACAGTTTTATCGAGGCGCAACTTGATACGGTCAGCTTTGCGGCGCGCACTCTGCTGACGCTGATGGGTGCTGACCTGTGGTACACGGGCGACCCGGCCCCCGATGGCACCCCCGAACGGCGCAGGCAAATCGCCCTTGATCTGCTATCGGCCTGGAATGGCGAGATGAACGAACATCTGCCCGAGCCGCTGATCTATGCCGCCTGGGTCCGCGAGTTCCAGAAACGCCTGATCCGGGACGAGCTTGGGCCACTTGCGCCGGAATTCACCCATGCGGACCCTGTCTTTATCGAACGGGTCTTTCGCGACATTGATGGGGCCAGTGTTTGGTGTGACATCATCCAATCCGCCCCGGTTGAGACCTGCACCGATATCGCCCGTCAGGCGCTGGACGAGGCGCTGATCTGGATTGCCGAGAACCACGGTGAGGCGATCGAGGCTGTCCGCTGGGGTGATGCGCATCAGGCCACCCATGATCACCCGGTTCTGGGTAATACGCCGCTCTTGAACTGGGTGGTGAATATCCGCCAGTCAACCAGCGGTGGGGATCACACGCTGCAACGGGGCAAGACCGCCGGCACGGGTGTGGCACCGTTTCAGAATGTGCATGCGGCGGGCTATCGCGGTGTGTATGACTTTGCCGACCCAGACAGTTCTGTCTTTGTCACGGCCACGGGCCAATCCGGTCACCCGCTCAGCCGGTACTACGACAATCTGGGCGAGCTGTGGCGCCGGGGCGAATATATTCCGATGTCGCTTGATCCTGACCTGGCCCGCGCTGCAGCGGTGGGCATTTCCGTTCTCAGACCCGCCAACTGACATGCGTTGATCCTGAAGATGGCGCTGTCAAAGCGTTCTTTGGAAACCCGGATCAAGTCACGCAGCGTGAAATCATGACGATGCGCCGGTCGCATCCGTTGTTGTCAGGCGTCTGAAACGCTCTTGCTGCAGGCCGGTCCAGAAAACGGTCAGTTGGTAACCATCCTCATCCTGCTCCTCATCCGTGACAACACCCTGATCAAACAGCCAGGCCCGCGCGCGGCCCTGCGCAAAGCCAAGATGCAATGTCGTCTCGTGACGTGGGTCTTTCAGCTTGTCCGGGATGGCGGCCAGCAAAGGGTCAAGCCCTGCGCCGGTGACCGCGGATATGGCAAACAGATCCTCGCGTCGGTCAGCCTGGGTCAACGTCGCTGCACGCGTATCATCCGGCAAAAGATCAATCTTGTTCCAGACCTCGATCACTGGTGCGTCCTCGCTGACACCAAGGCTTTGCAGGATCGTATTGACGTCCTGGGCCTGTTCCTCGGTCTGCGGATGGCTGATATCGCGGACATGGACAATCAGGTTGGCGTCCAGCACTTCTTCCAATGTGGCCCTGAAAGCTGCCACAAGTTCGGTCGGCAAGTCACTGATAAAGCCCACAGTATCCGACATGATAATTTCATCACCGGCGGGCAGGATGATCTTGCGCATGGTCGGATCAAGCGTTGCAAAAAGCATGTCCTTGGCAAACACCTTGGCCCCGGTCAGCCGGTTGAACAGAGTGGATTTGCCAGCATTTGTATAGCCCACCAGCGCCACAACCGGGAACGGCACCTTGGCCCGCGACGCCCGATGCAGTTCGCGCGTCTTCACAACCTTGGCCAATTGCCTGCGCAAGCGGTTCAGCTGCTCATCAATGGCGCGCCTGTCTGCCTCGATCTGCGTCTCGCCCGGGCCGCCGACAAAGCCAAGCCCGCCCCGCTGCCGTTCAAGGTGCGTCCAGGCGCGCACAAGACGGGTGCGCTGATAGGACAATGCGGCCATCTCGACCTGCAACACGCCCTCTGACGTGCGCGCCCGGTCGCTGAATATTTCGAGAATCAGACCCGTCCGATCCAGAAGTTTGACGCCCCACGCCTTTTCCAGATTGCGCTGCTGGACCGGGGTCACCGGCCCGTCAATCAGCACCAGCTCGACCTCGGCGGCCTTCAGCGCCTCTTTCAGCTCGGCAATCTTGCCTTTGCCAAACAACATGCCGGGGTGAATTTTCGGCAGCCGTACGACATCCGCGCCCACAACCTGCAGATCAGGCAATGCAGCGGCAAGTGCCACGGCCTCCTCAAGGGCGGGTTCAGCCGCGCGGCGCGTATGGTCGGTCTTTAGATCGGGGTGCAAGACCCAGGCACGGGTGATGGGCCGATCGTGTTCAAGCAATACTATTCTTCGCCTTCATAAAGGCTGATCGGCTGGGCGGGCATGATCGTTGAAATCGCGCTTTTGTATACAAGCTGCGATTGCCCATCGCGGCGCAGAAGCACGCAAAAGCTGTCAAACCAGGTAATGACGCCCTGCAATTTGACGCCGTTCACCAGAAAGATCGTTACCGGCACCTTGGTCTTGCGGACATGATTAAGAAATGCGTCTTGAAGATTGGCCTTGTCGGCAGCCATGGCGATCCCCTTTTTTGTTGTTCTTGCGGCCGCGCACCGGCCCCCCGTTGTATTGAGGGCAGTATGTCGCGGCTCATTCGGACTTTCCACCCCCAAAAATGCTATCGGCGTCAGCGGCTTATCGTTCCCAGATTTCCGGGTTGAACAATGCGATGATCGCCAGTGTTTCCAGCCGCCCCAGCACCATGGCCGCGGCCAGAATAAGCTTGGCCATGTCCGGGATGCCCGCATAGGAAATCGGAACCTCGGCGGCGATAGATGCCAATGGCCCGGTTGTGGACAGCGCGGAAACGGCCAATACGGCGGATGTTTCGAACTGCACACCGGTGAGCGACAGCAGGATCATCACCGCCGCAATGCTCAGCGCGAAGAGCATGAAGAATATCCATGAAATATGCGCACCCTGCCGCCGAATGCGCCGCGCCTCTTTCCCGCCGCCGCCAACCGATGAGGGATGCAGCAGCCGTTCCTGTTCGCGTTCGCCATGCCGGTAAAGCGCGTAGATCCGCAAAAGCTTCACCCCGCCTGCCGTGGTTGCAACACCGCCACCGATCAGCGCCATGCCGACAAGAAACAACCCCGGCGTCTCGAGCCCCGACCAATCCGTCGCCCCGGCCCAGTCGCGCGACTCAAATCCGGTGGTCGTCAAAAAGGACGTGACCGTGAACAGCGTGCCCCAGATCGCCTGCCCCATCTCAAGCAGCGTGCTGCCATCATCATCGGCGGCGCCTACGAAATGCCGCAAAAACAGCAGCGACGTGACCACACCGATCAGCACCATGGCGGTCAGAAACTCGGGATCGCGCCAGGTCTTTTGCTGATCCTCGCCGGTCAGCCCGCGGCTGAACGTCAGTCGGGACATCGCAAAGACAAAGAACGCGAAAATCAGCAACTCACCCCAAAACCCGGACGCGGCAAAATAGAGCCCGTTGATCGGCGATATCCCCGACGTGGACAGCGTCGCCATCGCGTGGCACAGGGCGATATAGGGAAACTCCCCCGCAATCACCAATCCAACCCATAAGGCAAATGTCAGCCCTGTATAAATCGGGGTCAGCTTGACCGCGTAACGCGCCAGACGTTCGGACGGGTCTGCGATGCGCGCGATCTGACTGAATGTTGCAACGGCCCCCTTGCCGGTGCCGCCCGTGGCCCGCACCTCGAACCCGCCAAGGTTCATGGGCGCAAAGATCGACACTGCCGTGATCCAGACCAGCAAGCCGCCCAGCCAGCCCACCAGCGCGCGCCACAGGTGCAAGGATGGGGTCAGTCGGCCCGCATTGTCATAGACCGTCGCACCTGTTGTGGTGAAGCTTGATACCATTTCGAACCAGGCATCCATGAAGGTACTGCCCGGAATGGCCACATAGAACGGGGCTGCGAACATCACCGGCAGCGCTGAAAAGGCCGCAAGCAGGGCCAGCAATTGGCTGCGGGCGACGCTTGGCGGGGCATATCCCGCTGTCGCGAGCCCGATCAGCACCGTCAGTAGCGAAAACAGGATGAAGCCGTAAAAGAAGGCCCGCATCGTTGTGAAGTCTTCCATCACAACCGCATGCCCCGCTGGCACGATCATCGCCAACGCACCGATCCCCATCAGGACCACAAAAAATGGCAGGCGCGTGATCCAACCCATCAGAAAAAGTCGATCGAGACCTGCAAAAGCCGTTCGACCTCGGGCACGTCATCGGCCATCGCAAAAATGGCGATCACGTCCTGTTCCTCGACCCGGGTTTCACCGGTTGGCTTGACCACCTTGCCGTTTTTCATCACCCCGCCCACGATCGTGCCTTCGGGAAAGGCCACTTCCTTGATCTTTTTGCCGGCAATTGGCGATGTGCCAAGCACCTGTGCTTCGATCACCTCGGCCTCGGCATCGCCGATGGAATAGACACCGCGCACGCGCCCATGCCGGATATGTCGCAGGATTGATGACACCGTTGTTGCGCGGGGGTTGATATAGGCGTCGATGTCCAAAGGTCCCATCAGCGGCACAAGCGTCGGGTCATTGATCAGACAGATCGACATCGGACAACCCATTTCCTTGGCCCGGACAGAGGCAAGCAGGTTGGTTTTGTCATCATCCGTAACGGCCAGAACCGCATCGGCATTGGTAATCCCCGCCTCATCCAGCAGCCCGCTATTCAGACCGTCACCGTTCAGCACAATCGTGCGGTCCAATGCGTCGGCGGCGCGTTCGGCGCATTCGCGGCTTTTCTCGACCATTTTGACCCGCACCCGTTCGGTCCGGGCCTCAAGCGCTTGTGCAACGCCCAGCCCCACATTGCCGCCCCCGATGATCACAATCCGTTCCTGTTTCGATTGCGTCTTGCCAAAGATTTCAAGGGTGCGGGTCATGTCCTCGTTGTGGGTAAAGATATAGCAATCATCGCCTGCAAATATCTGGTCCCCGGGTGAGGGGACAAACAATACCCCGTCACGCCGGATGCCCACCACAATGGCCCGCAGCGTTGAAAAGAGGTCCGTCAATTGCCGCAGCGGCGTATTGATGACGGGGCAATCCTCGTCAATGATGATGCCCAGCAACTGGGCCTTGCCCTCGAAAAAGCTTTCCGTGTCAAAGGCGGCCGGCGCGGCAAGCCGTTGCAGGGCAGCTTCGGCAACCTCTTTCTCGGGCGAGATCACCACGTCAATCGGCAAGTGATCGCGGCGGTAGAGATCGGCATAAATCGCGTCGAGATAGCTTTGCGAGCGCAGCCGCGCGATCTTGCGCTGGATGGCAAAGACCGAATGGGCCACCTGACAGGTCACCATATTGACCTCGTCGGAATGGGTGGCCGCGATGATCATATCGGCATCCCGCGCCCCTGCCCGATCCAGAATGTCAGGATAGCTGGCAAAACCCGCTATCCCCTGCACGTCGAGCGTATCCGTCGCCCGCCGCACCAGTTCGGGGTTGTTGTCAACAACCGTCACGTCGTTCTTTTCGCCCGACAGATGGCGCGCGATCTGCCAGCCGACCTGGCCCGCACCACAAATGATGACCTTCATCTATGCATCGCCTTCAACATAAGCGACGCGACCGCCGGCCTTGTTGGTTGTCACCACACCCAGCGATTTCAGCTTGCGGTGTAGGGCCGACCGTTCCATGCCGACAAATGATGCGGTGCGGCTGATATTGCCGCCAAACCGGTTGATCTGGGTCAGCAGGTATTCACGTTCGAACAGTTCGCGTGCCTCGCGCAGCGGCAGGGTCGCAAGGCCGCCGCCAAGAACGATCCGCCCCTCTTCGGCGCTGGCCTCTTCCGATGCCGGCAGTTCCTTGGCCGAGATATCATCGCTGCCCTCACCCAGGATCAGAACCCGCTCGACCACGTTTTTCAACTGCCGCACATTGCCGGGCCACAGCATCGTTTGCAGTAATGCGCGGGCGTCATCGGCCAGCTTGCGCAGGGGCAGACCCTGCACCTTGTTGGACAGGGCGATGAAATGTTCGGCCAGGACGGGAATATCCTCGCGCCGTTCCTCAAGCGAGGGCACGGCAATCGGGACGACATTCAGACGGTGATAAAGTTCTTCGCGGAAAGTGCCCATTTCGATCGCTGCGGACAGATCGCGATTGGTGCTGGAAATCACCCGCAGATCAACCTGCACCTTGTCGGTGCCGCCGACCCGCTGGAAGCGCTGATCGACCAGAACCCGCAGGATTTTCGACTGGGTGCCAAGTGGCATATCCGCGACCTCGTCAAAATAGATGACACCGCCATTGGCTTCTTCCAGCAAGCCGGGCTCGACACCGCGCCCACTATCCTCGCGGCCAAACAGCACCTCTTCCATCCGCTCCGGCTCAATAGAGGCCGAGTTCACCGTCACAAACGGTGCAGATGCACGGTTTGAATTGGCATGGATGTAGCGGGCAGCGATCTCCTTGCCGGCGCCCGCAGGTCCGGTCAGCATGACCCGGCCATTGGATTTGGTCACCTTGTCGAGTTGTGATTTCAGCGTGCGGAACGCGGCACTTTCGCCCAGCATTTCGGCGCTGGCAACCTCACCGCGTTTCAGTTCGTTATTTTCGCGCCGCAGGCGTGATGTTTCCATCGCGCGCCGGATCACCACCATCAGCTGGTCAATATTGAACGGCTTTTCGATGAAGTCGTAGGCGCCCTGCTTGATCGCCGCGACCGCGATTTCGATATTACCGTGACCCGAAATGATGACGATAGGAATATCGGGGTGATCTCGTTTGACCGCCTTGAGGATATCAATCCCGTCCATGCTGCTGTCTTTCAGCCAGATATCAAGGATCATCAGCGCCGGTGGCTCTGCGGCGATCTGGTTCATGCATTCATCCGACGTGCCTGCAAGCCGGGTGGTAAAGCCTTCATCCTGCAGGATATCTGCGATCAGCTCGCGGATGTCGCGTTCGTCATCGGTGATTAGAATATCGCCCATAATGCCCTCATGCTGGTATTTTTGTTGTCTGCGACCGTGCCGGCGCCACAGGAAGTTGAATGGTCGCGCAGGCCCCGGCATGGTCTTGCCCGTCAAATGGTGCAGCGTCTGACAAGCTCAGCGTGCCGCCATGTTCTTCGATGATTTTCTTCACGATGGGCAGGCCAAGCCCGGTGCCGCTGTCCCGGGTCGTTACGTAAGGCTCAAACAGGCGGCTGCGATCCTCGGGCAGGCCGATCCCGTTATCCGCAATCGTGACGGTGATCGCGTCAGCATCCCGCGCCAGATCCACCCTGATCTGCGGCTTGAAATCAGCTGGTGCGCCATTTTCGATATATGTTTCCGTGGCTTCGCCCGCATTCTTGATAAGGTTTGTCAGCGCCTGCGAAATCATGGTGCCATCAAGTTCGGCCAGGATCGCCTCGTCCGGCAGGTCGGCTGTGATGCGCACGGTGGGTTGACCTGCGCGCTGCAGGGTCACGGCATCCTTGATCAGTTTCGTCAGATCGCTGATCTTGAGCTGCGGTTCAGGCATGCGGGCGAATTTCGAGAATTCATCGACGATACGGCGCAGATCCGTGGTCTGGCGGACGATGACATCCGTCATCTGGTCCAGCTTCTCGGACTCGGCGCCCACCTGCTTGCTGAATTTCCGCTTGATCCGTTCGGCGGATAGCTGGATCGGGGTCAGCGGGTTCTTGATCTCATGCGCAATCCGTCGGGCCACGTCACCCCAGGCCGCCATCCGCTGCGCGCTGACCAGATCGGTGACGTCGTCAAAGGCCACAACATACCCTTCCAGCGCACCATCGGCGTTGCGGCGGGGGGACATGCGCACCAACAGGCTTTCCTGCTGGCCTTTGCGGACAAGGTTGATCTGGTCCTGCACGCTGTCGCTGCCCGCACTGCGCACCCGGTCAAACAAGGCCCCAAATTCAGGGATAGCTACAGACAGCGCGGTATCGGCCTGTTCGGCCCCAACCGACAAAAGGCGCTTTGCGGACGGGTTCACAAACGCGATCCGGCCATCTTCATCCAGCCCCACCACACCAGATGTGACAGAGCTGAGCACAGAATCGAACAGGCGCCGCCGCCGTTCGGTCAGCCGGTTGGTTTCCAGCAACTCATCCCGCTGTCCTTTCAGCCGGCCGGTCATCTGGTTGAAGTAGTGACCCAGCTGCGAGATTTCGTCATCACCGTCATCTTCGATCACCCGCACGTTCAGATCACCCGATCCGACCCGCTGGGACGCTGACACCAAGCGACCCACCGGCCGCGAGAGACGTTCGGCAAACCACAGCGCCAGCCAGATCGCGCCCAGGATCAGGATCACCGCAAAGCCCAGATAAAGCAGCCCGAACTGAAACAGCAATTGCCCCCGTTCCGACGCAAGTGCCTCGTATTGTTCGACCGTTTCGGTGGTGTCATCCAGCAATGACAAGACGTTGCCATCAACCTCGCGTGTCACATAAAGATACCGGTCGCGAAATCCCGACAGGGGGATCAGCGCGCGGAATTCATTGTTGCGGGGGTCCTCGACAATGGCGATGCCATCCTCATGAGCCAGCGCAAACGCGTCCGCGTCCGGCTTTTCGTAGTCGAATTCGTAGACACCTGCGCCCCGGGCCGCGATCTTGCCGGCGCCGTCCAGCACAAACACCTCGGTCAGCAGCAGATCAATCTGTCCGCGCACATCGCCCAGCACGCGCCGGACCTCGCCATCATCCATGAACAGATTGCGCTGCCGCTCGCGGTTCAGATAGGCCGCCACGGCCTGCCCGTCGCGGGTCAGTTCCTGGCGGTGTTCTTCCTCGTAGGCTTTGGCCGTCGTCAGCGACGTGCGCAGCACATTGCCCACTGGTTCGGAAAAAAGCCCCTCCAGCGCGATAGATATCAAGGTAACGGAAAAGACCGCGACAAGGACGATGGGGATCAGCGCGGATAGTGCAAAAACCCCCGTCAGCCGCAGGTGAAGCCGGGACCCCGCCGATTTCGCCCGGCGGGCCGCGATCATCCGGGCCACCTGCCCCATGACCAGCGCGGTGACGATCAGCACATAGACTAGATCAATCAGCAGAACAGTACGCAATAGATTGGAAGACGCGCCGCGATCAAGCGGGCCTACAACGATATAGGTCGCGGCCGCAAGAATGGGCGCAAGCAGCACCAAACCCATGGTAACCGCGCTGCGCACATGCCGCTGGCGTTGCCACCGGCTGAACCGCCCAAAATTGAGTCCCGATAGGGTACGCCGCACGCGCCAAGCCCTGTTGTTGCCGTGGGCAAGCCCACAATTACCGCCGTTATCCGTGGTCTTTATGCGACGCTGACGCAGCACCGCCACGGTTCTGTTGCGGTTTTACATCAACTTACGGCGCCGTGTCACGCGGATATCGAGATCGGTGATCTTCTTGCGCAGCGTATTGCGATTGATCCCCAGCAGATCGGCACATTTCGCCTGATTGCCGCCAGTGGCCTCAAGCGCGATTTCAATCAGGGGGCCCTCGACCTCCTTAAGGATCCGATTGTACAGACCCGGCGGTGGCAGCACCCCGCCATGCAGATCAAAGTAGCGTCGCAAGTGCTTGGCAACACTTGCAGAAAGCTTTTCGCCCTCCCCGCCCGAGCGGAGCGGCTCTATCGCGGGCTGGTTGCCCAGCACCATCTCGACCTCACTGCGGGTGATCTCTTCTTCGGCGGCGGTAAAGACCAGTCTGCGGACCGCATTTTCCAGCTGTCTGACATTGCCGGGCCAGCTATAGGCGCGGACAAGATCAAGCGCAGAATCACCAAAACGACGTGCCGGTGCGCCGTCACGCTCGGCCCGGGCCAGAAAATGATCCGCCAACAGGGGGATGTCGTCGACCCGTTCGCGCAAGGACGGTACCGCAACGGTCACCCCGCCAAGCCGGTAGAACAGATCCTCGCGGAAGCCCCCATCTTCCATCCGGCTCATCAGATCAAGCTGAGACGTGGACATGATCCGCGGGGCATTGTCACCAAGCGCGTCAAGCATGCGCACGACCCGGATCTGCGCGTCGGGTGACAGATCTGCCACCTCGTCAAACAGGATCGAGCCGCCCTTTGCCTTGCTCAACACCGTCGAGGGGCCGTCCATGCCTTCCAGGTCGCTGGCTGTGACAGTGACAAATGGCAGGCTGCGCCGGTCTGAAAAGTCATGCACAGCGCGCGCAATCAGCGATTTGCCGGTACCGCTTTCGCCTGTGATCAGGACAGGCAATTGCGTGTTCATCACCCGCGCCACAAGACGATACAGCGCCTGCATAACAGCCGTACGCCCCACCAAAGGCAGATCATCGCCCTGTTCAGCCGCGCCATCACTGATCCGGGACATGGGCGCGCGGCGCTTGACCTCCAGCGCCCGGGCGGCGCGTTTCATCAGGTCCGGCAGATCAAACGGCTTGGGCAGATAATCATAGGCTTCCGCCTCGGCCGCCTGAATTGCGGTCATGATCGTGTTCTGTGCCGAGATGACGATCACGGGCAGCCCCGGCCGGACGGCGGCAATCTCTGGCAATTGTTCAAGACCGTTCCCGTCCGGCATCACCACGTCAGAGATCACCAGATCACCTTTACCCTCGTCCACCCAGCGGCGCAGTGTCACCAGCGAAGAGGTTGCGTGCACCTTGCAGCCCGCGCGGGTCAACGCCTGGGTCAGCACGGTCCGGATGGTCCGATCATCATCTGCAACAAGAACGGTTCCGTCCATTATTCTTCTCCTGTGGTCGTGTCTTTGGGCGCGCGCGGCAGCGATATTCTGAACACTGTCCGGCCGGGGACGCTATCAACCGATATCCAGCCGCCAGCATCCCCGATCAGTTTCGAGACAAGCGCCAGCCCGAGGCCGGTGCCGTTTTCCTTGCCCGACACAAAGGGTTCAAACACATCGTCCGCAATGGCCGGCGGCAAGCCCGGCCCGTTGTCGATAATCTCGACCTGCAATGGCAGGCTAGCCTTTGTGCCATCCCGGCGTTGGACCCGCAGCGACCCGTCATAAAAGGTGTGCAGCCGAATTTGACCGCCTTCCTTGGTGGCCTCTGACGCATTTTTCAGAAGGTTCAGAAACACCTGCAAAAGCTGGTCGGCATCCGCAATGGTCTGGGGCAGCGACGGATCGTAATCCTCGACAATCAGCATATGCGCGCCAAAACCCACAGACGCGGATTGGCGCGCCCGTTCCAGCACGTCATGAATATTGACGGGTTTCAGAACCGGTGGGCGCAGGTTGCCAAATTGCTCGACCTGTTCGAGCAGTTTCACGATGCGCCGGCTTTCTTCGACGATCAGATCGGTCATTTCCTGATCTTCCGCGCTCAGACCCATCGACAAGAGTTGGGCGGCACCGGTGATGCCGGCCAGCGGGTTCTTGATTTCATGCGCAAGCATTTCCGCCATCCCGATGGCGGATTTGGCGGCCTTGCCCGAGGAATGATGCTGATTGATGCGGCTGGCAATCTCGCGCGGGCTGATCATGACGATCATCGTGGCCGCGTGCCCCTGCAAGGGCGCAAACTGCACATTGCAAAGCATCGGGGGCCGCTCGCCATTGCCGACCAGCACGTCGTTGACGAATAACGATGTCCGGTTGTCGCGCGCGCGGGCAAAGGGCCCCTCAAGCGGCGCGTCAATCATCACATTTTCCCAAAGCTTGCGCCCTTCAAGCGCCTTGGCCGACACATTCAGAAAGCTTTCGGCCGCCGGGTTGCACAAGGTGATCGCGTCATCTGCGTTGATCATCATCGCAGGCACCGGCAATGATGACCAAAGGGCCGTGTCCACAATCATGCCGCCACCAATGCCTGCAGGGCGTCAGGCAGATCACGCAGCACCCTATCAGGTGTCGGATGGGTCAGGATGGCCTTTCGCAACGGCGCCGGTGTGGCCGCATCATCCATATACCACCCCAGATGTTTGCGCGCGACCTTGCTGCCAAGGGTCTGGCCATAGAAAGACAGCATCGCCTCGTAATGTCCGCAGACCAGATCCACCAGATCATGCCCGCGCGGTACACGCGGCATTGGCAATCCATGCAGGCTGGCCGCTACCTGCGCCAGCAGCCATGGTTTGCCCTGCGCACCGCGCCCGATCATCACGCCATCTGCCCCCGATTGGGTCAGCGCCTTGCGGGCCGTTGGCGCGTCGACAATATCGCCATTGGCAATAGCCGGGATCGTCACCGCATCCTTGATCGCCCGGATCGCCGCCCAGTCGGCGGACCCTTTGTAAAACTGGCACCGGGTGCGCCCATGAATGGTGATCAGCTGAACGCCTGCCGCCTCGGCCCGGCGGGCGATGTCGGCCGCGTTCAGGCTGTCGCTATCCCAACCCAGCCGTGTTTTCAGCGTCACGGGCACATCAACGGCATTTACAACGGCCTCGATCAACGACAGCGCGTGATCGGGCGTGCGCAAAAGTGCCGACCCCGAATATCCGTTGGTCACCTTCTTGGCGGGGCAACCCATGTTGATATCAATCATCGCGGCGCCATTGGCCGCGACCATGCGCGCCGCTTCGGCCATCCAATGCGCCTCGCGGCCGGCAATCTGCACCGCCGTTCCCGCCTGATCAAAGCCCAGCTCGGCCCGTTCCCGCACCCCGGGTTTGGCCTGCACCATCTCTTGCGAGGCGACCATTTCGCTGACAACCCAGCCTGCCCCAAAAGACGCGACCAATTGCCGAAACGGCAGATCCGTGATCCCCGCCAGCGGCGCAAGCGCAACCGGTGGCTGCAAGGCCACATCATCAAGTTGCAGGGAATCGTCTAGCGCCAAAGAAACAGTCATCCGCTTAAAGGGTGTGCGTGGCGCTATGGTTATTGAAAATTCCGTATCCCCACAACGGAATGCGACAGCGCGGATGCGTGAAAAGCAGCATGTGCCTAATTTTTGGGCGTTATGGGTGTACGCAAAGCAGATTACGCATTGGCGGGCATGGGATCATGCCCCGCAGCAGGACTGGACCTTCCGACCGCATCGGGCGATGAAGGACCTCAAATCAGCCCGCAAGGCGCGGCGCAAGGATGGGGCAATCCATGGATGTAAGATGCGGGAACGGGTATGACGTGCATCGGTTCGGGCCGGGCGATCATGTCTGGCTATGCGGTGTGAAGCTGGCCCATACCCGCGGATTGCAAGGACACTCAGATGCTGATGTCGGCATGCATGCAGTGACCGACGCGATCTATGGCGCGTTGGGCCAGGGTGATATCGGGCAACACTTCCCGCCGTCGGACCCGCAATGGAAAGGTGCGGCAAGTCATATCTTTCTGGAACATGCAGCAGGGCTTGCTACCGATGCAGGTTTCCAGATCGGCAATGTCGACTGCACGCTGGTTTGTGAATACCCCAAGATCGGGCCGCATCAGGGGGCGATGCGCGCCACACTGGCCGCGATCATCGGGATCGACATCAACCGGGTCAGCGTCAAGGCCACAACATCTGAACGGCTCGGGTTTACGGGTCGCGAGGAAGGGATCGCCAGCATCGCAACTGTCACGTTGCTGAAACCATGACCCACCTGATTGCCACCTTCTTTTACGTCGGACATATGCGCCCCGCCCCCGGCACCTGGGGATCGCTGGCCGCCCTGCCCGCCGCCTGGGTAATTTATGTTCTGAGCGGTCCGTGGGGGCTGGTGCTGGGTGTTTTGGTCAGCGCGGGGCTGGGCTACTGGGCGACGGTTGTGGAAACACGCGGCAAGGCCGATCATGACCCCTCGGAAATCGTCATCGACGAGGTTGCCGGGCAATGGATCGCGCTCCTGCCCATTGCCTTTGGCGCCGCTGCCAACGGGGTGGCGATCACGGCCCTATGGCCGGGATGGATCGCCGCGTTTGTGTTCTTTCGCCTGTTTGACATCACCAAGCCCGGGCCGGTGGGCTGGGCCGACCGGAAGGACGACGCCGTGGGCGTGATGCTGGACGATCTGATCGCGGGCGTAATGGCGGCGATTGTCGTGATCATGCTCGCCGGCCTTTATCACGTGGTGCTGGTGTGACGGTCGCCAAGCTACTGCAGGTTGCCCGCACCAAAGGGCTGATGATCGCAACCGCAGAAAGCTGCACCGGCGGTATGGTCAGTGCAGCAATCACGGATATTCCGGGAAGCTCGGCCATTTTTGACCGGGGCTTTGTGACATATACGAACGCGGCCAAGACACGGATGCTTGGCGTCGATAGCGCGACGTTAACGGCGCATGGCGCCGTGTCCGAACCGGTCGCTGCGCAAATGGCCCAAGGTGCGCTGACCCATTCAGACGCGCAGATTGCTGTCGCCATCACCGGGATCGCAGGACCGGGCGGGTCCGACCACAAACCCGAAGGGCAGGTTTGCTTTGGGTTGGCATGGCGTGGCAATGTTCGTACCGAAACGGTCGCGTTCGGGGCACGCGGACGGGCCGCTGTCAGACGGGCAGCAACGGAACATGCAGTCCAACTGCTGCTGCAGGCCGCAGATCAACACGACGGTTAATTTATAATCTTTTACGCAAAATAGTGCCGCATTATTGGGCGATATGTGTATTGCCGCATTATTGGGCGGCGCATGCAGCACTTGCCGCTTTATCCGGCAAATCGAATCCGGTCCTAACCCCGCGATAACATCAATAGTCCGTGGGAGTTGACGATGAACGGAGCAGATACAGCGTGGATCATAGTGGCCACAGCCCTTGTCCTCTTTATGACATTGCCGGGGCTTGCCCTGTTTTACGGCGGGCTGGTGCGCGCCCGCAACGTGCTCAGCGTGTTTATGCATTGCTATGCGATTGCCTGCTTGATGAGCCTGCTTTGGTTTGCCGTCGGTTACTCCATCGCCTTTGGCGGATCGGACAACGGATATTGGGGCGGGTTAAACAAGGCGTTTCTGGCAGGCATTGACGCCGACACATTGGCAGGCACCCTGCCCGAGATCCTGTTTTTCGCCTTTCAGATGACATTTGCGATCATCACCCCGGCACTGATTGTCGGCGCCTATGTGGAACGGATCGGCTTTGGCTTTGTGTTGCTGTTTTCCGGCCTTTGGATGCTGCTGTGCTATGCGCCGGTTGTTCACTGGGTCTGGGGCGGCGGCATGCTGGCGGATGGCGGCATCTTTGGCGCAGATGGCGTCAAGGACTTTGCAGGCGGCATCGTGGTGCATGAAACGGCAGGTCTGGCCGCTTTGGTGCTGGCGATCTTCCTTGGCGCGCGCAAGGATCCATCCAAGCCACCGCACAATCCCGGCATGGTCATGATCGGGGCTGCGATGCTGTGGGTCGGCTGGTTCGGCTTTAACGGCGGATCACAACTGGCCGCTGACGGTGGCGCGGCCATGGCGCTGACGGTCACGCATATTTCCGCCGCCGCCGCATCACTGTCCTGGGCGTTGTGGGAGCGGATCAAATTCGGCAAGGCATCGCTTGTGGGCATGGTGACCGGCACGATTGCGGGGCTTGCATCCATCACCCCAGCCTCTGGTTTTGTCGGCCCGATTGAGGCGCTGATCATCGGCGCTGTTGCCGGTATCCTGTGTCAGGAAGCGGTGAACCTGATCCGCAATGCGTTCAAGATCGACGATACGCTGGATGTCTTTGCGGTCCACGGCGTGGGCGGCATCTTCGGGACACTCATGATCGCGCTGTTCGGGGCGGGCTCATGGGCCGCGCAGCTGGGCTCGCTTGCGATTGTGGGCGTATTTACGGTGGTCGTCACGGTTGTGCTGATCTTCATCTGCCGTCTGGTCATGCCATTGCGCGTTGACGAGGATACGGAAACCACAGGCCTTGATCTGGCCGTGCATGGCGAACGGGCCTACGAGTTCAACAGCTAAGGCATTTGCCCCATCACATCCAGAAGGCGTCCCATCCGGGGCGCCTTTTTCATGCGGGGGCCGTCATCAACGCGGTCAGCACACTGACCGGTTGGTCCGCGTCGTCATGGACAGCCGTCCAGATCCGTTCCGCCCGCACGGCCCCGATCAACGCGGCTAACTTACGGCGCAACCGCGCCCCCCGCTCCGTCGTCTTTTGCGGCGCCAAGATATCATATGAAGCCGTTGCAACCATGTCTGGTCCGCGCACCGTGACCGTGGCAGCTGTTTCCCCAAGCCCGGGATCCGCACTGACTTGCACCTTTTGCATGGCCGCGATCACGGCATCGTTGCGCAAATGCCTGTCTGCATATGTGTCCAATGCAGCCGTATCATAGCCTGCAGCCGCCAGCGCAAGCGCTGCCTTGTAGCTGAACTTGGCCTCCAGCCCGGTTGCCGGGGTCTGCAGGTTACAAACCGACATCCACCTCGGGTGAACCGCCACATCAATACGCGTCGACGAGCCCCGTTTTGCGGGATCAATCGCCGCAAAAGCCTCGAGCGCGGCATGCAGGCCATGGCAGCAAGCGTGGTATTTATGACTGATCTCAGGCATCAGAAAACCAGCCGGGGCCGTGCCATATTCCCCATGATGGGTCGCGATAAAACCTTGCGGACCATCCCAGCCGTCGGGATCAGAGATGAAGCCATGACCGGCCAATAACGCGGCTTCTACCCCGTTGCTGGCGGCTATTCCGGCGTTGAATGATTTCCCGTCAGTGCCGAATTGGGACTTCATGCCGCTGGCACGGGTACTAGCCAGCCCAAGCGCATGCATATGTTCCGTCGGATCAACCGAAGACAAAAGCGTCGCCGCAAGCGTTGCCCCAAAGGTCCCCGCAGTCGCGGTCTGGTGAAAGCCGATCTGGTAATGCGCCCGCCCCAGGGCAAGGCCGATGCGGATCGCACCTTCGCAGCCTGCAAGTGCTGCGCGGGTCAGCGCGCTGATCGGGCTTCCCTGTACCTCCGCAATGGCCAGTGCGGCAGGTAGCACCCCAACAGACACATGGCCGATATGGGCAAAATGCGTGTCGTCATAGTCCAGCACATGCGAGGCGACACCGTTGAATAACGCAGCCGCGCGCATCGGCATGCGCCCACCACCAAAACAGGCTGCATCGGCTGCCCCAGCTTCGGCCCGCAACATCGCGGCCAGCTTTCGTGGGGCAGGCTCATTGCATCCCGCGATCCCGCAGACCATCCAATCGACAATTGACAGGCGCATTGCCGCAAGCGCCTGATCGGTCGGCGGCGCGGTCGCGTCATTATAGATGGCCGTCGTCAGGTCACCCATGCAACTCTTTCGCCCGCCGCTCGAACGAGCGGACGACGCGCTGCATCGCCTCGTTGAAGAACATCCCGGCAGCACCCTGCAACAGGCGGTTCCGGAACTCGAAATCAACGAAGAATGACACTTCACAGCCCCCGTCAACATCCTTGAAATTCCACTGGCTTTCCATGTGCCGGAAGGGGCCATCAAGGTATTCGGTATCAATCTGGCGTGCGTCAGGGCGCAGTACAACACGACTGCCGAACCGTTCGCGGAACACCTTGAAGGAAATGACCAGATCCGCCAGCATCACGGTCTTGTCGCCCTCATCCGTGACACTGCGAATGCGCGCAGCCGCCGTCCATGGCAGGAATTTGGGATAATTGGCAACATCCGCAACCAGATCATACATCTGATCTGCGCTATAGGGCAGGAATTTCGTCTCGGAATGGGTCGGCATGGATCGGCTTTCGCGGGTGACTTCACCCATGGATGTCTTACAATCGCCCCCAAGATCAACCCAAGAACGAATGAGACGTCGCCATGCCGCACCGCCCCTATGTCATAGACGAGATGATCAGTGCCAAGGCGATTGCCGCCCGGATCGAGGATCTGGCCCGCGAAATACGAACCGAGTTCGCCGATACCGACAAGCTGGTGGTCATCGGCCTGTTGCGCGGCAGCTTTGTTTTTATCGCCGATCTGGTGCGCGAGCTGGATCTGCCCGTCGAAGTCGATTTTCTGGAGGCATCAAGCTACGGCGACGGGATGGAAAGCAGCCGCGAAGTGCGCATTCTCAAGGACTTGCGGGGCCAGATTGAGGGGCGCGATGTGCTGATCGTCGAGGATATCGTTGATACCGGCCACACGCTGGCGCATGTGACCGACTATCTGCAAACCCGTCATCCCGCCCGCCTGCGCACCATTGCATTGCTTGATAAACCCGCCCGCCGCGAGGTCGATTTCAAGGCCTACTGGACCGGCTTTGAAATCCCCGACGCGTTTGTCGTGGGCTACGGCATCGACTTTGCCCAACGCAACCGGAACCTGCCCTATATCGGCAAGGTCCGTTTTGTTGATGATGCCGCATGAACCCGATCTGGTTCTTGCGGGCAAAACGCTGGGCGCAGCACCCGCCATCCGCCAAAAAGGTCAGGTTTGTTGCGGCCATACTGGCGATCTGCGTGGTTCTCTATGCGATTGATGCGGCTTTCGGCTGGCCAGACGCGCTGACCCCGAACAATCTGCGATCCCGCTAGCTGACGCCAAGCTTTTTGTTGCGCGCGGCGCGCAGCCGGGCGAAATCATCGCCTGCGTGATAGGATGACCGGGTCAAAGGCGTGGCCGACACCATCAGGAAACCCTTGCCATAGGCGGCCTTCTCATAGGCTGCGAATTCGTCGGGGGTGACAAAGCGATCCACTTTGTGGTGCTTCGGGGTCGGCTGGAGGTACTGACCGATCGTCAGAAAATCAATGTCGGCCGCGCGCATGTCTTCCATGACCTGAATGACCGATTGGCGGTCTTCGCCCAGGCCGACCATGATCCCGGACTTGGTGAACATGGACGGATCAAGCTCTTTCACCCGTTGCAACAACCGCAGTGAATGGAAATATCGCGCGCCCGGGCGCACCTCTGGATACAGGCCCGGAACGGTTTCGAGGTTGTGATTGAAGACATCGGGCTTTGCATCAACAACGATCTTTAAGACGCTGTCATCACAGCGGATAAAGTCAGGTGTCAGAATTTCGATGGTGGTGCCGGGGGACTGGCGGCGGACCGCACGGATCGTTTGGGCGAAATGCTCTGCCCCGCCATCCTCGACATCGTCGCGATCCACCGAGGTAATGACCACGTGGTTCAGTCCCAGTTTCTTGACCGCATCAGCCACGCGCCCGGGTTCAAAAACGTCCAGCGCCTCGGGCGGTTTGCCGGTGGCGATATTGCAGAAGGTGCAGGCCCGCGTGCAGACCTCGCCCATGATCATCATCGTCGCATGGCCCTGCGACCAGCATTCGCCGACATTCGGGCAGCCGGCCTCTTCGCAGACGGTCACCAGCTTATGCTCGCGCATGATATCGCGGGTCTGCTTGTAGCCATCCGAGGTCGGGGCCTTGACCCTGATCCAGTCGGGCTTCTTGGGCTGCGGCGCATCAGCGCGCCGCTGCTTTTCGGGATGGCGTTGAGCCGGGATTTTCAGATCGCGCGTTGCCACGATAGGTCTCCGTCTTGCACATTCCTTAGCTAGCGCTGCAGGCGCCGAATGTCCAATGGTCAAGACCAGATGCAAGGCGGCATTGCGAGCAGCGCATGCATGCCCTGCCCCTACCCGATCATCGGCCCATAAGGTCCTTGCGTTTCGTCATAGTGACGCATCAGCCGATGCAGCGCGATGCGCAGGACGATCTTTCCCGACCGGGCCGACCAGCCCATGTTCTTTTCGGTCTGCTCCAGACCTTCCAGATAACAGCAGCAGCGCAAGACCACATCACCCAGCCCCGGCCCAAGATCAACAAGGGCTGCACGCACCCGCGCCCGGGCCGCCAGTGACCCTGCAGGCCCGTCTGTGGGGATCTCCGGCCCCTCATCCGTAACAAAGGCATCCCAGCTTTCGACCGGCTCCAGCCCGATCTGGGCCAGTTCGTAATCTTCGCGCAATCGCTCGCCTGCGGCGACAAGGTCTCTTTTCAGGAAAGGTTTGCCATCGCGGTCCTTGCGGCGGGCCAGCCCGACCAAGGGGCTTTCGGTGGCGTAATACCGGCTGGACTGGCGCGGCGTTTCTTCGATTTCCTCAAGATGCCAGCTTGCATCATCGTCAGTTTTGGCGCGCCGGTCATGAAAACCGCCCGCCTTGTTTTCGTCTTCGGCGACAAGACGGCGCAGCGCGGCGCGGCCGGTATTGGT
The DNA here is from genome assembly GCF_038443705.2 of Yoonia sp. SS1-5. Taxonomy (NCBI): domain Bacteria; kingdom Pseudomonadati; phylum Pseudomonadota; class Alphaproteobacteria; order Rhodobacterales; family Paracoccaceae; genus Yoonia; species Yoonia rhodophyticola. The sequence continues at coordinate 408,562 of NZ_CP151767.2, read as the reverse complement.
AATGAAATAGCGCGCAATGCGGGCCGACGGGTCAGGACAGGTGATCCAGTCCTTCAACGCCATGGCCTGGGCGATCTCGCGATCAACCACGGCGGTGCGCAATTGTTCACCCGCAATTGTATCCCTGACAACAACGGCTGTTTCCATCTCGCGGGCCACCGCAAGAACGGCCCCTTGCTCGCAGAGCCTGCGCAAAATGCGCTTGGCTTCCTGATCAATCCGGGATTGCGTCAAGCTTGCATTTGCTTGCAGCTGATCCCCTTTCCAGCATTCTACATTCATTTTATCCATTTCCCCTCTTGGATTGGAATGACATCGTTGAATTTCTTGGGACAAAGCCTTGAGCGCCGCGTCGATCAATGGATCATCCCGCCGGATCTCGAACCGGCGCACCTGACGCAATATTGTCGATGGATGGCACGCATTCGCCCGCGCCAGCGCCCGGATGGAATGTCCGGCTTCGGTGTGTTCCAGATAGTGTCGCGCTGCTTGGGGGACCCAAACAGGCAAATATCCAAGGCCCAGCTGGCCCGATTGTGCTGTCATAACAACGCGTCCCTTACCCCAAATCCCTAGACCCAACAGCAACCCGTCGATCACCAAGTGGATCGGCAACACAACCTAGGCGTGTATGGTTACTCAAGTGTTAACGTCATTTTCGTACGACAAGCATTGTTTACAAAAGATAAACAGCGATGACGGGACCGTTCTTAACTAAATCCGATAACGCAACACCCGCATAGCGTGTGCCAATCTGCCGCCGACTCGGATGAAATCGAAAGGACATGCCATGTTGGATATTCATACAAGACTTGCCACCCTCAAACGGCCCACACTGCTGACACGCGCCGTGCGCTTTGGTGTTGATGACTATCGCCGCGACATTCACCTGCGCCGCCTTCTGCAGATTGAAAACCTGCCCCGCCATGGTGACGCCCTGATCCGGTTGTTAGGGATCGAGGAAGAGATCAACGCGCTGCGCCTGGCCAATTCAGCCAATTACAGCCCGGCAGCTCATGTCGAGGTGTTGATCGCCATTTCAGGCGAGGCCCGGTTGATGCAGGCAACCGGACCGCAAGTGATCTAGGGTCCTGATCCTAGGCCCTATCCAAACGCGTCCGGCATACTGGCTTTCTTTTCGGCCACATAGGCGCGCAAATTGGATTCGATGGTGGGATCAAGCATGGGCTGGCGATAGGTTTCCAGCATCCGGGCGACCCGGGCTGTGGCAAGCACTTGTGTATCTCGGGCACCTTCTTCGTCCCAGGTCTCGAAGGGCTTGTAATCCAATAGATCCGACCGCCAGAACGCCTCTTTGAAGTTGGCCTGCGTATGCGCGCAACCCAGATAATGCCCACCGGGACCAACCTCGGCAATGGCATCCATCGCCTGCCCGTTCTCGGACAGGTCCACACCGCGCGCAAAGTGATGCAGGGTGCCCAGTTGATCGGCATCCATCACGAACTTCTCGAACGAGGCGACAAGCCCGCCTTCCAGCCAACCGCAGGCATGCAGCATGAAATTGACCCCTGACAACAACCCCATCTGCAGGCTGTTGGCCGTCTCATAGGCGGCTTGCGCGTCAGGCAGCTTTGAGCCGCAGAAAGACCCGGCCGAGCGATATGGCAAACCAAGGCGACGGGCCAGTTGCCCCGCCCCATAGGTGATATGGCTGGCCTCGGGGGTGCCAAAGGTCGGCGCGCCCGAATTCATGTCAATCGAGGTGACAAACGTGCCAAAAATCACCGGGGCGCCCGGGCGCACCAATTGCGAATAGGCAACACCAGCCAGCACTTCGGCAAGCACCTGGGTCAATGTACCGGCGACCGAAACAGGTGCCATTGCGCCACCCACGATGAACGGGCTGATGATCGAGGCCTGATTGTTACGCGCAAATACCTCAAGCGCGCCCATCATGATGCCATCAAATGTCAGGGGCGAGTTGATATTGATCAGCGAGGTCATCACCGTGTGATCCTGCACAAACTCTTTGCCGAACAGAATTTCGCACATCTCAACGGAATCCTGTGCGCGGCTTGGTTCCGTCACGGCCCCCATAAACGGCTTGTCGCTATAAACCATATGCGCCAGCAGCATATCGAGATGGCGCTTGTTGACGGGAATATCCGTCGGCTCGCAAACCGTACCACCGGAATGGTGCAGCCATTTCGACATATAGCCCAGCTTCACGAATTTTTCGAAATCAGCCATCGTCGCGTAGCGGCGGCCGCCCTCTGCGTCACGGACGAATGGCGGGCCGTAAACCGGTGCCAGCACAAGGTTCTTGCCGCCAATGACAACGTTCCGGTCGGGATTGCGGGCATGCTGGGTAAATTGCGACGGGGCGGTGGCGCATAGCTTGCGGGCCAGTCCGCGCGGGATGCGCACACGCTCGCCGTCAATCTCGGCGCCCGCGTCCTTCCACAGGGCAAGTGCCGCCGGGTTATCGACAAAATTCACGCCGATATCGGCCAGCACAGTTTCGGCATTCGCCTCAATCACATCAAGGGCTGCGTCAGTCAGCACCTCGTAATTCGGCACATTCCGTTCGATATACTTGGCCGTTTCGACGCTGACCGCCGTACGTTCAGCGCGCCGGGCGGCACCACCGCCCCCACGGGCGCGGCGCCCTGTTCTGACTGGAGCATCTGACATCTTTTGTCCTCTTGGCCGACTGGATCAGGATGGTGATAGCCGCTGTATCGCACGCCCCTTGCAAATTTTGCGGCCCCTGCGACCAGAAAACGACATCAACACCTAAAAGAGCCGGAAACTGGCAACAAATGGCAAATGATCCGAGACCTCGTCTTTGAACTTTTCGCGCCCCATATCCATTGTCCAATGCATCGGAAACAGCCGCAGTGACCCGCGGACATAATCGGTGGAATAGGTCCGCGACACGGCAAACCCGTCCAGCAGATTGGCGCGCCCTTTCTCCAGAATATGGCTGAACCGGTCCTGCAAGTCCCAGCACGACACAAAATCCATCAGATCATCACCGCCTAGATGATGAAAGTTGCTGACATCCTGTCCGGGGATCATGTTGAAATCACCCATCAGCATGATCGTCTTGCGCATCGTACCCGGGGTGGCCCGCAAATCTGTGATCCAGTCCCCGATCACCCTGCATTGACTGTCGCGCAGCACTTGTTCTGGCCGGTCTCGGCCCGATTTCAGATGCACCCCGATCACCACCGCAGACAGCTTTCCAACCTTGATATCGACAGCCAGCGCAAGCCTGCCACCGGCATAGTCCCCGTTGGAGCCAGGGATAAAACGCGGATCTGTCACCTCGACCCCGGTTTTGTGCAGAAACCCGATATGCAGACCGCCGGGTTGCGGCAAGATGGTGGTGGTATAGTGCACCCCGTATTGCGCGATCTCGGCTGCCAGATCGTCAATATAGCTGGCCGGGTTAACCTCAACCAGCGTGACGAATTCTGCATCAAGCAGTGCCAACCCCTTGGCCTGATTGGCCCGGCGGGCCGCGCTGATCCGCCCAAAGCCCGCCAAATTCCACACGGCCACGCGGGCCAGCGCATGTTCAAATGAATGCATGTCAATCTCCGTACTTCCCCAGGATCGAGGCTAGCACGCTATTGCGGATCGACATCAAGAATTTGTGGTCGGCTCTTGCACAACCCCAAGACTGGCTTTACCGGTGGCGCCATGGAAAATATGCCTCATGAACGCCTTCTGATCATTGATTTCGGCAGCCAGGTGACGCAATTGATCGCCCGTCGTCTGCGCGAACTCAGCGTCTATTGCGAAATTCACCCGTATCAAAATGTCACCGCCGAATGGCTGCATGATTTTGCGCCCAAGGCGGTGATCCTGTCCGGCGGCCCCGACAGCGTGACCCGCGAGGGATCGCCCCGCGCGCCGCAGGCCGTGTTCGACATGGGCGTGCCGGTTCTTGGCATCTGCTATGGCCAGCAAACCATGATGACCCAGCTGGGCGGCAAGGTTGTCCGTGGCGAAGGCACGGCAGAGTTTGGCCGGGCCTATGTCAAACCCGAGGGGAAACTGACGCTGTTAGATGGCTGGTTTGCCACCGACAAAGAGCAGGTCTGGATGAGCCATGGCGACCATGTCTCTGAAATCGCGCCGGGATTTGCCGTTTATGGCACCTCGCCCAATGCCCCCTTTGCGATCACGGCCGATGTCGCCCGGAACTTTTATGCGGTGCAGTTTCACCCCGAAGTCCATCACACGCCCAATGGCGCGAAACTGTACGAGAATTTCGTCCGGCTTGCCGGGTTCAAGGGTGACTGGACAATGGGTGCCTACCGCGAACAGGCGATTGCCGCCATCCGCGAGCAGGTCGGCGATGCCCATGTGATTTGCGCGCTATCCGGCGGGGTCGATAGCTCTGTCGCGGCGGCATTGATTCACGAGGCCGTTGGCGACCAGCTGACATGCGTTTTTGTTGACCACGGTCTGCTGCGCCTGAACGAGGCCGAAGAGGTTGTGGGCATGTTCCGCGACCACATGAACCTGCATGTGATCCACGCGCAGGAGCAGGACCTGTTTCTGGGCGAGCTGGAAGGTGTCAGCGACCCCGAAAACAAGCGCAAGATCATCGGCAAATTGTTCATCGACGTGTTTCAGAAATACGCCAACGGGATCGAGGGTGCGGCGTTTCTGGCGCAAGGCACGCTATACCCCGATGTCATCGAAAGTGTCAGCTTTTCCGGCGGTCCATCGGTGACGATCAAGTCGCACCACAATGTTGGCGGCCTTCCCGAAAAGATGGGTTTGAAGCTTGTCGAACCGCTGCGCGAGCTGTTCAAGGACGAAGTGCGCGCCCTGGGCCGCGAGTTGGGGTTGCCCGCAAGTTTCATTGGCCGGCACCCGTTCCCCGGCCCCGGTCTGGCGATCCGCTGCCCGGGTGAAATCACCCGCGAAAAGCTCGAAATCCTGCGCAAGGCAGATGCGGTCTATATTGACCAGATCCGCAAGCATGGGCTTTACGATGATATCTGGCAGGCCTTTGTTGCGATCCTGCCGGTGCGCACAGTGGGCGTGATGGGCGATGGGCGCACATATGATTTTGCCTGCGCCTTGCGGGCGGTGACGTCAGTCGATGGCATGACGGCGGACTACTATCCGTTCAGCCATGAGTTTCTGGGCGAAACGGCAACGCGGATCATCAATGAGGTCCCGGGCATCAACCGCGTGACCTATGATATTACCAGCAAACCACCCGGCACGATCGAGTGGGAATAATCAAGTTGGACGCAACAGATTGTCATTCACGAATTGCTGGCTGCTGGTCAGCAGATCGCGCCGGTCGCCGCTTCCCATAAACCGATAAAACGGTGTTTGGGTCCAGGCCAGCTCGGCAGCGGCCCTGTTCTGGGCCTGACGTCTTTCCTCCATCCAACTGCGCAATGCATCCCCGCGCAACGTCTCGGGCGTGCCGGCGATCCGGTCCAATGCGGCGTTCAGCGTACCGGCACTTGCGGTGCTGCCGCCGCTGGCGTCAACAAGCACGGGCAGGACGGATGTCGCGATCTTGCCGCCAATCGCACCAAGAAGCGCCTCGGCCCCCTGCCCGCCGATTTCCTGCACAAGTTGACTGCGCAGGGTTTCGGTAAAGGGTCGCGTGTTCTGGCCGGGCGTCAGATACGCAAGGGCCGCATTACGCACGACGGTATTGGTTGTGTTATGCATGTAAAAGACGACCTGCGCCGCCCGGCCCGCACTGGGCGGAAGGGACAGCAGGCTTGAGGTAAAGGCGAAATTGGCGCTGGCCAATCCCGCAATTGCGCTGCCGGTATCCTGCCATGTGCCAACCCCCTGGAACACGCTGCCCCCCAGCCGGGCCAGCATCGCACCGCCCAGCGACAGCCCGCCTGATGCGGCGGCCGCCGGAATGCAGCACATAAAGATGATCCCCGAGATATCGCGGGTCAATTGCAACCCGGTGACGATGTTCTCGCCCAAGGTCACATTCTCGTTGACCCGGTGCATGTTATGGCTTGTCACCCGGCGAAACCGGGCCTGCGCCTGTTCCTGCAGCCGGGGAATATCCTCGTATTTCGCGGCCAGCATCCGCACCCCGTCACTGCCATCCGCGATCAGCCTTGCGCTGAAGGCGGCACCTTCTTCGTCGTAATAGCGCTCTCTGAACCGGCGAAACTTGTCTGCGTCGAAACGCATCTCTTGCATGTCGCTGCTATCAGTCACGACCCGAAGCGCGGTCATCCGGGCCCTCGCCTGCGCCCATTGCCGCAGGATTTGTAGGCATCCTTCGTAGTCGATCTGCCATTCGACGCCCGCGCCATCAATAAATGTTGTCATTGCAAAAACCTTTTATCCGAAAAATCCGAACGCTTTGTGTAATCCCTTTACTAAACATCAATACCACATCGTCCGACAGTCACGAAAACCGGTAGTTAACCCGGCCGATATGCGGCCACGACCAAGGCCGACGACAGCTCGCCCACCGTGCAGGCGGCCAGATCGCCGCCCTGCCCGCGCTGAAACCACAGATCGCGTTCGGCCAGTCCGATGCTGACCTGTGGCCCAATCCGCAGCGGATTGCGCCCCCAATGGGTGCCGTCAAATGGCTCGGCCACCAGCCAGTCCTGCAAGCTGCCCGGTGGCAGGCCTGCTTCGTGAAACAGAAACCCCGCGATACAATCAACCTGCCGGGCAACCAGACCGCGCAGCATATCTTCTTCGTCTCGGCGGGCGGTGATCTGGGCCAGGGCAAAATCGGCGACACCATGCCGGACCTGAATGGCATGCCCATAGCTATGGGCGACAAGATAGGCGGCTTGCGGTAAGGCGGCCGCGGCGCGGCTAAGATAAATGAGATTGGCCGAGGTGCAGTAGGCAACCTGATTATTCACATGCGCATCCGCCCCGCAATTGCCCCCAATCGCATCAACCGGGCTGACCTGCGGCAGGCGCGCAAACGCGCCCTGTGCGGCATCTGATATTGCCGCAACCGGATCAGCGGCGACCTGACCTGCAAGAAACGAGACGATGACGGCTAGTCGCATGAACTGATCCTTTTGCAGCGCTTGCCAAGCCTTGCAAATCCCGCGTGGAAAGTCACTACTCGGCCCATGTTACGCCCATTGATCATCGCCATATGTCTGCCCGTTGCGGCACTTGCCGATCCACTGCCCGCGCTGATCTGCCAGGGAACGGCACCGGACTGGACGCTGGAGCTGACCGACACGCAGGCCCGCTTTGATTTCCGCGGGCTTTCCGAAATGGACATCCCCCAGCGGGCGCAGGCCCAAGGGCGCGACTGGCCCTGGGCCCTGACGCTGATCGGGCCGCGTGACAGTGCCATTGCGATCATTGACGCAAGGCAATGCAACACCACGAATTATGCCGCGCATGTGCTGACCCAACAGGGCGAAGTGCCCATCATGTTGACCGGCTGCTGCAGCCCCGCCCCGTGAGCCACGTTCTGATTGCAGCGCTCTGGATGATCGGCGCGATTGTGGCCTTTACCGGCATGGCCGTGGCCGGGCGGGCCGTCAGCATTGAACTCGATACGTTTGAAATCATGCTCTATCGCAGCATCACGGGGATCATCACAGTTTTGATCATCGGTTGGATGGCCGGGACGTTGGGACAGATCCGTCGGCAGCGGCTTGGATTGCACGCGACCCGCAATATCTTTCATTTCGCGGGGCAGAACCTTTGGTTCTATGCCATCGCGGTGATCCCGTTGGCGCAAGTCTTTGCATTGGAATTTACAACGCCGGTCTGGGTCATCCTGTTGTCACCACTCATCCTGCGGGAAAAGCTGACAAAGGTTGGCCTGCTATCGGCTGCAATCGGTTTTTGCGGGGTCCTGATCGTGGCCCGGCCCGACCCCGGCAATATCAGCCCCGGGCTGATTGCGGCAGCGGGGTGTGCGATCTTCTTTGCCTTGACCGCGATCTTTACGCGCAAACTGACCCGAACCGAGACGATCACATGCATCATGTTCTACCTGACCGTGATGCAGGCGATCTTTGGACTGATCTGCGCCGGCCTTGACGGCGAAATCGCGACACCGTCGCAAGCAGCGTTGCCCTGGGTCGTGGTCATCGGCTTTGCCGGTCTGACGGCCCATTTCTGCCTGACCAAAGCGCTGAGCATCGCGCCCGCCAGCATCGTGATGCCCATTGATTTTGTGCGCCTGCCGACCATCGCGATTGTCGGAATGCTGCTTTACCAAGAGCCCATTGATCTGCTGGTATTTGTGGGGGCCGCATTGATCTTTGGGGCGAATTACCTCAACATAACACAATCTAGGGTGGGCTAAGCCAGACGCTATTGTAAATTTGTGACGCCGCGGCGCAGGCCGCGTTCTGACGTGGCGTCATTAATTGACCTAAAGGTTAGGCGCTCTCTAAGCTGATCTGCACAGAAAATATTCATGACAGGGATGAGGACATGAAAAACGTTATGACGGCAGGCGCAGCGCTGCTGCTGACAACGAGCATCGCAAGCGCCGGGGGGATTGATCGGACAGGCAATCCATATTCTGTATTGTTCGAAGATGGGAATTACGCCCAGTTATCTTTCAGTTCTGTCATGCCCGAAGTCTCAGGTGACTATCCGGCAACATTTGGTGGCGGATCCACGGATAATATGGCCGAAAGTTATCTGTCATTTGGCGCGGCCGTGAAATATGCGGTGACCAGCGACCTTGATGTTGCCCTGTTCATCACTCAGCCATACGGCGCAGATGCAAGTTATGAAGCAGGCGCGTATACAGGTCTTGCCGCTGAATGGAACAGCACGCAGCTTTCTGTTTTGGGTAAGTTCAAAGCAGCTGAAGGTGTTTCCCTCTATGGTGGCCTGTCGATTGTTCAGTCGGATGCCGAAATTACAATTCCCGCTGCGTTGGCATCTGCGGCAGCAGGCGCGCCGACCCCGGAATATACAGCCCAGGCAAGTTCCGATGTTCAGGTCGGATATGTCGTGGGGGCCGCCTACGAGCGCCCTGAAATTGCGCTGCGGGTCGCCTTGACCTATGAAAGCGGTGTCACACATGAATTCGACACAGAAGAGGCTGTCGGCGGTGCGACCCAATTGGAGAGCGAAACAGAAATTCAACTGCCACAGGCGGTAACGCTGGATTTCCAATCCGGCATTGCGGAAGACACGTTGCTATTTGGGTCGATCCGCTGGGCGGAATGGTCGGTTTGGGAAGTACGCCCTGCCTTCTACGAGGGTGCCACTGGCGACCGCGTAACAGGTATTGATGATGACGTCGTCACGTACCGTGCCGGACTTGGACGCCGCATCAATGATGATCTTTCTGTTTTTGGGCGGATCACGTTTGAGGACGGCACAGGTGGCGTTGCATCGCGCTTGGCCCCAACAGATGGAACAACGAGCTTCGGCGTTGGCGGCAGCTACACCATGAACGATGTAGAATTCACCGGTGGCGTGGAATACGCGCTTTTGGGTGATGCGACAGACTCTGCCGGTGTTGAGTTCACTGATAATTCTGCAATCGCAGTCGGCCTCACTGTTGGCTATAACTTTTAAATCGGCTCTGTGTCGATTGAGGAACCCCGCCCTTACCGGCGGGGTTTTTTTATCTCCTTCGACATGATCCGGGTTGCCTTTCCGACGGTGCAGGGGTGATGTCACCACATGAGCCCCGTCCAGAAAACCATCTCGTCGCGCGCATGGGCCGAATTGCTTTTGCTCTCGCTGATCTGGGGGGCGTCTTTCCTGTCGATCCGCATCGCGCTGGACGAAATCGGCCCGTTGACAGCGGTGGCGCATCGTACCGGTTGGGCCATGCTGATCCTTTGGGCCTATGTCGCCTTTCGTCGTCTGCCACTGCCACGCGCCCCACGGATCTGGGGGGCGTTTCTGGTCATGGGGCTGCTGAACAACGCGATCCCGTTCAGCCTCATGGCCTGGGGACAGTTGCATATTGAGACAGGCCTCACGTCTATCCTGAACGCAGCAACTGCCATTTTCGGTGTTATCGCGGCGGCCCTGTTTCTCGCGGATGAGCGGTTGACCGCCCGCAAAGCTGTGGGCGTTGCCTTGGGCTTTTTGGGGGTGGCGACCGCCATCGGGCTATCCGCATTGACGCAGTTTGACATCCGCTCGCTTGGGCAGATTGCCGTGATTGCCGGCACGGTCAGCTATGCCGTGGCCGGCGTCTGGGCGCGCCGGACGCTGGCCGGCCTGTCACCCCAAGTGGCGGCCGCGGGCATGTTGACCGGATCAAGCCTGATCACCCTACCGGTTGCGTGGTTTGTCGAAGGGCCCATCAGCCTGTCGCTGATGCCGCAGACATGGGCCGCGATTGCGTATTATGCGATCATCGCAACGGCATTGGCCTACCTGCTCTACTACCGGGTGCTGGCCATGGCGGGCAGTGGGAACCTGATGCTTTGCACCCTGCTGGTCGCCCCGGTCGCAATCGTGCTGGGGGCGATTGTTCTGGGTGAGGCGCTGCCCGCCCGCGCCTATGCCGGATTTGGGCTACTTGCCCTTGGCCTGCTTATTCTTGACGGCCGGCTTTTTCAGAAAATCCACCACCGCCTGCGCCGCGCGTAAACCGGGCGGCGGGCCACCCTGCCCCAACCGGGTCATGGTAGTGGCCATGGCCGCCTGCTGGGCGCCGGGATTGTCCAGCAGCTCCAGCACGGCGCGCGCAATCGGTTCGGGCTGGCAGGCCGCCCCAATGAATTCTGGTATCACCCGCGTTTCGCTGACCAGATTGACCAGCGTCACCGTGTCCACCTTGAGCATGCGGCTGATGATCACCCGGCTAAGCCAGGCCATATCATAGGCAATCACCATCGGTGTCGCATTCGCGGCCAGTTCAAGCGAGACGGTGCCGGACGCAGCCAGCGCGACATCCGCCCGCTTGAAAAAGGCCGCACGCCGCGCATCACCCGGCGCCAGAACAGTCACAGGCACTGTCCAGCCGCCAACACGCGTCTGCACCAGATCATACACGCCCTGCGTGGTTGGTATGACAAACCGGGCGGCGGGCCGTTCCTTGGCAATCAGGGCGGCCGCCTCGCCAAACCGATCCGCAAGACGCGACACCTCGCCCTTGCGGCTTCCAGGCAGAAGCATCACCACCGGATCCGCGATTGCCAGTTCTGCGACGGCTGCCGCGCTGGCCACCGGTTCGGCCACAACCGGATGCCCGACGAAATCGCATCCCATCCCAGCGGCCTGCATATAGGGCGGCTCGAACGGAAAGAGGGCAAGCACGTGGTCAATATGCTGGGCCATCTTTGCAGCCCGGCCCGCGCGCCAGGCCCAGACCGTTGGGGCGACGTAATGCACGGTTGGAATGTCGCTGACGGCTTTGACAAGACGGGCGACCCGCAAGCAGAAATCGGGGCTATCAATGGTGATCAGAACATCAGGCCGACTTGCCACAATCGCCTCGGCCATCTGCCGGATCCGGGCCTTCAACGCCCGGTATTTCGGCAGGATTTCAGCAAGCCCCATGACCGACAACTCATCCATCGGAAACCGGCTGACCAATCCTTCGGCCTGCATCAGCGGGCCGCCGACCCCGTCAAAAGGGACATCGCCTTGCAATGCCTTGAGCCCCGCCATCATCGCCGCACCCAGCTTGTCGCCCGACGGTTCGCCCGCGATCACGAAGACCCTCATGTGTCACCCCTTGGACGGACCCAGAGAAACAGACCTGCCGCATCAAGCGCTTGCACGACATCGGCGCGGTGCAGGACCATGACACCGCCCGCCTCAACCACGATACCGGCAAGGCCGGCACGCGCGGCACGGCGCGCCGTGCCCGGCCCGATAACCGGCAAGTCAGCGCGCCGATCCTGCCCTGGCTTGGGGGCCTTGAACAGGATCGCGCCCCCCGCGTCGGGCCTGTCGACCGCCGGGCCGACCAGCCAGTCCGCAACCGTGTCAAACATATCCGATGCGACGTCGGTCACCGTGTCCAGCACGTCACCCGTTGGGTCCGGGGTCTGCGGAAGGATGAACCGATCCAGCATTGCATCTGTGCCATCTTGCCCCTCGGTTGCGACCGGTGCTGCCGCACGGATCAGACAGGCCTGCCCGACATCGGCGACCCCCATGGCCGCTACACATTCCTGCCCGCGCGCGGCGTCATCTTCATGCGGGGGTTGCGGCTGTGCCTGCGTCAGGACACCGGGTTCCGGCAGCAGCGCAGGTGCGATCTGATGGGCGGCAACGATGGCAAACCCCTGATCTTCCAGAAGTGCGATGATGCCGCGCAAGGCGCCGTCATCCCCCTTTGACATTGCCGATTGCAAAAGCGGGATCAGCGGTTTGGTTGCGTCATCTATGGCAGCGGGGTCAATCACCGGGCGGGTGACCGCGCCCGCCATGCAGATCCGGGTGACACCGCGGGCCTTGAGTTCGGCAAGAAAAGATCCCAGATGCTCAAGCCGAAAGGCCAGATCAGGCGCAAGCGCAGGCTCAAATCCGGCAAGCGCGCAGATCAAGGGGCGCGGTGTGGCATGCTGCACCAATTGCGTCGGCAGGTCGCCTGTTCCTGCAATCAATGCAAGCATCAGCCCGGCGTCAGGAAATTGCGATCTGTGTCGCCAAGAATAAAGGCAACCATCTGCTGCACATAAGCGCTGTCACTTTCATCGGCGAGGCGGCGGGCGCGGTCCTGAAAGGTCCCCTCGCCATCCTTGAGCATCTGAAACGCGGCCCGTAATGCGGTGATGTCGCTGCGGGCCACACCTTTGCGTTTGAGCCCGACAAGGTTCAACCCGTCCAGCTCGCCCCGCGGGGCCTGTACAAGACCGTGCGGGACAACATCCTTGGTCACCATTGTGACGGCGCCAATAATCGCACCCTGCCCGATCCGGACAAACTGGTGCACGCCGCACAGGCCGCCAACGATTACGTCGTCTTCCAGAATGCAGTGACCGGCAATCGCGGTGGAATTCACGATGATGACGCGGTCCCCGATCTGCGCGTCATGGGCGATATGGCAACCGGCCATAAACAACCCGTCATCGCCGATCCGGGTCACACCGCCGCCACCGGCCGTGCCGATATTCATCGTGACATGTTCGCGGATCCGGTTGCGCGCACCGATCCGCAATTGCGACTTCTCGCCGCCGAACTTCAAATCCTGCGGGATTTCACCAATCACCGCAAATGGAAAAACTTCGGTCTCTTCACCGATATGGGTATCGCCTTCGATCACCACATGGCTTTTCAGGGTCACCCGGTCGGCCAGAACAACATCCGGCCCGATCACGCAGAAGGGGCCAATCCTGCAATCGGCACCAATCACGGCCGTATCCGCGATCACGGCGGAAGGGTGGATGTCAGCGGTCAATCCTGCATATCCATCATAGCGGTGAACTCTGCCTCGGCGGCCATTTCACCCTCGACCCTGGCAACGCCCTTAAAGCGCCAGACCTTGCCACCGGGCTTGCCGCGCGTTGTTTCGACATGCATTTCCAGAACGTCACCCGGCACGACCTTGCGGCGGAATTTGCAGCCGTCAATCGCCATGAAATAGACCAGCAAATTACCCTCTGTCAGGCCAAGCGAGGCCCCGACCATGACCGCCGTCGTCTGTGCCATGGCTTCGACGATTGTCACACCCGGCATGATCGGATTGCCGGGAAAATGGCCCTGAAAATGCGGCTCGTTCATGGTGACATTCTTGATCCCGATGGCCGAGGCTGTCCCATTAATGCTGTGAACTTTGTCAACCAACAGAAAGGGATAGCGATGCGGAAGTATCTTCTGGATGAGGTGAATGTCAGCCTCTGTGACCGGGTCGGACATGCGCGGACGCTCCTTATTGCTGATGCGGGTCTGCGCCGCGTTCGAAATCAGTACCAAGCGCGCGCGCAACGGGCAAGCGTCCGCTACTGCGAACCGTCCCCCAATTGCGCATCAATCCGGGTGATCACGTCATCGGTAATGTTGGCCGCGCGTACGGATAGAATGACATTGCGCTGTTCCATGACCATCAACGCGTTTCGTTCCAGCATGATATTGGCGACGATACCCTGCACGCGTTCCTCAAACCGGGACCGGGCCTCGGCGCTTGCGACCTGCAATTCCTGGTTCTTGGCGTCGCGGGTCCGGCGCAACTCCTGCACCTTTTCGTCAAAGGCATCGGCCTCCTGGCGGAATAGCTCGGGCGTCATTTCGGCCCGCTGCTCTGTCAGGGCCAGTTCCTCTTCGCGGAGTTGTTCAGCGATGGCGTCATTCTCGGATTGCAGCTGGCTGACCTGAGCTGCCAGATCTTCTGCGATGCTGCGCCCGTAAAGCGTTTCAAGATAGACGCGGTCGCTGTCCACGATCAGGATTTGCGGCGCCGGCTCTTGCTGCGCTGCTGCTGGCAGGCAAAGCACCAGCAACAGCGCTATGGCGCCCCAGATGCGCATCAGAAACTGGTCGAGATCGTCACGTCAAAGGATTTCGGATTGTCGCGTTCCTGCACGTCGATTTCTTCTGTGAAGTTAAACCGCAACGGGCCGATCGGTGTTGTCCAGAAGATGGACACACCCGCAATCGTCCGCGTGATCGGCTCGTCATACAGAACGTTCGCCGTACCGGTTTCGCCAACATCCCAGACTGTCCCGTGATCAAGAAAGACCCCACCCGAGATCCCGTATTCGCTTGGCAAACCAAGCGGGAATTCCGCCTCAAGCCGGGCAACCGCAAAGCTGTTCCCGCCAAGCGCATCATCGGTATCTTCGTCGCGAGGGCCAACGCCGCCGGCCTCAAACCCGCGCAACAACCTGCTGCCAAGGAAGAAGCGGTCGGTGACACGGCTGCTGCCATCCTGATACCGCAGGTTCCCGCCCTCAAGCGTGGCGCGCAGTGTCACTTCTTCGTTCAGGATTTTTGTCTCTGCCCCGGCAAGCGCTGTCGTCTTGATGAACTGCGTGTCGCCAAAGCCGAATTCCTGCCCGAACCGCAACAGCACACCTGCATTGGGGTTCAAACCGGTCCGACGGGTATCAAAGCTATAGGTGTAGCCGATAGATCCGTTGGTGACCTTGCCCTGTGCGGCCTCGTCCTGAATGATCTGGCTGGCATCGCCCGATACATCGGTCAAATCGGTGAACTCATAGGCGCCAAACACCTGCAAACGCCCATTTTCACTGACCGGGAAGCTGAGCGATGGGCTGATCCGGAAGGTTTCAGTGTCATAAAGCGCGTTTTCATTGTCCGTTGTCCGGTATGACAAATCTATGCCAAAGCGCAGGTCGCGGCCCAGAAACTGCGGCTCGGTAAACCCGAAGGCTAGGCGCCGGTTGCTTTCCGCAGTCGAGACCTGAAAGTTCAGGCGCTGACCGCGTCCCTGAAAATTGCTCTGCCGGTAAGAGGCCACAAGACCCGCGCCGGTATCGCTGTTGTAGTTTGCGCCAAATGTCAGGGTGCCTGTCGGGCCTTCCTCGACATCCACATCAATAATGACCTGGCTGGGCGATGATCCCTGACGCGCATCAACAGCGGCATTCTGAAAGAAGCCCAGTCCGCGAATGCGGCGCGCCGCCTCGCGGATTTCGCGCGGATTAAAGGGATCGCCCTCGACCACGCGGAACTGGTTGCGAATGACGCGGTCCAGCGTTGTGCCATTGCCTTCGATATCAATGCGCTCGACAAAGACCCGGCGTCCGGGAACCAGCACATATTCCACGTTCAGTTGCAGCGCCCGGTCGTTGCGGGTGATGCGCGGCTGCACCTCAAGAAAGGTGATGCCCCGCGCCGTTGCGGCACGTTCAATGCGCGAAATATCCGTTTCTATTGGTGCGGGCGAATAGGTGGCACCGGTGCGGACACGGATTTCACGTTCGAAATCCGCCCCATTCACGCCCGGATATTCGCTGCGCACAGACACCCGCCCGAACGAGAATTTCTGCCCCTCACGCACATTGAATGTCACCAGATAGGCGTCGCGTTCACGGGTCAGTGACACATCCACATTCTGCACGACGAAATCCGGATAGCCGCGCGAGCGGTAGAATTCCGTCAGCAATGTGCGGTCACGGGCAATGCGTTCGGGGGAATAGGTATCGCGGGTGATGATCGTGCGCAGCACGCCTGCCTGCTTTGTATCCAGCACGCGGCGCAGGCGCCCCTCGGAAAACGTGCGGTTGCCGATAAAGGAAATGCGTTCAATCTCAGTCACACCGGATTCGGCCACTTCGAACACCAGATCAACACGGTTATCGGACAAACGGATGATCCGCGGTGTCACAACCGCATTGATCCGTCCCTGTTCGGCATAGGCCCGGGTTATCGCAGCCGTGTCCTGCTCGGCCTGAGCGGGATTGTAGACGCGGCGCGGCTGGGATTGCACAAGCGGCAGCAATTGCGCGTCGCGCAGGCGGACATTGCCCTCGATATTGATGCGGTTGATGGTTGGATATTCAACGACATTGATCCGCAAGGTGCGGCCGACGGGCGTGACATCGACACTTTCGAACAGGCCGGATTCGCGGATACTTTGGGCGGCATCGTTCAGTTCGGCAGCCGACAGCGCCTCACCGGGGGAAATGCCCGCAAATGTCAGGATCGTGCCATCCGCGACGCGCTGATTACCTTCGATATTGATCGCGGTGAACGCAAAACTTTGTGCGATCGCTGCGCCGCCCATCGCAGCCAAGACCAGCATGAACCCGATCCGCCGGACAATTCTGCCACATCGTAATGCGGCGCCCCCCACATTGTTTTTCATTATTATCGCCTGTGCTCACAACCCAATTGCCATCGGAGTAGCCCTTATGCGACGTTTTGTCAAAACGAAGAAACGCGCCCAGAGGCGCGTTTTGTGCTTTATTTAGTGATCTGGTGGTTGACTAGCTCAACATCACGTAGGCGCTACTATAAAGCGCGATCATCACGATCACGGCAAAACGCAGCCAGTCCATGTTCATCCGCACAAGCGTTTTGAAACCACGAAATCTGTTTGTCAGTGCTCTTGTTGCGCGTGTCATACCTATCACCTCTCAGCCAAATCGTAACGCCCAAATGCGGCAAAACCGTGGCAAGCCCCTAGGGGCAAAGCAACGTATCGTTTAAAACCGTAAATGACATCAACGACAAAACAAGCGCCAACCCAACAAACATAAAGACCTGAATGGCCCGATCGCTTGGCTTGCGCCGGGCAATCGCCTCGTAGGCGTAAAACATCAGGTGGCCGCCATCCAGAACCGGTATCGGGAACAGGTTGATCAGGCCAACACCGGCTGACAAGGCGGCGATAAACCAGATAAAGCTTTGCGCACCCTGCTCTGCCATAGAGCCGCTGGTTTCCGCGATGCCCACCGGCCCCGACAGGTTACATGTGGAAATCTGTCCGAAAATCACATGCTTGAGCGCTGAAAGCGATGTTGTCGCCGTGAACCACAATTGCTGCGCCCCGATCTGCAGCGCCTCAATCGGGCCAACAAATTCGGTTTGTTCCTCGAAAAACAGCTGGCCCGTAATTCCCATCAGCCAGCGGGTCTCGAACCCGCCTTCCGGCAGTGGCAAGTCCACACGGCGCGGTGACAATGTCACATCAACGGTTTGGCCGTTGCGCCAAAGGGTCAGCGCCAAAGGGGCGCCATCCGCATTCTTGACGATCTCCTGCACCTGGGTGAACGCAAAAACCGGATCGCCGTTGATGGCAGTAATCACGTCGCCCACCTTGATATTGGCGTCATCAGCGGCGGATCGTGGGCTGACACTGGAAACGGCCGTTGGCATCAGGAATGGGCCGTCCACCGTGATCTGATCGCCGCCCCGTTCCACCCGGTAATCCAGCCGCTCTTTCAGCGGCAGCAGATCAACGATGCCGCCTTCGCGGTCCGGATCATCAAACGGGATGCCTTCGACAGACAGCAGGATATCGCCGGTTTGCAGGTCTGTGGCAAAGCTTGGGGGCAAGGGGCGCATTTCACCAAATGTCAGCGGGTCCGCGGATCGGCCCTGCGCCATCATAACGCCGGCAAAGATCAGAATGGCGAGAATGAAATTGAAAATCGGACCCGCCGCAACTGTCGCGGTACGCGCCCATAACGGGGCGCCCAGCATCGTCCGGCGCGCATCTGTTGCCGCGACAGTGCCGTCTGATCCGACGCTGGCCGCATTCGCATCGCCCAGAAACTTGACATAGCCGCCAAGCGGCAAGGCCGCGACCTGCCATTTCGTGCCGCGCCGGTCCATCCGGCTGTAGATCACCGGCCCAAACCCAAGCGAAAAGACTTCCGCATGAATGCCGCACCAGCGCCCGACGATGTAATGGCCATATTCGTGGATCGCGACGATGACCGACAATGCCACGACAAACGCCGCGATCATAAAGGCAAAATTACCAAAGAGCGGCACGAATTGTGTCAGATCCAATGTTCTATCCCAGCTGGCTGATGATCTCGCCCGCGCGGATGCGGGCAAGTGCGTCTGTCTGCAAGATGTTATCTAGCGTAATCGTGGCAGATTGCAGCCCATCATCTGATGACATTTTGTCCAACACGGCCTCGACCACCCGTGCCATGTCAAGAAATCCGATCTCGCCGTTGATAAACCCGTCAAGCGCGCGTTCTTTTGCGGCATTGAATATCGCGCCGGACAGCCCCCCGTCTTGCATGACCCGCGTGGCAATGGCCAAGGCCGGGTAACGGGCCAGATCGGGGGCCTCAAAGGTCAGCGCGCCAATGGCTGCCAGATCAAGCCGTTCGACCGGCAGCTGCGTGCGAACGGGCCAATGCAGGGCATATCCAATCGCGTGGCGCATATCGGGCGGGCCGACATGCGCCATCAGCGCGCCGTCATTGAACCCAACCATCGCGTGGATCAGGCTTTCGCGGTGGATCAACACCTCTATCATGCCAACAGGAACCTGAAAGAATTCCTTTGTTTCAATCAGTTCCATCCCCTTGTTGAACATGGACGCGCTATCAATGGTGATCCGCTGGCCCATATCCCAATTGGGATGGCTGGATGCCTCGGCCAGTGTTGCGGTGGCAAGCTTGTCCAGCGGCCAATCGCGAAAGGCCCCGCCGCTGGCGGTGATGATCACCCGCTCGACCGCCGCCATATCCTCGCCCACAAGCGCCTGAAATACAGCCGAATGCTCGCTATCAACCGGCAGGATGGTGGCGCCATACTGCCGGGCTGTGCGCATCAAAAGCGGCCCTGCCGTCACCAGTGATTCCTTATTGGCCAGTGCCAGCGTCGTCCCATGCGCAAGTGCTGTCAGGCCCGGGACAAGTCCGGCAGACCCGACAATGGCCGATAAGGCCCAGTCAACAGGGCACGTTGCCGCCGCAACCACCGCATCAGGCCCTGCCGCCACCTCGATATCCGTATCCGCCAGGAGCGCCTTGAGCTCTTCGTACCGATCCGGATAGCAGGTCACGGCCAAATCAGCCCGCAACCGGCGGGCATCATGGGCGAGTTGCTCAAGATTGTGGCCACCTGTGAGGGCGACAACGTCATAGTCATCCGGGGCTCTGGCGATCAGATCAATCGCGCTCTGCCCCACCGATCCGGTTGCGCCGAACAGGCTGATCCGCCTCAAAAGGCTACTCCGGGCACATCAAAGAACGAGGCGACCAGCAGCATGAACAATGCTGCCCCCAACAGCGCATCAAAGCGATCAAACAGACCGCCATGGCCCGGGATCAGGGTGGAGCTGTCCTTGACCCCCATCCGACGCTTTAGCGCGCTTTCCGCGATGTCGCCCATCTGCCCCGCAAAGCTGAGGATCATAGACAGCGCGATGATCCACCACCCGGCGGCGGTGAACATGGTGAACAGGAACCCCACCAGACCGGCCCCCAGCCAACCCGCGATAGTACCGCTCCAGGTTTTCTTGGGGCTGATCTTGGGCCAGAACTTTGGACCACCAAATGTCTTGCCTGCAAAATAGCCAAAGATATCCGTGACAATCACCACCGACATCAGCCAGAGCAACCAGGTAAATCCATAATCGGTCCGAAAGTGAACAAGGCCCCAGCCTGCCAGTTGGATACCCAAGGCAAAGATAAAGAATGTCTTGATCTCGGTACGCAGTTGGACCGCACCAATCACCGGCACCACAAGAAACAGCAGCATCGCCCATTGGGACCCGTCAACCAGCTGCCCCGACATCACGGATGCGGCAAGTGCGGCAAGCAACATTCCCGGCGTGGGCTCATGCGGGCGGATCATCATCCACAATTCCCAGATCATCACCGCCGAGACGAAGACCACCAGCATCTGAAACCAGACACCGCCCAGAATAACGCCAACGGCGCCCACAACCGTCATCGCGGCACTTGAGGCCATGCGGACGGTCAGATCATCCCAATTCGCTGATGAAGGCTTCGGCTCTGCCATGATCAGGCCAGAACGGCACCAAAGCGACGTTCCCGCTTTCCATAACCGGACAGGACACGCGCGAACTCTGCCTTGGTGAAATCAGGCCAGAGCGTGTCGATAAATTCATATTCCGAATAGGCCGATTGCCAGAGCAGAAAATTGGAAATGCGCGCCTCGCCACTGGTGCGGATCACAAGGTCAGGATCGGGCAGAACATGGGTATCAAGAAAGCGCGACAAGGTCTCTGCATCCACATCATTATGGGTCAGGCGGCCTGTTTCGATCTCGTAGGCCAGCCGTTTTGCGGCCCGGGTCACCTCGTCACGCCCGCCGTAGTTCAGCGCGATGGTCAGGTGCACCGTGTCATTGTCGGCAGTCAGCAGTTCGAGATTGTCCATCATGGCCACAAGCTTGTCATCAAGCCGGATGCGATCACCGATGAACCGGACGCGGACGCCATTTGCCAACAGGGCCTGTGCCTCGCGCTCGATATATTTGCGAAACAGGCTCATGAGCCCGGCAACTTCGGTCTGGGTGCGTTTCCAGTTTTCCGTCGAAAAGGCAAATATCGTCAGATATTTGACGCCAAGATCGGGACAGGCTGCGACGATCTCGCGGACCCGCCTTGCACCAGCATGGTGGCCGAACAGACGCGGACGCCCCCTTTGCTGGGCCCACCGGCCGTTACCATCCATGATAATGGCCACATGGGCTGGCCCTGTCTTTGGCGTAACATCTTTGGGCATAGGAACCCCTCCGGTGAAAATTTCGCTCAGACCTGCATGATCTCGGACTGTTTCGTCTCTAACGTGTCATCGACCAACTTGATATGCTCGTCTGTGATTTCCTGCACAGCGGCTTCCCAGAATTTCTGGTCATCCTCTGACATGCCATCGGCCTTGGCCTTCTTGATCTGGTCCATCCCGTCACGCCGCAGATTGCGGACCGAGACGCGCGCGCTTTCGGCATAGCCGCCTGCAACCTTGGTCAGCTCGCGGCGGCGCTCTTCGTTCAGTTCGGGGATGGGCAGCATGATGATGGTGCCGTTAAGTTGCGGGTTGATCCCAAGGCCGCTTTCGCGGATCGCCTTTTCAACCTTGCCCACAAGGCTTTTGTCCCACACGTTGATCGTGACCATGCGCGGTTCGGGGACGTTCACGGTGCCCACCTGATTGATCGGCGTCATGGACCCGTAGGCGTCAACCATCACCGGTTCCAGCATCGAACCCGAGGCGCGACCGGTCCGCAGTGATGCCAATTCAGTGCGCAGATTTGCGATTGCGCCAGCCATCCGGCGCGCCAGATCATCGGTATCAAGTTCAAAATCGTCTGACATCTCTTGCTCTTCCTTGACGGGCTTTGCCCGGACTTTTCATCCTATTAAGCGAATGCGCCCAACTTGTATAGCGCCAGATATGTCGGGAAAATCGGCATTTTATGTGCAGGGCATCGTGGCATGATTGCCGCCGGGCGACGCCGGACCGCCCGGCGCAAACCTGCCGGCAGCCAGATATCACACCGGCAAGCTGCGGCTATTCATGTACGATCGTATAGGTCCCCTCGCCCGCGAGTATCCCGCGCAATCCACCGGGTTCATCCAGTGAAAACACGATGATCGGCAGGTCATTGTCGCGCGCCAGCGCAATCGCCGAGGCGTCCATCACCCCAAGATGTTTCTGCAAGACCTCGTCATAGCTGACCTCGTCATAGCGGGTCGCGTCGTCATGCTTGGCCGGGTCCTTGTCATAGACGCCGTCAACCTTGGTGCCTTTGAATATCGCCTCGCATGCCATTTCGTTGGCCCGCAATGTGGCGGCTGTATCGGTGGTGAAATAGGGGTTCCCCGTCCCGGCAGCAAAGATGCAGACCCGTTTCTTTTCCAGGTGCCGGACAGCACGGCGGCGAATATAGGGTTCGGCCACCTCGTTCATTGTGATGGCCGAGATCACCCGCGTGTGGATCCCCAGCTCTTCCAGGGCTGATTGCATGGCCAGCGCGTTCATCACGGTGGCGAGCATTCCCATATAGTCGGCCGTGGTGCGTTCCATCCCCTGCGCAGACCCTTGCAGGCCCCGAAAGATGTTGCCGCCGCCGATGACCATACAAATCTCGACGCCCATATCGTGTACGGATTTCACTTCGCGGGCCACACGCTGCACGGTCGGCGGATGCAGGCCGAAGGATGTGTCGCCCATCAGCGCCTCACCCGAGATTTTCAACATTACCCTGCTATAGGTCGTCTTCTCGGTCATGGCCGCCCCCAAATTTGTCGCTCACTCCATCGTGCAAACTGTCGGAAAACGCGGGCAGGTTCAATGGCTGCTTGCCCAGTTTTCGAAGACCTGCGCAAATAGCGCGATGATTACCATATCCCCACATAAACCGGTCCTGATTGCCGGACCAACCGCGTCAGGCAAATCCGCGCTGGCCCTGCATATTGCAAAGCAGCAAGGCGGGCTGATCGTGAACGCGGACGCGTTGCAGGTTTTTGACGGATGGCGCATTCTGACCGCGCGCCCTGACGCCGCCGACATAAAGGCCGCGCCACATGCGCTTTACGGGCATGTTCCGTTCGATGCCGCATATTCGGTTGGGCATTGGCTGCGCGACGTTGCCCCGTTTCTGCAGGGAACGGCCCGGCCGATCATCGTTGGCGGGACCGGGTTGAACTTTCATGCGCTGACCAAGGGTCTGGCCGACATCCCGCCGACACCAGATGCATTAAGAACACGGGCAAATGCCCTGTCTTTAAATGACCTTTTGGCTGATATTGATGCGGAAACGCGGGATCGGCTCGACATCCAGAACCGCGTCAGGGTCCAGCGCGCATGGGAGGTGCTGAAAGCTACCGGGCAAAGCCTTGCTGATTGGCAGGACAACACGCCGCCCCCATTGCTGCCAGCCGCGGCGGCAACGCTGATCACCCTTGATGCGCCCAAAGACTGGCTGAACGCCCGCATTACCAAGCGGTTCGATATGATGCTGGCCCAGGGCGCATTGGATGAAGCCCGCGCCATGCGACGGCATTGGAACCCCGACCATCTGTCGTCAAAGGCCATCGGGGCGCCCGAGTTGATGGGGCATCTGGATGGGCGCCTTACCCTCAAAGAGGCGCGCGAGGCTGCGATCATTGCATCACGGCAATATGCGAAACGGCAGCGGACCTGGTTCCGGTCCAGGCACAAGGATTGGCACAATCTGCCGATTGCAAGCGCCGACATATCCGCAACACTCTGCTTTGTGGATGACGCAGCGGATTGATGTAAAACACCTTTTTGCCCAGACTTGTGAAAAATCAACATTGAGGCACGTTGATCCACATGATGACGATGGACAGACCGGCAACCTTTGCGTTGTCGACGATCACCTTTGCAGGACAGGCCGCCCGCTGGCGGCACGAGGCGATGCGCAGCCATGATACCCCGCGCCTGATCCATATCACCAAAGGTCAGGGCCGGATCACAATTGCCGGCCTGACCGGTGGGTACGGCCCCAACAACCTGATCTATATCCCGCCCAATACCATGTACGGGATGGAGGTCGGGCCGACCGTCTTTGCGCAAATCCTCAGGCTGCCAAATGCCGAGGACTGGCCGGATGTATCCTTTCATCTGCGCTTGCTGGACGTGGTCGGGCAAAAAGAACTGCAAAACCTGATCGAGGCCATCGAGCGTGAATTACAACCCGGCGGTGACCTGCGTGCTGCTGAATGCCATATCGGGTTGCTGAATATCTACGTCGAACGTCAGTTGCGCGCCCGGCGGACCGATCAACCGGACCCACGGCGCAATTCGGCGGCTGCCCGGCTTGTTGCGCGCTACACGACAATGATCGCGCAGGATTTTCACAGCGAAAAAGGTGTGGCCGACTACGCTGCCGCCCTTGATGTGACCCCGACGCACCTGACCCGCTGCTGCAAACAGACATGCGATCGGTCTGCACTGGGGCTGCTGAATGAACGCGTTCACTATGAGGCCTGCCAACTGCTGCGCGACACAAATACACCCGTCAAGAACATCGCCGCGCGATTGGGTTTTCAGTCCGCCGCCTATTTCACCCGCAGTTTCCAGCAAAAAGCCGGCCAGACCCCAAGCCATTTCCGCAAAACCCATATGCGACCGCAGGGTGCGTGATCGTCCTTCCAAGGTCGTTTTGGAAATCCGAAAAGTCAATTAGCCACACCGGAAAGCTCGTTTCTCGCCGTTCAATCGGGGCGGCTGCGGTTGACCTCTGCCCATAAATCGTGCGGAATGTGGGTCGGGACGGAAGGTGGTTAGAGCGTGAGGCAAGCGTCGACGGTCAAATTCCGTGTAAAAAGTTGATTCACAGGGAGACAAGAATGACGCAACCAAAGAAATCACTACATCCAGCGGCACTGATCTATGCCGCCGAAGAAAAGGCAGGAAAGCTGGACCGCCGCGAATTTCTGGCGCGCACAACCGCACTTGGGGTCACGACAGCGGCAGCATATGGGTTACTGGGACTGACAGCACCGGCCAAGGCCGCAGGCCACGCCCAGCAAGGTGGTACGCTCCGGATCCAAATGAACCTCTATGCGCTCAAAGACCCGCGGACATATGACTGGACAGAAATCGCATATGTTTCGTCGGGTTGGCTGGAATATCTGGTTCAGTACGACTCAGACGGATCGTTCAACCCTATGCTGCTTGAAAGCTGGGAAGTGAACGAAGATGCGACGCAATACACTCTGAACGTTCGCAAGGGCGTAAAGTGGAACAACGGTGACGACTTTACTGCGGAGGACGTTGCGCGAAACATTACAGGCTGGTGCGACAAGGGCTTGGAAGGCAACTCCATGGCCGGTCGATTTGCCGTATTGATTGATGCGGAAACTGGTCAGGCCATCGATGGTGCGATTGAAGTGGTCGATGCCTCGACGGTCAAGTTGAACCTGCCACGGTCAGACATCTCTCTGATAGCTGGTATGTCAGACTATCCAGCGGCGATTGTTCACAGCAGCCATGACCCTGAAAATATGCTGGCCAACCCAGTAGGAACCGGCCCATATTTGCCCGAAACGCTCGAAGTTGGTGTCCGGGCCGTTGTCGTCAGAAACGATGATCACGAATGGTGGGGCTACGCAGAAGGTAAAGGTGCCTATTTGGATCGTATCGAATTCATCGATTTCGGGACGGATCCGTCTGCTTGGGTGGCGGCAGCCGCCTCTGATGAAATAGACATGTTTTACGAAACCACCGGTGACTTCATTGATGTCATTGATGGGCTCGGCTGGGAGAAATCCGAAATCGCATCTGGTGCAACGATTGTAATCAGACCGAATCAATTGGCTGAAGTTGATGGGGTGCGACCATACGCGGACAAACGGGTGCGTCAGGCCATCCAAATGGCCGTCAGTAATGAAGTCTGCCTCGAACTTGGATACGCAAATCGCGGCGCACCTGCGCGTAACCAACATGTCGGACCCATGCATCCGGAATGGGCAGACGTACCAGGGCCGGCGTTCGATCCCAAAGGCGCAATGGATTTGCTGACCGAAGCCGACATGCAAGACTACGAATTTGATCTGATTTCCATTGATGACGACTGGTTACGCAATACCAACGACTCGGTAGCGGCGCAGATGCGCGATGCGGGCTTCAAGGTCAAGCGGACTATCATTCCTGGCTCGACCTTCTGGAACGACTGGACAAAGTATCCTTTCAGCTCGACCAACTGGAACCATCGTCCACTTGGAACGCAGATTTTGGCGCTGGCGTATCGCTCGGGCGAAGCATGGAATGAAAGTGGCTTTGAAAACGCCGAGTTTGACGCGTTGCTCGCAGATGCCAACTCTATTGCCGCAGCCGACGAGCGTCGCGAAGTAATGGCAAAGCTGCAGCAAATAATGGTCGATGAGGGCGTGACAATCCAACCCTACTGGAGATCGCTATACAGGCATGCCAAACCGGGCCTTGTTGGCTGGGATATGCACATCGCCTACCTGCCAAGACTCTATCAAATTGGTTTTGCAGCCTAATAAAGTCGGGCCGCCCTACTCAGGGCGGCCCATCTGACAACACGAGGATCGAGACATGGATGTCTCGGTTCTCGGGGCGCAGTTTGACACCAATTCCAATAGGGACCTTTATGGTACTGTTTATTTTTCGACGCCTTGGGGTGATGGTAATCACGGCAATATGTCTCACATTTGTCGTCTTTGGTCTGACCAATCTGGGACCAAATCTCGAAAAACTCGCCAAGACCCAAGGCAACGCCAGAATGACTGATGAGGCCGTCATCAGTTGGCTCGATAACCGGGGTTATTCACAGGCAGTTTATATTAAGTATGGCGAATGGCTCGGCGTACTACCGGGATACGAGATCGAGGGCACCGATGGCGAGGTCCGGCGGCGCTGCGACGATGGCAAGAATTTCTGCGGCATCCTGCAAGGCGAATGGGGATTTTCGACCGTTTTCAAGGATGATGTTTCAGGCATCCTGGCAACCCGGCTTGGGTTGACCGGCAAATTGATGTTCTGGGTCATGATGGTCATGGTGCCGGGGGCCCTGATCATCGGGGTCCTGGCCGGGATGCGCGAGGGGTCACGTACCGACCGCAGCCTGTCCACGGTGTCGATTGTTTCGACCGCCACGCCTGAATATGTCTCGGGGGTGATCCTGATCACGGCCTTGGCGACCAAGGCCTTTATCGAATGGGACACGCTGCCGTTCAAAGGCACGGCAACCGCGGCCATGGATGATGCGAATTTCGAGAACTTCTTTCTGCCTGTCATCACCATCGCCCTTTATGGCATGGGCTATATCGCTCGGATGACCCGAGCCTCGATGACCGAGGTAATGACGGCGCAATATATCCGCACCGCCCGGCTTAAGGGGGTCAGCTTTCCCAAGATCGTTATCAAACACGCCCTGCGCAACGCATTGATCGCGCCCTTTACCGTCATCATGCTGCAGTTTCCGTGGCTGTTGAATGGGGTGGTCATTGTCGAGACCTTGTTCAACTACAAGGGCTTTGGCTGGGTTCTGGTTCAGGCGGCGGGGAATAACGATATCGAGTTGCTCTTGGGGGTTTCCATCGTCTCGGTCTTTGTGGTGCTGATCACGCAGCTGATTTCTGATGTCGGCTATGTATTCCTCAACCCACGTATCCGAATTTCTTAAGGGGGAATGATCATGGAACCACTGACATGGACCGGCAGTTTCGGCGCATTCCTCAACCCCATTTTTGGGATCACGGCAGCACTTCTGGTGATCTCGGCCATCGGGCAGACGATCCTTGGATTTTTTGCACCACCCGTGTCGCTGCAATCCAACCCTGACGGAACGTTGGTGCGCCAGGGCGGGCCGCTGGGCCTGTTCGAGAGCGGGACGAAATACCTGTTTCTGATCCTGATGGCGATTGTTCTGCTTTATCTGCTGGCTGGTGTGTTCTTACCGTATGGCACTGTCGGCATTGTGGGCGGGATGGCCAAGCAGTTCACATCCGTCTGGATTGCCCTCCTCCTCACCTTCGGGGTTTCCATCGTCTACAAGCGCAAGCTGGGGCTATACGGCAAATTGTTTGACAGCACCGTCGGGATGATCGGCTTTGCACTGGTGATGTTCTGGGTGTTCACGGCGGCCTTTGTCGGGCTTTTCGACTGGATTGCGACGCATGACTACCTGTCACAGGTCTCGGGGCTGAAAAACAAGGTGCCGGGGATCCCTGTTCCCGAAGGAACCGCAGGCAAGATCCCCCACTACCTGCTGGGGGGGGACAATCTGGCCCGCGACATCTTTAGCCGGGTGGTCACAGGCTCGACCTTCGTGATTGCGATTGCGCCGCTGGCCACTGTCTTTGCCTTCATGGTGGGGATCACGCTAGGGCTGCCAGCGGGGTTCTATGGCGGAAAACTTGACACGGCCCTGTCATTTATCGCCAACCTGATCCTCGCCTTTCCGGTCATCTTGCTGTTCTACCTGCTGGTGACGCCGGAAATCGTGCAGACGGGCATTCCATCTTACATGGCCGCATTTCTGTTCATCTTCCCGCTGATCTTTTTCGGTGTGCTGCTGAATTCGCGCTACTACACGCAACCGGCCAAACGAACGATGATCCTTGTGCCGGTTCTGGGCATCCTGGGCTGGCTTTATCTGTCGATCATCAACCAAAAGGGGACCAAGATCGACTTTCTGCCCAGTTGGCTGGACCTGTTTGATATCTCCATTCTTGTGGTCTTTGTGTCGGTCGTCTTTGTCAACGCGCCGACCGTGTTCCGGATCGTGCGGGGGCTGACGCTTGACCTGCGCACGCGCGACTATGTGGCGGCCGCCCAGACCCGCGGCGAAGGGGCCTGGTACATCATGCTGTGGGAAATCCTGCCCAATGCGCGCGGTCCGCTGATCGTCGATTTCTGCCTGCGGATTGGCTACACAACCATTCTGCTGGGCACGTTGGGGTTCTTTGGCCTGGGGCTGTCATCCGAAAGCCCGGATTGGGGATCAACCATCAATGAAGGGCGCAAGCTGCTGCTGATCTATGCGCACCCTGCCCTGCCGCCCGCGATTGCGCTGCTCAGCCTTGTGTTGGGTCTGAACCTGCTGGCCGATGGCTTGCGCGAAGAAAGCCTGAAGGACTGATAAGCAGATGACAACACAACACCCCATCCTTGAGATCGACAAGCTGTCCATCTCGTTCTTCACACGGCTGCGCGAAATCCCAGCAGTGATGGATTTTTCCGCCACCGTCATGCCGGGCGAGGCGCTTGGCCTTGTGGGCGAATCCGGTTGTGGCAAATCCACCGTGGCACTTGGGGTCATGCAGGATCTGGGCGTAAACGGGCGTATCGTTGGCGGGTCGATCAAGTTCAAGGGCCGCGATCTGTGCGAAATGTCCCCCGAGGAGTTGCGCGACATTCGCGGGTCCGAGATTGCGATGATCTATCAGGAACCGATGGCCTCGCTGAACCCGGCGATGAAGATCGGCAAGCAACTGATGGAAGTGCCGATGATCCATGAAGGGATCGGCGAAAAGGAAGCCTATGCAAGGGCGCTTGAGGTTGTCACGGACGTTAAACTGCCCGACCCCGAACGCATGCTGAAAAGCTATCCGCATCAGCTGTCCGGCGGGCAGCAGCAGCGGATCGTGATTGCAATGGCCCTGATGTCAAAACCTTCGCTTTTGATCCTGGACGAACCAACCACAGCGCTTGACGTCACGGTCGAGGCGGCCGTTGTGGAACTGGTCAAGGATCTGGGCAAGAAATACGGCACCAGCATGCTGTTTATCAGCCACAATCTGGGGCTGGTGCTTGAGACATGCGACCGGATTTGCGTCATGTATTCCGGCGAGGCGGTCGAACGCGGCAGTATCGAGGACGTCTTTGACGAGATGCAGCACCCCTACACACAGGCGCTGTTCCGGTCGATCCCGCTGCCCGGCGCAGACAAGAATGCCCGACCATTGGTCACCATTCCGGGGAACTTTCCGCTGCCCCATGAGCGGCCCAATGGCTGCAATTTCGGCCCCCGCTGCGGCTATTTCGAAGCGGGCAGATGTGATGCGGGCTTTATCCCCATGGATGCTGTTCCCGGCAATGACCGGCACCAGACACGCTGCCTGCGGTTTCAGGAAATCGACTGGGCCGCCCCGCCGCAGGTGGCCGCCCAAACCGCCAAGCCCGAGCCGGGCCCTGTTGTTTTGAAAATGGACAATCTGCGTAAATATTACGAGGTTGCGGCCAATGCGCTGTTTGGTGGCGGCAACAAGAAGGTCGTGAAGGCCAACGAAACCCTGTCCTTCGAGGCCCGCGAAAGTGAAACGCTGGCGATTGTGGGCGAGTCCGGTTGCGGCAAATCCACCTTCGCCAAGGTCCTTATGGGGCTTGAAACCGCGACCGACGGACAGATCCTGCTGGACAACAAGTCTATCGGCAGCACCGAGATCGAGAAACGCGACACCAAGACAATTGCCGATATCCAGATGGTGTTTCAAAACCCCTTTGACACGCTGAACCCATCCATGACCGTGGGGCGCCAGATTATCCGCGCGCTTGAGATTTTCGGCATTGGCCAGAACGATGCAGAGCGGCGCGACCGCATGCTGGAGCTTTTGGATCTGGTCAAGCTGCCCCGCGCCTTTGCGGATCGGATGCCCCGTCAGCTGAGCGGTGGACAGAAACAACGGGTCGGGATCGCCCGCGCCTTTGCCGGTGATGCCCGCATCGTTGTCGCGGACGAGCCTGTTTCAGCGCTGGATGTCTCCGTTCAGGCGGCGGTGACTGATCTGCTGATGGAAATCCAGCGCGAGCATAAAACAACACTGCTGTTTATCAGCCACGATCTGTCGATCGTGCGCTATCTCAGCGACCGGGTCATGGTGATGTATCTGGGGCATGTGGTCGAGCTTGGCACAACTGATCAGGTCTTCGCGCCACCCTACCACCCCTATACAGAGGCCCTGCTGTCGGCGGTGCCAATTGCAGACACATCCGTCAAAAAGAAACATATCGTGCTAGAGGGCGACATCCCCTCAGCGATGAACCCGCCATCAGGCTGCCCGTTCCAGACCAGATGCAACTGGAAATCCCGCGTTGCCGGGGGTTTGTGTGAAAAAGAGGTCCCGCCCGTGCGGATGCTGGCCGAAGGCCACCAGATCAAATGCCATCTTAGCGATGCCGAACTGGCCGAAATGGAACCGGTGATCCAGATCGCGGCAGAGTAGCCTTATTCGCCCCAGATGATGCGCACGTAGTTTTGCGTTTCGCGATAAGGCGGGACGCCGTTGAAACGCTCGACAGCACCCGGCCCGGCGTTATAGGCGGCCAACGCCAGGCGCCAGGTGCCGAATTTCTCGTATTGTTGCCGCAGATACCGGGCGCCACCTTCAAGGTTTTGGGCTGCGTCCGACGGATCAACGCCCAAAAGCCTCGCGGTCTGCGGCATCAACTGCGCCAGTCCCATCGCGCCTTTGACGGACCGCGCCACCGGGTTCCAGCCGCTTTCCTGCTGCACAAGACGGAAAAACAGATCCTCTGGCACGCGGTTGCGACGGGCGGCATCTCGGGCTACGGCCAGATAGGGACCGCGATAGCTGCCGGTATAGGCAGGCGTGCTGCCCGGCGCGCCCGGCACCTCGATACGCGGCGGCTGTAATCGGACGGAATTTGAGTATTGTTGGCTGGCCCGGCCATCCAGAACGTCCAACTGGCTTTGAAACAGCGCAGATCGCGACATGGTCGATACCTGCTCTTGCGCGGGTGCGCTGGACGCACTTAGCACAACAATACCTATTCCCAAGTTTCGCAAAAACCGCATTCAGTCTGGCCCGCACCCAATTTCACTGGCTAACCTAGCCATTTTTCTGCGCGAAGCCACCCCAGCCCGCAATTCTCTGTTAACTCTGTGTGTCCAGTCTGTCACAAAAGCCCAAACAAGAATCGCGGGAGGTGCCAGTATGGCCGGATCAGTGAACAAGGTTATTCTTATCGGAAATCTCGGGGCGGACCCCGAGGTGCGAAATTTCCAGAATGGCGGGAAAGTATGCAACCTGCGGATCGCCACGTCAGAGACATGGAAAGACCGAAACACGGGTGAACGGCGCGAAAAGACGGAATGGCATTCCGTTGCGATCTTTCAGGAAGGTCTGGTGCGCGTTGCAGAACAATATCTGCGCAAAGGATCCAAGGTCTATATCGAGGGCAAGTTGCAGACCCGCAAATGGCAGGATCAATCCGGTCAGGATCGCTATTCAACCGAGGTTGTGTTGCAAGGGATCGGTGGCAACCTGACGATGCTGGACGGCCGCAATGATGGCGGCGGCGGTGGCGGCGGCAACTATGGTGGTGACAGCGGCGGGTATTCCGGCGGTGGCGGCGGCTATGGTGGCAGTTCGGGCGGCAGCGCGCCCCAAGGCGGCGGCGGTGGCGGCGGCGACATGGATGACGAAATTCCGTTTTGATTAGATCAGGACCCGCCCATCCGGCGGGTCTTATCCTTTCTGGGCCAGCGCATCCTGCAAGACGCCCAGGACGGCGTCCACTGGCACATCGCCGGTGATGAACGCCTCACCAATCCCCCGCGCAAGGATAAAGCGCAGTTGCCCGGCCAATACCTTCTTGTCCTGCCCCATCAGCGCAAGCAGCCCCTGGGCATCCGGTAAATCCCCGGGGATGTCCGCGATGTCGACTTTCATACCCATATCGCGCAGATGCGCACGCACACGGCTTGGGTCTTCCTGACTGCACAGGCCCAGACGCGACGACAATTCAAACGCAAGCGCGCAGCCAATGGCGACCCCTTCACCGTGTAGCAGCCGGTCGGAATAACCTGTCGCCGCCTCCAGTGCATGGCAGAAAGTGTGTCCAAGGTTCAACAACGCCCGGTCGCCCTGCTCGGTCTCGTCACGCTGCACGATATCGGCTTTCATCTGGCAGGACCGGGTCACTGCGCGCACCCGCGCATCCATGTCGCCAGCAGCCATCTGCGGGGCGTGATCCTCAAGCCATTCAAAGAATGCCGCATCCCCCAGCAGCCCGTATTTGACGACCTCGCCATAGCCAGCAAGGAAATCCCGCTCTGTCAGCGTGCCCAAAAGGGCGGTATCGGCAAGCACAAGGCTGGGCTGGTGAAACGCACCGATCAGGTTTTTGCCGTGGGGCGAATTGATCCCGGTCTTACCCCCGACAGAGCTATCGACCTGCGCCAGCAGCGATGTCGGAATTTGCACGAACCGCACGCCACGCCGCAGGATCGCCGCGGCAAATCCGGCCAGATCACCGATGACACCACCGCCAAAGGCCACGACCATATCACCGCGTTCAACCTTTTGACCCAAAAGCCATTCGACGGTCCGTTCCAGTTCGGTCCAGCATTTTGTGGCCTCGCCCGGCGGCAAAGCCAACGCCTCAGACGTCAACCCCGCCTGCGCAAGTGCAGTGGTAAGCCGGGTCAGATGCAGGTCCGCGACATTGGTGTCCGTGACGATGCAGACATGCCGGCGCCCACCAAAGGGTTTGATGAAATCACCAGCATTATCAATAATATCCGGTCCGATATGAATGTCGTATTCGCGCCCAGGCAGATCAACCCGCACGGTTTCGGTTGTCATAACGCACGCTCCTGAACAATGCGGGCCTCGGTCAATACGCCAAGCGCTGTTTCTGTGGTTTGTTCGATGGATGCATCAGGGTCAATGGCCAACCTGATCCCGGCTTTTGCATAGACCGGGCGGCGATCATGATAGAGGTCGGTGAGCGTTTTCTTGGGGTCCGGGGTCCGTAAAAGTGGGCGGGTATCCTTGTGCCTGACCCGTTCCCACAATGTCTCCAATGTGGCATCCAGCCAAAGTGCGATGCCATCGGCGGCAATAATGCCGCGGTTCTCGGCGGTCATGAACGCGCCCCCACCGGTTGATACAATGCTGACCGGGCCTGTGACCAACCGGCGCAATACCTCTGTCTCGCGTCTGCGAAAGAACGGCTCACCATCGCGCGAGAATATTTCGGCGATGGTCAGGGCCGCCGCCTCTTCAATCGCGGTGTCGCTGTCCTGAAAGGGTACATCAAGCCGAGCCGCCAACGACCGCCCGATTGCCGTCTTACCAGACCCCATCATCCCCACCAGAACCACCGTCTTGGTCAGCGCAAAGTCAGGGGTGTCGGGCATTCACAGGTCCTTGGCGGCGGCGGCATATGACGCCAATTTGAAAAATTAATGAATGAATGCCGTGATCTTGCACGAAAGACCATATATAAATGCGATCATACATGGCACCAGACCATGGCGAGAGGCAGAAAAAAGGCATAAGGGGCAGCGCATGTGGCGTCTGATAAAGATATTGTCATTCCTGATCGTATTGGCGGGTGTCGGCCTTGTGGCATATGCCTATATCGGTCCGGTCTTCTTTCCGGCAGATTTTGCCGCGCCGACCCAAGAGGTATCAAATCCTGTTACGCTGGAAACAAACTAGCCTTCTGACAGGCCTGTTATGCAGTCTTGCCGCCAATGCCGGTGCGCAGGATGACGCACCCCTGTCCGCCATCGACTGGCTATCGCAGAGCGTGGAACCCGCCGCCATCGCCGAACCACCTGTCAGCGATGGTGTGCAAACGCCGCAGATCACTGTCACCCCGCTTGATCGGGCCTCCAAGGACCCGATCGGTCTGCTGCCCGGTACCGTCACCGGCCTGCCCCGCACCATGTGGTCGGCCAGCCCAGAGGATATATTGGTCACCCTGGTGCGTGCCGAACGGGTCGACACCCTGCCGGCTATTCAGGATTTCATGAAAGTCCTGATGCTGGCCGAGGCTGATCCGCCCCTGGGTGCGGGCCCCGAGGGCGCATTGTTCCTGGCCCGGGTGGATAAACTGCTTGATCTGGCAGCCCTTGATCAGGCCAAGGCCCTGATCGAAGAGGCCACCCCCGACACCCCCGCCCTGTTCCGGCGCTGGTTCGATGTGGCCCTGCTGACCGGCAGTGAGGATGACGCCTGCGACGTTATCAAGAACACCCCATCCATTGCGCCCACCTACCCTGCCCGCATCTTCTGTCTGGCCCGCAACGGGGATTGGAGCGCCGCCGCACTGACACTGAACACCCACCGCGTTCTGGGCGACATCAACCCCCAGGAAGAGGCATTGCTGTCGCGTTTCCTCGACCCCGAGCTGTACGAGGACGAACCGCCGCTTGATCCGCCTGACCGTGTCAGCCCGCTGACCTTCCGGATGCATGACGCGATTGGTGAGCCGCTGATCACAAGCACATTGCCGGTGGCCTTTGCGCATGCCGATCTGCGCACAACCACCGCCTGGAAGTCACAGCTTGAAGCGGTCGAAAAGCTTGCCCGCTTTGATGCGATTTCGCAGAATGTCCTGCAGGATGTCTACACGGCCCGAACCCCCGCTGCATCGGGTGGTATCTGGGACCGTGCGGAGGTGTTTCAGACATTCGACGCCGCTGTCGCGACGGGCGATCTGGCGGCCATTGCGCAAAGCCTGCCGCCCGCCTGGGATGCAATGCGCCGGGCGCGGGCCGAAGTCCCCTTTGCCAAGCTCTATGGTGAGCCGATCTATGATCTGGGGCTTGCCGGGCAAGCCGGCGAAATCGCCGCTTTGGTGGGCTTTTTGTCCGCAAATTACGAGGATGTCGCCTTGTCCGCAGGGGCTGCGCGCGCCAATCCGTTTCTTGCGGCGATTGCACGCGGTGTGCCGCAAGAGGTTGCGGTCAGCACGCCCAAGGAACTGGCCATCCAGTCCGCATTCAACGGCGCGCCTGTCCCGCCAGTGCTGCAGACGCTTGTCGACGAGGGCCGATTGGGCGAAGCCTTGTTGCGGGCCATTGCAATGTTCAATGCAGGCTTTGCCGGTGACAGCGGGGCGATTACCGATGCGCTTGCACTGTTCCGGTCCGTCGGTCTGGAAGACCTCGCCCGCCGCGCGTCGCTGCAGCTGATGATCCTGGAGCGGCCGACGTGACCGCAGCCGATATGTCCATGGCCCGCTGGGTGCAGACATTTCTGGAAGCCCAGGCCGCAGAGCTGGACGCCGCAACCAACACACAGCTGGCCTATGCGCGCGACCTGCAGGATTTCGCAGGCTGGCTGGCCGACAAGGGCCAACATTATGCAACAGCGACCCAGGACCAGGTCGAGGGCTACCTGATTGATTGCGAGGCCGCCGGCCTTGCCAAATCGACCCGGGCCCGCCGTCTGTCGGCGATCAAACAGCTTTACCGGTTTGCGTTTGAAGAAGGTTGGCGCACAGACAACCCCGCGATCCAGATCCAGGGGCCGGGCCGGACGCAAAAACTTCCCAAAACGCTGGATATCGCCGAAGTTGACCGGCTGCTGGATGCCGCGCGCAACAGCAAGCGCGATGCGTTGCGCAATACCTGCCTGATGGAACTGCTTTATGCCACAGGCATGCGCGTGACCGAATTGGTCAGCCTGCCGGTTGCGGCTGCGCGCGGTGATCCAAGGATGCTGCTGGTGCGCGGCAAAGGCGGCAAGGAACGGCTTGTGCCGCTGTCACCACCCGCCCGCACCGCCCTCGCTGCATATCTTGTGCAACGTGACGCCAACGAAGACATCGCCAAGAAAGATGGCAAGCCATCATCACCTTTCCTTTTTCCGTCTCGGGGCAAGCTGGGTCACCTGACACGGCACCGGTTTTTCGGATTGATCAAGGAATTTGCCGTCGCGGGCGGGGTTTCGCCTGCCAAGGTCACACCCCACACCCTGCGGCACGCCTTTGCCACGCATCTGCTGGCGGGGGGGGCTGATCTGCGATCAATCCAGACCATGCTGGGACATACAGACGTGGCCACGACCGAGATCTACACTCATGTTTTGGATGAGCGGCTGAAAGAACTGGTTCTGAACCATCATCCACTTGCAAAGACCGGCAAGACTTGAAGCCGGTCAGCACAAGCCCCATAACAGCAGCGACTTTGGAAGAAAGCCTCTGATGGAACCCACGATATCTGACGCGGCCTTTTGGATCACGGCCGGCGCCATTTTTGTCCTATTGATCCTGTCGGGGTTTTTCTCTGGCTCGGAAACGGCGCTGACGGCGGCGTCACGGGGAAAGCTGCGCACCGCTGCCGACAAAGGCAACAAAGGCGCAGAGCGCGCGCTGAAAATCACCGAGGATAACGAGCGGCTGATTGGCTCTGTCCTGCTGGGCAACAATGTCGTCAATATTCTGGCCACATCGTTGGCCACGGCCGTTCTCACCCAGCTTTTCGGGCAGAACGGGGTCGCGGCAGCGACGCTGATCATGACACTGCTTGTGCTGATCTTTGCAGAGGTGCTGCCAAAAACCTTTGCCATCACATATCCCGAATCGGTGGCGGCCCGTGTTGCGGCACCAATTGGGGCGGTTGTGCTGATATTCTCGCCCGTGGTGACGGCTGTCCGCTATCTGGTACGCGGCGTGCTGTTTCTGTTTGGGGTCCGGACCGATCCGGACAGCCATATCCTTGCCGTGCGCGAGGAAATCGCCGGCGCACTGTCGCTTGGCCATTCCGAAGGTATCGTGGAAAAAGAAGACCGGGATCGGATTCTGGGCGCGCTTGACCTGAATGACCGCACCGTCGAAGAGGTGATGCTGCACAGGTCCGGCATCGAAATGGTTGATGCCGCATTGCCGCCAGAAGAGATTCTGGAAAAAATCCTGACCAGCCAATACACCCGCCTGCCCTTGTTCAAGGGCGAGCAGGAAAACATCGTGGGCGTCATCCATGCCAAGGACCTGCTGCGCGCGATGCAAAAACTGATGTCCGGCGGCCAGACTAAGGGCCTGAAGGAATTTGACGTCATGCGGGTCGCGATGGAGCCTTATTTCATCCCCGAGACAACGACCCTTGGCGAACAGATGCGCAATTTTCTGAAGCGCAAGACGCATTTTGCCTTGGTGGTTGATGAATATGGCGGGCTTGAGGGTTTGATCACTCTCGAAGACATCCTTGAAGAAATTGTCGGCGAAATCGCCGATGAATTCGACGAGCATGAGGAAGGCCAGATCGAGCCCACATCAGATGGCGCCTATATCGTTGATGGCGGCATGACGATCCGGGACCTCAACCGTGCGCATGACTGGAACCTGCCCGACGAGGAGGCAAACACCGTCGCTGGCCTTGTTATTCACGAGGCACAATTGATCCCGGTCGCAGGTCAGGTGTTTTCTTTCCATGGCTTCCGCTTCGAGGTGCTTGAAAAGGCGCAAAATCGGATCGCAACCCTGAAAATCAGGAAGCTTTGACCGCTCCCAAAAGGGCCGCAAGGCTTGTCCGGAATGTATGGACATCGCCGCCAACGCCCAGAAAGGTTACCCCAAGCGCCTCGTAACGCGGCACATCAGCGGGATCGAATGTGACGATCCCCGCGATCTTGCCTGCGTCAACGATACGCGCGATGGCGTCTTCGATCGTCTTGACGACATCCGGATGATCAGGCTGGCCGGGATAACCCATATCCGCGGACAGATCCGCAGGCCCGATGAAAACACCATCCACCCCGTCCGTTCGGGCGATGGCATCAAGGTTTTGGATGGCCGCCGCACTTTCGGCCTGCACCATCAGGCACATCTGTGCGTTGGCCGTATGCACATAATCAGTCACCGCGCCGTACCCCGTCGCACGGGCCAATGCGCCCCCCATGCCACGCCCCCCATCGGGTGGGTAGCGCATAGCGTGGGCCAAACGCGCCGCTTCTTCTGCAGTGTCGACCATGGGGACAAGAACCGTCTGCGCGCCCAAATCAAGAACCTGCTTGATCATCCAGACATCCGCATTGGGAATGCGCACCACGGCCTGGGTTCCTGTGGCTGTCAGCGCGCGCAGTTGCGGCCCAAGCTCTGTCAGCGCGTTGGGTCCATGTTCGCCATCAATCAGACACCAGTCAAACCCGATGCCCCCGGCGATTTCAGCGGCCACAGCCGTGCCTGTGTTCAGCCAGATGCCATGCTGCACCTGACCTGCGACCAACGCCGCCTTGAGTTTATTTTGCGGCGTTTCCATCAGCTGCCCTCCACCCGTGTCGCTGGATCAGACCCGATCACAGCAAGGGCACAACCGCAAGACCCCGCAGATCAGCGATAATAGAGCGACCTACCCTCGTGGAACACCTGCACCTTGGCCGGATCCGCGTTCAGGCGCACAACTTTCTTGCGCAAATCCTTGTGAATGCCTGGCAGCTTCCCGATGACAGGATCGTTCCCGCCCACAGCCTCGAAATAGAGCAAGGTGACCTCGCCCAGGGCTTCGGTGATGTTCACGGTCCCTTCGTAAAGATACTCACCCGTGGTTTCGATCAGGTCCTCGGGGCGGACGCCAACGTTCACTTTCAGGCCCATATCCGCACCGGTGGTCGGCACCGCCGATACGGCCGTCCCGCCGCCATCCATCTTGATGGTCGTTTGGGCGCCCGTGCCAATAATCTCACCCGGCAGGATATTCATCGCGGGCGAGCCGATAAATTGCGCCACAAATTCGTTTTCGGGACGCTCGTAAAGCTCTAGCGGGCTGCCGACCTGCGCAATCCCCTTATTGGCCAGAACCACGATCCGGCTGGCCAGTGTCATGGCCTCGACCTGGTCATGGGTGACGTAGATCATGGTGCTGTCGGGCATCAATTCCTTAAGCTGGGCAATCTCGATCCGGGTCGCCACGCGCAAGGCGGCATCAAGGTTCGAGAGCGGTTCATCAAACAGGTAGAC
Organism: Yoonia sp. SS1-5; assembly: GCF_038443705.2. Lineage (NCBI taxonomy): Bacteria > Pseudomonadati > Pseudomonadota > Alphaproteobacteria > Rhodobacterales > Paracoccaceae > Yoonia > Yoonia rhodophyticola. The sequence goes on along the minus strand of NZ_CP151767.2, from coordinate 369,104 downwards.
CTTGGGGTCGCGCACGATGGACCGGCCGATTGCAACACGCTGGCGCTGCCCGCCGGACAGGGCCTTGGGCAGGCGATCAAGGTATTCATCCAATTGCAGGATCTTGGCGGCGCGATTGACGGCCTCGTCAATCTCGGCAGGGGTTTTCTTGGCCAGTTTCAGGGCAAAGGACATGTTATCGCGCACCGTCATATGCGGATAAAGCGCGTAGGACTGGAACACCATCGCAATCCCGCGCTGTGCCGGTGGGACGTCATTCACCACGGTGCCGTCAATTTCGAGGGTGCCGCCCGTGATTTTCTCTAGCCCCGCAATCATCCGCAGCAACGTGGATTTACCGCATCCAGAGGGGCCCACAAAGACAATCAGCTCGCCCTTTTTGATATCCAGATTGATGTCCCTGAGAACATCCACCGTGCCCCCATATATCTTGGCGACATCTGTCAGTTTCAGATCAGCCATGTCTCACCTCCCCTATTGTTTGAGCGCGAGGCAAACCTGCCACGGCCCCAAATGCAGTCTTCCATCCGCCGATACCTGCGCACTGCCCAGATCGTCACCAATGCGCACCCAATCGCCCGCAGGCAGATCAAAATCAGACGGTGTTTCGCTGACATTGAACGCGCAAAAGATCGTCTGATCGCCATCCATACGCGTGAAATAGACAACGTCCCCCTTGGCCTGCAGCTTGTCATGGCCGCCGACGCTTAATGCCGAATGCGCCCGCCGAAAGGCGATGGCCTTGCGGTAGTGATGCAGCAAGGCGCCCGGCTCTTCCTCTTGGGCGGCGACGCTTAGGTGCAGATGCTCTGACGCGACGGGCAGCCAGGGCTTGGCCTCTGAAAAACTGCCATTCTGGTTGCTGGGCTCCCAGACCATGGGCGTGCGGCAGCCATCGCGGCCCTTGAACTCTGGCCAGAATTCGATGCCATACGGGTCCTGCAGGTCTTCGAATGCCACATCCGCCTCGGGCAGGCCCAGTTCCTCGCCCTGGTAGATACACACCGACCCGCGCAGACACATGATCAGTGTCGCGAACATGCGTTGCGCCGCAGGCGGCAGATCCCAGCGCGAGGCGTGTCGTTCCACATCATGGTTCGAGAAGGCCCAGCAGGCCCAGCCATCCGCCGCGACGTCATCAACGCGGTTGAGAACTTCGACAATGCGGGCGGGCGTGGGTTGGTCCTTGGCGAGGAATTCAAACGCATAGCACATTTGCATCAGATCATGGCCAGCCGTGTACTGGCCCATAATCTCTAGCCCGCGCTGCGCATCGCCCACCTCGCCGACAGCCGCCGCGCCATAGGGTTCCATCACGGCCCGTAGCTTGCGCAGAAACGCAAGGTTTTCGGGCTGGTTCTTGGAATAGAGATGTTCCTGATGGTTATACGGGTTAACCGATGGCGCGATGGTTGCGTTCCGTTTTTCCGGCGGCAGGGGCGGATTGTCGCGCAGCTGGGCGTCATGGGTATAGAAGTTGATCGTATCAAGCCGAAACCCGTCGCACCCCCTGTTCAGCCAGAAACGCGCCACATCCAGCAGCGCCTCTTGCACCTGTGGTTCATGAAAGTTTAGGTCCGGTTGGGATGTCAGAAAGTTGTGCAGGTAATATTGCTCGCGTCGTGCATCCCACTGCCAGCCAGAGCCGCCAAAGATCGACAGCCAGTTATTGGGGGGCGTGCCATCTGGTTTGGGGTCGGCCCAGACATACCAGTTTGCCTTGTCATTGGTCCGATTGGCCCGGCTTTCGGCAAACCATGGGTGCTGGTCACTGGTATGGCTGAGCACCAGATCAATCATCACCCGCACACCCAACCGGTGCGCCGTCTCGACCACCGCATCAAAATCAGCCAGTGAGCCGAACATCGGATCAACGTCGCAATAATCGCTGACGTCATAGCCGAAATCCTTCATGGGCGACATGAAGAAAGGCGAAATCCAGATCGCATCCACCCCAAGCGACGCGATATAAGGCAGCCGCTGGACGATGCCGCGCAGATCGCCAATGCCGTCGCCATTGCTGTCTTGATAGCTGCGCGGGTAAATCTGATAGATCACCGCGCCGCGCCACCAATCCTTGTCGACCGCCATGTCGGGTGTTCTGGCCAGGTTTGTGTTCATGCCCGTTATTCCTGTTGCACCGCAGTCCCGGACCTGTTCCGGGACCTGAGGTTGAGGTTGAGGTCCCGGGTCAGGCCCGGGACAGCGTTTCGTTTTATTTCACTGATCCGGCCAACAGGCCGCGCACCAGATATTTCTGCATTGCAAAGAAGACCAGCAGCGGCACCGCGATAGAAACAAAGGCCGATGTGGCCAGAATCTCCCAATCGCCGCCGCGCGTGCCTAACAGCTCGACAATCTGTTTGGTCATCACTGTCGTCTGGCCCGAGGCATCAATCAGGAACACCAACGCCACCAGAAGGTCATTCCATGTCCACAGGAACTGGAAAATCGCAAATGATGCGAGTGCGGGGAAACTGAGCGGCAGAATGATCTTGGTAAAGATCTGGAAATCCGTCGCCCCGTCAACCTTGGCATTCTCAATAATGTCGCGCGGCAATCCTACCATGTAGTTGCGCAGCAGATAGATCGCGAGCGGCAGGCCAAACCCCGTATGCGCCAGCCAGACCCCCAGATAGCCCTTTCCGATCCCGATGGCGTTATGCAGCGACAAAAGTGGGATCAGCGCCAATTGCAGCGGCACAACCAGCAAGCCAACCACAATCGCAATCAATATCGCCCGCCCCGGGAAATCCATCCAGGCCAGCGCATAGGCCGCAAAGGCCGCGATCAGGATCGGGATGATGGTCGCCGGGATCACCACGGTCAGCGTGTTAAAGAACGCCTTGGCCATCCCTTCGGAGTTGTTTTCGTCGAACAGAACGAAACTGTAATTATCCAAGGTGAAATCGGGGGGCGTTGTTGCGTCGATAAACACGCGCTGCGCCCGCCCACTGATCTGGTCGTCATTGCCCTGCCAGATATAGGTTCCGTCCGCGTTCAGGGTGAATGTCTCGCCATCGCCAAGGTCAAACGTATCCCCCGGCGCATTGGCCCCCAGCGTCCGGCTGGAGGTCGACCAGCCGCTGATCTCGCCGGCAAAGGGTTCATCCCCAAAGATGTTGCCTTCGACCACAAAGACGCCATCACCCGCATCAACCCGTGCATCATCGGGATCCGCAGCCCGGATCTGCAACGTCTGCTCGGCGGGAAACATGGATGACCACCAGCCAGAGGCAGTGATCTGGTCCCCCGTCCGGAAGGACGACACAAAAAGACCCAAGGTCGGGAACAGCCACAAAAGGACCAATAGAACGACCGAGATATTCAGTGCCCAGACGACGATGGGCTTACGTCCTGCAATCGCATCCATCAGCGCATCTCCTTGCGGGCATTGTAGACGTTCCAGACAAGGATCGGCGTGACCATCAGCATGATAATCATGGCCGCAGCCGATCCCATGCCCCAGTCATTGGCGCGGAACAACTTGTCATACATGTAATTGGCCAGAACCTGCGTTTCCCACTGCCCGTTTGTCATCGCGAACACGATGTCGAAAACCTTGAGCGTGGCAATTGTGATCGTGGTCCAGACCACCACGATTGTTGACATGATCTGGGGTATCTTGATCTTGAAGAAAATCTGAAACGGGTTCGCCCCGTCGATGATCGCGGCCTCAACGGTTTCTTCGGGAATGCCCCGCAAGGCCGCAGACAGGATCACCATCGCAAAACCGGTCTGGATCCAGATCAGCACAACCATCAGAAACAGGCTGTTCCAGAATGGGATTTGCAGCCATTGCTGCGGTTCGGCCCCACCAAAGAGCAGATAGAGATGGTTCAGAATGCCGATCTGGGCCACATCTTCGGGCCGGGCCTCGTAAACCAGCTTGAAGATCACGGCCGCACCGACAAAGGAGATCGCCATCGGCATGAAGACGATGGATTTTGCGATATTCCCCCAGCTAAGCCGGTCGGTCAGCTGCGCGGCCAGCAACCCAAAGCCGGTTGCGGCAGCGGGCACGATGATCAGCCAGAGGATATTGTTTTTCATCGCCTCGATGAATTTCGGCTCGGCGAACATCTTGCTATAATTCTCGAAACCGACAAAGGCGAACTCGTTCCCCGGCAGACGTTCCAGAAAGCTAAGGCGCAATGTGGCAATGACGGGATAAGCGAGGTAGAGACCCAGCGCGATGATCGCCGGCAGCAGGAACAGCCATGGCCGGATCATATTGGCCCGGTTGATATTGCGCCCGGCATTTGGGCCCTCAGGCTTGAACAATACCTTATCAAGAAACAAGTTCGCGGAATAAAAGTAGCCGACACAGCCACCCACGCCGATAATGATCGTCATTAAACCTTGCAGTGCTGGATGCATGGCTCGCTCCCCCCGTCGCTATCTACCGCTTGCGGCCTCTCCTCTGGCCGCCAGGATGTTCGGACGGTTCCCCGTCCGAACGTTTGTCATGTTTGCACAATGGCAGGTGCGCTTACTTGGCTGCGTCCCAGCTGGACTGGATCGCTGCGGTGACCTCTTCGGCAGATGTCCCGCCAACATAGTCAACCATACCGGTCCAGAACGACCCCTGTCCAACAGCGCCCGGCATCAGGTCGGATGCGTCAAAGCGGAAGGTCGTCGCATTCAGCAGAATCTCACCCTGCCCCCGCAGGATCGCATCCTTGTAGGCATCAAGGTTCACGCCGGAATGCGGCGTCAGGAAACCCGTCTGCGCCATCATCACCTCATGCGCGATTGGCTGCTTGAGGAATTCGATGAACGCTGTTGTGGCGTCTGACGCTTCGGTCACGGCCATCAATGTCCCACCACCCAGAACCGGGTTACCCAGATCCTTCTCTTCAAAAGCAGGGAAGTAGAAGAAATCAGCGTCTTCGCCCGGTACGACATCTTCAGGGAAGAACGCAGTGGCAAAGGATGCCTGACGGTGCATGTAGCATTGCGGCGGGGATGAGAACAGGCCGGTTGGGCTGTCGCGGAAATCTGTTGAACCCACCGCAGCTGAGCCGCCTGCAACCATGTCGTCATTGCGTGCGAACAACCCAAATGTGTCGATCGCCTCGATCACTTTCGGGTCGTTGAACGGAATTTCATTGGCGACCCACTGGTCGTAGACTTCGGGCGCCTGGGTACGCAGCATGATGTCCTCGACCCAGTCAGTTGCGGGCCAACCTGTTGCAGGACCTGATCCCAGACCGATGCACCACGGTGTTTCGCCATCGGCAATGATCTGTTCGGACAGCGCGATCAAATCTTCCATTGTTTCAGGCACGTCATAGCCCGCATCTTCGAAATTCTCCGGGCTGTACCAGACCAGGGACTTGACGTTCACGTTGTAGAAGAAGCCGTAGAACTGATCATCACCAGACGCATCGGCATATGTGCCCAGATCAACCCATGATGGGCCGGCGGCATAGTTTTCCGAAACCCAACCGGCCATGTCGTCGCCCAAAGGCGCCAGCAAACCGCGAGAGGCCAGATCAGCTGCAAGGCCCGGTTGTGGGAAGACAGCAATGTTTGGTGGCGAGCCTGCTTCGGCATCAATCACGATCTGCTGCTCGAACCCGTCCGAACCTGTATAGGTGACGGTCGCACCCGTGGCATCGGTGAAATAGGCGATGGCAGAGCGGAAAATATCATCTTCCGGGGCAAGCCATGGGCCAAAGACCGTCACGGTCTGACCGCTCAGATCAGGCGCCTTTGCGGCCCATTCACTATAGCTGTCCCAGCTGAAATCGCCCTCGCCCGGCGTAAAGGCCAGATGACCATCTGCGTTTGCTGCACCTGCAATCAGGGCAACCGTTGCCGCACCGGCATACAGTTTCGTCTTCATTGAATATCCTCCCAATCGCGCGCTCTGCGCGCATCTTTCATCTCTGCACGATCACGTGCTTTGGTTGTTCCTTGCGATTTGGAATCGTAGCCAAAGCGCTTTGGATGTCCTACACTCATCCATGTCGGCGCGCGTGTCAACCGGACAAACTTGCCACAAAAAGGACTTGGAATTTATGCAAACGACCGCTACTGAAACGTTTACGTATACAAAAAAGAACCGAATTGGCGGTTTTTTAAGCCAGATAAAGAACCGATGAACCTGAAAGAACTCTCGCAAAATCTGGGGCTTAGCCAGACAACCGTCAGCCGGGCGCTGAACGGCTATCCAGAGGTGAGCGCCGAAACCCGCAAGCGGGTGGAACAGGCTGCAAAACGGTTCAACTACCGTCCCAGCACCCGCGCCAAGGGGCTGGCAACGGGCAAGGCATTGGCCATCGGTCACGTGATTCCCGTCTCGACCAGACATGAGATGGTGAACCCGATTTTTGGCGATTTTATCGCGGGCGCCGGCGAGACCTATGCACGCCACGGCTATGAAATGATCCTTACCATCGTCGATGATGCCGAAGAGGAACAGATTTACCGCGGCCTGGCGGCGCGGCGCGCCGTGGACGGGGTGGTTGTGCATGGCCCGCGCATGAACGACCCGCGGATCGCCTTGCTGCATGACCTGGGCCTGCCCTTTGCCGTGCATGGGCGGGCATCTGGCTGTAAAACCCCCTATTCGTGGCTGGATGTGAACAACAAATCAGCTTTTGAGACGGCGACGGCATACCTGCTTGATCTGGGACATCAGCGCATTGGGCTGGTCAATGGGCTGGAAGGTATGGATTTCGCCTATCGGCGTCGCGGCGGGTACGAGGCTGCACTGGCAGCCAAGGGCATCGCGGTTGACCCGGCCCTGATGCGATCCGGTGAAATGACAGAGCTGTTTGGCTATCAAAGTACGCAGGATATGTTGCGCCAGAACGATGCACCGTCTGCGATTGTTGCCTCCTCAATGATTTGCGCCATGGGTGCGCGTCGGGCAATCGAAGAAATGGGGCTGGTTCTTGGGCGTGATGTGTCTGTGGTGACCCATGATGACGTCCTGTCTTATCTGCAAAACGGCACTGACACCCCGATTTTCACGGCCACCCGATCATCTGTGCGCGACGCTGGTCGCGAGTTGGCCGAAATGCTGCTTGGCAGTATCACTGACCCGTCACAGGCCCCCAATACCGTTTTGCTGGAAGCCGAATTGATTGTGGGCGGTTCAACCGGCCCGCGGCTCTGAAAGGATAAAGATGGACTTCAAGCGCACTGATTTTCCTGATGATTTTGTCTTTGGGGCGGCAACTGCGGCCTATCAGATCGAAGGTCATAAATTCGGCGGCGCGGGCCCAACCCATTGGGATACGTTTGCCGCAGGCCCCGGCAATGTTGTCCGCGCGGAAGATGGCGCCTTGGCATGTGACCACTACCATCGTTTTGCCGAGGATCTTGATCTTCTCAAGGACGGGAATTTTGATGCCTATCGGTTCTCGACCTCATGGGCGCGGGTCATGCCGGACGGCAAAACCATCAATCCCGAAGGCTTGGATTTCTACGACAGGCTGGTGGATGGCATTCTGGAACGGGGGTTAAAGCCCTTCCAGACCCTCTATCATTGGGAACTGCCATCGGCACTGGCGGACAAGGGCGGCTGGGCGAACCGTGACACAGCCCTGTGTTTTGGCGATTTCACCGATGCGATCACCGCACGGATAGGCGACCGGATGGCGGCAGTTGCCACTATCAACGAGCCTTGGTGCGTGGCCTTCCTGTCGCATTTCCTGGGGCACCATGCCCCCGGTTTGCGCGATCTGCGCGCAACGGCGCGGGCCATGCATCACATCATGCTGGCCCATGGCGAGGCGATGACACGACTGCGCAGTGCGGGGATCGACAATTGCGGCATCGTCTTGAATTTTGAACATAGCGCCCCCGCTGACAGCACGGCCGCGTCGCGGGATGCCGCCAATCTGCAGGATGCGATCTACAATCGCTGGTTCATTGAAGCTGTGAACAAAGGCACCTATCCGGCTGAAGTTCTTGCAGGATTTGGGGATCATATGCCCGGAGGGTGGCAGGATGACATGGCTCAGATCAGTCAACCTATCGACTGGCTGGGCGTCAATTACTACACGCGCCACAAGATGACCCAGGACGCGGGTGCCGTCTGGCCAGCGGTCAGATCGGTCGATACAGAGCTGCCCACCACCCAAATGGGCTGGGAGATTTACCCCGAAGGCTTGCATCATTTCCTGACCCGGATGGCCCGTGACTATGTGGGCGATCTGCCGCTTTACGTGACCGAAAACGGGATGGCATGGGCAGATCAGATTGAAAACGGCGTGGTCGATGATCCTGAACGGGTGCAATTTGTGTCCGATCATATCATGGCTGCCAAAAAAGCGATTGATGACGGCGCCAACGTCAAAGGCTTTTTCTACTGGTCCTTGCTGGACAATTACGAATGGGCGTTTGGTTATGAAAAGCGCTTTGGCATCGTGCATGTCGATTTTGAGACACTCAAACGCACACCCAAGGCATCCTATCATGCCCTGAAAACCGCCATCGCGCGGTAAGGAGATCACGCATGGGGCATCCAACAGACGTCTATTCGCTTGTCGCCGATATCGGCGGGACAAATACCCGGGTCGCGCTTGCGGATGGGCTGACGATTGTCGATGGCACCATTCGGCGCTATCGCAATTCCGATTACCCGGGGCTAGAGACGGTCCTGCGCCGCTTTGTCCAGGATGAAGGCGGTGTCGATCCACGGGCGGCCTGTGTCGCCGTTGCGGGCCCCGTGCGGGATGGGCGGGCATCATTGACCAATCTCGACTGGGCGATCGACAAGGACACGCTCGGGCGGGCCACCGGGGCGGAAACGGTTGCGATCCTCAACGACCTGCAAGCGCAGGGGCATGCGCTGGGGCACCTTGATCCCGCGAATATCCGCACCATCCTAGAGGGTCCCTTGGGGCATCCCAACGCGGCCAAACTTGTTGTCGGTGTCGGCACCGGTTTCAACGCAGCCCCGGTTTTTGACCTTGACCAAGGGCGGATCGTGACCCCGTCCGAAAGTGGACATGCCAATCTGCCGATCAGGGATGAACGTGAACTGCGTCTGTGCCAGTTTGTATCCACGGCGCACGGCTTTCCGGCGGTAGAGGATGTCCTTTCAGGACGGGGGCTGGAAAGGGTCTATGCGTTTCTGGGGCAAGAGGCGGATGATCCGCGCGAATGTGCGGCAAAAGACATCATGGAGGCTTGCCAAAATGGCAGCGACACACGCGCAACGGAAGCGGCGCAGATGTTCAGCCGCATTCTGGGAACGGTCTGCGGGAACCTCTCATTGATACAGCTGCCTTTTGGCGGGCTTTATCTGGCAGGTGGTGTCGCACGCGCCTTCGCACCGCATCTGGGCCGGTTCGGGTTTGGCGACGCTTTCCGCGACAAGGGGCGTTTTGCCGGTTTCATGAGCAATTTTGCCGTCCACGTGATCGAGGATGACTACGCGGCGCTGACAGGATCCGCAGCACATCTACAGGGGCTGACATCGTAGGATGGATTTAAATCCATCTTACGACGCTGTGGCCCGAACAGGTTGCCGATGATCCTCCAACTGGGTTTGTACCGTTTGCGTGAGCGCGCTTAGCGAAAATGGTTTGGGCAGGAAGACGGAATTGGGAATACGGCTCTTTTCGTCGCCAAAGGCGTCTTCGGCATAGCCTGACACAAACACCACCTTGGTATCGGGCCGCTTTTCCAGCGCAACCCGGACCCAGGTGGGCCCGTCCATGCCCGGCATGATGACGTCGGTCACAAAGATATCCACGTTCAGGTCCGCATCCGAAAGCAGATCAAGTGCGGCTTCCGCGCAGTCAGCCTCTAGAACCGTGTACCCTCGGAGACGCAACGCGCGGGACGCAAAGGCCCGGACCGGTGCTTCATCCTCGACCAACAGAACAACCCCATCGACCTTCTCGCTGGCGCGTTCGGGAGCAGCGGCCTGGATCTCCAGCGGTTCTGCGACCGGCAGATCGTAACTTGGAAACAAGAGGGAAAACTGCGTGCCTTTGCCAACGTCACTTTCCGCAAAGATATAGCCGCCGGTCTGTTTGACGATCCCGTATGCCGTCGACAGGCCCAGACCTGTCCCCTCGCCCGTGCGTTTGGTTGTGTAGAAGGGTTCGAAAATCTTGGGCAACCGATCCGGGGTGATGCCATGCCCCTCGTCAATCACCTTGACGACCACATATTCACCCGGCGGGATTGTCGCCCGGTCGCGCACCATCTGCGATTTCAGGATCATATTCTCGGTCACGATCCGGATCTCGCCACCGCGCTGCATCGCATCGCGCGCGTTGACGACAAGGTTCATCAAAACCTGTTCCAGCTGCCGCTTGTCCGCCTTGATCTGCATCAGGGCCGGATCATGGTTCAACGACAGGGTGACCTTCTCGCCCACCAGCCGGTTGAGCAGATGGGTCAGGTCCGACAAGGTGTCCCGCAAATCAATAATCTCGGGCTGCAAATTCTGCTTGCGGGAAAAAGCCAGCAACTGGCCCACAAGGCTCGCGGCCCGGTTGGCATTCTGGTGTATCTGGATCAGATCACCATAATTCTGATCGCCCTCATCGTGACGCAGCAAAAGCAGGTCACAATGGCCCGAAATCGCCGTCAGCAGATTGTTGAAATCATGTGCAACGCCCCCTGCAAGTTGCCCGATCGCCTGCATTTTCTGGCTTTGAACAAACTGCGCTTCCAATGTCTTGAGTTCGGTCACATCATTCAGCACCGCAATCAGATGCCCCTCGGATGCGTCACTGGACAGGTTGAGCGTCACCTGAACGAACGTGTCCTGATTGGGCCCGCGCCCGCGCAGAAATTGCGACGCATGGCCGCCGCGCCCCTCTGCGGCTTCGCGAAGCCAGTCATTGATCGGGCGACCCAGACCGTCGAGCATGTCTGCAATGCGCTTGCCATCCGTATTCTTGATATTCAGCAATTGCCGCGCCTCCCGGTTCGAGGCGATCACCTCGCCGCTGGGCGCGATCTTCATCAATGGGACCGGCAAATCCTCGATTGCATCCCAGCCCGCACCAACCGTGCGCGGCGCATCCACATCCCCCAGAACAACCAGGTAAATCTCTCGGCGCCGGCTTTGCCCCGGCATTTCGGCAAGGATCACGCGGGTCGGCCCCGCCGCCGCCTGGACGATGCAGGATTGCCCGGACCGGACGCTGCTGCTTTCGAATAATGCGCTAAGGCTGGCAGGGCTATGCCCGAGGAATGCCCGGCAGGCTGCGTTGATGTGAACAATCCGGCCATCTGGTTCGGCGACAATTTGTGGCAGCCCGCTTTGATCGGACCCGCCTGGCTGTGTTTCCGCCGCGCCCAAATCATCCAGCCGCCAGAGCAGATGGGCAGGCGCCAATTGCGAGACTGAAAGGCGGAACCGCCCACCACGCGTGACGATGTCCTCTTTGACGGCTGCGCCGTTGCGGATCTGTCCCAACATACGCCTGTGCAGCGCCTCGGGACTGGCCATGAATGTCCCCAGAACGGCGCTCATCGCTTGCCCGGTGCGCGTGCCAAAGCGGTCCATCGCTGCCGGATTTTCGTGAATAATCTCGCCTGCCTCATCAGTCAGAAAAACCTGATCGGGGTCGGCTTGCGTCAAGCGGCGCGTCTCGGCGAGAATGCCGCGTGCGGCCTGTCGTCGTAACGCCCACCAGATAATGTTCCAGGCCGACAGCATCACAAGGATACCACCCGCCAGCAACAGCGCGCGTTGCGCGATACCCGAGACGGCAGTCGCAGCACCAAAACAAGCCAGCGCCGCCCCGCAAAGCCATATCGTCTTTGGCAAGCGCACATCCCGCGGTTTTTGGGGTGGCACAAACACATGATCAGTCGGCACAGCGTAACCTCTGCTCCCTCGTCAATGAAGGCTTAGCTGATTAAACATTAATCAAACCTTAAGCCAACTTGCACTCACCCTATAAACAACTATAGGTTGTGTTTTTGCTTTTGCAATAGGCAATAATAGAACCCATCCCATTTGGGACCAGGGATCAGTTGCCTTTCCGCGACAACGTGCCAGTCAGGATGTTGCGCCTGAAACGCCGCAACCCGTTGACTATTCTCGGATTTCAGAACTGAACAGGTCGCATAGACCAGCGATCCCTGCGGTTTGACCAGCGTCACTGCGCGCGACAATACATCGTCCTGCATTGCATGATACTGATCAAGCATTTGCGCCGTCAGCTGCCATTTTGCGTCAGGTGTGCGCCGCCAGGTGCCGCTACCACTACAAGGGGCGTCACAAAACACAACGTCATAGGGTTCAAACCTCGCGAGATCTTTGGTGGCGACCGCCGCAATCTTGACCCCTGCCCGTTCGGCGCGCGGCTGCAAATCGGCCATCCTTGCCGCCGCGATATCATGGGCAAATACAGTGGCTTTGCGCAGATCAGCAAATGCCAGTGCCTTGCCGCCACCGCCAGCGCAATAATCAAGAACACGCCCCTGATCCGGAACCGGGATCGCCGCAACCGCCAATTGAGACGCCGCATCCTGCAGCTCGATGAGGCCGGACTGATAGGCCTGGCTTAACTTGATCCGGCGCGGGTTGCGGCGCACCTCCAGACAGCTGGAAACATCCGGATGTTGGACAGCGTCAATATCGTCCTGGGCCAAACTGGCAACCGCGTCGGCCGGGGTGGTCCGTTTGGTATTGATCCGCAGAAAGATCGGCGCCCGCCGCTGCAACGCCTGCGCCGCAGGGGCAGCATTTGCATCAAGGCTCTGCGTCCAGAGGGGCCATAGCCAATCAGGTATGTCATGCGCCTCTGCTTGGGACATGTCGGGCGTTTGGGCCAGATATGCGGCCTCTGCGGCGGATAGCGGCGATGGCCCATGCCCCGCCCCGGACCATAATGCGCGCAGATCAGCACCGTCGCGGGCGCATAGACCCAACATCAAGCCCCGGCCTGTCATGGCACCCCCACGGGCCGCCAGCGACCGCTTGGCACGCAGCACATCAAAGACGTGATCCCGGATCGCGGCCCGGTCTTTTGATCCCGCGAACCGGCTGGCACGCGCCCAGGATTTCAGCACCTGTTCGGGTGATGCGCCAGCAAGAATTGCATCAATGACGTCAATTGCCGCAGCGATCCGCGCGCCGGGGGTCATGAATTAGCCAATCCGGTAATTCGGGCTTTCGCGGGTGATCTGGACGTCATGCACGTGGCTTTCCTTCAGACCGGCACCGGTGATCTTGACGAAATTGCAGTTGCGCCGCATCTCGGCCACAGTGGCGCAACCGGTATAGCCCATGGCAGCCCGCAACCCGCCAACCAGTTGATGCACAACCGCACTGGCCGATCCCTTGTAGGGGACCTGACCCTCGATCCCCTCGGGGACCAGTTTGTCACTTGCCGCATCTTTCTGGAAATACCGATCCGCCGAGCCGCGCGCCATGGCCCCAAGTGATCCCATCCCCCGATAGGATTTGAACGACCGCCCCTGATACAGGATCACCTCGCCGGGGCTTTCATCAGTCCCAGCAATCATCGAGCCCACCATGGCGCAGGACGCGCCTGCCGCGATGGCCTTGGCGAAATCGCCCGAAAACTTGATACCCCCATCGGCGATAACGGGGACGTCGCCCGCACCGGCGGCACAATCCATGATCGCTGTCAGCTGCGGCACGCCAACACCGGCCACCATTCGGGTGGTGCAGATAGAGCCCGGGCCGATCCCGACCTTGACCGCGTCAGCGCCCGCACCGATCAAGGCGCGCGCGGCTTCACCGGTGGCGATATTGCCCGCCACGATCTGGACCTCATTGGACAGGCTCTTGGCCCGTTCCACAGCCTTGGCGACACCTTCGGAATGGCCATGTGCCGTGTCGATGACAATCATGTCCACCCCCGCATCAACAAGTGCGGCCGAGCGTTCGAAACCCGCATCCCCCACACCCGTTGCAGCCGCAACCCGCAGCCGGCCCAGATGGTCCTTGCAGGCAATCGGGTTCAGGACGGCCTGTTCGCTGTCCTTCAGGGTCAACAGACCGGTCAGCTTGCCATGATCATCCGTGATCAGCAGCTTTTCGATCCGGCGCGAGCGCATCAGCGACCGGGCCTCGTCCAGATCGGCCGGTTCCTTCAGGATCGCCAGATTGTCGGTGGTCATCATAACGCTGACGGGGGTCTGATCATCATCGGCAAAACGCATGTCGCGATTGGTGACAATGCCGACCACCTTGCCGCCTTCGCCAACAACCGGAAAACCGGTGATCCGGTAGCGTTCCATCAAAGCCTTTGCGTCAGCCAGGGTTTGATCCGGGCGCAGGGTGACAGGGTTGTAGACCGTGCCCGAGACGAAGCGCTTGACCCGTCTGATCTCTTTGGCCTGCGCCTCGATATCAAGGTTTTTGTGAACCACACCAATTCCGCCGGCCTGGGCCATGGCAATGGCCATGCGGCCTTCGGTGACGGTGTCCATCGCGCTGGACAGCAGCGGGATATTCATCGCAATGGATTTGGTCACAAATGTGCGGGTGTCAGCGGTTGAGGGCAACACCCGGGATTCCCCGGGGACCAGCAAAACATCATCAAAGGTAAGCGCCTCGCGAATCTCCATCAACCAGTCTCCTTGGGTGGCTTCGTTGGCACGTCCCTATCGCATGGATCTGAAACACACGAAAGGGCAAACTCACCTGAATGTGGCTTGTACCCGGACAGGCCTGGGATGCAGGGTGGCGCATGCATGGTGATGACCAACATACCCTGACGCCGCCACCCTGGCGGGTCGCCCTGCCCCGGACCGTGTTGCGGATCATTCTGGTGGCGGGCGCCGCCTATCTGATCATGTGGGGTTTCGACTTGGTGATGGATCGGATCCGCATGCTGGACGATCCGGCCGCCAATCGGGCGGCCACGCAGGTGCTGATTGCGGCGGTGATCGGTTATGCCATCCTGATCGCGATCCCCTTCGTTCCGGGGATCGAAATTGGCATCGCTCTGCTGTTGATGAAGGGCGCGGCCATCGCGCCTTTTGTCTATCTTGCCACGGTTGTGGGACTTTCCGCGGCGTTTGTGGTCGGGCAGACCCTGTCGCTTGACTGGCTGCACAAGGTCTTTGCAGACCTGCATATGCTGCGGGCCTGCAGGTTGCTGGACGGGATCAAGCGGCATTCCACGCAAGAGCGGCTTGCGATGCTGACGGATCGGCTGCCGCGCTGGCTGGCCCGCCCGTTGGTGCAGTACCGTTATGTGACAATCGGGTTGCTGATCAACATGCCCGGCACCAGCCTGATCGGGGGTGGCGGCGGCATCCTGATGCTGGCCGGCGTGACGCGGCTGTTTCACAGCCTGTGGATGTTCGCGGTCATCGCGCTGGCCACGCTGCCGGTTCCGCTTGCCGTCTGGCTTTTCGGAAGCGATGTGCTGGGGTGAGATATGCCGCAGCGCATATTCATTATGACGGATACGAACCTTCACTTTCGAACAGGGCGCGGTATTCATAGGCAAAATGATGCAGGCCTGACAGATGTCTCAAGACCCACTCGTGATCTTCACGCCTTCGGGCAAACGCGGCCGGTTTGCGGTCGGCACCCCTGTGCTGACGGCAGCGCGGCAATTGGGGGTCGACCTCGATTCCGTTTGCGGGGGGCGCGGGATTTGCTCCAAATGCCAGATCACCCCGTCTTATGGCGAATTTTCGAAACATGGCGTGACGGTTGCGGATGATGCGCTTTCAGCATGGAACGCGGTTGAGGCGCGCTATGACGAAAAGCGGGGGCTGACAAAGGGGCGGCGTCTGGGTTGTCAGGCAACAATCCAGCGCGATGTGGTGATTGATGTGCCCGCCGAAAGCCAGGTGCATAAGCAGGTTGTGCGCAAACGGGCCGAAGCGCGTGAAATCATGATGAACCCGTCCACGCGACTTTATTATGTCGAGGTGGCCGAACCGGACATGCACGACCCGTCGGGGGATCTGGAACGGCTGGTTGCGGCACTCAAACGCGACTGGGATCTGCCCGATCTGGAGGCGGATCTGGGCGTTCTGACAAGCCTGCAATCGGCGCTGCGCAAAGGGGGCTGGAAAGTCACCGTCGCCGTTCATCTGGGCGACGCGGTCTTTTCACCCCGGATCATCGCGATCTGGCCCGGTTTTTATGAAGGTACAATCTACGGGCTGGCGGTTGATCTTGGGTCGACAACAATCGCCGCCCATCTATGCGATCTGCAAACCGGCGCGGTCGTCGCATCGTCCGGGATCATGAACCCGCAAATCCGCTTTGGCGAAGACCTGATGAGCCGGGTCAGCTATGGCATGATGAACCCCACCGGATCAGAAGAAATGACACGCGCGGTCCGCGAGGGGATGAACGCGCTGTTTGTGCAGATCGCCACCGAGGCCGAGATAGATCGCGACCTGATCGTTGATGCGGTGTTTGTCTGCAATCCGGTCATGCATCACCTGTTTCTGGGGATTGATGCCTATGAGTTGGGTCAGGCGCCCTTTGCGCTCGCCACGTCAGAGGCGATATCGCTGCGCGCCTCGGAACTGGCGCTGAACCTGCATCCGGCCGCACGGATCTATATCCTGCCCTGCATCGCGGGGCATGTGGGTGCCGATGCGGCGGCGGTGGCCCTGTCCGAAGCCCCTGACAAATCCGATGATCTGGTGCTGCTGGTGGATGTCGGCACCAATGCGGAAATCATTCTGGGCAACCGCGACAAGGTGCTTGCCTGTTCCTCGCCTACCGGTCCGGCATTCGAGGGCGCGCAAATCAGCAGCGGGCAGCGCGCCGCCCCGGGGGCCATTGAACATGTGCAGATCGACCCCGAAACCAAACTGCCGCGCTTTCAATGCATCGGTAGTGATCTGTGGTCGGATGAGGACGGCTTTGCCGCCGCCCATGCCGCAACGGGGATCACCGGGATCTGCGGATCAGGCATTATCGAGGTTATCGCCGAAATGCGCGTTGCGGGTATTGTCGATGGACCGGGGTTGATCGGCTCGGCAGAGCAGACGGGCGCGCCCAATTGCTTTGCGGACGGGCGCACGAATTCCTACCTGCTTTATGACGGCACCGCCGATGGTGGCCCCAGGATCACCGTGACCAATACCGACATCCGCCAGATCCAGATGGCCAAGGCAGCACTTTATTCCGGTGCGCGGCTGCTGATGGACAAATTCGGCGTGGACAAGGTTGACCGCGTCGTTCTGGCCGGCGCCTTTGGCGCGCATATCAGCCCCAAACATGCCATGGTTCTGGGAATGATCCCGGATGCGCCGTTGGACAAGGTCACAAGTGCCGGCAATGCGGCGGGCACAGGCGCGCGGATCGCCTTGCTGAACACAGATGCCCGGCGCGAAATCGAGGCCGTTGTGCACAAGATCCATAAGGTCGAAACCGCCATCGAGCCGCGATTCCAAGAGCATTTTGTCAATGCCTCTGCGATTCCCAATGCGGTTGAGACCTTTCCGATATTGCGAAGCATCGTCACCATACCGGATGTCACCCATAATAATGGTGGCGACAGACAGGGCAGACGGCGGCGCAATCGTTAGAAATCAGGCGCGATGCCGTTGACGCGACGCGCGCCCGGGCGTATCCAGCGCCCAAGGCGGGTATGGTGAAAAGGTATCACGAAAGCTTCCCAAGCTTCAGTTACGGGTTCGATTCCCGTTACCCGCTCCAATCAGCAAAAAAGGTGTTCCATGCCCGAGATTTCACGTCACCACACTGGTCCACGGATGAGCCAATTGGTGGTTCATAACGGTATTGCCTATCTGGCCGGTCAAGTCGGCACCGCGGGCGCGTCGGTGACTGAACAGACCAATGATATTCTTGCAAAGATTGATGCGCTGCTTGTAGAGGCCGGCACCGACAACACCAATCTGTTGACCGCCCAAATCTGGCTGTCTGACATCAATGGCCAGTTTGCTGAGATGAACGCCGCATGGGAAGCATGGGTCCCAGAGGGTCACGCACCTGCCCGCTGGACCGGTGAGGCCAAACTGGCCGCCCCGACGCTTTATGTTGAGATCATTGTCACAGCTGCAATCTAGACGAGGGATGGGTCAAGACCCATCCTACGATGTCGCGACCGCTGCCAAAGCCACGGTCTAGACCACAAAGAACACCAGCGCTGCCGTGATGCTGAGCGTCATGCTCATCGGCAGCGTTTCCTTGGCCAACACCGCCCATTTGCTGTCATCCGAGCCGTATTTGCGCCGCGCCCGCACAACGCCAAGCGTCACAATCACCAGCGTGACCACAAAGATGCCGGCCGTGATCCAGCCCTTGTCGAGCGGTGTGAACAAGGCCGCGCCGCTCATCAGTTTGACCGCACCGGCGCCGAAAAAATTCACCGCAAAGAGGATCAGACCGATCCCGAACACGGCCAAGGCCACCAGCAATTGCCCCGCAAGGGCGGACCGATCCGGGATGGTGGCAGCGATGGCGATAAACAACGCAAAAAGCAGCAAGGGGATCCAGTTGGATATCTTGCCTGTTCGCAGCTCTAGCACGGTGGCCGTCAACAGGATCGCCAGGACGGCAAAGGGTGCATATTGCGCAATCATCAAGTCTTGTCCTTAATTCCGCCCCCGCAGGCGCTTATGGCAAAAAGCGCGCGGCGTTACACCCCGGCCTTTTGCAAAAAACTAACAAGTGCGGCAGTTGAGCCATCTTTTGACGTCGCATCAGCGCGGCCTTCGATGACGGGCTGCAGATCGGTGGCCAGTTCCTTGCCAAGCTCGACCCCCCATTGATCGTAGGAGTTGATCCCCAAAACCGCCCCTTCGACAAACACACGATGTTCATAAAGCGCGATAATCTGGCCCAGCACAAACGGTGTCAGCTGCGGATAAGCCAGCGTCGTTGATGGCCTGTTGCCTGCAAAGACCCGGTGACGGGCCTGCCGTTCAAGTTCATCCCCGCTGAATCTATCCGCCACCTTGGCCGTTGCCTCGGGCAGGCTGCGCCCACGCATCAATGCCTCGGATTGGGCCAGGCAATTGGCGACAAGAAGCTGGTGTTGATGGTGCAAATCATCCTCATGCCCCCGGGCGGCCACCAGAAACTCGCACGGAATGACCCGGGTCCCCTGGTGGATCAATTGATAGAACGCATGTTGGCCATTGGTCCCTGGCTCGCCCCAGACAACGGGGCCACTATCAACAGCGAGGTCAGCGCCATCCATGCTGACGCCCTTGCCGTTACTTTCCATCTCAAGCTGTTGAAGATAGGCCGGTAAGCGACTGAGAAGGTTATCATAAGGCAGAACAGCGCGGGTGGAATAGCCGCAAATCTGATTGTGCCAGATACCCACCAGTGCGAGCATGGCGGGCATATTTTCGACCCATGCAGCGGACTTGAAATGCAAATCCATCGCCTGCCCGCCCCGCAGGAACGCATGGAATGCATCGGCGCCAACCGCCATCATCAACGACAGCCCGATAGGCCCCCACATGGAATACCTGCCGCCAACCCAATCCTCGAACCCAAAGACACGGTCGGATGCGATGCCGAACGCTGCCGTCTTGTCATCAGCCGTTGACAGGGCCGCAAATTGCGCGCCCGGATCAGTGACCTTCTCGCGCATCCAGGCCAGCGCAGTGCGGGCGTTGGTCATGGTTTCGATGGTGGTGAATGTTTTGGACGCGACGATCACCAATGTGGTGGTCGGATCGCATTGCCGTAATGTGGCGCCAATATCGGCCGGATCGACATTGCTGACAAAATGGCAGCGCGGCCCGTCATGGTAAGGCGCCAGCGCCTTAACGGCCATGGCAGGCCCCAGATCCGACCCGCCAATGCCGATATTGATCACATCAGTGATCTGCCCGCCCTGCCCCGTATAGCGGCCGTCGCGCACGTCGCTGGCGAACTTGCCCATCCGGGCAAGCGTCTCAAGCACGGCTGGCATGACATCCTGCCCGTCAACCAGAACCGGGCCGCCATCAAGATTGCGCAACGCCGTATGCAACACCGCGCGGCCTTCAGTCTCGTTAATCGCAGCGCCCGCAAACATCGCATCCCGCTTGCCCGCAACATCCGCCTGGTCAAGCAGGTCGATCAGCAGATCACGGGCCGTGTCGTCGATATTGGTCTTGGCGTAGTCGAAACGCATGTCACCTGCCTGCGTGGCGAATGCAGCAGCCCGTTCGGCATCGACCATATCGGCAAAACGCCGGTCAGCGACTGTCTTATGATATGCGCGCAGCTTGTCCCACATCGGTTTATTCCTTGGCCCAGTGCACAGTTGCACCGGGCAGCAATGCGGCCACGGGTGCATCATGCGGTTGCAAATGGCGGGCCTTTTCCAACGCGGCCCGTTTTTCATCGCCAACGATGACGATATGGCGGCACATCGCCTCTTTAAGGACATTGGCGGACAAGGTGATCCGCGGTTCGGGGGCGCCGGGGGCGCGCATAGCGACCAGCGTATCGGACCCGGTCAGGGCCAGATCAAGCTGATCGGCGCCCGGAAAGATCGAGGCTGTGTGCATATCCGACCCCATCCCAAGCAAGGCAACAGTCAGTGGCAGGCAGGCCTGCACCTGTTGCGACAGATCGCCCAGGCGCTCTTCGGGCGTATCCGCATCGGCATAGAGCGGGACATAGCGGGCCGCGGCCGCCTTGTCGGTCAGCAAACGCTGGCGCAGCAACGCGGTGTTGGAGCGGGGCGATGTCTCGGGCACCCATCTTTCATCCGTCAGCATCACATGCACGCGCGGCCATGCCACGTTGATGGCGCATAGACTGTCGAAAATCGGGCCCGGCGTCGTACCACCGGGAACGGCCAGGCTGGCATGGTCGTCAACCAAAAGCGCGTTGTTCAACTCACTGGCGATGGTATCGGCCAGATCCATCATCATCATTTCGGCATCGGGATATTCGACGAGTTTCATGGCTACAGCTCCTTTGAGGCTGGCAATCGGGCCTGATGGCTAGGCTTTGATATCACGCCACCTGCGATTGTCGCGATGCATCAGCATCATAGCATCCTCGGGGCCGGCAGACCCCGCATCATAGAGTTTCGGGACATCATTGCGCGCCTCCCACCCTTCGATCAGGGGGTCGGTCCAGCGCCAGGCGGCCTCAACCTCGTCCCCGCGCATGAACAAGGTCTGGTTGCCTCGGATGACATCCATGATCAGGCGTTCATAGGCATCGGCAACTTCGACCTCCTTGTCGCCAAGCGCATCCGCAAAGGTCATATCCAGCGGCACATCAATCAGGCGCATACCGCCGGGGCCGGGCTCTTTGATGGTGACTTGCAGGTCCATCCCCTCATTAGGCTGCAGGCGAATGGACAGGATATTGCGATGACGCGCCTCGTCACCTTCGAAAATGGAATGGCCCAGATCCTTGAACACAACCGTGATTTCCGATGATCGCGCCTTCAGCCGTTTGCCCGTGCGCAGATAGAATGGCACATCTGCCCACCGCCAATTGGCGATATGGCATTTCATGGCGATAAAGCTTTCGGTGAAACTGCGCGGGTTTTCGGCATCTTCGCGGTAACTTTTGCCGTCCGGCCCCGCATCATATTGGCCGCGGACGATGTGATGGGCATCAACGGGCTGCAATGCCCTGATTACTTTCAGCTTTTCATCCCGCACCGCATCTGCGCCAAACTGGCTGGGGGGTTCCATCGCGATCAGGCAGAGAAGCTGCATCAGGTGGTTTTGCACCATATCACGCATGGCACCCGATCGGTCATAATAGGCACCCCGGCCCGCAACACTGACCGTCTCGGCAACCGTGATCTGGATGTGGTCAACATAGTGATTGTTCCACAGGGGTTCGAAAAGCACATTCCCAAAGCGGACGGCCATCAGGTTCTGAACGGTTTCCTTGCCCAAATAATGATCAATCCGGTAGATCTGGCTTTCGTCAAAATGCGTGGCCAATGTGCGGTTCAAGGCACGCGCGCTTTCCAGGTCGCGGCCAAAGGGTTTTTCCACAACGATCCGGCTGTTGGCGGATGCAATTCCATTGGTATGCAGCCGTTCGGCCAGATCGCCGAACAAAGATGGGGCAACCGAGAAATAAAAGGCCTGCACCACATCCTTGCGGACCAACTGGGCCAGTTCAGACCAACCGCCGGTCCCTTTTGCGTCGATGGGCACATAATCCAGACAGGTCAGAAACTTGGAAAGACAATCCTGATCGCCCGCCTCATCGCCGCCGAATTCGGCAATCGCATCTGCAATCATCTTGCGGTAACCCGCCCCGTCGAGATCGGATCGGGCGGCCCCGATGATCCGCGAGCCGTCGGGCATTTGTCCTGACCGATAACGGCGAAACAGGCCGGGCAAAATCTTGCGCCGCGCCAGATCGCCGGTACCGCCAAATATCACAAGATCGAACGGATCGACTGGAATAACGCGCGCGACCATGGCTTCCTCCGCTTTCACATATCACTTTGTTAGCGCTAACGAGCGTCTACGTAACCGCGTGCAGGCGGCGTGTCTAGCGGCTAAGCGGCCTATGCTTCCAGTTCGGCATCCCAATACAGGAAATCCACCCAACTATCATGCAGATGGTTCGGCGGGAACTTGCGCCCAACATTGTGCAATTGTTCCGGGGCTGGCCTGCGTGGTGCTTTGCGCAGGGACAATCCCGATTGCCGCAAGGACCGCGACCCTTTGCGCAAGTTGCAGGGGCTGCAGGCCGCGACGACGTTTTCCCAGCTGGTCACACCGCCACTGGCGCGCGGCACCACGTGATCAAACGTCAATTCACCCTTTGCGCCGCAATATTGGCAGCAGAATTCATCGCGCAAAAACAGGTTGAACCGCGTGAACGCCACCTGCTTTTGCGGCTTCACATAGTCTTTCAGAACCACCACTGACGGGATCTTGATCACCGTCGAAGGGCTGCGCACGACTTCCTCGTATTCACTGACGATATCGACCCGGTCCAGCCATGCGGCCTTGACCGCCTCCTGCCAGGGCCAGAGCGATAGCGGGTAGTACGACAATGGCCGATAGTCGGCATTCAAAACCAGGGCCGGAAAATGCTTGAGCATGCCCGGCGCCCGGACAAAGTCTTTTCTGAATTCCGTTTGCGTCATATCCACATCCTGCAACCGAAATGCAGGAGTTTTTGCAAACGCGGCGCTCCCGCAATCCTCTTGAGTCTGGACTATATATCGCGTCAGAAATGTGACAACCCCTACATTATGTAGGCATCGTCGCAGGCGCAAACCGGTGTTTCAGGCCGCTTTCACCCAATCTTCAAGGATCAGCTGGCCATTCCCGCCACGCCTCGCCTCATCAAGGGCCGAATTGGCGTCCACAAGCAACCGGTCAAGCGGGGTACGCCCGTTCGCAAGCACCGCACCAACCGAAATCGTGACCCGTAAGATGCCCGTCTGGGTGACCACCATCGCGCCATCGCATATCCGGTCGGCAACATCCCGCGCCTGTTCAATCGTGGCCCCGGGAAGATAAATAGCAAAAGACGCACCGCCCATCCGCCCCACAATATCAGTATAGCGCGTCAGCTCGCGGAAACGCTGGGCAAGCGCCATCAGGCACAGATCACCGGCCTTGCGTCCCCGCCGTTCGTTCAAATGCGCAAAATCATCGACCTGCAACATCAGCAGAACACCGCTTTGCGGCAGGATTCGGCGGGTGGTCTGCAGAAAAGCCAGCCGATTTGGCAGTGCCGTCAACGGATCAATCTGCGTGATCGCGCGGCGCTTGCTTTCCTCGACCGCGAGCCCTGATAAGGCCCAAAGTAGCGCAATGGTCAGCGGCCCCGCCACCAGCAGCACAACCGGCAGATAATTCACGATTGGTGCAACCTTGCGTCCGCTCAGGAAAAAGTCGGGCAAAACGCTGAGCCCCAGCAAAAACGCAAGCATCAAAGGGAGCCGGATCATCCACCCAAGGGCCGAATGCGGCGCAAGGACATATAACAGCTGAGGAATGCGCAAGGATCATCACCAAAATAATAAAACAGTTGTTTTGTTATCGCGGTGAAACCCTGTATTTTCCGTTAAGAAATGCGCGCGCGGGCTAACTCATCCCAAATCTGTCGCGCATGAAGGCCAGCGCAACCTGCAGTCCATCTGGTGCGATCCCATGCCCGGTCCCCTTCATGATATGGGCGTAAACCTCTTTCCAGCCAGCCTCCTGCAAGGCCTCGGCGGCGTGTGGCAGGGATTGCGGCGGCACAACATCGTCCTGATCGCCATGCACCAGCAAGACAGGCGGGCGGCATGTCGCCTCATCCGCCAGCAATTCGGGTTCCAGCAGACGGCCCGAGAAAGCAACAATGCCTGCCACCGGGTCTTCGCGTCGCGGCAGGACATGCAGGGCCATCATTGTTCCCTGCGAAAAGCCCAGCACGATGACCTGTTCGGGCAGCAGATCTTCATCCACCATCACACCGTCAAGAAACGCGTCAAGGTCAGCTGCGGCCCGGTCCAACCCTGCCCGGCTTTCCTCTTCGGATGATCCGTCGATCCACGGAATCGGAAACCACTGAAACCCCATCGGCGCACCGGCACAGGATTCCGGCGCATCAGGCGCAATGAACAACGTATCAGGCATATGTTCCCCCAGCGGATCAGCCAGCCCGATCAGATCAGCCGCATTCGCCCCGTAGCCATGCAAAAAGACCACGCAGGACCGGATTTCACCCGATGCCGGTTCGCGCCGCTGCGCCTCTAGTGCTCGTGTCATCGGATCCCTTCCCGTTGCGTGCTGTGCTTGTAGTAGGCCCAGAGCAGTCGGGCTGCAACCGACCGCCAGGGCGACCAGGCCTGCGCCATCAGCCGAAAGTCCTTTTCACTGGGTCGCTGGGGCAAATCAAAGACCTGCTTTGCCGCCTCTTGCAGCGCCAGATCGCCGGGCGCAAAGACATCCGCACGCCCCAGCGAAAACATCGCATAAACCTCTGCCGTCCAGCGCCCGATGCCCGGCACGGCGATCAGCTGTGCAATGACATCCTCGGCCGGCAAGTGTCGCAGTTTGGCATAGTCGATTCCGGCGGCGGCCAGTGCATGTGCATATTTGACCTTCTGGCGGCTCAGCCCCAGCGATTTCAATGCATCCTGATCGGCTGCCGCGACTGCGTTGGGCGTTGTCATGCCTGCCACCTCCATCCGGCCCCAGATGGCTGCGGCAGACGCAACAGACACCTGCTGGCTGACAATCGCGTTCAGCAGTGCGGCAAACCCGTCAGGCCGCAGCCGCAAAGGCAGCGGGGAAAGAACATCCTGCAGGGCGGCAAAGCGCGGCTCTACCCCGCTGAGCCAGACCACTCCTTCTGCCACGCAGGCATCGCCCTTGATGACACGCTCTAGCATCGGGCTTCTGCCCATTGGCGCGCATCTGCAAACGCTGACACACATGGCCAGTCGCCCGGATCGGGCCGGGCCAGCATCAGGACCGGGATGTTCAATTGCCGTGCCGCAATCAGCTTGGTCCGGCTGGCCTCGCCCCCCGCATTCTTGACGATCAGATAATCAACAGCCAACCGTCGAAACAGCGCCGTCTCATGCGCAACCGAGAACGGCGGACGGCCCACCAGAAATTCGCCACCCGGAAAGGGAAACGGCCCCTCTGGCGGATCAATTTGCCGGCAGATCACCCGGCGCCCCTGCAGATTGACAAAGCGGGACAGCGTCTGCCGCCCGGTTCCCAGAAAAACGGTGGCACCTTGCGGGATAAGATCGGCGGCGTCTTCTTCGGCGCCAATCGTGGTCCAATGATCGCCCGCGTCGGGTGTCCATGGCGGCCGGAGGTATTGCAGAAACGGGATATCTTGCGCCGCGCAAATAGCTGCACTTCGGGCCGTGATCCGGGCGGCATAGGGATGTGTGGCGTCAAGAACCGCGGTGATATTGTGCTCGGCAAGAAAGGCGGTGAAACCCGCAGGCCCATCAAAGCCACCGGACCGTGTCGGCACCCCCAGATCAGTGGGCGCCCGGGTCGCACCCGCCAGTGACGCGATCACATCACGCCCCGCAAGGGCAAGGGCAATCGCCCGCGCCTCGCCCGTGCCAGCCAGCAACAGCAGGGTCATGGGCCAGCCCTTGCGATCACCGCACCGGCGCGATCCACAATGATGATATCCAGCGAAAGATCGGGAAAACGGGTCTGCACCGCCTGCCGGGCTGCGACCGCGACCTTGCGGGCCAGATCGGGGCCAGCGCGCTGATAGGCCTCGAGCGCTGTATTTGCATCAGCGATATCCGGCCGGCCCGCCAGTGCGGCCAGGGCCTCAAAATCAACCTGCGACCGGCTGGAATGCAGATCCAGCGCACCTTGGGCCAGTTTGCTGATCTTTCCGATCCCGCCACCAATAGTGATCCGGTCAACCGGGTGCTTGGCCAGGTATTTCAGCATACCGCCCGCGAAATCCCCCATATCCAGCATAGCGTGATCCGGCAGCGCAAGCAGCGCTTGCACAGCCTTTTCAGACGTCGCCCCGGTGCAGCCCGCAACATGGGTCAGCCCGTCGGCGCGGGCCACGTCGATGCCGCGATGAATAGAGGCAATCCAGGCCGCGCAGCTGAAAGGGCGCACGATACCCGTTGTGCCAAGGATCGACAGCCCCCCCTTGATCCCCAGCCTTGGATTCCATGTCTTTGCGGCCAGCGCGACCCCGCCCGGCACGGAAATTTCGATGGTAACATCAGGCGGCCGGACAAATCTGGTGGCCAGGTCGTCGACCACGCTTTGCATCATCTGCCGCGGGACCGGATTGATCGCAGGCTCGCCCACCCCGATGGGCAGCCCCGCCCGCGTGACAGTTCCAACCCCGTCGCCTGCGCGAAATGTCAGCCCGGCCCGGCCTTGGCTGACACGCGCGATGATCAGCGCACCATGGGTGACGTCCGGATCATCGCCCGCATCCTTGGTGATGCCGACCTCTGCCCAACCCGGGCCATGATCGGTATGTGCCAGCGGAAAGACCGGCATTTCGCCCCCCGGCAAGGTGATCTGCACCTCCGCCGGAAACGCGCCGCCCCATAGACGGATCAACGCCGCCTTTGTGGCGGCGGTCGCGCAGGCGCCTGTGGTCCAGCCTCGGCGCAATTCGCTATGCGGCTTGCGTGTCATCGGCGCGACGATAGGCAGCACAGTCAATGACGGCAATCCACAAATGAGGGTCGTTTGCAACCTTTCCAAGCCCCGCATTCGGCGGCATAAACAAGCCATGACAACGACCAGACACCTTCCACCACATGCGTGGCCAATCATGCAGCCCGGCTGGGTCTGGCTCTGCGGGGCGGGTCCGGGGGATCCGGGGCTGCTGACACTGCACGCGGCCAATGCGCTGGGACAGGCTGATGTGGTGATCTATGATGCGCTGGTCCAGGAACAGATCCTCGATTGGGCGCCGCAGGCCACGCATATCTACGCAGGCAAACGGGGCGGTAAGCCCTCTGCAAAGCAACGGGATATCTCGTTGCGACTGGTTGATCTGGCGCGCGAGGGCAAAAAGGTCCTGCGGCTGAAGGGCGGCGACCCGTTTGTCTTTGGGCGCGGCGGCGAAGAGGCGCAGACGCTTGTGCAACATGGGGTGCCGGTGCGGATTATCCCCGGGATCAGCGCAGGCATCGGGGGGCTGGCCTATGCAGGCATCCCCGTCACGCACCGGGACGTCAATCAATCCGTCACATTTGTCACCGGGCATGACCAATCGGGGAACACACCGGGCTCGCTTGACTGGGACAGTATATCCAAAGGGTCACAGGTCATCGTGATCTATATGGGGATGAAGCATATCCAGCAGATCGCAACCAAACTGATGGATGCAGGCCGCCCGGCAGCGGAACCTGTGGCGGTGGTGACAACGGCAACCACAGACCAGCAGGCGGTTCTTGAAACGACACTGGGTGCTGTGACTGCCGATATCGCCGCAGCCGGGCTTGCGCCACCTGCGATCATCTGCGTCGGACAGTCCGTTCTGATGCGGCAGGTGCTTGACTGGCAAGGCATGGCAAAGGGCGAGGCCCCGCGCAACCTCGATCCGCTTGGCCGGGGCCGCCCGGCCGAATCCGCGTGATATGAGCTTTATCATCGCCGCCCCGTCCTCGGGCAGTGGCAAGACCATGATCACCCTTGGGCTGTTGCGCGCCATCAGTCGCACACAACCCATCCGCGCTGCCAAATCCGGCCCCGACTATATCGACCCACGCTTTCACGAGGCCGCATGCGGGCATCCCTGCGTCAATCTTGATGCCTGGGCGATGCGGCCCGAAAGGCTTTGCGCGCTGGCGGCAGGCCCGACCCCAATGATTGTCGAAGGGGCCATGGGGCTGTTTGACGGGGCGCCACCTGATGGCAAGGGTGCGACCGCCGATCTGGCCCGCATCCTGGGCTGGCCGGTGGTTCTGGTCGTCGATGCGGGCAAGATGGCCGGATCAGTGGCACCATTGGTTCACGGCTTTGCCGCACATGATGCAGATGTGAACATCGCGGGCGTGATCCTAAACAATGTGGGCTCTGTCCGGCACGAAACGATGCTGCGCCGGGCGCTGCAGGACATCACGATCTTTGGCGCCGTTCGGCGCGATGCGGCCTTGCAACAACCCTCGCGGCATCTGGGATTACTGCAGGCGCAGGAACGGCCCGACCTTGACGCATTTCTTGATCAGGCCGCCGATCTGATCGGCGACCAAGTCGATCTGGCGCAACTACTGGCATTGGAGGCACGCACCCATGAGCCGGGCAACCCACGCAGGATCAGCCCGCCGGCCCAACGCATCGCGGTTGCACAGGACGCGGCATTTGCATTCACATATCCGCACATGCTCGCCGATTGGCACCATGCGGGTGCCGAGATCACGTTTTTTTCGCCCTTGGCCGATCAGGCAGCGCCAGCGGCGGATTTCATTTTCCTGCCCGGCGGATACCCGGAACTGCATGCAGGCAGGCTCGCCGGCAATCAGACCTTCCTGCGCAGCCTTGGCACAGGCGCGGCGCAGATTTACGGGGAATGCGGCGGCTATATGTGTCTGGGGCAAACGCTGACGGATGCAGACGGGCAGCACCATGCGATGGCCGGGCTTCTGGCATTGCACACATCCTTTGCGGCCCGCAAACTGCATCTTGGATATCGCGAACTGCACGCCGCCGCCGGCCCCCTGCCCGGCCCATGGCTGGGGCACGAGTTTCATTACGCAACGACCATATCTGCCCGTGGAACACCGCTATTCCAGGCCCGTGACGCAGCTGGGGACATCTTGCCCGATATGGGGCTGGTCGATGGACGGGTTGCGGGATCATTTGCACATATCATTGATCGGGCCAGATAAGCCATTGCCAGCGCTTTTCGCGGGGCGTACCGATGCGGCATGAACATGACTGATGACAGACGAGCGGTGCGCAATGTCACCGTGTTGGTGATGGCGCAGGCCGTTCTTGGGGCGCAATTGCCGATGATTTTTGTCATTGGCGGTCTGGCTGGGGGGCAATTGGCCAGCAATCCCTGTCTGGCAACCCTGCCGATCTCATTTATCGTTTTTGGGTCAATGACAACCGCGCCATGGCTTAGCCCGCTGATGCAGCGCAACGGGCGGCGGTTTGGCTTTGTGCTGGGCGCCTTTGCGGGGGCTGTGGGGGCGTTGGTGGCAGCATACGGGCTTTATATCGGCTCATTTGTCGTTCTGCTGGCAGGGTCTTACCTGACGGGTATCTATATGTCCGCACAGGGCTTTTACCGGTTTGCAGCAACCGACACTGCGTCCGAGGCCTTTCGGCCCAAGGCGATATCCTATGTGATGGCGGGCGGGCTGCTTTCCGCGATCGTGGGGCCGCAATTGAACAAGCTGGTGCAGGACGCCTTTGTTGTGCCCTTTCTGGGGACCTATCTGGCCGTTGCAGCACTGAACCTCGGGGGGCTTTTGCTGTTCTTCTGGCTAGATCTGCCCAAGGGCAGCAAGGCCGAACCGCAAGTTCAAGCCGCAAAGGGTCGGACCCGGCTGGAATTACTGCGCGATCCACGGATCTGTGTTGCGATCATCTGTGCGATGGTCTCCTACGCTTTGATGAATCTTGTGATGACATCAACGCCACTGGCGGTTGTGGGCTGCGGGTTCACCACCAATCACGCCAATGACATCGTCTCGGCCCATGTGCTGGCGATGTTTGCGCCGTCCTTCTTTACGGGGCATCTGATCGCACGGTTTGGTGTGGAAAAGATTGTGGCATCAGGCCTGATCATCCTGGCCGCGGCAGGTGTTGTCGGTTTGTCCGGCGTGACCCTAGGCAATTTCTTTGGCGCGCTGATCCTGTTGGGGATCGGATGGAATTTCGGGTTCATCGGGGCCACGACGATGCTGGCAAGCGCGCATGCCCCGCATGAACGCGGTATTGTGCAGGGCATGAACGACATGATCGTGTTTGGGATGGTCACCATTGCATCCCTTGCCTCGGGGGGGTTGATGAATTGCTCCGGCGGCAGCCCGGTTGAAGGCTGGAATGCGGTGAACTACGCAATGATCCCGTTTCTGATACTGGCAGGCGGGGCGTTGGTTTGGCTGATGCGGCAACCAAAGGCCACCGCTTAGACCCACCAGCCCCGCAGGGACACATGCGCAAGACGCAGGCTTTGGGCCAAGGGCGGGATATCCAAGGTGCCGCGACCAACGACGGTGCTGTCTTTGATGGCCTTTTTCAGCACAGGTCGGGCCAGATAACCTGCAATCAGGGCCGCACCGGCGGCGGTCGAAACATCGCGCCGGCCGGCGCAAGTCTGCTGCAACCGGCCGTGGGCCGCATCGGCAAGATCGCGCACCGCCTGCGTTGTGCCATCAACCAAGGGCTTGCGGCCCTGCCCCTCGAGCTGCGGGATGGCGCGAAAGAAATTCGCCACGCCAACCGCATATCCGAAAGGTGCAACAACGCTTTCCTCTGCCTCACCTAGCAAACGGGCGGCTGTCCACATCAATGCGCCTGATGTGGCGTTGATATAGTCATCAAAATGTGCGGGATCCTCAAACGGATCCTTGTAAATATCCCACCGACGCGCGGCGACCAGCCGGTCCAGCGCGGCGGCGCCCGGCGGATCAAGCACGTCCGCCAGCGCATCAACAACATCATGCCGGCGCACATTGCCTTGGGCGGCGATTTCTTCCAGCGCATCGCGCCACCATTGCAACCGCATCTCGGCGATCATCGGCTCTTCGGTGACCCAAGGAGCACGGGCAACCTCGACATTAAACGCGTAAAGCGGAAACAGAATGCGCCGGGCAGGCAATGGCGCAGCCATCGCGGCGCGAAACCGCTCGGGGTCCGCCCGCTCCACCAGCGCGGCACAGGCTTCAAAACTCATGCCCGCATCATCATCTTGCCAAAAATACTCAAATAATCAGGTCTCCGCCCCATCACGGATCAGTTTCCAATTGATCGCATCCACCAGCGCATCAAAGGATGCATCGACGATGTTGGCACTGACCCCCACGGTCGACCAGCGGCGGCCCTGCCCGTCTTCGCTGTCAATGATAACACGGGTCACGGCCTCGGTGCCGCCATTGGTGATCCGGACCTTGAAATCGACCAGACGCATATCATCAATAATCTGCTGATACGGTCCCAGATCCTTTGCAAGCGCCCGCGAGAGCGCGTTGACAGGGCCCTGATCAGACCCGTCCGGGCCCTGACTTTCGGACACGGTCAGAAACTTCTTGCCGCCAACCTTGGTCACCACAACCGCCTCGGAGATAGAGACCATCTGATTGCGCTTGTTCTTGCGCCGCTCCACCGTGACCCGGTAGCGTTTGACCTCAAAAAACCGGGGCAGAATACCCAGTTCGTCCCGGGCCAGTATTTCAAAACTGGCCTGCGCGCCATCATAGGTATAACCCTGCGCCTCGCGGGCCTTCACGCGCTCGATGATCCGGGGCAAGGCTGGATCACCGACCTCAACCGCAATGCCCATATCCGCAAGACGGGCCTTAAGGTTCGACTGGCCCGCCTGATTTGACATCGGCACGATACGACTATTGCCGATGGCGGCGGGATCAACATGTTCGTAGGTCGTGGGATCCTTGGCAATGGCCGAAGCATGCAACCCGGATTTATGCGCAAAGGCCGACGCGCCCACATAAGCGGCCTGTTTGGCAGGGACCCGGTTGAGGATATCATCCAGCATGCGCGAGGCCTTGCGCAGACCCTTAAGCGCCTCGGGGGTCACGCCGGTCTGGAACCGGCTTGCATAGGGTTCCTTCAGCAGCAGGGTCGGAATGATTGTTGTCAGATTGGCGTTGCCGCAACGTTCGCCCAGCCCGTTCAGGGTGCCTTGGATTTGGCGCGCGCCCGCCAGCACCGCAGCCAAAGACCCGGCAACGGCATTTTCGGTGTCATTATGCGTGTGGATCGCGACGTGATCACCCGGAATACCCGATGCGATCACGGCAGTGACAATGGTTGCAACCTCATCAGGCAGGGTGCCGCCATTGGTGTCACATAGGACAATCCAGCGGGCGCCAGCCTGATAGGCAGCGTGGATAGCCTCCAGCGCATAATCAGGATTGGACTTGTACCCGTCAAAGAAATGTTCGGCATCAAACAGGCCCTCGCGCCCACTGGCCGCAATATGGGCAAAGCTTGCATGCAGGTTCGCCGTGTTTTCGGCCAATTCAATGCCAAGCGCTTTGGTCACATGAAAGTCATGCGCCTTGCCCACAAGGCAGACCGCCGGGGTCCCGGCATTCATCACCGCAGCCAGCACATCATCATTTTCCGCCGACCGGCCCGACCGTTTGGTCATGCCAAAGGCCGTAAACGTCGCACGGGTCTTGGGTGGCTCGGCAAAAAACGTTGTATCGGTGGGGTTGGCACCCGGCCAGCCCCCTTCGATATAGTCGATGCCCAGACCGTCCAGAATTTCAGCGATCCGGTGTTTTTCTTCGGCGGAGAACTGCACCCCTTGGGTCTGGGCGCCATCGCGCAGGGTTGTATCAAACAGATAAAGACGTTCTTTGGTCATTGAACCACGCCCCTCAAAAACGCGCTACAGGTCGGCGCCCGCATGGATGCCCGAGATAGATCACCCATCACAGATCACCCAGCTTCGCGGCATCGAAATCCGGACCGGGCAGCCATGTGGCCTGCCCGCCCACATCCGTGACCTGCACCCCGGCAGCCGTCAGAATGTCGCGCACCTGATCGGCAGCAGACCAGTCCTTGGCGGCGCGGGCCTGCGCGCGTTGTGCCAACAGCGCATCAACCCGCGCGGCAATCGCGGGCGCAACTTCCGGCCCGGCCTCGGCCCCGTCAAACAACGGCAGTGCCCCCCAGTCGCTCACCAGACCCAGCATGTCCAACCCATGCGCAAACCCTGCCAGTGCAGCCGGGGTCTTGCCCTTGGACAGGACATGAAGACGCGCCAGCGCACCGGGTGTGTTCAGATCATTGGCCAGCACGCCAATAAACTCTGTATCCGGTTGCCATTTGCCATCCGCCGTCAGTGCGGCCACCAGATCGGGGCCGAAACCATGCCCATGCAGGATCCCGTACCACTTGCGCAAAGTCTGTTCAGCCTCGGCGCGCCGGGTTTCGGTCCAATCCATGGTCTTGCCGTAATGGGTCCCCAACATCACCAGGCGGATCACTTCGCCGGGCACGCCCTGATCCAGCAAATCCCTGACAGTGAAGAAGTTGCCAAGGGACTTGGACATTTTCTTGCCCTCGACCAGCAGCATCTCGTTATGGATCCAGAACCGGGCAAACTCACCCTCCGGATGGGCGCAGGCGGATTGGGCGATCTCATTCTCATGGTGCGGGAATTGCAGATCATTGCCGCCACCATGGATATCAAAACTCTGCCCCAAAAGCGCATGCGCCATGACCGAGCATTCGATATGCCAGCCCGGACGCCCCCGCCCCCACGGGCTGTCCCATCCGGGTTCGCCATCGCCTGAGGGTTTCCACAGGACAAAATCCATCGGATCACGCTTATATGGGGCGACCTCAACCCGGGCGCCGGCGATCATGTCGTCCACGGACCGACCTGACAGTGATCCGTAATTTTCATAGCTTGCGACCGCGAACAGCACATGCCCCTCGGCGGCATAGGCATGGCCCTTGGCCACAAGATCATCAATCATTGCGACCATCTGGGCGATGTAATCCGTGGCCCGAGGCTCGTGCGTGGGGCGCAACGCCCCCAGCGCATCCATATCCTGATGATACCAGCCAATGGTTTCTGCGGTGATGTCGCCGATGTCACGGCCCGTCTCAGCTGCGCGTGCGTTTATCTTGTCTTCGACATCGGTGAAATTGCGCACATAAGTGACGTGGTCGTCCCCATAGATATGGCGAAACATCCGAAACAGGACATCAAACAGCAGCACGTTCCGCGAATTGCCAAGATGCGCCCGGTCATAGACCGTTGGCCCGCACAAATACATGCGC
Source organism: Yoonia sp. SS1-5 (assembly GCF_038443705.2). Lineage (NCBI taxonomy): Bacteria > Pseudomonadati > Pseudomonadota > Alphaproteobacteria > Rhodobacterales > Paracoccaceae > Yoonia > Yoonia rhodophyticola. The sequence goes on along the minus strand of NZ_CP151767.2, from coordinate 334,808 downwards.
ACATTCGCAGCATCAATTGGCGCGAAATCCTCGCGTCGCCGGGTCTTGGTATTGTGGAACCTGATATGTGTCATAACGCCTCTCGCGCACAGGATTGCGCCGCGGGCTTAACAACTTCAGTAACTGATGGAAACGTGAAAGAGCGACCCGCGACAGATGTCAGCAGATAATAATGCAGCAGGGAATGATGCAGATGCTCTTCATGGGGCAGCGATATCAAGATATGCGGGTCATGTCCATGATTTCCGGTCCGGTGCGGGCATCCGCGTGGTCAGAATGGCTTTCTGATCGCTGCGCGTACCGCTAAACCACACAGGCGAGATATGGGAAAAACTGGCATGTATGATCCAAAAGGCAACAGCCGCGAAAAGACGGCCGAGGCGGTGCAATTCACCGAAGCGATGCCGCCAGATCACCTGCGTGGGGTTGTGCATCGGTTTCTGGAACTGCGCACGGATGCGCCCCTGCCCGATGACTACCGATTTCACGCGCTGCCGGATGCCTGCACCTATGTCATCTTTGACCAGTCAGACACCCGCATCGCCGGGATTACCAAATTGCGGGCCTCCGCCGAAGAGTTAAGCCTTGGGCGCGCGTTTCACTATGTGAACATCCGTTTTTTGCCCGGCGTTTGGCAGCAGGCACGCGTGCCAGTGGATTATGGGCTGGTGAATGCCCCCTATCACGGCGACCTGCCACTGATTGCAGTCAACAAGGACCTCGCCACCAAGGATTTTGCCGCACAGCAGGCCATCCTGATTGCATTTGTCGAAAGACTGGTCGCAGAGGCACTTGTGATCGCCAACCCGATCACAGAGCGGATATTCCAGAATATCGACGACATCTTCTCGGTCGCTGATATGGCCGAGATCGCCGACCTGTCGCCACGCCAATTGCAACGAAAACTGAAAGAGACGACGGGGTTTGCCCCGCATGACTTCCTCAAAGTCCTGCGCTTGCAGCAGGCCCTGACCGGAGAGCCGTCATTGTCCTATGCCGATCAGTCCCATTTCATCCATTCCTTCCGCAAGGCGACCGGCTACACCCCTGGAAAATTCGCAAAAAAGTTCGATGTCTGAAATCTACAATACCGGGCGAAACCGGCAGGCTAAACATCTCTCATGATCGACACATAATCAGGAGATGAACATGTCACAGATGAATGCAGTTGGATGGTTTGATATCTATGTGGATGACCTGGACCGGGCCGTCGGGTTTTACGAAACCGTGCTGGGGCGCAAGTTGGAACCGATGGGCGACCCCACGGGTGAAACACAGATGATGGCCTTTTCCGCCGATATGAGCGCCTATGGTGCGGCGGGTGCGCTGACGAAATCGGCGCATGCGGGTCCGGGCGTTGGTGGGACAATTGTCTATTTCTCGGTCGCAGACTGCGCCGAACAAGAGGCCCGCGTCGCCGATGCCGGCGGCGTGGTGATCCGGCCGAAATTCTCAATCGGCGCGTTCGGCTGGGTGACCCTGTGTCAGGACAGCGAAGGCAATATGTTCGGGTTGAATTCGCTGAGCTAAGGCGCGTCATCGCAGCCTATCCAAAAAACGAACCGCGCAAACGAACTGGTTTGCGCGGTTTACCCTCGCCAGCATGTCATGCGGCAGCCTCAGGTTCGCATTCATCAGCACAATTTCCCAATGTGATGGCGCTGGGGTGCAGCCCTAATAACTGGTCAGGGTCACGGTGTCATCGCAAGCCAAACCAGACGATAACGCGGTCCTAAGGGACAGTCCCGGCGGCAAGACGGGATTTGTTCTGACTTGTGGTGCTATGGCACATTTCACCACTAAATTGCCCCGCTATTGCCTTGGGTCATTAGAGTTCGGTTAACCTTCGTTAAGGCAAACTGGTTGTAGGAAATCTGGTACCCCACCCAACCCACCAGACAGAATGGCAGGCGCCTGCAGCATGCACATCCCCCGTCCAAATGCGGGTGTCTGCCATTCCCCTCAAACCTGACCGGAATGTGACGAACCTTTCCAAAAGGCCAGTACAAACTGTCCTGTTTTGGGCGCAATTGAATTGCAAATTGTGCCTTGTGAGTGGTGACGATGTTCTGCTTGGCCGCCCATTTGGCAGCCAAGCGCGGTAACAGGTTGTTGACGAGTGGCAACGGCGTCATGCAGGTATTGGACCGGCATGACGCCGTCAGCTCGCGACCCACAAGACTCAGTCTCGCATCCGCATGACCAATGGAATGATAGCGACGATCAACAGCCCCCCGACGATAAAAGGTGCGCCCGGCAGATAGACGCCGGTATCGTCCACAAAACCTTCAAACACTGCCGTCAATGCAAGAGGTGCGACAACCGCCGCGACAGAGGCCAATGACGCAATCACGCCCTGCACCAGACCCTGTTGATCATCCCCGACCTGATTGGCCGCAAATGCGGTGATCAAGGGCGGCGCCATATCGGACAATGCGGCCACCGGTAGAACCAGCACAACCGCCCACACGGTTGTCGTGACCCCAAATCCAAACATGCCGATCACCCCAGCCACAACCGCGATCAGCAAGGTGCGGTAATCCCCCAACCGGCCGCTAAGCCGGGGCAGGATTCCGGCCTGCACAACCGCGACCAGCACACCATAGGCAGACAGGCTTAGCCCGATGGTAAAGCCGTCCCAGGCAAACACCTCTCTGCCCCAAAAGGCCCAAAGCGTCGCATAGACCATATTCGCAAACTCAAAGACAAAAATGCAGATCAACGGAACGGCAAGGCCGGGGATCACAAAGGCGCGGGCAATCGTGCCAAACGGGTTCAGATCTCGTCTGCCGAATGGCCTACGATTCTCGGGTTTGAGGGACTCGGGCAGGATGAAAATCCCAAAGGCCACATTCAGGGCTGACAGCCCGGCCGCAATCCAGAACGGTGCTGTGATGTGCCAGCCCGACGCAACCCCGCCCACGGCCGGACCCAGCACAAAACCGATCCCGAATGCGGCCCCGATCATGCCAAAGCTGGCCGCGCGTTCTGCCGGTTTGGCGATATCGGCGATATAGGCGGTGGCGGTAATATAAGTTGCACCAGCGACGCCCGCCAGAATCCGCCCCGCAAGCAAAACCCAATAGGTCTGCGCCACGGCCATGATCACATAGTCAATGGTCAGCGTCACGAGGGCCGCAATCAGGATCGGCCTGCGTCCATAGGCATCTGACAGACTGCCGATGATCGGCCCGAACAGAAACATGGCCGCTGCATAAGCCGACATCATGATGCCGCCCCACAAGGCCCCCTCGGCCGTGCTGCTGGCACCGACCCTATCCATCAGATCGGGCATGATCGGAAAGACGATGCCAACACCAATGGCATCAATCAGCAGGGTCGCCAGAATGAACAGGAATGGCCCGTTTAGTCGCATGGACGTACCCGACACCGGGGACGGTCATCTTACAAGCGCAAACCTGACATGGCGCGACATTTCGGTGCGATGAGCAGCCCGGTCGCGGTAAGTGCACAAAAAACAGTGCCTAGTCACCCGACCCGTCAAGAAAGCCGTGCATCTTGTGGATCGTATTGAGATTGCGGGCTGTCGCCGGAACGCCGATCAGATGCTCCAACCGGGCGGCAAGCTTTGACCGGCCGATCCCATCAGGCACATGCAGCCAGACGACATTGCCGATCACCGCGACATCCTCGGAGGCCGTTTGCAGGGCGCGGACACCGTCCCAATCAACGACAGGCGGCGTATAGCACAGATAGGCATGAACCCGATTGCCGGGTGCCTGCGCAAACGGGCAGGACCCAACCAGATCGCGCATGGTCTTGGCGGACAACACAAGAACCGGCACATCAAAGCCAAAGGTGTCTGCGATGACAGCCTGCAGGCCTGCTGCCAGATCATCCGCCGGCCCCTGCCCCGTGAACACCAGATTGCCCGACGCGATATAGCTGCGCACATCGCCAATGCCGGTCTGTGCCGCCCAGATCTTGCGCAAGGAGGCCATCGGGATCTTGCGATGCCCGCCCACATTGATCCCACGCAGGAATGCGACCCATTGCGTCATCTTGTCAGCCCCGTCTGCTTACGTCATCCTAGGCGCATGTCCCGTGATGTCATCAACCAAATCTGTGCGGCGTTTCCCGGCGCGCGCGCATCCGATCCCAGCACCGAACTTGATAGCTGGAAGGTCGGCGACAAGATGTTTGCCTGTTTCGGTGATCGTATCGACGGGGTCTGCGTGAAAACCGACAGTGTGGAAACCGCCCAAATGCTGATCGACGCCGGTGCGGCGACCAAGGCGCCCTATTTTCACAAAAGCTGGGTGCTGGTCGATTTTGCCAGCGACGCGGATGAGCTGCGGCACCGGCTGCAAACATCCTATGATCTGATTTTTGGCAGCCTGCCAAAAACACGGCAGGCTGCAATTGCTCAATCGTAGCTGATCAGTTCGAACTCGATCCCATCATCGTCATGAAAATAGAACCGGCAGCCCGGTTCGTAGTCGGCATGGCTCGTAGGCTGAAAACCAAGCGATTTGACCTTGGCCTCGGCGGCATCAAGATCGGGCACGACGACGCCGATATGGTTCATGGCCCCGCGTGTCTGGTAGGAGGCGTCAGCCTTTGGCACCGTCTGCGTGGGGTTGGTGCCCGAATAGATCGCAAGATAAGTCGCGTCGCTGCCGACATGGATCGTGTATCCGGCCCCATCCATCGACGCCCCTTCCCAGCGAATTGTCCAGCCAAAGAGTGCCGACAGCATCGCCGCCGTTCGCTTGGGGTCTGATACGGTCACATTGATATGTTCCAACTGGGCCATCGTTTAGAATCCTTTCCGAATGCGCTGTGAAAGCCGGGTCAAGCGGGTTTGGCGCCCGTCATCATAGGTCAAACGCAGACATCCACGTGTGATGTCGTGATCCCAGCCTGTCCCATCGTGGCGCAAGGCTGCAATCGCCTGCGGGCTCATCTGGTAGCGTCGTGTCGATTTTGGCATGTCTCAATCCCCTTTTCTTTTTCCGACAAAGATGTTGTCATTCCTCAAGTTAACTTGAGATCAAGAGGTTTTTTTCATGACCCATGGCCTGACCATCGGTGAATTGTCGGATCGTACCGGATTGGCCGTGTCCGCGATCCGCTTTTACGAGACCCATGACATCGTCAAACCCCTGCGAAACAAGGGCGGGCATCGGCGCTATGGACGCCCTGACATTCGCCGGCTGTCATTTGTGATGGCCGCACAGCGGCTGGGCTTTCCACTGTCGGAAATTGCGGATCACCTGCGCGCCCTGCCCGATCACAAGGCCCCGACCAAGGCCGACTGGACCCGGATCAGCAAAACATTTCGCACCAAGATCGACGCGCGAATCGCCGCGTTAGAGGAATTGCGCGACAAGCTGGATGGCTGCATCGGCTGCGGATGCCTCAGCCTGACAGCCTGCCGGCTTTACAATCCCGGTGACGCAAAGGCCGCAGACGGCCCCGGCCCGCGCAACCTGACCCGTCTATCTGGTTGACAGGCCACGGCGTTCGGTTTTCCCCTGCGCCTATGGAACTTTCATCACGCATCACAAATATTACGGGCGGCGGTTCTGACGGCTGGGACGTGTTTTACCGCGCCCGCCGCATGATTGCCGCCGGCACGCAAGTCACCGAACTGACCATCGGCGAACATGAAATCACCACCAGCCCTGCAATCCTGCAGGCCATGGATGCGTCTGCCCGGGGTGGGCATACCGGCTATGCCATGGTCCCCGGAACCGATGCGCTGCGGCAGGCCGTGGCGGCACGGATCGCCGCGCGGACCGGTGTTCCCACGGATATGGACAACATCCTGATCACCCCCGGCGGACAGGCCGGCCTGTTTGCTGCCCATATTGCCACCTGCAATCAAGGGGATACAGCCCTTTATTGCGATCCCTATTACACGACCTACCCCGGTACCCTGCGCGCTGTGGGAGCTATCCCGCGCGCCATCATCACCAGCCCCGACACAGGCTTTCAGCCCCAATATGATGCAATTGCAGCGGTGGCCGGTGACGCCGTGTCGCTTTTGATCAATACCCCTAACAATCCGACGGGGGCGGTCTACGGGGCCCAGACGCTGGATGGGATCGCACGCGCCTGCCAGGACCATGATCTGTGGCTGATCTCGGACGAGGTCTATGACACCCAGGTCTGGGACGGCGCGCATATCAGCCCGCGTGGGCTGGCAGGTATGGTCGACAGGACGCTTGTTGTGGGCTCCATGTCTAAAAGCCATGCGATGACCGGCAGCCGCGTGGGCTGGGTCTGCGGCCCGCATGATGTGATCGGGCATATGATCGACCTGGCCACGCATACCACCTATGGTGTTGCAGGCTTTGTGCAGGACGCGGCCGCATTCGCACTGGCGCAGGGTACGGATGCCGAGGAAGCCGTCGCCGCGCCATTTCGGCGCCGACGGGCGTTGACGCTAGAGGTGCTGCGCGGCCAGAACACGGTGCGCGCGGTGCCTGCGCAAGGGGCTATGTATGTCATGCTGGACATTCGCAGTACCGGACTGGATGGCGAGGGTTTTGCAAATGCGTTGCTGGACGCCGAACAGATTGCCGTGATGCCCGGCGAAAGCTTTGGTCAGGCGGCCGCCGGACATGTCCGGGTCGCGATGACAATCGACGATGATGCCTATGTCGGCGCCCTGCAAAAACTTGTGAATTTCGCAAAGTCGCTTGCGACGCAATAAACGCCCGAAATCAGGCGGCACGGCGCAGTGGAATCGCATAGACCTGTCATATGCTCTTTGATTTGCCATCTGATGATACGCTTTATGAGGCCCTGTTGCGCCGCGATCCCCGCTATGACGGGCGCGCCTATGTGGGCGTCAGCACAACGGGCGTGTTTTGCCGATTGACCTGCCCCGCCCGCAAACCGCTGCGGGCGCATTGCAGCTTCTACCCTGATCTGGGTGCTTGCCTGGATGCAGGTTTTCGCCCCTGCAAACGCTGCCACCCACTGGCGCCCGCTGCGGCAGCCGACCCTGCCATCAAGGACCTGATGGCGGCATTGGATGCCGATCCAGGATACCGCTGGGGCGAGGCGGACCTTGTGAGACGTGGCTATGACCCCTCGACCATCCGGCGCAGCTTCAAACGGCATTTTGGAATGACCTTTCTGGATATGGCCCGGCAACGGCGCCTGGCGCAGGGGTTCACCGCGCTGGAAACAGGCAAGGTGATCGACGCGCAGCTGGATGCAGGCTTTGAAAGCCCGCAGGCCTTTCGGACCGCCTTTGCCCGGTTGCTGGGCGCCCCACCCAACAGTTTTCCCAAGGGCGCGATGCTGCGCGCGGCCTATATCAACACACCGCTGGGCAGCATGATCGCGGTCACCGACAAATCGGCCCTGCATCTGCTGGAATTTGCCGACCGCAAGGCCCTGCCGACCGAGCTCAAGCGGCTGCGCAAAATGGTCAAAGATGATATCGGCATCGGCCGCTTTGCCATTTTTGCGCAACTTCAGACCGAATTGGGGCGCTATTTCAGTGGGGAAAGCGCCGTCTTTAACATCCCGCTTGTCATGCACGGGTCGGCCTTTACGCGGCAGGTATGGCAGGCGCTGCGCAAGATCCCGGCTGGTGACACGCGCAGCTATAGCGCATTGGCCCGTGAGATGGGTACACCGCAAAGCACCCGTGCCGTGGCCCGCGCGAACGGGGTCAACCAGATTGCGCTGATCATCCCCTGTCACCGGGTGATCGCAGCCGATGGCCAATCGACCGGATATGGTGGCGGCCTGTGGCGCAAACAAAAACTGATCGAACTTGAACGCCATTACGCAAAAAGGAAAACATCATGACCCACGCCACCGAAACGTTCCGCGCCTTGCATGTGCCGGGCGCACCATTTGTGATGGCCAATGTCTGGGATCGCGGATCAGCCCTGATGATGAAATCACTCGGGGCCAAGGCGCTGGCTACCTCGTCTGCGGCGCATGCGTTTACGCTGGGCCGCCCCGATGGCGGCACGCTGAACCGGGATGAAGCATTAGCGCATGCGGCTGATATTGTTGGCGCAACCGATTTGCCTGTGCAGGGTGACTTTGAAAACGGGTTCGGGGACGCACCGGACATCTGCGCCGAAACGGTCCGACTGGCGGCCGAGGCTGGCCTGGCAGGCATCTGTATCGAAGACATCGCATTGCCGGATGATACGGCCTATCCATTCGATCTTGCGGTTGAGCGGATCAAGGCCGCCGCTGCAGAAGCACGCAGCCTGCCGGACGATTTTGTGCTGACCGCCCGCGCGGACGGGATCTTGCGGGGCCAATATGACACAGACGAGGCGATCCGGCGCTTGCAGGCCTTTGCGGATGCGGGTGCGGATTGCCTCTATGCGCCCATGCCGCCCGATATGGCCGCGTTGGCGCAGATTTGTGCGGCAGTGGACGCCCCGGTCAATGCCTTGGTTGCGGGGACTTTTACGGCAGCATCGCTGGCTGATTTCGCGCAGGTGGGCGCTGCGCGCATATCGCTCGGATCATCGCTTGCACGGATTTGCCACCGGGCAATCCATGATGCGGGTCGCGAGATGTTCGAAGGGGGCAGCTTTGCGCGGCTGGCCGAAGGGATCAGCAGCGGCAAGGTGGACCGGATGCTGGGCTGAAATGAAAAAAGCCTGCGACAAACGCCGCAGGCTTCTTTGTCGATCTGTCTGTTCCGGTCTTAGAACTGGAAAGACACACGTGCTGTTGCTGTTGTGGCGTCGATATCCAGACCATCAACATCGTTGAAGTCTTCGAACTGGTGCTGCAGCACCTCACCACCAACGCGCAGGCTGTCGCTGATCCGGTATTCAAGACCAAGACCGGCAAAGCCGCCTGTTCCGTCACCGTCAACGGCGCCGGATGTACGGGCCTGTGCGATACCACCGGTGAAATAGGGCATGAATGCACCGGCATCGTAGCCAACGCGCAGTTTCGCGCGGGTCACTGTATCAAGCGCGACATCTGCATCTTCGTCTTCGATGTTGGTGCCGTCCAGATCAAGCTCACCACCCAGAACAACGCTGCCCAGGTCGTAAAGGTAACCGGCATGCGCACCATAGACGGCGCCGTTTGTGTCATCGTCCAATGCGTCGGAATCCAGCTCGCCATAGCCAAGCTGTGCACCGGCGTAAAAACCGGTCCAGTCACCTGCAACAGGAACTGGCGCGACCGGCACAACGGGTGCGGGGGCTGGGGTTGCAATAGGCTCTGCCAGACCACCCGCAGTTGCCACGCCACCAAAGATGGCAAAAGGCAGGGCGAACATGCTCGCGCGAGCGGCTGTAAAAGTCGGTTTCATTTTTAATCTCCGTTAATCGGTTGTTGTGTGAGGCTTAACTGGCATCGAATGGAAAAAGTTCCATCCCCCTCACGGGCCTGTGATTGCGCTCGGCCAAAAAGGGATCAGGCAGCTCATTTTTCTCGGCCAATGCCCGCGCATCAGTGAAACATGGCCTTTAATTCCAGCCCCACACCCCCATATCGACGGGTTTCCGAAAAATGCGGGTGATTAAGCCCACTGGATGCCTGTTTTGCGCAGCAGGCAAGCCAGCACCGCCGCGCTGCCGATGTTCAAGGAGAGCAGCCATGCGCGTCTGGCTGCCGGGATGTTTAGGGCGCGCTGACAACACCGCCGCGGATCGGTTGGCCCACGCCAGTCGTTCCGGGTGCCGATATCGGCAAACCCCGCACAACCCGCGCCGCCAGATAGGCAAAGGCCTGCGCCTCAAGCATGTCGCCATCCAGTCCGACAGTGTCCACAGGGATCACAGGGCAAGGAAGGGCCGCGTCGAGCCACCCCATCAATGTCGCATTTTTGCGCCCGCCGCCAGCCACAAGAACCTTGTACGGGGTGACCGGGCAATGCGCGAGCGCCAGACGCACGCCCGTCACGCAGGCCTGCGTCAGGGTTGCGGCGGCATCTGGAGGGGCAAGCGCGGTTGTGGCCGCATAAAGTGCCGCGAATGCATCCCGATCCAGCGACTTGGGCACGGGTTGCGCGAAATAGGCAGAGGCCGCAAACGCCGCCAGCACTTGGCTGTCCACAGCACCCTGTGCTGCCAAGGCACCATTCTTGTCGTAATCCAGCCCGAAGCGGGCCTGCATCAGGTCGTTGATCGGCGCGTTCGCCGGGCCGGTATCAAAGGCGAGCAAGGCGCCGGGATCCTCGGGCGCATCCTTGGACGGGTCAACCCAGGTGATATTCCCCACACCGCCTAGGTTCAAAAACGCGATCGGTGCGGTGGCATCCAGCCATTTGGCCAGCGCAAAATGATAAAACGGGGCAAGCGGCGCACCCTGCCCGCCCGCGGCCACATCTGCGCTTCGGAAATCCCAGACAACGGGTTTCCCCAGCGCCGCAGCCAAACGGGCGCCATCGCCGCATTGGTGCGTGCCCCGCCCGCCCGGATCATGGGCGAGGGTTTGGCCATGAAACGCTCCCAGATCAACGGCATCAAAACCGGCCATCAGCGACAGATGTGCCGCCTCAACCAATCTGGCAGCCGCCGATATGTCGTCGCCCTGCCACTGGCCCAGATGAGCGCGCAAGGTCGCTTGTTCCGCGTCGCTATAGGCCCGGTAGGCCGTCGGGCCAAACCCGTGGATGACGTGGCCATCGGTTTCCAGCACAGCGGCATCGACCCCGTCCAGCGAGGTGCCCGACATTGTTCCCAACACGCTCAGCGTACCATGCTGCAACATCCACTTCCCCTTGGCCAATGGGCCGCTTATAGACAGGCCTGACAAACTTAACGGACTTTGCCCATGACCTACCATCCCAAATCCGATTTCATCGCCATCATGATGGAGCGCGGCTTTCTCGCCGACTGCACGGATTATCAGGGCCTCGACGAGGCGCTCAGCAATGGGGTCGTGCCTGCCTATATCGGCTTTGACGCAACAGCAAAATCGCTGCATGTCGGATCATTGATCCAGATCATGATGCTGCGTTGGCTGCAAAAGACAGGGCATAAGCCGATCACCCTGATGGGTGGCGGCACCACAAAGGTGGGCGATCCGTCATTTCGGGCCGATGAACGCCCTCTGATCGGGCCAGAGCAGATCGACGCCAATATCGCCGGGATCAAGCAGGTCTTTGCCGCCTACCTTTCCTATGGCCAAGCCCCGACCGATGCGCTGATGATCAACAATGCCGAATGGCTGGACGGGTTGAACTACCTCGATTTCCTGCGCGATATCGGGCGGCATTTCTCGATCAACCGGATGTTGTCGTTTGAAAGCGTCAAGTCGCGGCTGGACCGGGAACAATCCCTGTCATTCCTCGAATTCAACTACATGATCCTGCAGGCCTACGACTTTCTTGAACTCAACCGGCGCTATGGCTGCCTGCTGCAGATGGGCGGGTCCGACCAATGGGGCAATATCGTCAACGGCATCGACCTAACGCGCCGCGTGCTGGATCACGAGATTTACGGGCTGACATCGCCTTTGCTGACCACAAGTGACGGCAAGAAGATGGGCAAATCCCAGGCCGGGGCTGTGTGGCTGAACGCGGATATGTGTTCACCCTACGAATTCTGGCAATTCTGGCGGAACACCACCGATGCCGATACCGGGCGTTTCCTGAAACTCTACACCGAACTGCCCGTGGATGAATGCGACCGTCTGGGCGCTCTGGAAGGGTCCGAGATCAACGCCGCCAAAATCATCCTGGCCAATGAAGTCACGACATTGCTGCACGGGGCAGAGGCCGCAAAAACAGCCGAGGCCACAGCCCGCGAAGTGTTCGAAAAGGGCGGTGTGGGTGACGACCTGCCGACATTACGACTTAGCCCGGACGAGCTGGGCGATGGGATCTCGATTGTGCAACTCATCGTCAAGGCGGGTCTTGCCAAAAGCGGCAAAGAGGCCAAGCGTCTGATCGCCGAGAATGGTGCAAGAATGAATGACGCACCGCTGAGTGATGCAGGCCTGATGGTCGATGCCGCAGCCCTCGCCGCCCCAATCAAGCTGAGCGCAGGCAAGAAACGCCACGCCTTGGTGCAACTGTCCTGAGCCGACGCCGCGGCCCTATCCCAATAAGCGCAGCAACAGAACAATCAGCGCAAATGGTGCGGTCACCAGCGCCGCCACCAACGCGGCCCCCAGCGGTGTCGGCCGTGGCGGCGGCGCATATATCCCGGCCACTGTCTGTTTTTGTCGCTGTTCCATGGCCAGGGATTAACCATCATTTAGGTTTCAGATGGCTTAACAGCAGCCATGTCCGCGCCAATCGCCCTGCCTTTGCAACAACACCCGATCTTTGCGGCGGCGCTGGCACGTTTGGGGCGCAAGGTTGAACGGCTCTCGCTTACCGGGGCCGCACCGGTGCAGATCGTGCGGCGCTACGGGCTTTGCCTTGCCTCGCGCGGGCCGGTCTGGACGGCCTGTCATGACCACAAAGCGCGGGCAGAAACCCTGCGGCAAAGTGGTCTACATATCATCAATGCAGAACATCCCTGCCCGTCGCTGCGCGCGGCCGGATACCGGCAAATCCATACTGGGGCATCAATGGCCGAATTGTCGCTGCTGGGCAGTCCCGCCGATCGGCTGGCGCGGGCACATGGCAAATGGCGCAACAGCTACACCAAGGCGGTGCAATCCGGCCTGACGATCAAAACGGCCCAGTTCGACGCGCGCAACCATGACTGGCTGTTGCGCGCGGACAGGGAACAGCAACACCGCAAGGGCTTTAGCGCCCTGCCGCATGCGATCCTGCACGCCATCGCAGCCGTCAGACCGCAGGAAGTGGTCATCGTCTTTGCAGCCAACGGGGCCGCGCCTGTCGCGGGTATGCTGTTTGTCAGACACCCGCCTGTTGCAACATATCATGTGGGCTGGACCAGCGTGCCGGGGCGACAAGCCGCAGCGCATCAATTGCTGTTGGTGCATGCGGCCAACATGTTTGCCAAACAGCGGCTGATGCGGCTTGATCTGGGCCAGATCGACACGGAAAACGCGCCCGGGCTTGCCCGGTTCAAGATCGGCAGCGGCGCAGTCGTCCGGCGGCTTGGCGGGACCTGGCTTAAAATTCCCGGCTTGTGACAGCCGGTGCTATCGCCTGTGCGAAAGCCTTGCTAAACGTCAGGGCGGAGGCACCCCATGACAGATTTTCGCGTCTATGACGTTTTCACCGACAGGGCATTTGGCGGCAACCAGCTCGCCGTGATCACCGATGCCGCCGGCCTGCCCGAACAGGACCTGCAAAGGATTGCGCGGGAGTTCAACTTTTCGGAAACGACCTTTGTCTATCCGCCCGGTAACGCGGCCTATACAGCGAAAGTGCGGATCTTTACGCCAACCATGGAAATCCCGTTTGCCGGGCATCCGACCATTGGCACCGCCATCGCCCTGCGCGATCTGGGGGCGGAACCTGAGATGACATTGGAGCTTGGGGTGGGGCCGATCCCCTGTCACGCCGATGCAGGCGCGGCCCGCTTTACGACGACTGCGGCATTGGAGCGGCTGGCCACACCTGATCCCGCGCTGGTGGCCGCCGCCCTTGGCCTGCCCCAAAACGCGATTTCCACCGCGACGCATGCGCCCGTGCAGGCCAGCCTTGGACTGCCCTTTGTTCTGGTGGAACTGTCGGCGCAACACTGGCTGGACCAATGCATGCCGGTGACAGATCAGATCAGGCTTGGCGCGCAAACGCATCCGGCGGGGTTGGATTTTGCCCTGTTTCCTTATGTCGCCAATGGCGATGTCATCCATGCGCGCATGTTTGCGCCGCTCGACAATATCCCCGAAGATCCGGCAACAGGCAGTGCGGCGGCAACGCTGGCCGCCCTGCTGACCGAGGCCCGGGGGGCCGATCAGGACCTCACCATTCATCAAGGGGTGCAAATGGGGCGGCCGTCGGTCATTCGGGCCAGCACCCAGCATGGGGATACCGCGGCGATCACCATCAGCGGGCGGGCTATCCTGACCATGAAAGGCACGCTCGAATATTGACGCATCGCTCTGGAAACCATCCGCGCTGACGGATATGAGGGGGCCAATCCAAAGACAGAGGGGCGCATGACCTCGACCATTCTTTCCCGCTGCGAGGCCAACGGCCTGCGCATGACCGAACAACGGCGCACCATCGCGACGGTGCTGGAAGCCGCCGATGATCATCCCGATGTCGAAGAGCTCTACAATCGCGCGGCGGCGGCTGACCCGCGTATTTCGCTGGCCACGGTCTACCGGACCGTCAAGCTGTTTGAAGAGGCGGGGATCCTGGACAAACATGAATTCCGTGACGGGCGGGCGCGTTACGAATCTGCGGACCGGGATCATCATGACCACCTGATTGATATGCATTCCGGCGCTGTGATCGAGTTTGTTGATCAGGAAATCGAGGCCTTGCAGGAACGGATCGCGGCCAAGCTTGGCTATCGGTTGATGGGCCACCGGCTGGAACTTTACGGCGTACCGCTGAAATCGGATAGCGACACATAATGGAAAACATCCGCGGTGCTGCGCTGATGGTTCTGGCGATGGCTTGTTTTGCCATCGAGGATGCGCTGATCAAGTCGCTGACGTCGACCATTCCCATCGGTCAGATCCTCGCAGCCGTCTGCGCAGGCGGCTTGCTGATCTTTGTCAGCTGGTTTCTGATCAAAGGCATTCCGCTGTGGCAACCTGAATATCTTGACCGCAAGGTCATGTTGCGCAGCGCGTTTGATGTGGCCGGATCGGTCATGTTTGTGACAGCCCTGTCGCGCATCCCGCTGACCACCGCATCCGCCGTCATACAGGCAACGCCCCTTGTTGTGGCCATGGGGGCCGCAGTTTTCCTTGGGCAACAGGTTGGCTGGCGGCGCTGGATTGCGATCATCATCGGTTTTCTGGGCGTGTTGATCATCATACGGCCCGGGATGGCGGGCTTTAACAGTGCCACGCTGCTGGCCGTGGGTGGCATGCTGGGGCTGGCGGCGCGCGATTTGCTGACGCGGGCGCTGCGCGTCTCGCTCAGCGGGCCACAATTGGCCACACATACCTTTGCGCTGATCGTGCCGGCAGGTGTGTTGCTCAGCCTGACGCAGGGAAACAGCTGGGTCGTCCCCGATATGCGCCAAAGTCTGATCCTTGTCGGTTGCGTCGTCATCGGGGTCGCCGCCTATCTGGCCATCGTCGCCGCGACGCGTCATGGCAATGCCGGGGTCATCTCATCCTTCCGGTATTCGCGGATGATCTTCGCCCTGATCCTTGGGGTCATGTTCTTTGACGAAATACCCGATGCCGCCACACTCATTGGGGCAAGCATCGTCATTGGATCGGGCCTTTTCACCTTGATGCGCGAGGCACGTCTGCGGCGTGCTTCACTTAGCGCACATCCCGCGTTATAGAACCGCCGATACCGCTAACACCCTCTCGAAGGACATATTATGAGCACCATTATAGATATCCACGCGCGTGAAATTCTTGACAGCCGGGGCAATCCGACGGTCGAGGTTGATGTGATCCTTGATGATGGCAGCATGGGGCGGGCGGCGGTGCCATCCGGTGCCTCAACCGGCGCGCATGAAGCGGTCGAGCGGCGCGATGGTGACAAATCCCGCTATATGGGCAAAGGCGTGCTCGAGGCCGTGGCTGCCGTGAACGGCGAGATCGCCGAAGCAATTGTGGGCTTTGATGCGACAGAACAGGTCGGCATTGATATGGCGATGATCGAACTGGATGGCACACCAAACAAGGGGCGTTTGGGCGCCAACGCAATCCTTGGTGTGTCGATGGCGGTCGCCAAGGCGGCCGCGGATTTCACCGCACAGCCGCTGTTTCGCTATATCGGCGGCACCTCCGCCCGCACCCTGCCCGTGCCGATGATGAACATCATCAATGGCGGCGAACATGCTGATAATCCTATTGATATTCAGGAATTCATGATCATGCCGGTGGCCGCGACCAATATTCGCGAGGCCGTGCGCATGGGCTCGGAAGTGTTTCACACGCTGAAGAAGGAACTGTCCGCTGCAGGCCACAATACCGGCATCGGGGATGAGGGCGGCTTTGCCCCCAACCTTGAAAGCACCCGTGCGGCCCTTGATTTCATCATGACCTCAATCGAAAAGGCCGGCTACAAACCGGGTCAGGATATCTACCTCGCGCTTGATTGTGCGGCGACCGAATATTACAAGGACGGCAAATACGAGATGGCGGGCGAAGGGATTTCCCTGACATCGGCCGAAAATGCCGACTATCTGGCGCAACTGGCCAGCGACTATCCGATTATCAGCATCGAAGACGGCATGTCCGAGGATGACTGGGATGGCTGGAAAATGCTGACCGACAAGATCGGCGACAAGGTGCAGCTGGTTGGTGACGATCTGTTTGTGACCAACCCCGCCCGCTTGTCTGATGGCATTGCCAAAGGGTCGGCCAATTCCATGCTGGTCAAGGTCAACCAGATCGGAACGCTTACCGAAACCCTGCAGGCCGTCGATATGGCGCATCGGGCGCGGTTTACCAACGTGATGTCGCACCGGTCCGGCGAAACCGAAGATGCGACTATTGCCGATCTGGCTGTTGCCACCAATTGCGGGCAGATCAAGACCGGTTCGCTGTCTCGGTCTGACCGTCTGGCGAAATATAACCAGTTGATCCGGATCGAGGAATTGCTGGGCGAAACCGCGACATATGCGGGTCGCTCCATTCTGAAATGACGGGCAAGTCGTTCAAGACGGCGGCCATAAAGGCCGCCATCATTCTTGTCCCATGCTGGACGACAGCATGGCTGACCGACAAGATGGTGTACGTCGTGCCGATGCTTGCAGCCTCGGCCATCTTTGCGGCCACATTCGACAAGTCCGACGTCAACCGCCTTGTCGATGAAGAGGCCGAAGACGAAATCGACATTCCGGATGCGGGTTGATCGCTGGATAAGCCCGCACCGGCCTATGGATCAGGCGTCGGACGTCTTTGCAGCAATCAAACGGACAGAACATGACTGCGGATGACATCATCGCCCAGCTTGATTTGAAACCCCATCCAGAGGGCGGTTTCTATCGGCAGACCTGGGTCGCCGAAAACGCGGGCCGCCCGACCGGAACATGTATCTATTTTTTGTTGAAAGCCGGGCAATCAAGCCATTGGCACAAGGTCGATGCGGTCGAAATCTGGCACTATTACGCAGGCGCGCCGATCATTCTGTCCATGGCGGCGGACGCCGCAGGACCCGCAACACTGCATCGTCTGGGTCCTGATCTGGCTGCGGGCGACAAGCCACAATTGATCGTCCCGAAAGATCACTGGCAGGCCGCACGCAGTACGGGCGACTGGACGCTGGTGGGCTGTACCGTCTCGCCCGGTTTCGACTTTGCCGGGTTCACGCTTGCGCCGCCTGAATTGGATATCGGATCCTGACCCTAGCGGTCACCAAACATATCGCCCAATCCGCCCAGCACGGACCCTTCGCCCTTGCTGCCGCCGGGGCCAGCGGCCCGCAGGACACGGTCGGCCAGACGTGAGAATGGCAGGCTTTGCAAATACACCGTTCCGGGGCCGTGCAATGTTGCCAGAAACAAGCCCTCGCCGCCAAACACCATGGATTTCAACCCGCCTGCCCGTTCGATATTGTAATCCACGTCTTTCGTGAACGCCGCGATGCAGCCGGTATCAACCCGCAATGTCTCGCCCGGTTGCAACTGGCGCTTGATGACGGTGCCGCCCATATGGACAAAGGCCATGCCGTCGCCGCGCAGGCGCTGCAGGATAAAACCTTCGCCCCCAAAGAACCCCGCACCCAGACGACGCTGAAAGGCGATATCGGTGGATGTGCCAAAGGCCGCGCAGAGAAACGCATCTTTCTGGCACAACAATTCCTCGCCCATCTCGGCCATATTGATCGGGACAATCTTGCCAGGGTATGGGGCGGCAAAAGCCACACGTTTCTTGCCCTGCCCGTTATTGCTGAAATGGGTCATGAAAATGCTCTCGCCCGTCAGCACGCGCTTGCCCACATTCAAAAGCGAGTTCATCACGCCACCCGATGGGGACGATCCATCGCCCATCTTGGTCTCGAACCCGATCCCGTCTTCCATGTAATTCATCGCGCCAGCCTCGGCGATCACGGTCTCTTGCGGGTCAAGCTCGACCTCGACGATCTGCATATCATCGCCGAAAATCTCATAATCCACTTCATGGCAACGCATTGGTCAGCCTCCCTTTTTTGTCGGTTCCGACGATAGAAACGCAGCGCCGGCAGGGCAACGTCCGGTATACCTTACCCCTTGGCGGGGTCGGCTATCGGTGCGCTATCCAGAATGTCCATCATTTCCTTGTGCAGGGCCGCCTCGCGGGGGCCGATAATCTCGCGGACCCGGGCCACATAGGCCGCATTCTCCATCACGGGGATGGCCGGATCATAGGCATCCGCCAGTTCAATCATCGAGGCACGGTCGGCGGCATTAAACGCCTGCACCATCTGATCGGCCGCATGGGCGGCAATGCCCATCGCCTCTAACGCAGATCGGCCGATCCGAAGAGAGCTGTCATAGGTATCGCGGATGATATCGCGACACCCGGCGGCCCATAGCGCATAGACATGATGGCGGTTGATGGCGCGGGCGATGACATGCACGTCGGGATAGTTCTGGCGGACATAATGGACCAGACCGGTGATCTTATCCTCATCGTCAATGGCAATCACCAGAATCCTGGCGTCATGCAGACCCGCGGCATGTAAAAGATCGGGCCGGGTGGCATCGCCATAATAAACCCGCGCCCCGAATTGACGCATATTTTCCAGATGCTTGGCGTTGTAGTCGACGACCGTCAGCTTGTAGCCCGCAGCGCTCAGGATACGGCGGACGATACCGCCTACCCGTCCGGCGCCTGCGATGATCACTTGGCCCTGCTCCTCGATCTCATCGGCTGCACCTTGCGCATCTTCCAATGCGCGCGGGGCGATGACCCGATCATAGAAAATGAACAAGGCCGGGGTCAGCAGCATCGACAGGGCGACAACCAGTAGCAACTGATCGGCAAGGGCTGGCGGAATGACTGCATTGGCCACCGTGAACGACAAGAGCACAAAGCCGAATTCCCCCGCCTGCGCCAGCCCAAGCGCCATCAACCACCGATCCGTCCCCCGGACACCAAACACAAAGCCAAGGATCAAAAGCACCGCCGCCTTGATCGCGATCAACCCAAGCGTCAGGCCAAGGATCAGCAACAGGTTCTCGCCCAGCAGACCAAAGTTGATCCCTGCCCCCACGGTCATGAAAAACAGTCCCAACAACAGCCCCTTGAACGGGTCGATATCGGATTCCAGCTCGTGTCGGTATTCGCTGTTGGCCAGCACAACACCTGCAAGGAATGTGCCAAGGGCCGGGGACAGCCCCACCAATGACATCAGCAGCGCGATGCCGACCACCATCATCAGGGCCGTTGCCGTAAAAAGCTCGCGCAGATTGGCACTTGCGATAAAGCGAAAGATCGGCCGTGTCAGAAAACTGCCGATCCCGATCACCGCCGCAATGGCCGCCAGATTGACAAGCGCCGTCTGCCAGCCGTTCAGCCCCGCAACAAGGCTCATCGCCTCGCCATGATCATCATGGCCGTCACCATGCGCGGCGTCCGTGCCATGTGCGGCGTCGGCGCCATGGGCCGCGACATCGGCCAGTTCGGGCAGCGCCAGCAAGGGGACCAGCGCCAGCATCGGAATCACCGCAATGTCCTGAAACAGCAGAACCGAAAAGCTGGATTGCCCGCCATCACTTTTCATCAGGCCTTTTTCATTCAGCGTTTGCAGCACGATAGCCGTCGAACTTAACGCCAAAACAAGACCAACGGCCAGCGCCACGCTCCATTGCAGGCCAAACAGCATTGCAATCCCCATGACCGCCAATGTCGTCAGCCCCACCTGCCCGCCGCCCAGGCCCAGCAGACGGGCGCGCATCGACCATAACAGCTTTGGTTCCAGTTCCAGCCCGACAAGGAACAGCATCATCACCACACCAAATTCGGCGAAATGCTGGATCGAGATCACATCAACATTGAAAACTGCCAGGATCGGGCTGATCAGGATACCGGCGATCAGGTAGCCCAGAACCGACCCCAGCCCAAAGCGCGTCGCGATTGGCACAGAGATCACGCCCGCGATCAAAAACACAAAAGCCAGCAGCAGAAAGTCGGTCATCATTTGTCCCCCGGTGGTTCAGAGGAATGTTGCCCGACAGACGGCGAAATGCCCAGCGTGTTTCGAAACAACGACAGCGTTTGACGAAATACCTCAGACATCGCGCATCACGTAACGCGTTGAAATCTATGATTTCAGGCAGCGTTAGGTGATACAGGTTTTTCGCATAACGCTTTAGTCGAGCCGTCCATAGAATGTCATGCGCGCGCTTTCCGACAATGACACGTCCGGTTCTGCGTTATAGGCCAGAACCGCCAGCATGCGGGTGATGTCGCTTTCGTTGGGCGACACCCGGTGGATGGAATTGCGCCCACGAAACAGCACGAGCGTTCCGGGGTCCATCGCCAACACATCCGGTTGGGTCGCGCCATCAAGCAATGCCGCCACACCGGTGTAATTCAGATCCCCCGCATCCGCATCGCGCAAATCCTTGATATATTCAAACCGACTGCCCGCTGCAGGCTTTTGGATCAAAAGCGTGATGGCGAATGACGAATTATCAAAATGCCAGCCCAATTCCTGCCCGCGCTTGGCATAGTGGATATTGATCGAGGACAGATTGTCGGCATAGGGGTAAAGCCCCGCCTGCCCGGTCGTGCGCGCCACAAAGCGCCGAAATGCCACATCATCATAAAGCGCCCGCAAGGGCGAGTTGCCCGCGATCACATCATCGCAAATGCACCCTTTGGATGACGTCACCTTGCGATTGGCCGGGTGATCCGCGCCAAAAGCCGGATTGTCCGGGGTCAGGTACACCGAATGATCCTGCGCACAAAAATAGGCCTGATCCTGTTTCGCGACGGCTTCGGCCTGAATATCCGCGAGCGCCTTGGCCTGGATGAAATCCGGCAAGACAAGAACACCGTCCGCGTCGAGCTTTGTGTTGCAGGTTGCCGCAAAGCCCGCGTCAGCAATGGGATAGGTCGCCATATCAACGATGTCTTCGATCTGCATCAGATGCCCCTGCGCCACATTCAGTCTGGCGACAACTATCACCGATTGATCGGCGGCTTGAAAGCCGCGCGAGACAAAAAAGGGTCCCCGCAGGGACCCTATAGTTTCGTTGATCAGGCTCACTCTTTAAATACCGCTCGGTTTGTTGCCTGCGGCCTGATCGACGCCGGGGGCGAGCGCACCCGCCCCGGAGCCCTGTAAAGCGCCTTTGGCGCCTCGCCGGGGGGGACAGTGCGGATTTCGCAGAAACCTGCGGCGTCCGACCTGCCCCCCCTATTCCTTAGCTACAACCCGACGTTCCACCGCAGGTGTTGCATTTCATGCAGGTTCCGTTCCGCACCAACGTGTAGTTGCCGCATTCGCCGCATGGGTCACCCTCGTAGCCTTGCATCTTGGCCTTGTCGCGGGCTGACAGGCTTGCGGTGCCAGTGGCAACGGTTGCGGTCTCTGCCTGCGGCACCAGTGTTTGCAGGGCTGCGGATGGGTCTGTGCCTGTGGCGAGGGCAGTAGCGCCCATCCCACCTTGCAGCACCACCAGATCCTGCGGCATCCGCTTGCGCAGATAGCCTGTCGAGGAGATTTGCTTGAGTACTTCAAGCGACCGGCTGGCGGCATTCTCGGTTGGGGCCTGAATATTGGACACCCCTTCCTGTTCGCCCCGGCCGATATCGTCAAATGTCGCGCCTTCGGGTTTCACATGTGCCAGATCGGTGCGATCCAGATAGGACACGGCCAGCTCGCGGAAGATATAGTCAAGGATCGAGGTCGCATTCTTGATGCTGTCATTGCCCTGAACCATGCCGGCCGGCTCGAATTTGGTGAAGGTGAAGGCATCGACGAATTCTTCGAGCGGCACACCATATTGCAGACCAACAGACACCGCGATGGCGAAGTTGTTCATCATCGCCCGGAAGCCCGCACCTTCCTTGTGCATGTCGATGAAAATCTCACCCAGAGAGCCATCTTCATATTCGCCTGTCCGCAGATACACTTTGTGCCCACCAACGATGGCCTTTTGGGTATAGCCCTTGCGGCGCTGCGGCATCTTTTCGCGCTCGCGGTTGCGGACCTCTTGCACGATGATCTTTTCAACGATCTTTTCGGCCAGCACGGCGGCCTTTTCGTTGGTTGATCCGCTTTCGAGTGTCTCGAGCGCCTCGTCGTCATCCTCGACCAGGGCGGCAGCAAGTGGCTGGGACAGTTTCGATCCATCGCGGTAGAGCGCATTGGCTTTCACACCCAGCGACCAGGACAATTCATAGGCCTTCTGGCAATCCTCGATGGTTGCGTCATTCGGCATATTGATCGTCTTGGAGATCGCACCCGAGATAAAGGACTGGGCCGCGGCCATCATGTAGATATGACTGTCAACGCTCAGATAACGCTTGCCTTTCTTGCCGCAGGGGTTGGCGCAGTCGAAGACATTGTAATGCTCTTCCTTCAGATAGGGCGCGCCTTCCAGCGTCATCGTTCCGCAGACATGGTCATTGGCCGCGTCGATATCCTGTTTGGAATAGCCTAGGTGGCGCAGCAGATCAAAGGTCGGATCGTTCAGCTTTTCAGCGGGAATGCCCAGCGTCTTGGTGCAGAATTCCTCGCCCAGCGTCCACTGGTTGAACACGAACCGGATGTCGAATGCAGAGGCAAGCGCCCCCTCGACCTTGTCCAGTTCGGCCTGCCCGAACCCGTGCCCAATCAGGGATGTGTGGTTGATCGCAGGTGCCTGACCGATGGACCCGTGGCCCACGGCATAGGCGATGATCTCTTCGATCTGCGCCGATCCATAGCCCAGCTTTTCCAGCGCGGCTGGCACGGATTGGTTGATGATCTTGAAGTAGCCACCCCCGGCGAGTTTCTTGAATTTCACCAATGCGAAATCCGGCTCGATCCCGGTTGTATCACAATCCATGACCAGACCGATTGTACCGGTGGGCGCAATCACGGACACCTGCGCATTGCGGTAGCCATGTTTCTTGCCCAGTGTCAGCGCCTCGTCCCATGCCCCGACGGCCAGTTCGACCAGCCGCTGATCCGGGCAGTTTGCGTGGTCCAGCGGGACGGGCTTTACATCCAGCTTGTCGTAGCCGGTTGTCTTGCCCAACGCCGCCTGCCGGTGGTTCTTGATCACCCGCAACATATGCTTGCTGTTTTTCTTGTAGCCGGGGAATGGCCCAAGCTCGCCCGCCATTTCGGCAGACGTCGCATAGGACACACCGGACATAATCGCCGTCAGGGCGGCGCCCATGGCCCGGCCTTCGTCGCTGTCATAGCCCAGCCCCATATTCATCAGCAGACCGCCGATATTGGCATAGCCCAGACCCAAGGTGCGGAAGTCATAGGACCGCTGCGCGATTTCCTTGGATGGGAACTGCGCCATCATCACGCTGATTTCCAGCGTCACCGTCCAAAGACGTGTGGCGTGCATGTAGTCTTCGACCTGGAACTGCCCGTCCTTATAGAAGGTCAGGAGGTTCATCGAGGCAAGGTTACACGCTGTATCATCAAGGAACATGTATTCAGAACAAGGGTTTGAGCCGCGGATCGCCCCATCTTCGGGGCATGTGTGCCAGGCGTTGACCGTGTCGTGGTACTGGATGCCGGGATCGGCACAGGCCCAGGCCGCGTGGCCAACCTGTTCCCACAGATCGCGGGCCTTGATGATCTTGGCACATTCGCCGTTCTTGCGGTTGATCAGTTTCCAGTCCGCATCGTCTTCGACGGCTTTCAGGAAAGCGTCGGTCACGCGAATGGAGTTGTTGGAGTTCTGGCCAGAGACGGATGAATAAGCCTCGCTATCCCAATCCGTGTCGTAGGTCGGGAATTCAATGCTGTCATAGCCCTGCTTGGCATAATCCAGAACGCGCTTGATATAGGTCTCGGGGATCGCGGATTTCTTGGCGTCCTTGACGGCTGCAGCAAGCGTTTCGTTGCTCTTGGGGTCGTAGGCTGCGACCTCTTCCCCATCCCATGTCTTGATCGCGGCAAAGATCGCGTTCAGATACCGCTCGTGCATTTTCGAACCGGCAACGATAGAGGCAACCTTTTGTTCTTCAATGACTTTCCAGTTGATGAATTCCTCGATATCGGGGTGATCGGCATCCACGATCACCATCTTGGCCGCCCGGCGGGTTGTACCGCCTGACTTGATAGCACCCGCCGCGCGGTCGCCGATTTTCAAAAAACCCATCAGGCCCGAAGACTTGCCGCCACCTGACAATGGTTCGCCCTCGCCGCGCAAACTGGAAAAGTTCGTGCCGGTACCAGAGCCATATTTGAACAGCCGGGCCTCGCGCACCCACAGATCCATGATGCCACCATCATTGACCAGATCATCGTCGACGGACTGGATAAAGCAGGCATGCGGCTGCGGATGCTCGTAAGACGAGGTTGATTTGGTCAGTTCGCCGGTTTGGTAGTCGACGTAGTGGTGCCCCTGTGCGGGACCATCAATGCCGTAGGCCCAATGCAAGCCGGTGTTGAACCATTGCGGGCTGTTCGGGGCAGCGCGCTGGGTGGCCAGCATGTAGCGCATCTCATCGAAATAGGCGCGTGCGTCTTCTTCGCTGGTAAAGTAGCCGCCTTTCCAGCCCCAGTAGGTCCACGCACCGGCAAGGCGATCAAAAACCTGCTTGGCGGATGTCTCGCCGCCGAATGTGGCACCCTTGGCCGGAACGGATTTCCACAGGAACGCGGGAACGCCCTTTTCCTTAACCTTTTTCAGTGCCGATGGCACGCCGGCTTTGCGGAAATACTTTTGCGCGATCACGTCAGAGGCGACCTGGCTCCACCCGCCCGGAATTTCACAATCATCCAGTTTGAAAACAATCGTCCCGTCCGGGTTTCTGATCTCGGACGTCGTTGTTTTGAACGCCAGCTCTGCATAGGCGTCCTGTCCGGTCTTTGTGAAATTGCGTTCGATTTTCATCGCGTCTGCCCCTTGTCGCAAGGCCGTCGTTGCGGCCAAAAAAATACCTGTCACACATGCCCATTTGACGGCATGCCGTTATCGTCGTTGAATGCTTCTGACAGACAGATATCGGGCCCGGCCAATGGCCTGGCGGTGTCCGAGATGTGCTGAAGGCGGTGACGCCTACCTGTTGAAACTTTCCCCGTACCGATACCACATCTTGTGTCCTGGCTGTCGGTTTGCACAACCTGACGCATCTAGGGCTGGTGGGTCAACGGAATTTTAACACTAAATGTCGATTAAATTCCTTGACGTCAAAGCGGCGAAATGCGCCCGACCCCGGCACCCGATTCATGCACCGCTTTGTCCACAGGATGGCGTCGATCACGAAAATGAGAAACCTGTTATTTGTGGCCCACTTAGATCGGAACGCTCAATCATTACCTGAGGTCCGGTTGTCAAACCAAGTGTGGCCTTTACGAAGTTTAACAAAGGATTAACCCCATCAATCCGAGAATGGGACGCCGCAGATCCAGATGCCGAAAAGTTGATTCGCAAACCGAATCAATCCGGTTTTGACGCTAGATATGGCGCCGGCCTGACGCTGAAAACTATATCTAGGGGGTGACGAACTGGTATGTCGTCAGCTCTTCGGGAAGCAGTACGTAGATTTCGTCGGGCGGTGTCACCAGCGCGTGCTGCATCACCAGTGGGTCAACCCCCATCGCATCCAGATAGGTCATCACCCGGCCCTGTCCGCGCTGGATATCCTCGACAGCCAGAAAGGCGGGCAAGGCGGTGTTGGCCCCAAAATAGTGCTGATGCACACCAACCTGCCCGTCCACATGCACACTGCGCGACACACCCCCGGCCAGAATATAAGGACAGGCCGACAAACAGATATCGGCCGCCCCCAACACCGTGTCGTAGTCTGCATCGCGAATGTGCTGCCCGATGATCAAGGCATCCTCGACAGAGCCGCCGGGCGAATTAAGCCGCACACGCGTGATGCCCGCCGCAGAACCGTTCATGAAATCCGTGAATCGCTGCGCATCACCCGGCGCGATCTGTCCGGTGATCGTCAGCGCGTCAGCCTCTGCAACAAAGGCAAGGCGGCTGGGCATATCGCCGGTTGATTGAAACGGACGGTCCGGATTGCCATCCAGCGGAATATCCGATGGGGCATAACGGCGCGTCTGGTCCCCCGGTGAGACCGGCATGTCAAAGCGCGGCTGCGATGACGGCCAGGCCAGTTGCGGCAAGACGCGCACCAGATCGCCACCCATCAGGAAGAGGGCGATGGCCAGTTGCACAAACAGCACCCATTTGATGGCCGTTTTCGCACTGAACCCGCGCGCTGCTGGCGGATCGGTCTGCGCGCTCATGCATCCGTGCCGGATTTGGCATCCGAGGCGATCGGGTGAATATCCGCGCGTCCGTCTGATCTGAGGGGCGGCTCTGCCCGGGCGAGCGACTGTTCCACATCGCGCACCGCATGCAGGGCGGCCCGCAATTCAGCAAGGGTCAGCGTGTCTTCGACGCTACTGCGGGCCTTGCCGGATCGGATGGCGGCCTGCGTGATCGCCAGAATGAAAACCAGCACAGCAGGCAACAGATCAATAGCAATAGCCCCGGCCCAGGACGGGACAAAGTTCTCGGCATAGCGAATGACCGCATCCGCGGTGCTGATCGGCGTGTATGTTGTGTCTGTCGGCTGCTGCATCGCCATCACCCCGTCTGCGGCCAGTCGCAGGGTTTCGGCCCGTTGCCCCAGCAGTTGCAGCACCGACGAGATCGTCGATTGCTGACCGGCCCGGTTTTCGGCTGTCCGCCCATCCAGTTCGGGCAGGATCACGGATGCGCTCAAATCCTGGGCCGCCCGGCTGACCAGCGGGGCCACCGACAATTGCCGCAGCTGCGTGATCACGCCCGCCAGGCGCACGGCCTCTTCGGAGAACAGAACCGAACGCGCCTCGATCGGGCCGGGTTCCACGGTCAATGACCGCATCCGGCTGAGAATGGCGTTGCCTTCTGCAAAGGCTGCGTTGACCAGCGGTTGTTGCGATGCGATCTGCGCCTCGAGCCCGGCAAGCTCGTCCGATTTCTGCCGTAGCACCCGAAACACAGCCCCCCGGCCCGCAAGCCCGGACAGATCGCCGGTCGCCTCCTGCTCGGACAGGTCCTCGAATGATTGCCGCACACGGGCGACATCACGCCCCAGCCCTTGGGCCGAAACCGCAATTTCATGCGAGCGTTCCAGCGCTGATTGGTAATCCTGCACGGTGCGGGCCAAATGCTGCTCGACCGCCGCGGCACCCGCCAATGCAGCTGCGTTCAACCACGACGACATCGCGATGATCGCGGCCGACCCAAGCAGCATCGCCACAAACAGGCCCATGCGCGCGCCCAATGTGCGCACCGCCGGCAGCAGCCGGATCAGATAGGACCAAAACACAAAGATGCCGACGGATACCGCGATGGAATAGCTGATCGCCGCAAAAAAGCTGAGCGCGCCATTGTCATCCAACAGCGATGATACCCCCAGATAGGTATAGATGCCCGATGCCACGGCCAGCACGCCCAATGCGGCGGCGGTAAAGCTGTCCAGCCAATTGACATGGCCCTCCAGCTCTTTGGCATAGCGCAATCCCTGCACCTCTGTCCGGGATAGTTCGTTATCGTCCATGTTGGGTCCCCCAGTGCTGGAACAAGGGTATGCTGCGCCCGGGGCAATTGTCCAATAACAAGCCCGGGCGTGGGGCCGGTGGCCTTAACGGCCAAAAAGTACTGATGGTGGTGATGTGGTCGGGGCGGAGAGATTCGAACTCCCGACCCTCTGTTCCCAAAACAGATGCGCTACCAGGCTGCGCTACGCCCCGGACCGAGGCTGTCTTTAGACCCCTCCGGCTGATTTGAAAACCCAAAAACGCGCCGCTTGGGCGCTATTTTCCGATTTTGTGCAATTGCGCAGCCAAGGATGGCTCTAGCTGTCTGCCGGTACATCACAAGGCAGGATCGCATCAGCCCCGAAACTGGGGTGTTGCATCGTATCGCCGGGTGCGATGCCAAGACGCTTGGCCAACCCACCATTGATTTCCAGCACCATCTGCACACCGTCGCCGCCGGGGATCGGGGTCAGATCGCCGGGGATCGCATTGGGATGCACATGCAGGATCTCCCCATCCGGCGCTGCAAAAAGCATATCAAGCGGGATCAGGGTATTCTTCATCCAAAAGCTGACGCTTTGGGGGCGTTCATAGATAAATAGCATCCCCGACAGGGTTGGCATCTGTTCGACAAACATCAGACCGCGCGCCCGTTCCTGCGGGTCATCTGCAACATCAATGCTGAATGTCGCCTGCCCCCATGCGCCTACGACGGTCAGTTTGTCATCTGCGCAAAGTGCAAGGGCCGATTGCGTCCCGGCCAACCAGATCGTCAGGGCAGTAAGCGCCGCCTTCACTTGGCTGCGGCCTCCCAGCCGACGACTTCGATGGCCATGCGGCCCCGTTCCCCGTCAACCAGTCGCAGGCCAACGGCCTCACCTGATTGCAGGTCGGACAAACCGGACCGGCGCAAGACTTCGACATGGATAAAGACATCATCATTGTTGCCAAAGACATTGGCGAAACCAAATCCCTTGGCCTTGTCGAACCATTTGACCCGTGCGGGCTCTATCGGGCGTTCGGCGATATCAGCGGCGCTGTAATCCATCATATCGCGCAGCGGGACCGACGCATCACTTTCTGGCGGGGTAATCGACAGGACTTGGGTTGCCTGCAGACCGCGTTGGGTATCCTGCACAAGAATCTCAATGGCAGAGCCGTCCACGACAGACCCCTGCCCAAAATTACGCAGCACATTGGCATGGAGAAGAATATCCGGGCCACCTTTATCGGCCACCACGAATCCAAACCCCTTGGAGGGGTCAAACCACTTTACCTGGCCGTTCACCTGCCTTTGTTCGCCGGTGTCCTGCGTATTCATCGTCTCTTCCCCTACTTCAAGCGAACCAGCATTCGCCTGAGCATGTTACAGCTCGTTTCTCGATCACGACCAGAAAATCACACAACAATCAAGGCCTTACATTTCACGAAGCGTGAAATTCAAGGGTTCAATCGTGTAATGTCCCATTTCTGCCCGTGAGTGTTGCGCGACCAGCGGAACCGGTCATGCAATCTAAACGGGCCATCTGCCCAAAATTCAATCTCCAACGGAATGATCCGGAAGCCTCCCCAGAATGGCGGGCGTTTCGGATCAGACCCATGTTGCAATGTGACCTTTGCAACCTTTGCCATCAAGGCGGTGCGCGATTCAAGTGGGCGCGACTGTTCCGATGCCCAGGCACCCAGCCGGCTTTTCAGCGACCGCGATGCATAATAGGCGTCTGCAACTGGCCCATCTTCCTTTTCCACCACCCCGCGCACCCGGATCTGCCGCGCCAGCGACTTCCAGTGTAGCACAAATGCGGCCTTTCCCGATTGCGTCATCTCGACCGCCTTGCGGCTTTCGTAATTGGTGTAAAAGACAAAGGCTTCGGCCTCGATCTCTTTGAGCAGCACCATACGCGCATTCGGCATGCCATCCGCGTCAACCGTGGACAGGGCTATCGCATTGGGATCGTTGACTTCCGTCTTCGTGGCTTCGGCCAACCATGCGCGCGCAATGACAAACGGGTTTTCACCCGCAAAAATGCCGTCTCGATCAGACATTGCCGATCCCCAATTACGCCCCCGCATCAGGCTTAAGTTTATTCCAAAGCAGTGGCAAGCGCCCAACCGGTCCCGCAGGCGCTTGCTGTGGGGTTTGCAATGGCCTAAACGCATAGGATCACAACGAACCGGGACGAAGGACACGATCGATGGGCACGAATTTGATGCAAGGCAAACGTGGTCTGATCATGGGATTGGCAAATGATAAATCCATCGCATGGGGAATTGCCAAGGCCTGTGCGGATGCCGGTGCCGAGCTTGCATTTTCCTTTCAGGGCGAGGCGCTGAAAAAACGGGTCGAGCCGCTCGCCCAATCTGTCGGATCAGATATCGTGTTGCCCTGTGACGTGGGTGACGAAGCCTCGATTGACAGTCTTTTTGCGGCGCTCGAAGAACGCTGGGGCAAGTTGGACTTCATCGTGCATGCCATTGGTTTTTCTGACAAAAGTGAGCTTCGCGGTCGCTATGTTGACACCAGCCGCAACAACTTTCTGATGTCGATGGACATCTCTGTCTACTCCTTCACGGCGGTCGTTCAGCGCGCCGAAAAGATGATGACCGAGGGCGGCTCTTGCCTGACGTTGACCTATTATGGCGCCGAAAAAGTCATGCCGCATTACAACGTCATGGGCGTTGCAAAGGCCGCGTTGGAGGCTTCTGTGCGCTATCTTGCCGAGGACCTTGGCAAGGACAATATCCGCGTCAATGCGATCAGCGCCGGCACGATCAAAACACTCGCCGCATCCGGCATCGGCGATTTTCGGCTCATTATGAAATGGAACGAATATAACTCGCCCCTGCGGCGCACCGTGACCCAGGAAGAGGTCGGCAAATCGGCCCTGTACCTGTTGTCCGACCTTGGCAGCGCTGTCACGGGCGAGGTGCTGCATGTTGACGCCGGATATCATGTTGTCGGCATGAAGGCCGTGGACGCGCCCGACATCACAAAGGAATAAACAAGGGTGAGCTGGGTCATCTTCCTGTCGATTGTGGGCATCCATCTTGTGGCCGCGATGAGCCCGGGGCCCTCTTTTGTGATGAGCGTCCGGACAGCCGCATCAGACGGGTTTGGCGTTGCGACGGCCCTTGCACTGGGCTTTGGACTGGGGGCGACGATCTGGGCCATTGCGGCGATGGCCGGGCTTGCCTTTTTGTTTGAACTGGTCCCTGCCCTGTTCACCACATTGAAAATCGCCGGCGGTGCGTTCCTGCTGTTCATTGCGGCCAAGATGTGGCGTCACGCTGATGCCCCGTTGGCCGCACCGGCAGATGGCGCAACGCCCCGCAGCGCCGGGTCCGCCATACGGCTGGGCCTGATCACCTTTGCGGCCAACCCCAAAACAGCGGTATTTTTTGCGGCTGTTTTTGTTGGCCTCCTGCCCCCTGACATCCCGCTGGTCTGGCGCATTGCCATCATCGGCGCGGTGTTTGCCAATGAAACGCTGTGGTATATCGCGGTGGCCCGGCTGTTCTCGCTGCCGCGTCCGCGCGCGGCCTATACCCGCTTCAAATCCATGATCGACCGTCTTTTCGGTGGTCTGATCGGCCTCTTTGGCGTCAAGATCGCGCTGACATAAGGACCTATTGCATGACTGACACCCGCCTGCCGCACGAAAAGGGATTTCACATCAGCTGGGATCAGATCCATCGCGACAGCCGTGCGCTGGCCTGGCGTCTTGACGGCCAGGGCCCTGATGATGGGGCCTGGCGGGCGGTTGTGGCCATCACCCGCGGCGGCATGGCCCCTGCCATGATTGCCGCCCGCGAGCTGGATATCCGCACCGTTGATACGATCAGCGTCAAAAGCTATGACCATCAGGATCAGGCTGATGCCATGGTCCTCAAGGCCCCGGATGCGGAATTGATGGGCGACGGGACAGGCATCCTCGTGATTGACGATCTGGTGGATAGCGGCAAAACGCTGGAACTTGTCCGCGCACGTTATCCCAACGCCCATTTTGCGACGGTCTATGCCAAGCCCAAGGGCCGTCCGCAGGTGGACACCTTCATCACCGAGGTCAGCCAGGACACCTGGATTTTCTTTCCATGGGACATGGCCTTGCAATATGTCGAACCCTACCGGGGCAAAGACTAGATGCCCGCCGGAAATCAAAACATGCCCGTCAGCCGGACCGCCAGCACATTCGCCCCACCTGTGATGGAGGCCCGTCGCTGGCTGGATGGGGTGACGCATCCTGATCACAGGCCGCTGCTGAACGTCTCGCAGGCCGCACCGGTTGATCCGCCGCCTGCGCCCATGCGCGAAGCAATGGCCGCAATGGTGTTACAGGACCCCGAGACGCATCTTTATGGCCCCGTTCTCGGCCTGCCCGCCTTGCGCAGCGAAGTCGCCCGGCAATGGTCTGCCAGCTATGGCGGCACGGTCAGCGCCAGCCAGGTGGCAATCACCTCGGGCTGCAATCAGGCCTTTGCCGCCGCCATCGCCACGCTTTGCACCGAAGGGGACGAGGTCATCATCCCGATCCCCTATTACTTCAACCACCGCATGTGGCTGGACATGTCGGGTGTGAAAACGGTGCCTTTGGCTGTTGGCGACCGGATGATCCCCGATGCGGCCGCAGCCGCCGCATTGATCACCCCCAAGACCCGCGCCATTGCGCTGGTCAGCCCGAATAACCCGTGCGGGGTCGAATATCCCGCCGAAACGCTGGCAGGGTTCCGCGATCTGGCGCGCGCCAAAGGTATCGCCCTGATCGTTGACGAAACCTATCGGGACTTCGACAGCCGCAGTGGTGCGGCGCATGATCTGTTTGCAGACCCCGATTGGGATGACACGCTGATCCAGCTTTATTCCTTTTCCAAAGCCTACCGGCTGACGGGCCACCGGGTCGGCGCGGTGGTCGCCAGTGAAAGCAGGCTGGCAGAGATCGAAAAATTCCTCGACACGGTTACGATTTGCCCAAATCAGTTGGGGCAGCGGGCCGCACTTTGGGGCATGAAAAACCTCGGGACCTGGCTGGCAGGCGAACGCCGCGAAATCCTCGACCGGCGCGCCGCCATCGAAGAGGGCTTTGGCATGCTGGCAGATCAGGGGTGGACGCTGTTGGGCTGTGGTGCATATTTCGCGTATATGGAACATCCCTTTGCGGCCAGTTCGGCAGATCTGGCACCCAAACTGGTGCGTGATGCGGGTGTGTTGTTGCTGCCCGGCACGATGTTCATGCCCACCGATATCACCCAAGGTGCGCGGCAATTCCGGGTCGCATTTGCCAATATCGACCGCAACGGCATCGGCACCCTGTTCAATCGCCTGTCACAGACCGTCTACTGACCCTTGCACCCACCCGGACGGCCCCTTATTCATGCGGCCAGTCCACAGGGACGCCGCATAGCGAACAGGGTTGCACAAACATGGCTGAGAAGAAAAACACCCGGTACGGGGTCTGGTTTATCGTGATCCTGCTTTTGGTTGGGTTGGCCGGTTTCGGCACCGGCGGATTGACCAGCAATATCCGGACACTTGGCACGGTCGGCGACAAGGAAATCAGCCTGAACGACTATCAGCGCACGCTGAATGATCAGATCAGGGCCCTGTCGGCCCAGTTCGGGACGCAGGTGACCTTTCAGCAGGCGCGCGCATTCGGGCTGGATCAGGCTGCGCTGAACCAGATTATCCTCAGCCGCACCCTGGATAACGAGGCAGCACAGCTGGGCATTTCAGCCGGTGACGGGAATGTCCGCGACCGGTTGTTGTCCATTCCGCAATTCAGCGGCGCAGGCGGCAGTTTCAACCGCGAAAGCTATCGCTATGCCTTGCAGCAATCGGGCCAGTCCGAGGCCCAGTTCGAGGACGGGCTGCGCGAAGAGATGTCGCGCACCCTTTTGCAAGGGGCCGTTGTCAGCGGGATCCCAACGCCGGACAGCTATACCGATGCCCTGGTGCAATATATCGCCGAGACGCGCAGCGTCACCTGGGCGTCCGTGGGCGCCGACATCCTGACCGCCCCTGTTCCGGGCGCGACAGACACTGATATACAGGCCTATTACGACGCCAACCCCGAGGAATTCACCCTGCCCGAGACCCGCCAGATCACCTACGCGTGGCTGACACCTTCAATGCTGCAGGATCAGATGACGGTGACCGATGACGCGATTGCCGCGCTTTATAACGAGCGGATCAACGAATATGTGCAGCCCGAACGCCGGCTGGTCGAGCGTCTGATTTTCCTGAATGCCGAACAGGCCGCTGCCGCCAAGACCCGGTTGGACAATGGCGAAGCGACGTTCGAGGACCTTGTTGCCGAACGCGGGCTGCGTCTGACGGATATTGATCTGGGCGATATGTCCAAGGCTGATCTGGGCGTTGCGGGCGACCCGGTTTTCGCAGCCGCGGCGGGCGATGTTGTGGGACCGATTGACGCCTCGATGGGTCCTGCCCTGTTTCGGATGAACGCGATTTTGGCCGCGCAGGAAACGCCGCTGGATGAGGCCGCACCCGCCTTGCGGGACGAACTTGCCGCCACGGCCGCGCGCGACGTGATCAATGATGGGGCCGACCAGATGATCGACCTGATCGCAGGCGGTGCGACATTGGAAGACCTCGCCGACCGGACGGAAATGCGCCTGGGCACGATTTCCTGGACCGATCAGGTCACTGACGGCATTGCCGCCTATGATGCGTTCCGGCGCGCGGCTGCGACCGTACAGGAAGGTGATTTTGCGGAACTTGTCGATCTGGCCGATGGCGGTCTCTTTACGCTGCGCCTGGACGAGATCACGCCCCCCACCGTGCAACCGCTTGACGAAGTTCGGGACGCTGTCATGACCGCATGGCAGGCACAGGCCCGTCAGGATGCAATCGTGCAAAAAGCGACCGAGATCGCAGCCGACATCCAGCCACTGACCGGTTTCGACACGCTGTCGCTATCCCCCACCGTCGACGAGGACCTGACCCGCCGCAGCTTTATCGAAGGCACCCCGGCTGATTTCCTCGATACGATCTTCACGATGGAGATCGGCAGCGT
Organism: Yoonia sp. SS1-5; assembly: GCF_038443705.2. Lineage (NCBI taxonomy): Bacteria > Pseudomonadati > Pseudomonadota > Alphaproteobacteria > Rhodobacterales > Paracoccaceae > Yoonia > Yoonia rhodophyticola. The sequence continues at coordinate 300,146 of NZ_CP151767.2, read as the reverse complement.
CGAGGTTCTGCAATCCGAAGGCGGGGCCGTGATCGTGCGTCTCGATGATATTGCGCCACCTGATATGACAGCCGAAGGCACCACCGCACAACGCGAGCAGGTCGGCGCCAGCGCGGCGGCAGGGATCGCACAGGATATCTTTGATGCCTATGCAACCCGCCTGCAGGAGCAGACCGAGGTCAATATCGACCAAACCGCACTTAACGCGATCAACGCTCAGTTCCAGTAGGTCCACCATGGCACTTTTGCCCGCATATGATGACTTCGCCGCGGGCTATGCGGCGGGGAAAAGCCAGATCGTCTACACCCGGATTGCTGCGGATCTGGACACGCCTGTATCGCTGATGCTGAAGCTGTCCGGCGCGGGCAGGAATGCGTTCATGCTGGAAAGCGTGACGGGCGGCGAGGTGCGCGGGCGCTATTCGATCATCGGGATGAACCCCGACCTGATCTGGGAATGCCGGGGGACCACATCGCGGGTCAACCGCAATGCCCGCTTTGATGACGATCACTGGACTGATCTGGGTGAGAACCCGCTGCAGGCCCTGCGTGACCTGCTGGCGGAATCGCGCATCGACCTGCCCGCTGACTTGCCTGCGGCCTCTGCCGGGCTGTTCGGATATCTGGGATATGACATGATCCGGCTTGTCGAACGGCTGCCCGATATCAACCCCGATCCGCTGGGTCTGCCCGATGCGGTGATGATGCGCCCCTCTGTTGTGGCCGTGCTTGATGGGGTCAAGGGTGACGTGATCCTGGTGGCCCCCGCCTATGTCAGCGATGGGTTGTCCGCCCGCGCCGCCTATGCCCAGGCGGCCGAACGGGTCATGGATGCGCAGCGGGCGTTGGAACGCCCGACCCCCGATAACAGCCGGGCCCTGGCGGACCCTGCACCTGTTGCACCGCCGGTGTCGAACTTTAGCCATGCGGGCTATCTGCAAGCCGTTGAGAAGGCAAAGGACTATATTCGCGCGGGCGACATTTTTCAGGTGGTCCCATCCCAGCGCTGGACACAGGAGTTTCGCGACCCGCCATTTGCACTGTACCGGTCACTGCGGCGCACCAACCCGTCACCCTTCATGTTCTTTTTCAATTTCGGTGGCTTTCAGGTGATCGGCGCCAGCCCCGAAATCCTGGTACGCGTGTTTGGATCAGAGGTCACGATCAGACCAATTGCCGGCACCCGTCCGCGTGGCGCGACCCCCGCCGAAGACAAGGCCAACGAGGCTGATCTGATGGCGGATGAAAAGGAATTGGCCGAACATCTGATGCTGCTGGATCTGGGCCGCAACGACACGGCCAAGGTCAGCAAAATCGGTACCGTCCGCCCGACCGAGCAATTCATCGTCGAACGCTACAGCCATGTCATGCACATCGTGTCCAATGTCGTGGGTGAGTTGGCCGATGATCAGGACGCGCTGAGCGCGTTTTTTGCGGGCATGCCCGCCGGCACCGTCTCAGGCGCGCCCAAGGTTCGCGCGATGGAGATCATCGACGAGCTGGAGCCGGAAAAGCGTGGCGTTTACGGCGGTGGTTGCGGCTATTTCAGCGCCAATGGTGACATGGATATGTGCATCGCGCTGCGCACGGCCGTGTTGCAGGACGAAAAGCTTTATATTCAGGCTGGTGGCGGCGTTGTCTATGACAGCGACCCCGAGGCCGAATACCAAGAGACGGTGCATAAATCGAACGCGATCCGCAAGGCCGCCGCAGATGCCACCATGTTCAAGCCCGGCGGCAACTGATCCTATTCGGTATTGGTGACGGTGGGTGCAATGATCGCCGTCACTGGCGCGACCAGAAATTGACCTTCATCAACACCGGCCTGCCATCCTGACAGGGCGGTCAACACGGTCTCTGTCGCATCTGACAGCAGCACGGAATCGCCGGTTTGCCGCGCCCGGAACGCCGCCTGATCCAACGCGCGGGTCAATGCGCCGACATCCGCCCCCTCGCGGCCCAATTCACGTGACACGGCTGTTGCAGGCACCTCGGCCTGTGCAGCGGCGCGCAGCGCATTGCCAAGCCCCTGCTGGACCATCACCAGTCCCCGGCCATTCGCCGAAAGGTATTCCATCACTTGCGCGGTTACCGCACGGTCCGACTGGATCCCATCCGACCCGTCAGAAAACAGCGCCACTGCCTCGGGAACCGCCGCAAAGGCCGCTTCCATCGCGATTTCCACATCGCTGGGTGTCGCACCCGCCGGCAACGACGCCTGAATGGCCACCTCTACCCCGCGCGCGCGGTAGGCCTGCATCCGCGCAGTTGCATCGCTGGCTGTCGGGTCAATCACGATGGTGACCGGCAAGGTCAGCGCACTGACCTGATCCATCAGATCAGCGGTGCCTGCCCCATCGCGCAGCACCAGCGAGACCAGCGGCAAGGCAGCCGGGTTCTCGAACGGGGTCGCAAAGCGCACAATCGCGGGCGCGTCATCGGGAATGGTGGCCTCATCTGGTGTTTCGGCAACGACATCTTCAGCCTCAGCGGGATCTTCGGCACCGGGTCGGTTCACCCGGACGGTGTTACCACCCAGTTGGCGGGTATCATCCGCGGTGACATCAAGCACTGTTGGTGCGGCGGGTTCAGCGTCAGCAATCGCGATGTCAGATGGGGCGGGATCAACATCGGCAATTTCGGTTTCCGGCGCTGGCAGCACAGCAATTGGTTCATCCACAATCACCGGTGCGGGCGGCTCTTCAACGGCTGCGACCGCTGGTGCGGGTTCAACGGCTTCGGGGGCGGCAGGTGCCACCGCAATGGGCGCCTCGGTCACAACCGGGGCGGCGGGTTCGGGATCAGCCGGGGTGACCGCCTCGCTTGCAACAACGGCATCCTGTTCAGGTTCCGGCAAGGCGACCGGCGCCGGTGCGGCGGCCGCTGGTGCGTCGTCCTGCGGTGCGTCAAGGGCCGCGATATCGGTGTTGGTCTGTTCAGGCAGCGCAGGTTCCGGCACGGTTGGGGGCGTGACCGCAGCGGCAGTATCCTCATCAATTGCAGCGGTATTGTCCGCAGCAACAACGGGTTGAGCGGGCGCTGCATCATCAGGTGTAACAACAGGATCATCTGCATCGGCCACAACGCCCGGCGCGGTGGTGGTATCCGGCGCCGCGGGCTCGGCATCCGTGGACGCGGTTTCAGACACGACAGGGGCCGCCGTTTCGGTTTCGACCGCAACCGGATCTGCGGCGGCGGGTTCAACCGGTTGTACCGGGTCGGGCGTTGCGAGGGCCACATCGGTATCACCGGATGCGGGCGGCGTCACTGCGGTATCACTCACCGATGGCGCATCGGCAGGTGCCGCTGCCGGGGCTGCCACAACCGCCGGGGCAGATGTGGTCTCTGCTGGTTCAACCGTCGCGGTGGCAACATCATCCGACGCTGGCGCCGTGTCAGCGGTTGCGCTTGCCGGTGCTTCAGGGGCGGCTGCCGGGGGTGTTTTTGGCGGCGCGCCGATTAACGACGCGGTGCCCAGCCCCACGGCTCCCAACACGATCGCCCAAAGGCCGCCAGATACTGTCCCGCGCATGTCGCCCCACCCTTCGTTTCCTGCCACGTATCGCCTGCTTCGGCCTTGACGCCAATACGCATCCCGGCCCATGTATGATCCGGTTATATCGTCAGCGAGAGGGCGGACGGTAGCCCCAAATTGGACCTGCGCGGGAATTCACCATGCTGTTATTGATCGATAACTACGACAGCTTCACATTTAACCTTGTTCACTACCTGGGCGAGTTGGGTGCGGATGTGCTGGTTCGGCGCAATGATGCGCTTGGTGTGCAAGAGGCGATGGGACTTCGCCCCGAGGCTATTTTGCTGTCGCCCGGGCCCTGCGATCCGGCGCAGGCCGGCATTTGCCTCAGCCTCGTGCATGCCGCAGCCGAGACGAAAACACCGCTGATGGGTGTCTGTCTGGGGCATCAGGCGATTGGCGAGGCTTTCGGCGGCAAGGTGGTGCGCTGCCACGAGATCGTGCATGGCAAGATGGGCAGCATGCGGCACATAGGCCAAGGCCTGTTCGAAGACCTGCCAAGCCCGTTTGACGCCACCCGCTATCATTCGCTGATCATCGAACGCGACAGCCTGCCTGATTGCCTGGAAATTACTGCCGATCTGGATGACGGCACAATCATGGGGCTGCAGCACAAGACGCTTCCCATTCACGGCGTGCAATTCCACCCCGAAAGTATCGCATCTGCGCATGGGCATGCATTGCTGCAAAACTTCCTGAAAATCACAAAGGTCCCCGCATGAGTGACGCCCTGAAACCGCTGGTCAGCGCGGCAGCGGATGGCCCCCTGTCGCGTGCGCAAGCGCAAGACGCCTTTGAGATCCTGTTTGAAGGCAACGCAACACCGGCACAGATCGGCGGTTTCCTGATGGCGCTGCGCACACGCGGCGAAACGGTTGACGAGGTGGCCGCCGCCGCCGCCGTCATGCGGGCCAAATGCCTGCCGGTCAAAGCGCCCGCAAACGCGATGGACATCGTTGGCACCGGTGGCGATGGCAAACATACGCTGAACATCTCGACGGCCACAGCCTTTGTTGTGGCCGGCGCCGGGGTGCCGGTGGCAAAGCATGGCAATCGCAACCTCAGTTCGAAATCCGGCACCGCTGATGTGCAAGGGGCCCTGGGGATCAACGTGATGGTCGGGCCGGACGTAGTCGAGCGCGGTCTGGCCGAGGCCGGGATCGGCTTTATGATGGCCCCAATGCACCATCCGGCGATGAAACATGTCATGCCCGCGCGGGCAGAGCTTGGGACACGCACGATCTTTAACATCCTGGGGCCGCTGACCAATCCCGCAGGCGTGAAACGGCAACTGACCGGCGCGTTTAGCCGGGCCATGATCCGGCCCATGGCGGAAACGCTGCTGGCACTTGGGTCTGAACGGGCCTGGCTGGTGCACGGGTCCGATGGGACGGATGAGCTGACCATCACGGGCAAATCCTGGGTCGCCGCGCTTGAGAACGGCACGGTCGCGGATCGCGAGATTCATCCAGAGGATGCAAATTTACCGGTGCATGATTTTGCGGCAATCGTAGGTGGTGCGCCGGAAGAGAACGCCAAAGCGCTGACTGCACTGCTTGAAGGGCAGAAAAACGCCTATCGCGACGCTGTTTTATTGAATGCCGCGGCGGCACTTGTGGTGGCCGAGGCGGCACAGGACTTGCCCCAAGGGGTCGAAATCGCCATAGACAGTATCGATAGTGGAAAAGCAAAGGCGGCCGTGATGGCGTTGGCCAAAGTCACACAAGGCAAGGCGGGATGAAGTTTAAAGAGTATCGTATGTTGATTGTCGCCGCCGTGTTGGTGATTGCCGGCATCTGGATTTCGATTTCCGCGGCCCAACAGCTGAATATTGCCCGCCAGCTTGACCGGGTGGGCGAGGAAATTCAGGCAACGGTGACCAGCCAGCGCAAATTGCAGACCAATAGTGGCCAGACCGACCACTTCATCACCTATACGTTCACATTCGATGAGGCCTTGCAGACCTATGAACGACGGGTCCCCGCGGTGCTGTACCGCGTGGTCGAACCCGGCAGCAACATGATCCTGCAGGTCAATCCGAGCAACCCCGATATCCACGCGCTTTATGCGGGCGAGCTGAGCGGTCGCCCGCGACAGACCTTCAATGCGGGTATTGTCATATTCGTTCTGGGTGCCGGTATCTTCCTGATCAATGGCGGCGCGATTTTGCGCGAACGCCGGCGCAGGAATGCCTGACGATCTGGACCGGCTGGGCGCATGGCGCCACCTGCCGTTTTTTGACGAAACCTATCCCGACATGCGGCCCCGGCTGGGCAGTGACCGGCTGCCCCCACCTGACCTGACCTTCCGCGCGCTTGAGATGACGCAACCTGCCGATACAAAGGTGGTCATTCTGGGCCAGGACCCCTACCACACACCCGGCAAGGCCGATGGGCTGGCATTCTCGATCCCGGATGGTTTTGGCGGTCGTCTGGATAGCCTTGGCAACATATTCCGGGAAATCACTGACGATATCGGCCAGTCACGGCAGAAAACATCGCTTAACGATTGGGCCAGACAGGGCGTGCTGTTGTTGAATACGGCCCTTAGCGTTCCACCGGGAAAACCCAAAGCGCACGCCCGGATCGGCTGGTCCGTTCTTGTCGAACAGGTTCTGGCGCGTCTTTGCGACACACCGCGCGCCTTCATATTGTGGGGTGGATCAGCACAGGCCTACAGGCCCCATATCAAGGGCGCCCATCTGGTTATTACGTCCCCGCACCCCTCGCCCCTTTCGGTTCATCGGGGTTTTTTCGGCTCACGCCCATTTTCAAAGGTGAATAGCTGGCTTATTGATCACGGACACCGGCCAATCAACTGGGCAGATCCATGAGCGACATCCTCGAGAAAATCAAAACCTACAAGCTGGAAGAGGTCGCGACACGCAAGCAATCCGTCCCAATGGCTGAAGTTGAGGCACGCGCGCATGATGCCCCGCCGGTGCGTGGTTTTGCCGACCGGCTGGCGAATGATGCGCGCGAAGGCTACGGGCTGATCGCCGAGATCAAGAAAGCTAGCCCATCCAAGGGGTTGATCCGGGCCGATTTTGACCCGCCAGCGCTGGCCAAGGCCTATGAGGAAGGGGGCGCAAGCTGCCTGTCGGTCCTGACCGATGGTCCCAGTTTTCAGGGCGATGACAGTTATCTGACCGCCGCCCGCAGCGCCGTGGACCTGCCTGCCCTGCGCAAGGACTTTATGTATGATGTCTATCAGGTGGCCGAGGCCCGGGCCTTGCACGCCGATTGTATCCTGATCATCCTGGCATCCGTCAGTGATGCGCAGGCCCAGGAGCTCGAAGACGCGGCGTTGAACTGGGGAATGGATGTCCTTCTCGAGGTTCATGACGCGGCAGAGCTGGAACGCGCAACCCATCTGAAATCCCCTTTGATGGGGATCAACAACCGGAACCTCAAGACCTTTGAAACCAGCCTTGATACAACCCGGACCCTGTCCAAACTGGTGCCAGAGGATCGCACGATTGTCTGTGAAAGCGGGCTGAACACGCCCGAAGATCTCGCCGATATGGCCCGGTATGGGGCGCGGACCTTTCTGATCGGCGAAAGCCTGATGCGTCAGGATGATGTCACCGCCGCGACCCGCACGCTCTTGGCCAATCCACCTGTCGGAGGCATGTGATGGCGGGGCTCAGCCATTTTGATGGTGACGGTAAGGCCCATATGGTCGATGTGTCGGACAAGCCCGTCACTGCCCGGATCGCCGTTGCCGAGGGATATGTCAAAATGTCCTCTGCAACATTGGCATTGATCATGCAGGGTCAGGCCGACAAGGGCGACGTGCTGGGGATCGCCCGCATCGCGGGGATCACCGGCGCCAAGAAGACATCTGACCTGATCCCGCTTTGTCATCCGCTGCCGATCACAAAGGTGGCTGTTGATCTGACCCCGGACCAGACCCTGCCCGGCATCCGGATCACTGCAACCGTCAAAACCGGCGGTCAGACCGGGGTCGAGATGGAGGCACTGACCGCCGTCAGCACCGCCGCGCTGACAGTTTATGACATGGTCAAGGCCGTCCAGAAGGATATGGAAATCGGCCAGATCCGCCTGACATTCAAAGATGGCGGCAAAAGTGGCCGGTTCGAAAATCCATGATCTCGGTCGATGCGGCGCTTGAACAGCTTTTTGCGCTGGTATCCCCAGTGTCGATGGAGCCTGTCCCCATCGCCGCAGCCAATGGCCGGGTGCTGGCCCAGGATGTCAACACATCGCGCAACCAGCCACCCTTTGCGGCCTCCGCCATGGATGGCTATGCCGTTGATGCGACCGCAGTCGCGGCCGGCGTGACCTTCCGCGTGATTGGCGAGGCTGCCGCCGGGCACCGCTTTGACGGCAGTGCCGGGCCGGGTGATGCGGTGCGCATCTTTACCGGTGCGCCACTTCCCGATGGGACGGACCGCGTCGTCATTCAGGAAGATGTCAGCCGTGATGGCGACCAAATCACCATTCACGAAGGTTTCGACGAACGGGCCTATGTCCGCCCCGCCGGTGCTGACTTCACGGCTGGCGCTATGCTGGGCGCGCCACGTCTTCTGACGCCGTCTGACATTGCGCTTTTGGCCGCGATGAATATTCCCAACGTCCCGGTCCGTCGCAAACCGATCATCGCGATCATTCCGACGGGCGATGAACTGGTGCAACCGGGCGAGGCCCCCGGCCCCGACCAGATCATTGCCTCCAACAGTTATGGCCTTGCGGCGCTGGTGGAAAATCTTGGGGGCACTGCGCGGCTGTTGCCCATTGCGCGTGATACGGTACCCGCGCTGACCCTAGCCTTTGATCTGGCAGCAGAGGCTGATCTGATTGTCACAATCGGCGGGGCGTCGGTTGGCGATCATGATCTTGTCGGGGATGTCGCCGAAACCCTGGGCTTAGAGCGGTCGTTCTACAAGATCGCGATGCGCCCGGGCAAACCGCTGATGGCTGGCCGGATGCGCGATGCCGCCATGATCGGGCTGCCCGGCAACCCGGTCTCGGCCATGGTTTGCGGCCATGTTTTTCTGGCCCCCGTTATTCGCAAAATGCTGGGCCTGGGCGCGGCACCCGCCCCGCGCGAGGGACATACGCTGGCCAAGGCTGTGGGGCCGAATGGTCCGCGTGAACACTATATGCGTGCGGTCTGCGATACCTCAGGCGTGACCATTTTTGACCGACAGGACAGCGCGTTGCTAAGTGTTCTGGCAAAGGCCAATTGCCTTGCGATCCGGCCCATCAACGACCCGGCCCGATCAGCCGGTGATGAAATCGACATCATCCGGATCTGACGGGCCGGCAATCCACATGCGCCCTATCGCCAGGATTGTTGACACAAAACAAGAACATGAATAGAACATATGCAAAACCTCAACAGGGGATGATGCGATGCTGACCAAGAAACAACTCGATCTGCTGGAATTCATTCACAAGCGGGTGCAACGCGATGGCGTTCCACCCAGCTTTGACGAAATGAAAGAGGCGCTGGACCTGCGCTCAAAATCGGGCATTCACCGCCTGATCACGGCGTTGGAGGAGCGCGGTTTCATCCGCCGTCTGGCGCATCGCGCCCGCGCGCTTGAGATTGTGAAGCTGCCGGACGCGATGCAGGGCAAAACCGGGTTCAACCCGCGCGTCATTGACGGTGACAAACCTGACAATACACCGCCTGCCGCGATCCCCCTGTCAGATGGCGCCGTGGAACTGCCCTTGATGGGCCGTATTGCCGCCGGTGTCCCGATCGAGGCGATTAGCGAGGCGTCACATAACGTGCATGTCCCGCAATCAATGGTCGGGGCCGGCGATCACTACGCCCTTGAAGTCAAAGGCGATTCGATGATCGACGCGGGCATCAACGATGGCGATGTCGTTGTCATCCGCGAGACAACCGTTGCCGATAACGGAGATATTGTTGTTGCCTTGGTCGAGGGGCATGAAGCCACCTTGAAACGGTTCCGGCGCAATGGGGGTGCCATCGCCCTTGAGGCTGCAAACCCGGCCTATGAGACCCGGGTTTTCCGCGATGATCAGGTCAAGGTTCAGGGCCGGTTGGTTGGCCTGATCAGAACCTACTAAGGATCAGGGACGGATCGCTTGCTAGATCGGGATCTGTCTTCTTGAGCACCCATTGATGGGGGACCGGGCGCTGCGTCCGGTTCCATGGGCGTATCCCGGCCCGGCCTTGTGCGGTTGTCACGCGCAGATCGCCGCCATCCGTCAGGTCAAGCGCCAACGCGCCCGTGTCGCGTAAGCGCTTGATATCAAAAACAATACATGGCCTTGGTGACGCGACCTCCTGATTACTGATCAGAATGTCCGCCCCTCCACACGCCACCAGATCGGCAAGCGCGGTTTTTCCCGACACTTGCAGCACCTGCCAATCCCCCAAAGACGCCGCCAAGACCCGCCCGTCACGGGTCAGCCCCGGCCGTGCCGCCGCGATATCTTGGGCAACCGGTGCACCATCATTCTCTAACCAGATGCCAGCAACAAAGCCGCTGCCCTTGGGCTTGGACAGGATCCGCCCCTCCTCGCCCAACAGACCAATCAGGCTGCCATTATCTGCAATCAGCAGATCTGGCCGCGCGGTCTGCTGCCATAACAGGAAGGCGGCCGCGACGGCCAGACCGCCCGCCCATCGCCCTTGCCCGCGCCAAAGGACGATCCAGAGCAGGCCCAACGCCATGACAGGCAAAACCGCTGGCTGCGGCGCCATGATATGGCCCACAGCCCCGTCCAGGCCGGCCACCTGATCGGCAACAAACAGGATCCATTGCAAACCAAGGCTCATCAGCCACAGGCCGATATCCCACAGGCCCAGGGGCGCCAGCACCGCCGCCAACACGGCTGCAGGCATGACAAGTGTGCCCATCAACGGCACGCTCAACAAATTGGCGATCAGGCCAAAATGCGCGAACTGGTTGAAATGTGCGGCCGCAAAAGGGGCCGTCGCAAATCCGGCCACAGCGGACGAAATCACCACAGACAAGACCGGGCGTGTCCAACGGGGCAATTGATGCATCTCGAACCGGCGCAGCCAGCCAAATACGGCGACAAGTGCAGTTGTGGCCGCAAAGGACATCTGAAACCCCGGACCTGTAAGGGATTCTGGCTGCCAGACAAGGATGATGATCGCGGCCATTGCAACCGCGCGCAGGCTAAGCGCCCGGCGGTCCAGCAGAACGGCCAGCAACATCACAGCCACCATGACATAGGCCCGCTCGGTCGCTACATTGCCACCTGACAAGGCCAGATAGAATGCGCCGACCAACAGCGCGCAGATCGCGGCAATTTTCTTGGTCGGCCAGCGCAATGCAATCGCGGGGATAAAGGCCAGCCCGTATCTGACCGCCGCAAAGATGAAGCCTGTCAAAAGCCCCATATGAAGCCCCGAAATCGCCAGCAGGTGCGCCAGGTTCGAGGCGCGCAAATCGGCCAAGGTCCCCTGCCCCATTCCCGACCTGTCCCCGGTCATGATGGCGGCAGCAAAGGCGCCCGGTTCCCCGGGCATCGCGCTGCGCACTGCGGTCGAAATTGCCATGCGCATGGCAAAGATTTTCATCCGCCACGATCCCGCATCATCCGCAGCGGCCAAGCGCAGAACAGGTGTGCGGGTGTATCCCACGGCCCCCAACTGCAAAAACCAGGCATGACGCTGGAAATCAAAGCCCCCCGGCTCGGCCGGGCCCGCAGGCGGCGAGAGATGGCCAGTCATGATCAGCGTCTCACCCGGCTGAAACCCCCGCAGCACCTGATCACCATGCAGCGAGACGCGGACCCGTTCAGGCGTCCGGTCCGGCGCCATGCGTTCCAGAACAACCCGGTCCAATGTCAGCCGTATCGCATCACTGGCGGAGCGATCAATATTCACCACCCGCCCTTCGATTGCGCCATAGTAGCGAAAACCAAGGACAGGTGCGTCAACCGCATCCGTCCGCCATTTTGCCAGACCTGCGCCGATGATGATCAGGGCGAGCGCCACGATCAGCGGCCTATAGGCGACAGGAACCAGCCGACCGATGACCCAAAGCGCCATCGTACTGACCCCGGCGCATATCATGGCGATGATGCCCGGCTCTGATGGCAGCGAAAAATAGCCACCAATGCCGATGGCAAGGCAGACAGGAACCCAGCCGATCAACCCGCCACGTTGGGCCAACAGCGCGTCTTCCAGCACGGCACGCACTTGTCCTTCACCCCGCAGTTTCGTATCCCGAGCGCGAGCCTCATATTGCGGCAAAGCTGGTTAGCGAAAGGTTAATTTTTCATGGCAGTTGTCACACGTTTCGCCCCGTCCCCCACCGGCGCCCTGCATATCGGCGGCGCCCGTACCGCCCTGTTCAACTGGCTCTATGCCCGCGGTCGGGGCGGCAAATTCCTGCTGCGGATCGAGGATACCGACAAGGCCCGATCAACGGATGCCAACAGGCAGGCCATCCTTGACGGGTTGCGCTGGCTGGGACTGGACTGGGATGGTGACCCGATCAGCCAGAACGCCAACGCGGCCCGCCATGCCGAGGTGGCCAATCAGATGCTGGCCGCAGGACATGCGTTCAAATGCTTTAGCACCCAGGACGAAATCGAGGCCTTTCGCGAAAAAGCCCGTGCCGAAAAGACATCAACCCTTTTCCGGTCGCCATGGCGCGACGTGCCAGAGGCCCAGCATCCCGACGCCCCTTATGTGATCCGGATCAAAGCCCCGCGTGACGGGCAAACCACGCTGCATGACGAGGTGCAGGGCGACGTGACGTGGTCCAATGATCAGCTTGATGACATGGTTCTTTTGCGATCTGACGGCACCCCGGTCTATATGCTGGCGGTGGTTGTTGATGATCACGACATGGGGGTCACGCATGTGATCCGCGGCGATGATCATCTGGCAAACGCGTTTCGGCAGAACATGATCTATCAGGCCATGGGCTGGGACGCCCCGACCCTTGCCCATATCCCGCTGATCTTTGGGCCCGACGGCAAAAAGCTGTCAAAACGACACGGGGCCACCGGTGCGGCGGAATATCAGGCAATGGGCTATCCGGCGGCGGGGATGCGCAATTACCTGACCCGGCTGGGATGGAGCCATGGGGACGATGAGTTCTTTACCGATGCACAGGCGCGCGAATGGTTCGACCTGGCCGGAATTGGGAAATCCCCGGCCCGGTTCGACTTCAAAAAACTCGAAAGCATCTGCGGGCAGCACATCGCCGCATCGACGGATGCTGCGCTGCTGCAAGAAATGGCTGCATTCCTTTACGTCACCAACGCTGATCCGCTGTCCGAAACACAAGCTGACGGAATGTTGACCGGCATGTACTGCCTGAAGGAACGCGCCAAAACATTCCCGGAACTTATTGAAAAAGCGCATTTTATCCTGACGTCACGCCCGATTTCGCCAGATGAGAAAGCGGCGAAGGCGCTGGATGATGTATCCCGTGGTATACTGTCTGAATTGACGCCGCAGTTGCAAAATGCTAGCTGGTCGCGAGACACCTTGGAGGGTGTTGTTTCCTCTGTTGCGGCCAGCCACGACATGAAATTGGGCAAACTTGCCGGGCCGCTTCGCGCGGCGCTGGCGGGGCGGCCAGTCTCTCCGAGTGTTTTTGATATGATGTTGGTTCTGGGACGCGACGAGACGCTCGCCCGCCTCAAGGACGCCAGCAGCTGAAATCAATTCGTTACGAATTGCAGATAGCTGGACATCCAAGACGCAGCCGCACCCGCGCCGCCAATGCGCTGGTCCACAAGGGGAAGACAAATGGCAGAAAACACACAAACCGCGACACTGACCATCAACGGCGAAAGCTATGAGTTGCCGGTTCATTCCCCCACCGGCGGCCCCGATGTCATCGACATCCGCAAGCTTTATGGCCAGGCCGACGTGTTCACCTACGACCCTGGCTTTACCTCGACCGCGGCTTGCGACAGCACCATCACCTTTATCGACGGCGAAGAAGGTGTGCTGCTGCATCGCGGCTATCCCATTGATCAGTTGGCCAGCAAGTCCCACTACCTCGAGGTTTGCTACCTGCTGCTTTACGGTGAATTGCCATCAGCGGAAGAGCTGGAAAAATTCGAGTCGCTGGTGACCAACCACACCATGATCCACGAACAGATGCACAATTTCTTTCGTGGGTTCCGCCGCGACGCGCACCCGATGGCGACAATGGTCGGTGTCGTTGGGGCCATGTCGGCATTCTATCATGACAGTACCGACATCACCGACGCGCATCAGCGCGAGGTGGCCTCGATCCGCCTGATCGCCAAAATGCCGACGATTGCGGCAATGGCCTATAAATATTCGGTCGGGCAGCCCTTCGTTTATCCGCGCAATGATCTCGATTATGCGGCCAACTTCCTGCATATGTGCTTTTCCGTCCCGGCCGAGGAATACAACGTCAACCCGATCCTGTCCCGCGCGATGGACCGGATTTTCACCCTGCACGCGGATCACGAGCAGAACGCATCGACATCGACCGTGCGCCTTGCCTCATCCTCGGGTGCCAACCCGTTTGCCTGTATCGCCGCTGGCATCGCCTGCCTGTGGGGGCCGGCCCATGGTGGCGCAAACCAGGCATGCCTTGAAATGCTCAAGGAAATCGGCACGCCAGACCGCATTCCGGAATTCATCGCACGCGCCAAGGACAAGAATGACAGCTATCGCCTGATGGGCTTTGGCCATCGCGTCTACAAGAACTTTGATCCCCGCGCGACCGTGATGAAGGAAAGCGCGGACGAAGTGCTGGATCTTTTGGGCGTCGAGAATAACCCGATCCTGCAGGTCGCCAAGGAACTGGAAAAACAGGCACTGGCCGATCCGTATTTTGCCGACAAGAAACTGTTCCCGAACGTGGATTTCTATTCCGGCATCATCCTCGAGGCGATGGGCTTTCCCACATCCATGTTCACGCCAATCTTTGCCCTTGCCCGGACGGTGGGCTGGATTTCACAATGGAAAGAGCAGCTTGCCGATCCACAATTGCGCATCGGCCGGCCCCGTCAGCTTTATCTTGGCGAGATGGCCCGCGATTATGTGGATATCGAGAAACGCGGATGACGTATGGGGCTGCCTTCGGGCGGCCCTTTTCATAAGGGGGGCGGATCAATGCGCCTGTTGACCGAACGGCTGATCTTGCGCGCACCACTGCCCGAAGATCTGGACCGGATGTTTGCAGTCTATAGCGATCCGCATGCGATGCGCTATTGGTCGACCCCGCCGCATGAAACACCCCAGATCACCAAGGACCTTCTGGACCGCCGGATCGCAGCCTGGGCCGCGGCCCCTGTGAATTTCCAGATCACCCTGAACGACAGTTATATTGGCAATGCGGGCAATTTTCGCGACGACGAAATCGGGTTCATGCTTGATCCGCGCTATTGGCGGCAAGGTATCCTGACCGAGGCGATGCGGGCGATCATTCCCCATCTTTTTACCACAACGGATCATGCCCGGCTGACCGCCGATGCAGACCCCAACAACGCCGCCTCTTGCGGGTTGCTGCAAAAACTGGGCTTTGCGGAAACCCACCGGGCCAAAAACACATTCTGCATCAATGGCGTCTGGTCCGACAGCGTCTACTTTGCCTTGCCACGTCCGGCCCCATTGGGCTAAGCAAAGGACGGTCATCAGTTCACCAAGGCGTCGCCGACCCAACCGGGTCACGCTAAACCTGACATTGGCAATCACGGACAGCTGACCTTTTCAGCCGGACGACAAGGGCGACCATCAATTCCCGCACCGGGATCCGGCATGTATGACAAAAGGCCAGACCATGCCACGCGAGACGATAGCAATTACAATTGACGACCTGTCAGCCTTTACAAAAGCGCTGCGTAACAGCCTGTTGCAAATGGAAAAACCACCCGGCCACGCCAAGATGCTGGCATTGGTGGCCAAGGCGGCGGGCTATGACAATTATCAACATCTGCGGGCCGCGAAACCAACGGCACCCAAACTGCCCGGCAGCAAAAAGCTGGACCGCGCCCTGCGCACCTTTGACGCCGGCATCATGATCCGGTGGCCCAAGCAAACCGCCGTACAGGGGCTGTGTCTATGGGTGTTCTGGGCGGCTTTGCCTCCGCGGGCGGATTTGTCCGAAAAGGAGGTCAACGCGATCCTAAAAGCCGGGCACAGCTTTGGCGATCATGCTTTGCTGCGCCGGTCGCTGATTGATCATCGGCTTGTCAGCCGCACCAAAGACGGCAAGACCTACCGGCGCATTGAACAACAGCCACCACCTGACGCCCTGCATTTGATCGGCGCGGTTTAGGGTAAGGTCCCGCCTATTGGCGGGGCCAGCCCTTAGCGTCCTTCGTAGCGCGCGGGCCGTTTTTCGAGGAATGCAACGACACCTTCCTGAAAATCACGGGTCTGTCCGCACCGGCCCTGCAATTTCGCCTCGAGCGCGAGTTGGTCATCCAGCGAGTTTTCGAACGAGCCCCGGATCGCCTTTTTCAGCTGCCGGTAGGCAACCGTTGGCCCCTGCGCCAGATGGGCCGCCCGGCCCTGTACACGTTCCACAAACTGGACCGCCGGCACGGTTTCGTAGATCATCCCCCAATCAGCGGCCTGGGTCGCACTGATCTTGTCGGCGAAGAGTGCCGCACCCATTGCCTTGGCCGCCCCCATCTGGCGGGGCAGCCAATAAGTACCGCCCGCATCAGGGATCAGCCCGATCCGGGTAAAGGCCTGAATGAAATAGGCATCATCAGATGCAATCACCACATCCGCAGCCAGCGCCAGATTTGCCCCAGCCCCCGCGGCAGGGCCATTGACCGCCGAAATGGTCGGTACTCTGCAGTCGAAAATGGACTTCAGCATCGGCACATATTCGTCGCGCAGCGTGCGTTCCATATCCAGCGACACAGCCGACTCGCCATCGCCCAGATCCTGTCCGGAACAAAATGCGTTCCCCGCACCCGTGATCACCACGACGCGGGCCTCTTTTTCGGCGACTTTCATCGCGTGCGTGATCTCGGCCCGCATCTGCGTGTTCAGCGCGTTCATCAATTTGGGACGGTTCAACGTCAGCATCGCAACTGAATTGCGAATGACAAGTGTGATTGCTTGATAGTCCATAGCCCGGGTCCCCCATGAATGCGTTGCGCCTACAGTAATGAACTGATCGGTTCAGGAAAGAGGAACGGCGCGTCAGGATCGCAATATTTTGGCCAATTCCGCTTTTTCTTCGTCCGACAGCGCCTCCGGGGCCGGGGCCCGCTTGCGGATGGCCCCCCATCCGATCCCCAGCGCCAGAACAAGCAATCCGATCGGTGCCAGCCACAGGATCAGATTGGCGCCCCGCGCATCGGGCCGCAGCAATACAAATTCACCGTAGCGCGAAACAATGTAATCCACCGCCTCGGCATCGGTATCGCCGGCCACCAGACGCTCGCGCAGGATCACACGCAACTCCTGCGCCAACGTCGCATGGGATTCGTCGATGCTTTCATTCTGGCAGACCGGGCAGCGCAGTTCCTGCGACAATGCCCGCGCCCGTGCCTCCAGCGCCGGATCGTCCAGGATTTCATGCGGTTCGACGGCCCAAAGCGGGGATGCGAGCATCACCAGAATGATCAGCAGCCGTCTCATTCTGCGGGCACCGCCTTGGGTGCCTTTTTGCGCGCTGCGGCCCCAACCCGCAACCGCCTGTCAGAGAGCGAGAAACACCCCCCAAGCGCCATCAAAATCGCGCCCCCCCAGATCCAGTTGGCAAAGGGTTTGATATAGACCCGGATGGCCCACCCGCCGGTTGCCTGCGGGTCGCCCACAACCACATAGATGTCACGCAGGATACCGTTGCTGATCGCAGCCTCGGTCGTGGGCATATTGGCGACGGGGTAGAACCGTTTTTCAGGCGCAAGAACGCCGATTTGGGTGTCCCCACGCCAAACCGACATGGTGGCCATCGTGGTCACGTAGTTTGGCCCCTCCAATTGCGCGACCTCGTCCAGTTGAAACGCAAACTGCCCGACATCCCAACGATCCCCGATATCGGCGATGCGGATATCCTCCTGTTCCCAGGCCAGCATGGCGGCGACGCCAAAAATTGTCACACCCATTCCGATATGCGCGGTGGCCTTTCCCCATTCGGCACGCGGCATGCGAGCGATCCGGCGCAAGCGGCTCAGCCAGCCTTCGCGGCCGCTGCGCATCCACAGATCGGCGACCGCGCCGCCAAACACCCAGATGCCCAAGGCAACGCCAATCGGGCCCAGGGCAGACCCACCGCTTTGGACCGCATAAGTCAGCCCGGCAAGTGCCACGGCAAGGCACAGCCACGCCCCCAAGGGCTTGGCCGCGCGGCCAAGCGTTCCGCGTTTCCATGCGATGATCGACCCAAGCGGCAGGACAATCGCAATCGCCACCATGAATGGGGTAAAGGCCGCATCAAAAAACGGCGGGCCGACCGACAGGGTCCTGTCGAACAAAATCTCAGCAATCAACGGCCAGATGGTGCCGATAAAGACGACAAAGCAGCTGACAGCCAGCAGAATATTGTTCAGGATCAGGGCGCTTTCGCGGCTGACCACTGAAAAGACGCCCTTGGCCTCCATGGCGCCGGCCCGGAATGCAAACAGGGTCAGCGCACCGCCCAGGAAAATCGCAAGGATTATCAGGATCAGCATCCCCCGCTCGGGGTCGTTGGCAAAGGCATGCACCGATGTCAGCACGCCGGATCGCACAATGAACGCACCCAAAAGCGAAAAGCCGAATGCCAGGATCGCCAGCAGGATCGTCCAGCTTTTCAGCGCCTCGCGCTTTTCGACCACAATGGCCGAATGCAGCAGAGCCGCCGAAATAAGCCATGGCATGAACGAGGCATTCTCGACCGGGTCCCAGAACCAGAAACCGCCCCAGCCCAGCTCGTAATACGCCCACCATGATCCCAGCGCGATCCCAACCGTCAGAAACATCCAGGCGGCCAGTGTCCATGGGCGCACCCAGCGTCCCCATGCCGCATCAACGCGCCCCTCGATCAAGGCCGCGACCGCAAAGGAAAACGACATGCTCAGCCCGACATAGCCGAGATAGAGAAAGGGCGGATGAAACGCGAGGCCCGGATCCTGAAGAAGCGGGTTCAGGTCACGCCCGTTCAGCGGCGGCACAGCCAGGCGCAAAAACGGGTTTGAGGTGAATATCAAAAAGGCGAAAAACGCGACAGAGATAGAGGCCTGCACCGCCAGCACCCGCGCCCGCAGCCGCGTCGGCAGCCCGTCCCCAAACCATGCAGCACAGGCCCCGAACAGCGCCAGGATCACCATCCACAGCAGCATGGACCCTTCGTGATTGCCCCAGACACCGGTGATCTTGTAGATCATCGGCTTGTCGGTATGCGAGTTTGCGTAAACAAGCTGAAGCGAGAAATCAGACGTCACAAACGCCCATGTCAGCGCGGCAAATGAAAAGCTGACCAGCAGGAATTGGACGGTCGCGGCAGGTTCTGCCACCGACATCCATCCGACATGGCCGCGATGCGCGCCAACCATGGGTACGATCATCTGCACGATGGCAACCCCAAAGGCGAGAATCAGCGCGAAATGTCCAAGTTCGATCAACATGACCAGACACATAGCGCAAAGAGGCGGCGGGCAACATAGCAGACCAAATCACGACTGCGGTACAAATTGCCGCTGCTGCTGCCCTCGATGCGTCAGGTGGAAAAGCCACCTTGCAAGGCATACGCAAGCCCCGCCATCAAAAGCCCGCCAATGATCAACCGGACCAGCCATTTCAGCGTATCCTCGATGGCGCCCAACCTGTCCGAGACATTGCCCCGATGGACATCATTGACAGCATTGCGGGTTTCCAGTGCGGTCATGCGACGTTCCAGCGCGTCAAGCCGATCATGATCCATTGTTTTGCTGCCAATCCGTCAGGGCCGCGTTCGGCGGAGCGGGCGCGGTGGCCGCTGGCTGCGGCGCCTCGGGCGCCTTGAGGTGTTGTGCAATCATCAGGCTGCGGGCGACGGATCGCTGAAAATCCTGCCCCTTTGCCTGATGCCGGGCGCCAAAGTAAAAGCTGACAATCGCCCCCATCAACCACCACAGGGGTTCCGGCACCAATGCGATGCCTTTCATTCCTTCGGTAAAGGCCTCGGGGTTTTGCATCGCTGTCACAAACAACCAGATCGTCCCCAATGCCAGAAAGGGGCGCGGCAAGCGGTTCAGCGCATCAACAAAGCGGTCAAACACCCCACGGCGCGGATGCACGAACTCTGCCGCGAATTGTTGCAGGCTTTCGCTGCGGGCATGTGCTGCGCGTTCTGCACCTTTCTCGGTGTTCTCGCGAAAGATTTCGGCGGTTTCGGCGACAATGTTGCGCCCGTCGCCGAAAAGAAAGGTCATCAACCCATTGATCAGCCCCATTTTTCTGTCCTTTGACGGTGTTGCGCATCAGTCAGATGATAGCGTGGGGCAATGAATTCCTCTGCCCGTTTGATCCAGCCGCCCTTGCCCCCATCGCGGCGACGGGCGTATTTGCGGCTGTTCACGCGCCTGTCGGCAAGATCATAATAATAGTTCCGCCGCGCGATGCCGTAAGCATCTGCCAGATGATCGGGTGCGGCGGCGTAGGCCTTTTCAATGGCCGCAATCGTCTGCGGGCCAATGGCACCATCAACCGTCACCGGGATGCGCATGTCACCCAGCAGGCGCTGCAAAATCTTCACCGCATGACTGCCAGCGTTCACATACATGTCAAACACAGACGCCTGTATCGCCGCGGGCAGCTGATCAATCCGTGGTTTGTGAAAATAGTGCTGCACGAAGATCGCGACCGCCTGGTCCTTGCTCAAAACCTGCACATCGGCGGCATCAACCTTGCCATCCTGGTTCAGGTCTAGCCCCAAGCGGCGCATGGTGTGAATGGTGACGCCATATTTGGTGGCACCACCCGGATCATCGGGGTCGTTTACATAGCCGCCTTCGCGGGCCACGATCTCGGTCGCAATTTCAGTGACGTTCTGCATGGGCAACCCTCATATCCGTTGGACATCAAGGCTGCGCCGAAAGTGTTAATTGGTTACCACGGCATCGTCCGGTGCAACATATGTGCCTTGTTCCTTCAAGGCGTCGATGACTTCTGCGGGCATGTAGGTTTCATCATGTTTTGCAAGAATTTCAACAGCTTCAAAGCGACCGTTGATGTAGTTCCCCTGCGCAACCATGCCTTGCCCCTCTTCAAAAAGATCGGGAAGGATGCCGCTATATACGACATTGACGCTTGCGCCGCCATCAGTCACGGCAAAGCTGATCTGCTCGCCCTGCCCACGCACCAGACTGCCGGGTTCCACCAGACCGCCGATGCGAAACCGCTCTGTCGGTGCAGGCGGCATTTCGGCCACTTCGGACGGCGAGCGGAAGAACTGGAAACTGTCATCGGGTAGAAACCACAAGATCACCAGCACCAGCGCGATACAGACGCCTGCAATGCTCATCACCTGGATGCGTCGCCGTTTTTTGAGGGATTTCAGCCCGCTCATGGGAATACCGGCGCCTGCATCAGACCGTCCGTTTCCGGCAGGCCCAGCATGAGGTTGGCGTTTTGCAGCGCCTGACCGGACGAGCCCTTGGTCAGGTTGTCCAATGCGGCAATCACCATCACGCGGCCGGGCACCCGATCCGCCACAACACCGATATGGCAGAAATTTGATGCCCGGATATGTTTGATGGACGGGTGTTGGCCCATGGGAAGCACCTTGATAAACGGCTCGTCAGCGTAAGCCACCGACAACGTGTCATATATGGCGGACGCATCGCCTTGAACATATGTGGTGGCCAAAATGCCGCGGTTGGCGGGGATCAGATGCGGGGTGAACTGCACGTGCACCGGGCGCCCTGCCACGGCCGAAAACTCCTGATCGAACTCGCCCAGATGCCGATGGGTGCCGCCCACGGCATAGGCATGCGCCCCCTCGGACAGTTCCGCATGCAGCAGGTTTTCTTTCAGCGCACGCCCTGCCCCCGACACAGCCGCCTTGAGGTCGATGATGATGTGATCAAGGTCAATCGCACCGGCGGCAATCAACGGGCGCAACGCATATTGCCCGGTCGCGGCGTTGCAGCCGGTGCCGGCAACCAGCCGGGCATCCTTGATCTGGTCACGGTAAAACTCGGTCAGGCCATACACGGCAGTCTTTTGCAATTCGGGTGCGGCGTGAGGCTTGCCATACCATTTTTCATAATCCGCCGGATCCCGCAGCCGGAAATCGGCCGACATGTCGACCACACGGACAGACTGCGGAAGTGAGGCGATCACCTGTTGTGATGTGGCATGCGGCAGCCCGCAAAAGACGATCTCCACATCATCAAAAATCATCTCGTCGATGGTTGTCAGGCGCGGCAGATCAAGGTGGCGCAAATGCGGGAATACCTCGGCCATATGCAGGCCAGCCTTGGAATTGCCGGACAGGCCGACAATCTTCAGGCTGGGATGCGTTGCGATCAGCCGAACAAGTTCGGCACCGGTGTAACCAGAAGCGCCAAGAATGGCGACGTTATGGGTCATGTCGTGGTCCCCTTTGGGATCAGATGTAGGAAAACGCGCCGTCGGGCGCAAATCAAGCGGCAGTGAATGTGATCTGTCGTCGCAAGAACTGTGTCGCCCGGCTGGATACCTGTTTCGGATCACCGGTTGTCAGAAACGCGCTATCGGCGCCCGGTCCGACCATCTCGGGGCGCCGGATCAAATAGTCGGCAAGGCTTTCGGCCACCAGATTGGCCTGACTGAATACTTTCACATCCGCACCCAACGCATCCTGAAACTCTTTTTCCATCAGCGGATAATGGGTGCATCCCAAAATGGCCGCGTCCGGTTGAGGCATCTTGCGTTTTAACGCGTCAACATGGCTGCGCACAAGAGCATCCGCCAGGATCATATCTCCATCCTCGATCGCATCGACAACACCGCCGCAGGCTTGCGCCTCGACATCAACGCCGATGGCACGGAACGCAAGTTCGCGTTGAAAGGCGCGGCTGGCAACAGTTGCAGGCGTCGCAAACAGGGCCACATGCTTGGCCGCAACCTCGCGCGGGGGGGAATTGTCGCCCCATTGCCGTTCGGTCAGTGCCTCGATCATTGGCACAAACACACCTAGAACACGCTTGTCAGATGGCACCCAGGCTTCCTGCATCCGGCGGAGCGCGGCGGCAGAGGCCGTATTGCAGGCCAATATCACCAGATCGCATCCAGCATCAAAAAGGCGCTGGGTGGCCGCACAGGTCAACGCAAAGATATCATCCGGCGTCCGCACGCCATATGGCGCGTTTGCGCTATCGCCCAGATAGACAAGCGGGACATCAGGCAGGCGATTGGCAACGGCATCCAGCACCGTCAACCCACCCAAGCCGCTATCGAATATGCCGACCGCCATTGCGCACCTTGTATTTGTCTTCGAACTCATGCCCCAGACGGGAGGTATCCATCGGGCTTGGACTCAACTCATACGTGGCTTTGCGCAGGAAATCCATGCAGCCTTTGGGGTCTTTTTTGAAGGCTGCCAATTGTTCAGCGGGGATCGGCGCACCAACGACAACCCGCACCGGTTTGTTGATCCGCGCCCTGAACTCGCGGATGAACATACCGGTTCGCAACGTGCTGTGAATATGGCTGGCAAGCTGGAACAGGCGGCTGTTACGTCCGTCAAAAAAGACCGGCACCACGGTGGCGCCGGACTTGGCGATCATCTTGGCGGTGAATGTGCGCCAGCTTGGGTCCATGGGCTGTGAAAACGGTCTTGCCGAAGTGGACACAGTACCGCCCGGAAAAATACCAACCGCCCCGCCCGCATTCAGATAGCGAACAGCCTCTGCACGGGTTTCAAGGTTCAGCCGAGCAGCTTCCTTGGTTTCGTCAAAGGAAATCGGCAGGATGACGCGCTCAAGATCGGCAGAGCGGCGGAAGATGCGATGGGCCAAAACCCGAAAGTCACCATCGCGCCGTTCCGACAGGATACGACCCATCATCAGCCCGTCCAGAATGCCATAGGGGTGGTTTGACACCACAATCAGCGGACCGGAGCGCGGAATATTTTCAAGCGTCCCGCCAACAACATCCAGTTTCAGCCCATAGCGGTCGGCGATGACTTCCCAGAAATCCTGGCCAGAGGCCACATCCAGATCATAGCCGCGCGCCTTGCGGATCAGTCGCAATCGACCGGTCGCGTTTTCCATGATCCGGATCATCGCGCGGCCCGAACGGCCACGCGCGGCACTGGCATAGGAAATGTCGCGCGCGACCTGATGATCTTTCATGACGTTCTCCCAAGTATGGCTTGGAAAGGTAGACCCCGAATATGACGATTTGTTGACAGGGGCGATATCAGGATGCGCCGCAAATCCTAAGAATTCATTCCGCCGCCTGCCGTTGTGGTGAGGCACGCAAAACCGATAGCAGCTCTTCGCGCCGCTTGGCCGCCTTGCGCGCATTGGCGTCTTTGACCGGTCCAAAGCCGCGAATATCAAGCGGCAGCCGCGCCAAGGCGATTGCGGCGTCCCGTGTGTCAGGGCGCACTATCTGCAAAACCGTGGCGATATCCGCCTCATACTCTTTGATCAGCGCCCGCTCCATCCGTCGTTCGGCCGTGCGCCCAAACGGATCAAACATGGTGCCGCGCAGCCATTTCAACTTGGCCAGCTTTGGAAAGGTCGCGGCCATCCAGGCCCCGTATTCCTTTTTGACAGGGCGGCCATCGGCACCGGTGCGGGACACCATCGGCGGCGCAAGGTGATAGGTCAGGGTCAGATCGCCATCAAACGCGGCCTTGGCCTTGTCCATTGTCGTGCTTAGCAGCCGGGCGACCTCGTATTCATCCTTATAGGCCAACAGCTTGTGGTACCCCAAGGCCACCGCCTCTTTCAGGTCAGGATCCTGGATCTGATCCACCAGTTTGCGGTATCGCGTGGCAAGGCGCTTGCCCTGATAGGCCACCAGATGATCGGCACGAAAGGCGATCTTTTCGTCCAGTGATTTGGGCAATGACACCACATTCGGGGCCAGCAATCCGTCAGCGTCCCGAGGGTGCAAATAGGCCCAGCGGCCCAGCTCAAACGCGCGCAAATTGCGTTCCACTGCTGCACCGTTCAACGTGATGGCCTGCCTGATCGCGTCGCCGCTGACGGGGATTGCACCCATCTGCCAGGCCGCGCCAAAGATCATCATGTTGGAATAGATGCTGTCACCCAGCAGGACCTTGGCAAGTGCGGAGGCATCAAACATCGCAAGCCCCTCGCCCAGCCGCGCCTCAAGCGCGACCTGCAATTGATCCGCCGGCAGCTTGAATTCCGTGTCCCGCGTGAAATCGCCGGTGATGATCTCATGCGCGTTGACGACGCCTTTTGTCTGTCCGGTCTTCATCAGACCCATCGTCTTGGAACCGGCGGACACAACCAGATCGCCGCCGATCAGCGCATGACATTCGCCTGTCGCGACGCGGATCGCATTGATATCACCGGGGCTTTGCGCAATCCGGCAATGGATATGAACGGCACCCCCCTTTTGGGCCAACCCCGCCATTTCCATCATGCCCGCACCCTTGCCGTCGATATGGGCCGCCATCGCCATGACCGCCCCAATTGTCACAACGCCGGTGCCGCCAACGCCGGTGATGACCACATTATGGGTGCCATGAATATCGGGAAGTGCAGGGTCAGGCATGTCGGGCAAATCGACATCTGCGGTGGCTTCCTTGCGGATCTTGGCCCCTTCAATAGTCACAAAAGATGGGCAAAAGCCGTTCACACAGGAAAAATCCTTGTTGCAGGATGATTGATCAATGGCGCGCCTACGGCCCAATTCGGTCTCGACAGGGACAATCGACACGCAATTGGACTGCACACCACAATCGCCACATCCCTCACACACATCTGTGTTGATGAACACGCGCTTGTCGGGGTCCGGAAATTGGCCGCGTTTGCGCCGGCGCCGCTTTTCGGCGGCACATGTCTGCACATAAACGATGGCAGACACACCTTTGTATTTGCTGAATTTCTCCTGCACAGCGGGAAGCTCGGCCCGCAGGTTCGCATCCAACCCCTTGGGAAATGCGGCCAGATCGACATCTTCCTTTTCGTCATAGACCAGTGCGACATTGCGCACCCCCATGGCCAGCAATTCACGGCAAATCTGATCCGCCGTCAGACCGCCATCATTGCCCTGCCCGCCGGTCATGGCGACCGCGTCATTATAGAGGATTTTATAGGTGATATTCGTGCCAGCCATCATGGCAAAGCGAATGGCCTGCACGCCAGAGTGGTTATAGGTCCCATCGCCGAGGTTCTGGAAAACGTGGTCGCGGGTCGAAAACGGCGCCTCGCCCACCCAGTTTGCGCCCTCACCGCCCATTTGGGTAAAGCCAACGGTTTCGCGATCCATCCACTGCACCATGTAGTGACAGCCGATGCCCGCATAGGCGCGTGAGCCGTCAGGGACCTTGGTCGATGAATTATGCGGACATCCTGAACAGAAATAGGGCAGCCGGGCCGCAATCTCGGGCGCGTTGTCAGCGCGCCGGGCCTCTGACAGGGCCGCAAGTCCAGCCGTGATCCCGTCTGATCCGCAGCCTTCCTCGACAAGGATGCCGCCCAGTTTTTCCGCAATCACAATCGGGTTGAGATCGGATTTGGTCTGAAACACCTCTTCGCGGCGGCCTTCGGAATGCTCATCCCCCTTGTGCCAGCCATAGACGCGGCGGCCCCGCCGATCATCGAACAGCGCTTCTTTCACCTGGACTTCGATCAGCTTGCGCTTTTCCTCGACTACCACGATCAGGTCCAGACCCTCGGCCCATTCATGAAAGGATGCCATGTCCAGCGGCCAGACCTGACCAACCTTGTATGTCGTGATGCCCAGCCGTTCGGCTGCGGCCTCATCCACATTCAGCAGCGACAAGGCGTGCTGCAGATCCAGCCAGTTCTTGCCCGCCGCGACAAAGCCGATCCGCGCGCCGGGCTTGCCCCACTTGCGCTGATCCATCTTGTTGGCACGGCTGAACGCCTCTGCGGCAAAACGTTTGTAGTCAATCATCCGCGCTTCCTGCAGCTGCGGGGTGTCAACAAGGCGAATGTTCAACCCGCCTTCCGGCAGTTCCATATTGGGGCGGACAAAAGACAAACGATGCGGGTCGCCATTAACGACGGATGTGACCTCAATCGTGTCCTTCATCGTTTTCAGGCCAACCCACACCCCGGCATAGCGGGACAATTCCCAGGCGTAGAGCCCGTAATCCATGATCTCCTGCACACCGGCGGGGGAGACAATGGGCATGTAGGCATCCACCATCGCCCAATCGGATTGATGCAAGGTGGTCGAACTTTCACCAGTGTGATCATCGCCCATCGCCATGACTACCCCGCCAAAGGGCGAGGTGCCGGCCATATTGGCATGGCGCATCACGTCGCCGGACCGGTCGACACCCGGTCCCTTGCCGTACCAAAGGCCGAACACGCCGTCATACCGCCCTTCGCCGCGCAGTTCGGCCTGTTGGGCGCCCCAAAGCGCAGTGGCGGCCAGATCCTCGTTCAACCCGGGTTGAAAGGTGACCTGCGCAGGCTCTAACACCTTCTTGGCCCGGGTCATCTGCATATCAACGGCGCCAAGGGGCGATCCGCGATATCCGGTCACAAGACCTGCAGTGTCCAACCCCTTCGCCGCATCCCGGGCCCGCTGCATCAACATCAGCCGCACAAGGGCCTGCGTGCCATTTAGCAACACCGGCGATTTCGCCAGATCGTAGCGGTCATTCAACGAGATTTTCTGGTCGCTCATGCGGCACCCTCCCAAACGCAATTCCATTATAGGTCAAATATGCTGACCTACAAAGCGGAAAATAACCGCCACAATGATTTGATCGAAAACCCATATGCGCGTAACTAACCTTCAATTTTAGCGATAACGGTAATGGTGATACCTCGTGATGGACTGGGACAAGCTAAGAATATTTCACGCGGTTGCCGATGCAGGGTCGCTGACACATGCCGGTGATGTGCTGCATCTGTCGCAATCTGCGGTCAGCCGGCAGATCAGGGCGCTCGAAGAATCGCTGAATACCACCCTGTTTCACCGCCACGCGCGGGGGCTGATTCTGACCGAACAGGGCGAATTGCTGTTTGATGCGACCAAATCCATGAACAAGCGGCTGGAAGCCGCATCAGCCCGCATCAAGGACAGCGAAGAAGAAGTCTTTGGCGAGTTGCGCGTCACAACGACAACCGGTTTCGGAACCCTGTGGCTGGCCCCGCGACTGCCAAAACTGTACGAGCAATATCCCGACCTGAAAATCGACCTGATGCTGGAAGAACGCGTGCTGGACCTGCCGATGCGCGAAGCTGACGTGGCGATCAGGATGAAAGAGCCGTCACAGGCCGACCTGATCCGCAAGCGGTTGATGTCCGTGCGGATGCGGCTTTACGCGTCACGCCCCTATCTGGAAATGAATGGCGGCATTACAGATATTGAAGAAATCGCAAATCACCGCCTGATCTGTCAAAGTCTGAATTCCATTCAGGTGGCGGCCGGTGCGACGCTGGTTCAGCACCTGATGACCTACGACATCCCCAACTTGTTCACCGTCAACAACTACTTCGGGGTTCTGCAGGGGGTCTTGAACAATATCGGCGTCGGGGTCCTGCCCGACTATGTCACCGATGACTTTCCTGATCTGGTCCGCATCCTGCCGGATCTTGAAAGTGGCGAAGTGCCCGTCTTCCTCGCCTATCCCGAAGAACTGCGCCAAAGCAAACGGATCAGCGCCTTCCGCGATTTCGTCCAGGACGAGATCATTACACACCGCCGCAAGATCAGGGAGGCCGCCACTGCTTAGTGGTCAGGACCCATCCATTCCATGTCGCCAGCGCAGATTTCACAAAATATCAGTGGTTTGGGACGCGTAGGCCATGGTGTTCTAAGGACAAGCGGCCCACGCCGCTGAGACAAAGTGAAATCTGCGCCCGCGATCTACCAACTGTTGCTCGCACGTAATGCATTGCGGCCACAGGATTGCCTATTTATTGACGACAGCCCAAAAAATATCGCTGGTGCTGAAAGACTTGGCATCAATGGAATTCTTTTCCAGACGGCCAAACAGCTTAAAGATGATTTGAGAGATATAGATATTCTATAGGTTGACTTTCCGCAAAACGCCATAATTTCAAAGCACTACCAGACCTTCTTGCTTGTGCAGGGTCTAATTTCCGGCGCGTTGTGACCGATTTAAACCACAACACCTTATGAGCCATGCACGCAACACATGGCGGCTTTGCATAACTTTCATCCGATTTTTTCTTGATTGGTCAAATAACGCACCCTATCTCATCAATCGAAGGCGATGTTGCTGAATAGCGCATCATCTTCACCTCCCTGTTGGACTTCGCCGGGCCTCGTGCCCGGCTTTTTTTTTCGCTCAGGCGGAACGTCCGCTGCATTGCCGCGTTTGTCCGGTGTCAACGCAATGTAAGGGAGTACGTTATGAACTGGGACCAAATCCAAGGAAACTGGAAGCAATTCAAAGGCCAAGCCCAATCGAAATGGGGCGACCTGACCAACGACGAACTCGATCAGGTCGAAGGCGACCGCGAAGCGCTGGAAGGAAAGATTCAGGCCAAATACGGAAAATCCAAGGAACAGGCCAAGAAAGAAGTGAACGACTTTATCGACAGCCTCTGACGTCCTTCCAGCACCCAAGATCCAAGCCGGGCCCCTCGCCCGGCTTTTTTGTTGCCGCGTTGTCCGGCCGGCGCGGCGCACAAACGCTAACCCGTTGCCCCCGTCCGCCCCTTGGCATAAAGGGTCGCCCAAGCGTCTGAGGGGAACACGAATGCAAGAACCAGCCATCACCGATGATCTGATCGCCGCCCATGGGCTCAGCCCCGATGAATACCAACGCATTCTCGACATCATCGGTCGGACGCCCAGCTTTACCGAACTCGGCATTTTCTCGGCGATGTGGAACGAACATTGTTCGTACAAATCATCCAAGAAATGGCTACGCACTCTGCCGACCGAAGGCCCTCAAGTCATCTGCGGCCCGGGCGAAAACGCGGGCGTGGTTGATATCGGCGACGGCCAGGCCGTTGTGTTCAAAATGGAAAGCCACAACCACCCCAGCTATATCGAACCCTATCAGGGGGCCGCGACCGGCGTGGGTGGCATCCTGCGTGATGTCTTCACGATGGGTGCGCGCCCTATTGCAGCGATGAATTCCCTTAGCTTCGGTGAACCCGATCACCCTAAAACCAAGCAACTCGTCAACGGCGTTGTGGCTGGCGTCGGTGGCTACGGCAACTGTTTTGGCGTGCCCACGGTCGGCGGCGAAGTCCGTTTTGATCCGGCTTACAACGGCAACTGCCTTGTGAATGCTTTTGCCGCAGGCCTCGCGGATGCCGACAAGATCTTCTACTCCGCCGCTTCTGGCATCGGCATGCCGGTCGTCTATCTGGGTGCCAAAACAGGGCGTGATGGCGTCGGCGGTGCCACCATGGCCAGCGCCGAATTTGACGACACGATTGAGGAAAAACGCCCTACCGTCCAGGTCGGTGACCCGTTCACCGAAAAGCGTCTGATGGAAGCGACCCTTGAACTGATGGCAACTGGCGCCGTGATCTCGATCCAGGATATGGGGGCCGCCGGCCTCACCTGCTCTGCAGTGGAAATGGGCGACAAAGGCGGGCTTGGGGTCAAACTGAACCTGAACGCCGTACCACAACGCGAAGACAACATGACCGCCTACGAGATGATGCTGTCTGAAAGTCAGGAACGCATGCTGATGGTCCTCAAGCCAGAGCTAGAAGCCGAGGCCCGGGCCGTGTTCGAAAAATGGGACCTCGATTTTGCCATTGTCGGCGAAACGATTGCCGAGGACCGGTTCATTGTCCAACACAACGGAGAAATCAAAGCAGACCTGCCGCTTGCCACCCTCTCCGGCTCCGCCCCCGAATATGACCGGCCATGGGAACCCACACCAGCCGCTGACCCGCTGGGCGACATCCCCGGCGTGCACCCTATTGACGGTCTGAAGGCACTGATCAGCAGCCCGAATTACGCGGCCAAGCATTGGGTCTATGAACAATATGACCAACAGGTCATGGGCGACACCGCTCGCACGCCGGGCGCGGGCAGCGGCATCGTGCGGGTCCACGGGACCGATAAATCACTCGCCTTCACCAGCGATGTGACCCCCCGCTACGTCAAGGCCAACCCTGTCGAAGGCGGCAAACAAGCCGTGGCCGAGGCTTATCGCAATCTGACCGCGGTTGGGGCGACCCCACTGGCCACCACCGACAACATGAACTTTGGAAACCCCGAAAAGCCGCAGATCATGGGGCAATTCGTCGGGGCCATTCAAGGGATCGGTGAAGCGGTCAAGGCGCTGGATATGCCCATCGTCTCCGGCAACGTCTCACTTTATAACGAAACAGACGGCACCGGCATTCTGCCAACGCCGACAATTGGCGCGGTCGGCATCATCAACCACCCTGATCAGATGATTAACGGGATCATCCGCGATGGGCATGTTCTGCTCTTGCTGGGTGAAACCACCGGACATCTGGGCCAATCGGCGTTCCTGGCCGAAGTCTACGGGCGCGCCGACGGGGACGCGCCGTCTGTCGATCTGACGCAGGAAAAGGCCAATGGCGATTTTATCCGCTCCAATCATGCATTGATCACCGCCTGTACCGACCTCAGCGATGGGGGTCTGGCCCTCGCCGCCTTTGAACTGGCCGAGGCTGCGGGCGTCGGTGTTCAGCTCGATATCGACGACACCCCGACCCTGTTCGGCGAAGATCAGGCACGCTATCTGATTGCGTGCAATTTCGATCAGGCCGAGGCCTTGATGCTTGCTGCCGGTCAGGCGGGTTTGACACTGGCGACCATCGGAAAGGCCGGCGGCGATCAGATTGGCTTTGGGGGGCAAACAGCGCCTCTTGCTGATCTGGCGCAGATATTCCGCAGCGCATTTGAGGCCGCAGTCGCCTGATCTGGACCACATGGTACCGACTGCGCCTTGTCCCCCGCGGGATGCGCCCCTAGATTGAGATCAAAGACGAGGACACCAATGCCAATCACCGCCCACGAAATCGAAATGCTGCTGCGCGAAAGCTTTCCGGATGCCACGATCCAGATCGAGGGGGATGATGGCGTGCACTTTCAGGGCTTGGTCATTGACGAAAGTTTCCGCGGCATGAACCGCATCCAACAGCAACGGGCCGTGATGGCCGTCATCAAACCCAAAGTCGATAGCGGCGAAATTCACGCGCTCGGCCTGACCACGAAAGTACCGGAGTAGTCACTTATGACAGCCCAAGACCAGATCAAAGAAACCGTCACCGCAAACGATGTTGTCCTGTTCATGAAAGGCACCAAGACGATGCCGCAATGCGGGTTTTCGTCCCGCGTGGCAGGCGTGCTGAATTTCATGGGCGTCGAATATAGCGACGTGAATGTGCTGGCCGATGACGCGATCCGTCAAGGGATCAAGGATTATTCCGACTGGCCCACAATCCCGCAGCTTTACGTCAAGGGTGAGTTTGTGGGCGGTTGCGACATCATCACCGAAATGACCCTGTCAGGCGAACTTGACACGTTGTTTTCGGAAAATGGCGTGACCTTCGACCAGGAAGCCGCCGACAAAATCCGCGAAGCCAACGCCTGATCGGCGCAAGGTCGGTCCGCCAAGGCCGGCCTATCCGTCGCGCCCCGGCTCGTTCGGATTGCTTGAGAATAGCGCGATTTTGTTGCCCTGCGGGTCGCGAAGGTAGCCCACATAAAAACGCGGCCCATAAGACGCGCGAAAGCCCGGCTGACCTTCATCCACACCACCAGCGGCAAGGGCCGCCGCGTGCAGGTCGCGCACTTGGGCCTGATTGCGGGCCTCAAACGCGACCATCGCACCATTCCCGGCCGATGCAGACGCCCCATCAAAGGGCGGCTTAACGTAGAAATCAGGCGAAACTGGGGACTGGCCCGGCGGGACAGGCAAGGCGTAGCTCAGGCCCTCGGGCCCCTCTTTGAAATCATAGCCAAGCGTGGGCAAAAACGCAGCATAGAACCGTCTGGCTTTGCCCAGATCATTAGCGCCGACGGTGACATAAGCGATCATATGATGTGGCCTTTGTTGGTCTGGCTTATATAGCGCACGTATCCTGCCGCTTCATTATAGAGACCATTCAAACACGCCGCACACCAGTGACGCCAAGAGCCCAACCGCCCGCGGACATGCCCCGTGTCAGGACGATGCACCCTCAAGCTGCGCGGCCAAAGCCTCGGCACGGGCTGCGATTTCCCCCAGCGCGTCTGTCACATTGGCAGGCACAACCGGTACTTCGACCCGGTCGGGTTCCGGCGCGGGCCGTGCCTGAAGTGTTTCGATCTCGGCACGCAGTTTTGCGGCCTCGGCCTCGGCGGATTTCCGTTGCTCTTCCAGCCCGGCGGTTTTGTCCGCCAGCATCAGGCCCGCCATCAGCAGCATGCGCGCCTCGGGCATGCGACCGATCTGGTCGGACAGATGCGCGGCCTCGCCATCCAGCATGGCCGCAGCAGATTGCAGAAAATGCTCTTCGCCTTCCTGACAAGCCACTTCAAAGACACGTCCACCGATCTTGATCTCAACCTGGGGCATGCGCGGCCTCCTCCAGCAAGGGTGTCAGTTGGCCAAGAACGGCCTCGATCTCGGCGGCGTCAGCAGCGCGTTGTGCGGCAAGGGCTGCAATTTCCGCATCCTTGGCGGCATCCGCGACCTCGGGGAATTTGCCGGTGGTAATGGCCTGCCGCATATCGGCATTCATCTCGCGCAGTTGGGTGTTCGATGCGCGCAGGCGCTGCAGGTCGGTATCAAGCTGCTCGATCTGCGCTGTTTGGGCGGCCAACTTGTCGGTCAGTTGCGCGATTTCAGCATCCAGGCGATCTTTTAGCGCACGTGCGCTGTCGATCAATTCGACATTCTTGGCCTGCTCATGTGCCAGGGCCTTGCTCAACGCGGCCTGTTCATCGCCACCGCCTTTTGCCCCAGCCGCTGTCCCTATCCGGTCCAGCGCCGCCAAAATCCGGCTTTCCAGCGCTCCGATATCTTCCATTTGCCTGTCCTTTCGCCCCATGTGACCGGAGCTTGCCCCACGCGACAATTTTGCCGCCTCAAATGAAGTCCGCATCGCAACAGCGTGGAAACAATCCCAAACCGCGAATCGTACTCTTGCCCGAAAGGGTACGGCATCGCGATGGGCGCGGCAAACAACCGACCAATCAGGCACGGCGATGCTTGATCTTGAGGGCTGCCCTGATATGACGCTGCCTGACCCGTGTCATTCACATTTTGTTAACAGGACAAAACCTTGGATATTGCAGCACTGCGCACAGCGAACCCCGATCACTGGATGAAAGCCGCCGCCATCCGCACATTGACCCTTGATGCGGTCGCTGCTGCGAATTCCGGCCATTCGGGCATGCCGATGGGCATGGCCGATGTGGCAACCGTTCTTTTCGAAAACCATCTGAATTTTGACCCCAAGGCCCCTGATTGGGCAGATCGCGACCGGTTCATCCTGTCCGCAGGGCATGGGTCGATGTTGCTGTACGCGCTGATGTACCTGACCGGCTACGAAGACATGCCGCTGGAGCAGATCAAGGATTTCCGCCAATGGGGTGCGCGCACCGCCGGCCATCCGGAATTTGGCCATGCCCGCGGGATTGAGACAACAACCGGCCCACTGGGTCAGGGGATCGCCAACGCCGTCGGCTTTGCCATTGCCGAAGAAATCCAGCGTGCGGCCTGGGGCAAGAAGATCATCAATCACCATACATATGTGATGGCAGGTGATGGCTGTCTGATGGAAGGCGTCAGCCAGGAAGCCATCGGGCTGGCCGGGATGCAAAAGCTGGGCCACCTGATTGTGTTCTTCGACAATAATAACATCACCATCGACGGGACGGTCGATATGGCCGATATCACCGATCAGGGCGCGCGCTTTGCGGCGTCGGGCTGGCATGTGCAATCCATTGATGGGCATGACCCGGCGACCATTGACGCAGCCATTGCCGCCGCCAAGAAAGACCCGCGCCCGTCCATGATTGCCTGCAAGACCCATATCGCCCTGGGCCATGCAGCACAGGACACCTCTAAGGGGCATGGCGCGCTGACGGATGCAGCACAGCTTCAGGCGACCAAGGACGCCTATGGCTGGACATATGGGCCATTCGAAATCCCCGCCGGGGTCAAATCCCAGTGGGAGGCGATGGGCGCACGCGGTGCCGCGGCCCGGGCCGCATGGGAAGACCGTTTTGCCGCCCTGTCCGCTGCCAAGCAAGCCGAATTCACCCGGGCCTATGCAGGTGAAGCCCCCAAACGGCTTTCCGCAACGATCCGTGCGTTCAAAAAGCAGATGACCGACAGCCAGCCAAAGGTCGCGACCCGGAAGTCCTCCGAAATGACACTGGAAGTGGTTAATCCGATCATGAAGGAAACAATTGGCGGATCGGCCGACTTGACCGGGTCGAACAATACGAAAACTGCCGACCTTGGCGTGTTCCACCCCGATAATCGCAAAGGGCGTTATATCTATTACGGCGTCCGCGAACACGGGATGGCTGCAGCAATGAACGGGATGGCGTTGCATGGTGGTGCGCGGCCGTATGGCGGCACGTTCATGTGCTTTACCGACTATGCGCGTGGTGCGATGCGCCTGTCCGCCTTGATGGGTGTGCCGACAACCTATGTCATGACCCATGACAGCATCGGGCTGGGCGAAGACGGCCCCACCCACCAACCTGTCGAACATCTGGCAATGCTGCGCGCGACCCCAAACATGAATGTCTTCCGGCCGGCAGATACAATCGAAACAGCCGAAGCCTGGGAAATGGCGCTGACATCGACAAAAACGCCGTCTGTGCTGTGCCTGTCCCGGCAGGGGCTGCCCACCGTCCGGCTCGAGCACAAGACAAAGAACCTGACAGCCCAGGGTGCCTATGTGCTTGCGGATGCAACGGCCAAGCGGCAGGCGATCCTGATGGCCACAGGCTCGGAAGTTTCGGTGGCCATGGCCGCGCGCGACCTGCTTGAGGCCGAAGGGATCGGCACCCGCGTTGTTTCAATGCCATGCTGGGAGCTTTTCGCAGCACAGGACGAGGCCTATCGCAAACGTGTGCTGCCAGCCGGCCCTGTGCGGATCGGGATCGAGGCCGGTGTGCGTCTGGGCTGGGACCAGTGGTTGCTTGGCGAGCGCGGAAACGCCAAGAAGGCTGGTTTTGTCGGCATGTCGGGCTTTGGCGCATCCGCGCCCGCTGCGAAACTGTTCGAAGAATTCGGCATTACGGCGGCGGACACGGCCGCGGCGGTCAAGGCGTTGATCGGATAATATGGGACGCGGCGGCAAAGACATGTTGCCGCCGCGCTTGCAACAACTGGTCTGCGATGGGGCATGCCGGTCATATCGCTGACGGAGCCTGATCACATGTACCGTTCACGCCTTGCGGGCCTTGCCATGCTGGCAGCCACAGCACTGACCGCCTGTGTGGCCCCGCAAGCCGCGCCTGCACCACCGCCGGCTGCCGTAGTACCCGCAACGGATATAGACCAGTTTGCGCAGCGGTTTCTGGACCAGCTTCAGCCGCTTTCAATCTCGCAAGGGCGGGAATATTGCGGGAATTTCATCAAGCGCGTGGATGGCACGCTGGCGGCAACGCCACCGGTGCGCGGGACTGCTGATGGATGCGCCTATCAGGTCGCCGAGACCGCCGTAGCCACATATCACACCCATGGGCGATATCTGCCAAATTACCTTAACGAAATCCCGTCTTCCGTTGATATCACCAGTGCGCGTGCATTCCTGCTTGACGATTATGTCAGCACCCCGGGCGGGCGGCTATGGCGGATTGATGGCCAAACCGGGGTCGCAGATCTGATTTGTGGTGCGCGTTGCGTGACAACTGACCCGATGTTTGTCCCGGGGCGCAACGACCCGCGCGCCACCCGCTACACCGTGGCAGAGCTGCGCCGGATCGAACGCGGGTTCCGTTAGCGTCACCAGTTAGCGCAAACAGCAAACTTTATCGCTAACATATTGTCTTTACAAGGTTTTGGCGGTTGGCAGCGTATCAACCACACGCCTATACCTGCACCCAAAGCAGGTATGAGGGTAAAGAGTATGACAGTCACCATCGGCATCAATGGCTTTGGCCGCATCGGGCGCTGCACCCTTGCCCATATCACCGAAGCCGCCCGCAATGACGTGCAAGTCGTCAAGATCAACGCAACCGGCCCGATTGAGACAAACGCTCATCTGCTGAAATATGACAGTATCCACGGCCGGTTCGGCAACCCGGTCACGATCAAGGACAATACCCTTGATCTGGGACGTGGCCCCATTGATGTGATGTCAACTTATGATCCATCCACGCTGGATTGGGACGGGGTTGATGTGGTGCTGGAATGCACGGGCAAATTCAATGATGGCACCAAATCCAGCGTTCATCTGGATCGCGGCGCGCGCAAGGTCCTGATCTCTGCGCCTGCCAAGAACGTAGACCAGACCATTGTCTACGGGGTCAACCACCGCAACCTGACGGGCAGCGACCGGATGGTGTCCAACGGGTCCTGCACCACGAATTGCCTGGCACCACTGGCCAAGGTGCTGAACGACGCCGTGGGTATCGAACGCGGGATCATGACAACCATTCACAGCTATACTGGCGACCAGCCAACGCTGGACCGGCGGCACAGTGATCTATACCGCGCGCGCGCTGCCGCGATGGCAATGATCCCCACATCCACAGGGGCGGCCAAGGCCCTGGGCGAGGTGCTGCCGGAACTCAGCGGCAAGCTCGACGGCACCGCAATCCGGGTCCCTACCCCCAATGTCAGTGCTGTCGACCTGACCTTCGAGGCCGGTAAATCCGTGACAGTGGATGACATCAACGCCATCGTGAACGAGGCCGCTTCGGGGTATATGGGCATGGTCATGGCCTATGATGCCGAGGCCAAGGTCAGCATTGACTTCAACCATACCACACAAAGCTGTATTTTCGCGCCCGAACAGACCAAGGTTGTCGGCGGCAAAACCGTGCGCGTTCTGGCGTGGTACGACAACGAATGGGGCTTTTCGGCGCGCATGGCCGATGTGGCGGCGACGATGGGCCGGGTTCACTAGGTCCCTGCCCTGACGGCAAACAAGCCTTAACAGTTCTGCCTTAGGCCTAAACGGGCTTTGCCAATCGCCGTGCAGAGGGCTAGACCCGCATCATGACCAATACTATCGCGCTTTCCCTTGGGATCCTGATCATTGCTGGCTTGATGTTGGATCAGTTTGTGCTCCATTGGGATGTGCCGCAGTTTGTGATGCGGCACTTGATAGATCTGACACAATATATTGCATTCTGGCGCTAGCGCGCGGCGCAACATCGCCTTGACCTTTCCGCGCAAATCGCAATGTTAGCGCCAACATGAATGCACAGGAGGACAGGCAATGGCCGTCAAAGTAGCAATCAACGGATTTGGGCGGATTGGCCGCAATGTTTTGCGGGCCATCATCGAAAGTGGGCGCACCGATATCGAGGTGATCGCCATCAACGATCTGGGACCGGTTGAGACCAACGCGCATTTGTTGCGGTTCGACAGTGTGCATGGGCGCTTTCCCGCGACCGTGACCACGACGGACACCACAATTGACGTGGGGCGTGGCCCGATGCAAGTCACAGCCATCCGCAACCCGGCCGAGCTGCCATGGGCGGATGTCGATGTGGTCCTGGAATGCACCGGTATCTTTACAAACAAGGAAGCCTGCCAGGCGCATCTGGACAATGGCGCATCCCGGGTGCTGATCTCTGCACCCGGAAAAGATGCCGATAAAACAATTGTTTACGGTGTGAACCATGACGTTCTGACCAGCGACGATCTGGTCGTGTCCAACGCGTCCTGCACCACAAACTGCCTGTCGCCTGTCGCCAAGGTCCTTAACGACGCGATGGGGATTACCAAAGGGTTCATGACCACGATCCACAGCTATACCGGCGACCAGCCAACGCTGGATACGATGCATAAGGATCTGTACCGCGCACGTGCTGCGGCGCTGTCGATGATCCCAACCTCCACCGGTGCCGCCAAGGCGGTTGGTCTGGTGCTTCCGGAACTGAACGGCAAGCTGGACGGCGTTGCAATCCGGGTTCCGACGCCAAATGTGTCCGTTGTCGATCTGACATTCGAGGCCACAAAAGCGACCACCGTTGAAGAGGTGAACAATGCGATCATCGCCGCCGCCGATGGCCCGCTGAAGGGTATTCTGGGCTATACGGACCTGCCGATGGTCAGCTCTGATTTCAACCACGATCCGCATTCGTCGATCTTCCATCTCGATCAGACCAAGGTTCTGGATGGCAATATGGTGCGCATTCTGACCTGGTATGACAATGAATGGGGTTTCTCCAACCGGATGGCCGACACTGCCATCGCGATGGGCAAGCTGATCTAATCAAGCCCGCCGGGGCATTAAACCCCGTCTCCAGCGGCGCAATTCACATAACGCCGTCCTGCCATGCAGGGCGGCGTTCTTTTGTGGGGGCTTTGCCTGAAAGATGTGCAGCGGCGGGTACAATCCCGGCCCGCTATGCATCTGCAGCATAACCGGCAGCACAAATACGCGACTTGTGCCGCGACGCAGCATGGCTAGATTTTGTGTATACCGAAACGCGATGACCAAGTAAGGAGCACGCAAATGACCGTCTTGAACACAGTTCGTACCGCCGTCCAGAAACGCGTGGCTTACACGCGCCTCAAGCGACAGCTGCGCGATATGCCCCAGCAAACAGCCATTGATCTGGGACTTTTCCGCGAAGATGCGGCCATCACGGCCAGCAAGGCCATCTACGGCTAAACGGCTGTAGGATAAGCTGAAAACCAGCCGCTCCATTGGGGCGGCTTTCCTATTTCAGGACATCCGACAGAAACCGATCTATCCGATCACGGTATCCCGGCTGCCCGGCCAAATTGCTATGGGTGGCACCCGGCACAGCGTGAAAATCGACATCCAGACCTTCTGCCTGCATCAATGCGGCAAGCCGCGCGCCCTGACGGAGCGGGATCAACTGATCCGCACTGCCATGCTGCAACAGCACGGGTGCGTTCAGCTGCGGAACAAGGGCCGCAGAATTCCACTTTTGCACGCCTGGCATGTAACAGGCGGGCAGCCATGCGGCCTTGGTCATCAGTTCGCACATTTTGACAAATGGGGCGTCCAGAATAATGGCGAACACGGCGCGTTCGGCCGCGACGTGCTGCGCGATGCCTGTCCCCATCGAATAGCCATGCACCACAATCGGCCCATCATGCTGGCTGGCTAACCAATCATAGGTCGCAAGCGCATCAGCCTTCAGCCCGGCCTCGGACGGTTTGCCCGGTATGCCGCCGCCGCCCGGATATTCCATCGCCACAACGGTACGGCCCGCATCAACATGCGCATTCAGCGTGTAGGTGAAATAGGCCAGCGCCCCGCCATTGCCCATGAAAAACAGGACGGCCACGTCATCTGTCCCGTCCCATTGGGCAATCGACACGGCGCGGTCGGTGACCTGCGCCTGCGTCCAGCCGGGGGCATCAAAAACGTCTGGCCCAAACGGGTAGATCAGCTTGGGATGCGCAAGCACCATCGCGGCTGCATAAAGAAGATACAGACCGCCCACAGCCCAGAGCCAGTTCAAGCGCCAAATCGGTCGCGCAACGCGGCATTGACCGCTGGGGTGACGAATTGGGCAACGTCACCGCCAAGGCGGGCGATCTCCTTGACCAGTTTCGAGGCAATGGCCTGATGCTGCGCCTCGGCCATCAAAAACACGGTTTCGATACTGTCATCCAGCACCCGGTTCATACCAACCATTTGATATTCATATTCAAAATCCGCCACCGCACGCAGGCCGCGAATAATCACGGTCGCATCCACGTCGCGGGCGCAATCAATCAACAGATTCTCGAATGGATGCGCGACGATCTCGCAATTTGTGGCGGCGGCCAGCGGGGCCGATTCTGCCTCGATCATCGCGACACGTTCCTCAAGCGAGAACAGCGGCCCCTTGTCACGATTGATCGCAACACCGATGACAAGCCTGTCCACAAGCGATGCGGCACGCCGGATGATATCAATATGGCCAAGTGTGACGGGGTCAAATGTGCCCGGGTAAAGTCCAACGCGCATCACGCCCCCCTTTTCATTCGCCGCACAAGCAACAACAAATCCGTCGGCTTGGCAAGCCGAGGTGCTAGTGACCCATGATCATGCCCTGCAGGGCATCCTTTTCCATCGAAAGTTCGGCCAGACGGGCCTTGACCACATCACCAATGGAAATCAGGCCAATCATGCCTTCGCCGTCCATCACGGGCAGATGGCGGAACCGGCCATTTGTCATCATTTCAAGCACCGCGTCGGCACTATCTGTCGGCGAACATGTGACAAGCTTGGCGGTCATCATGTCGCTGACCGGCTCGCTCAAACAACCGATACCGCGTTTGCCCATTTCGCGCACGATATCGCGTTCGGACAGGATCCCATCCAAAGATCGACCATCCTGCGATACCACAACAGTCCCGATCCGCTTTTCGGACAATAGCTTGACGGCATCGTTCACATGATCGGTGGGTTTTACAGAAATCACGCCACCATCCGGTTTTGATTTCAGAATTTGCGATACGATCATGTGGTAGCCTCCTTACCGATGACATGACCTCAGCGTGTCAAATGACAGTGCTGCCTGTCAAGCGTGCGCGTTGTTCCAACCGGGCAACCTCTGCCTGCATGCCCTGCATCAGTGCGGTCGAAAACCGGGTAAGCCGGTCGGAATGCCGGTCGGAACTGTGCCGGACCAGATAGAATGACCGGCGGAGCGAGAACACATCGCGCAGCACCTGATGCAATTCGGGCGCTGATGGCATCACGAAATCATGGACAACCCCGACCCCTCCGTGACGCAGCATCTGCAACTGCACAGCAACCGAATTCGAGGCAAGGTTCACGCCGCCGGCGGCCAGATCACCCAGATAATCAAGTTCCTTGTCAAAGATCATATCCGGAATGTAGCCCACAATCGGGCGCCCGCGCAGATCGTCGCGATTGCGGATTGGCGGCGCATCTCTTCGGGTTGCCAGATGCAGTTGATAATCAGTGATTTTCTGCACGCTCAGCCGTCCAGCCACGGGCTGACTGACCATCACGGCCATATCCGCCTCGCGTCGGGACAGGTTGACCACCCGTGGCAGGGCCAGAATTTGCACCTCCAGCTTTGGGTTGGCGGCTTGTATGGCTACGCAGACCTTGGGCAGAATAAAATTGGCGGCGCCATCCGGGGCGCCAATACGGATTTGCCCGGTCAAAGCCTCGGACGCGCCCTGCCCTTCATCAATGGCACGATTGAATTGCGTTTCGGCATCAGCCGCGCGGTCGCGCATCCGCTCGCCCAGATCGGTCAGCGCATAACCCTGCGGGGATTTCACAAACAGACTGGCCCCCAGCGTCCGCTCAAGCCGGCCAATCCGCCGGGCCAGCGTGGCCGGATCCATCCGCAAAACGGGGGCTGCGCCAGTCAGGCTCTCGGCGCGCGCAACCGCCAGAAACACACGCATATCATCCCAGTTCACGCCAGTATCCTTACATTTTTGCAAAATGATTTTGAGTTATTGCCGCTTTTACCGCCAAAAATGCAAGCCTATACTGCGCGCAACCAAAAGGGGGGACTCCATGCAAGAACTGACCCATTACATCAACGGTGCGCATGTCAAAGGCCAATCCGGGCGCTTTGCCGATGTATACAATCCGGCCACCGGCGAAGTGCAGGCTAAAGTGCCGTTGGCAAATGCCGCAGAACTCGCACAAGCCGTCGAAATCGCCGCCAAGGCGCAGCCAGAATGGGCCGCGACAAACCCGCAACGCCGCGCCCGCGTCATGATGAGTTTCGTCAGTCTGCTGCACCGCGACATGGACAAACTGGCCGAGGCGCTTTCGCGCGAACACGGCAAAACGCTTCCCGACGCAAAGGGCGATGTGATCCGTGGTCTGGAAGTGGTGGAATATTGCATCGGGGCGCCGCAACTGCTGAAGGGTGAATTCACCGACGGGGCCGGTCCTGGCATCGACATGTATTCGATGAAACAGCCATTGGGTGTCAGCGCCGGCATTACCCCGTTTAACTTTCCAGCCATGATCCCGATGTGGATGTTTGCGCCGGCCATCGTTTGCGGCAATGCGTTCATCCTCAAACCGTCAGAACGCGACCCGTCGGTGCCGCTTATGCTGGCCGAACTTCTGGAAGAAGCTGGCCTGCCCAAGGGCATTCTGCAGGTCGTCAACGGCGACAAGGAAGCGGTGGACGCTATTCTGGATCACGACGTCATCCAGTCTGTTGGCTTTGTCGGGTCCACGCCGATTGCGGAATATATCTACGGGCGCGGTTGTGCGCAGGGCAAACGGGTGCAGTGTTTTGGCGGGGCCAAAAACCACATGATCATCATGCCCGATGCCGACATGGATCAGGCGGCCGACGCATTGGTTGGTGCAGGCTACGGTGCTGCTGGCGAACGCTGCATGGCGATTTCTGTGGCTGTGCCTGTAGGCGATGATACCGCCGACCGGCTGCTGGCAAAGCTTGTCCCACGGGTCGAGGCGTTGAAGGTCGGCCCATATACCTCGGGCAATGACGTCGATTACGGGCCGGTTGTCACGGCTGCGGCCAAGGAAAATATCGGCAAACTGGTCCAAAGCGGGATCGACCAAGGCGCCAAGCTTGTTGTTGATGGTCGGAATTTCAACCTGCAGGGATATGAAGACGGCTTTTTTGTCGGTGCGCA
Organism: Yoonia sp. SS1-5; assembly: GCF_038443705.2. Lineage (NCBI taxonomy): Bacteria > Pseudomonadati > Pseudomonadota > Alphaproteobacteria > Rhodobacterales > Paracoccaceae > Yoonia > Yoonia rhodophyticola. The sequence continues at coordinate 256,821 of NZ_CP151767.2, read as the reverse complement.
TCTTTTTGACAACGTCACCAAGGATATGGACATCTACAAAAAGGAAATCTTCGGTCCTGTTTTGTCCACCGTCCGGGCGCAAAGCTATGAAGAGGCCCTGGGCCTTGCGATGGATCATGAATATGGCAACGGCACGGCAATCTTTACCCGTGATGGCGACGCGGCCCGTGACTTCGCCGCCCGCGTGAATATCGGCATGGTCGGGATCAATGTGCCGATCCCGGTACCGCTGGCCTATCACACCTTTGGGGGCTGGAAAAAATCGGTCTTTGGGGACCTGAACCAACATGGGCCGGATGCGTTCAAGTTCTATACACGCACCAAGACGATCACATCCCGCTGGCCATCCGGGATCAAGGAGGGCGGGGAATTCTCGATCCCCGTCATGGAATAAGGCGCATCTGACAAGGATATGCATGGATTGTCGGAGGACGCGCAATTGCGCCCTCCGACGATGCCGCGCCAAGGCGCGACCAGCTGATGGTCTGGGACTAGACCATCATCTTACTTAGGTAATGCACAACTGGCGCAATAAGTTCCGCATCCTCCCAATAGCGTCCATGCGACAGTGGGTCCCAGCCTGACTTTGCCGGCACCCCAAGATTGATTGGTACGTCACGCAGATGCCGATCTGAAACCATCTTAGCATAACTCGGTGCGACAGGCCCAATCGGATAGGCCAGGATATCCTGCTTATCATAAAAATTCTGCCACCACGTGACGATCTGACGCTCTTCGGGCAGATCCTCACCGGGATAGCCGATGGGTCTGACATCTTCGGCCCTGTGGCCAAACAGGAAAATCGGGATGTTGCACCCGAATGTCATCAGTCCGGCAACCGTGCGCATATTCTGCAAGGGCGAGCCGAACCTGCCCCGCCCTGACCGGCCCGCAAACCGCTGCAGATCGTAAATGTGGTTTGATATGATATGCCCCCCCAGCGAATGCGCCAGGATCAGGATCTGACCATCGGGGCCGATATCCCGCTCCAGATCACGCACGGCCATTTCGACACGGGCGTGAATCTGCTCGTAGATTGCGGCAGAACCATCGGCGGTTTTGCGGTAGGCGGCCGCGTCAGACAAGGCTGCCATCATGAATGCGCGGGCCGCATCGGCGCTGGTTTTCTCGCGGATACTGTCCATATAGGCCTGCTGACGGCATTGCAGAATGTCCGACCAAAACACCTCGCGCCAGGAAATCCGCGTGGCGTCCGCGCCGATCTTCTGACGGACGCGGCGCGACATGTTCCGGGAAAACGTCAGCTTATCAGTGGCTTGTGGCGGCATCGCCCCCTGCCCGCCAACGCCATGGATGACAAGAACACCGATCATTTCCCGTGACAAAGGCGATTCCTTTTGCAGACATCATTGTTATCCACACAGAATAATAAGGAATTGATAATAACTGCCTCTTGCCAAACCTTGCCTCGGTCACGCATTATATGAACAAGTGTTCAATTATTAGAGCGAGCGGCAAAATGGACTTTGCACTGACCGAAGAACAAAACGCCATCTTTGACATGGCACAGGCCTTTGGCCAGGAACATATCGCGCCCTTCGCGCGCGAATGGGAGGCCGAGGGAACAATTCCCAAGGCGCTGTGGCCGCAATTGGCCGAGCTGGGTTTTGGCGGCATATACGTATCAGAAGAGGTCGGCGGGACGGGCCTGTCACGCTTGGACGGCACACTGATATTCGAGGCATTGTCGCAATCCTGCGCGTCGGTTGCCGCCTTCCTGTCGATCCACAACATGTGCGCCAAGATGCTCGACCTCTATGCGACGGATGCGTTGAAATCGCGGATGATGCCCGATGTCCTCAGCATGCAGACGGTGCTGTCCTATTGCCTGACGGAACCGGGCTCAGGGTCTGACGCCGCGGCGTTGAAGACGCGGGCCAGTCCGGACGGCGACGGATATCGCCTGACCGGAACCAAGGCGTTCATATCGGGGGGCGGCTATTCGGACGCCTATGTCGTCATGGCCCGCACTGGCGAAAATGGCGCCGCAGGCATCACCGCCGTCGTCGTTGAGGACGGCGCAGAGGGGCTGAGCTTCGGCGGGCTGGAAGACAAGATGGGCTGGCGTGCCCAGCCGACGCGACAGGTGCAGATGGATGACTGCCCCACGCCGCGCGACAATCTGCTTGGCCGCGAAGGGGACGGTTTCAAATATGCGATGGCCGGGCTGGACGGGGGGCGATTGAACATCGCCGCCTGTTCATTGGGCGCAGCCCAGGCGGCGCTGGACCAGACGCTGGCCTATATGAAGGAACGCAAGGCTTTCGGAAAACCCATCGACCAGTTTCAGGGGTTGCAGTTCCGGCTGGCGGATATGGAAATCAACCTGCAATCGGCGCGTACATTCCTGCGGCAGGCCGCGTGGAAACTGGACACCAACGCCCCCGATGCCAGCGCATTCTGCGCCATGGCAAAAAAGCAGGTCACCGAAGTGGGCAGTCAGGTTGCTGATGGCTGCCTGCAATTGCACGGTGGCTATGGTTATCTGGGCGATTACGGGATCGAAAAGATCGTGCGCGACTTGCGGGTGCATCAGATCCTTGAAGGGACAAATGAAATCATGCGGCTGATCACCGCGCGGCACCTGCTACAATGACCCGCCAGCCGGGCCTGACAAGGCAGAACCCGACCTCATGACCGATCTGATCAGCCGCAAGACCGGGCGCGCGGGCCATATCACCCTGAACCGACCCAAAGCGCTGAACGCGCTCAGCTGGGACATGTGCCTCGCGATTGAGGCCTGCCTTGACGCGTGGCGGGACGATCCGGAGGTCGCAGTGGTGATGATCGACGGTGCCGGTGATCGGGCTTTCTGTTCCGGCGGCGATATTGCCGAAATGTATGCGACCGCCCGCAACGGTGACTACGCCTATGGGCAGCGGTTCTGGCGGGACGAATATCGGCTGAACGCCAAGATCGCCGAATACAATAAGCCCGTCGTCACATTCCTGCAGGGCTTTACCATGGGCGGCGGCGTGGGCGTGGGCTGTCATGGCAGTCACCGGATCGTCTGTGACAGCAGCCAGATCGCAATGCCTGAATGCTCTATCGGATTGGTCCCTGATGTGGGTGGTTCGCTTTTGCTTGCGGGTGCGCCGGGCTTTTGCGGGACCTATCTGGGACTGACAGGCGCGCGCATGACAGCAGGTGACGCAATTTTTGCAGGCTTTGCGGATCACTACCTGCCAGAAGAGATATGGCCCGAGCTTCAGGCAGAGCTGGCAAAAACCGGCGATATCAGCGCGATCCCCAAGACATTGGCGCCGGAAAGCCGTTTGGCGGCAGCACAACCCGACATAGATGCGGCGTTTGGGCAGGCTGAGATCGGTCAAATCCTGACGCATCTGGCAAAATCCGACGCTCCGATATTGACCAAAGCAGCTGACGCCATGGCCCGCAATGCGCCGCTGGCGCTGCATGTGGCGCTTGATATCATCACTGCCGTCCGGCAGTCGCCGGATATTCGCACGGCGCTGGACCACGAATTTCGCTATACTTTTCGCTGCGGGGCGCAGGGTGATTTTGTCGAAGGTATTCGGGCGGCCATCATCGACCGGGATCGCAACCCGTCCTGGCGCCACAGCGACCCGCGACAGGTACCGCAGGCAGATATCTTGCACATGACCGCCCCGCTGGGCGAGGATGCGCTGCAATGGGAGGATCAATCATGAAAATCGGGTTTATCGGGCTTGGCAATATGGGTGCGCCGATGGCCGCCAATCTGGCGAAATCGCATGAGGTGACAGGGTTCGACACGGTTGCGCAACCTGCAGGTCTGACGCTGGCCGCAGATGCAGCCGCCGTGGCCGATGGGGCAGATGTCGTCATCACCATGCTGCCAAATGGGGATATCCTGCGCGCGGTCGCAGCCCAGATCCATCCCGCGATGAAAGCAGGTGCTGTCCATCTGGATTGCTCGACTGTTGATGTCGACGCGGCCCGGGCGGTGGCCGATCAGGCGGCATCAGCCGGGCTGCTGGCGGTGGATGCGCCGGTTTCGGGCGGCATCGGCGGGGCGACCAACGGGACCTTGACCTTCATGGCGGGCGGATCAGAGCAGGCCTTTGAGATCGTGCAGCCACTCTTTGACATCATGGGCCAGAAGGCCGTGCATTGCGGCCCGTCCGGCAACGGGCAGGCCGCAAAAATCTGCAACAACATGATCCTTGGGGTGACCATGATCGCCACATGCGAGGCCTTTGTGCTGGCAGACAAGCTTGGGCTGGACCGGCAGGCCATGTTTGACGTGGTCAGCACCTCGTCTGGATATTCCTGGACGATGAACGCCTATTGCCCCGCCCCGGGGATCGGGCCGCAAAGCCCGGCTGATAACGGCTACCAACCCGGTTTTGCGTCGGAACTGATGCTCAAGGATTTGCGGCTTAGCCAGGTTGCAGCGATGGCAGCAGATGCGGACACCCCGATGGGCAAGGCCGCAACCGCGCTATACGCGCAATTCGTCGAGGATGAGGATGGGGCAGGCAAGGATTTCTCGGCCATGCTGCCCCGGTTCGAAAGCCGCAGGCACAGCTAGCTGGCAGGATCCGGATGCGCATCGACGACAATCGTTCCCGGAGCCAGTGTCACATGCGCTGGGTCCCCGTTGACCACCACACTGTCACAGGTCAGTTCGCTGGCATCCACTGACAGGCCCTCGTTCCGGATCGTCAGCATGGCACAGCGGCCTTGGGCCGTGATCGTCCCGCCCGCGCGGGCCACAAGGGTCAGTTCATGCACGACAACATCGTCCAGCGCGACGCCGCCGCCTGCACCCGCTTCGATCCACAGCCGCTGATCCGCATCGCCGGAAAAACGGGCCTGCGCGCCGTCAAAGGCCTTCAGCCCATTCAACACTGGCGTCTCGACCGACACCTGAAAGATGTCTTCGCGCCATTGCGGAAAGATGAACCAACGGGTGTCGCGATCAAAGACCACCCATGGCAGAAACTCGCGGGTCCGTAATTGGGCAAGATCGCCCTTGATCGGGGTCGCGTTGATGGTCTGGATAGGGCCGATACTGACGTCAAGCAGCACGTCTTCCTGCACCTCAAGCGCGCGGAAGGGTCCGACGTCAAGCGCTGCCTCCTGCGACAGGGCGGCCTGCCCCGCCATCGCAAGACCAATCGCCAAAGCTACGGCGGTTCTCGTCATATCGGTTGCCTTTGTCACGTTTCCATGTGGTGTGACTAGCGAAAGCGCGCGCCGGGTTCAATTCACACGCGCGGCATCAGCCTAACGGACAGAAAAACTGCTGCCGCCGGAAACCAGCGCATCCTGCATCTTGCCATCACCCATGCCGACGACGCGGGCGCCGCCCGTGGCAATCACGCTTGCGGTTTCTTCTGCATGATAACGCAGCGATCCGCCATTGCGGGCCTCGGCGACCACTGTCAGACATTCCAGATCATCCGCATCCACAAAACCGCCATCCGTCGCAGTCAGCGCAAGGGCGGCGCATTCCCCCGTCAGCTCGACCGAGGCACCGGTGCTGGCAGACAGGCTGACATCGCCCAGTTCCACGTTGCGCAGCCAGACGCCCGCGCCCGTCATCGCTTCAACCGTGATGCCATCAAGTTCTTCGGCAATGATATCGAGATGCGCGCCGGTTTGCGCGGCCACCTGATCAAGCTGCGGCATGGTGATCGCGATGCGGAACCGATCGCTCATATCAATCAACGACCCGTCAGAGGTGAAATCAAGACCAACCCGCAGATCCGCACCCTCTTGCGTGATATTCCAAGCATAGCGGTCATCAGGAATGCCACGGGTCTTGACCGAAAACGTATCGCCAATTTCGACGCGGGCGCGCAGCCCGTCACTGACAGTCAGCGTGCGGAACCCTTCAAATGCAAGGGTTTCCTCTTGGGCTGCAAGGCTTGTCGCCCCCAGCAATCCAATCACCACCAGCGGCGAAAGCTTCATCAATCCATTCCTTATTTGCAGTCAGCAATGCCTGCACTAGCACGCGGCGTGAGGCCGGGCCACCACAAGGTCACGCGCAGCCATTGATGTTGCCAAAACCGCGCTATTCCGCCGCAACCTTACGGGCGCCAAGCATCGTCTTCAAATAGCGGCCAGTATGGCTTTCTGCGACCTCGGCCACCTTTTCCGGTGTGCCTGTGGCCACGATCTGACCACCGCCATCACCACCCTCGGGGCCAATATCAATAATATGATCGGCCGTTTTCACCACGTCCAGATTATGCTCGATCACGATGACAGAATTGCCTTGATCCACCAATTCATGCAGCACTTCCAACAGCTTGCGCACGTCTTCGAAATGCAGACCGGTCGTCGGTTCATCCAGAATATACAACGTGCGTCCGGTTGATCGCTTGGCCAGTTCCTTGGACAGTTTCACCCGCTGCGCTTCGCCCCCTGACAGGGTCGTGGCCTGCTGACCAACCTTGATATAGCCAAGACCCACCCGCATCAGCGCATCCATTTTCTCGCGGATGGATGGCACGGCGCTAAAGAAGGTCTGCGCATCTTCCACAGTCATATCAAGGACATCCGCGATGGACTTGCCCTTGAACTTGATCTCCAGTGTTTCGCGATTATACCGCGCACCCTTGCAGGTTTCGCAGGTGACATAGACGTCCGGCAGAAAATGCATTTCGATCTTGATGACACCGTCACCCTGACACGCCTCGCAACGCCCACCCTTGACGTTAAAGGAAAAACGGCCCGGCTTATACCCCCGCGCCTTGGCCTCTGGCATGCCTGCAAACCAGTCGCGGATGGGGGTAAAGGCACCCGTGTAGGTCGCGGGGTTGGATCGGGGGGTCCGGCCAATAGGCCGCTGGTCGATGTCAATCACCTTGTCGAGATGTTCGAACCCTTTGATCGTCTCACACGGCCCAGGCGTCTGGCGCGCGCCATTCAGCTTCATCGAGGCGTTCTTGAACAGCGTTTCAATCGTCAGGGTCGATTTGCCCCCGCCGGATACGCCCGTCACACAGACGAATTTCTGCAACGGGAAATCGGCCGTTACATTCTGCAGATTGTTCCCCGTGGCCTTGACCACGGTCAGCTTCTTGCCTTTGCCCTTGCGGCGTTTGGTGGGGACTTCAATCTCGCGGGTGCCGACAAGATACTCGCCCGTGATCGACCCTTCGGCGGCCATGATCTCTTGCGGGGTGCCTTTGGCCACAACCTGCCCACCATGCACACCGGCCCCCGGTCCGATATCGAAGACATAATCGGCTTCGCGAATGGCCTCTTCATCATGCTCAACCACGATGACTGTATTGCCTTGATCGCGCAGGTTTTTCAGCGTTGTCAGCAGCCGATCATTGTCGCGTTGGTGCAGGCCAATCGACGGCTCATCCAGCACATAGAGCACGCCTTGCAGGCCAGACCCGATCTGGCTGGCCAACCTGATCCGCTGGCTTTCGCCGCCCGACAAAGTGCCCGAATTGCGGGACAGGGTCAGATACTCAAGACCGACATTATTCAGGAACCCAAGCCGCTCACGGATCTCTTTCAGGATGGCGTGCGCGATCTCATTCTTCTGCTTGCTTAGCGCCTCAGGAACAGCCTGACACCAGTCATAGGCTTCCTTGATCGACATCTGGACCACCTGGCCCACATGCAACCCGCCGATTTTTACAGCCAAGGCTTCCTCGCGCAGACGATAGCCACCACAGGTTCCGCAATTGCGGTTGTTCTGGTAGTTTTCAAACTCTTCGCGGATCCAATTGCTGTCGGTCTCGCGATAGCGGCGTTCCATATTCGGGATCACACCCTCAAACGCACGTTCCACCTGATAAACGCGGCCACCTTCGTCATAGCGGAACTTGATCTCTTCCTTGCCGGACCCGCGCAGAAACACCTCTTGCACCTTCGGATCAAGATCCTTCCAGCGGGCGTTCTTGTTAAAGCCATAGTGCTTGGCAATCGCCTCAATCGTTTGCAGGAAGTAGGGCGATTTCCCCTTGCGCCACGGTGCCAGCGCCCCATCAGCGATCTTCAATGTCACGTCGGGGACAACCAGCGCCTCGTCAAAGAACAGCTCTACGCCCAAACCGTCGCAAGACGGACAGGCCCCAAAAGGGGCGTTGAACGAAAACAGGCGCGGCTCGATCTCGGGGATCGTAAAGCCAGACACCGGACAGGCGAAATTCTCGGAAAAGGTAATCCGTTCCGGGTCACCCTCTTTCGGGGCCGTCTCGAGCACGGCGATACCGTCAGCCAGATCCAACGCCGTCCGGAAACTATCGGCCAGACGGGTCTCTAACCCTTCCTTCACGACAATCCGGTCAACAACCACGTCAATGTCATGGCGAAATTTCTTATCCAGGGTGGGCGGCTCATCGAGTTCGTAGAACGCCCCATCCACTTTCACACGCTGAAAGCCCTGCTTGCGCAGTTCAAGGAACTCCTTGCGGTACTCGCCCTTGCGGTCGCGGATAATCGGGGCGAGCAGATAGCCGCGGGTCCCCTCCTCCATCGCCATGACGCGGTCGACCATATCCTGCACCTGCTGCGCCTCAATCGGCAGTCCGGTGGCTGGGGAAAACGGCGTCCCCGCACGGGCAAACAACAAACGCAGATAGTCATAAATCTCGGTGATGGTCCCCACCGTCGAACGGGGGTTCTTCGACGTGGTTTTCTGCTCAATCGAAATCGCTGGCGACAGACCGGAAATGTGATCCACATCCGGCTTTTCCATCATGTCCAAAAACTGACGGGCATAGGCCGACAGGGATTCGACATAGCGGCGCTGACCCTCGGCATAGATCGTATCAAAGGCGAGCGAGGACTTGCCCGACCCGGACAGGCCGGTGATGACAACCAGCTGATCACGCGGAATATCCACGTCGATATTTTTGAGATTATGTTCGCGCGCACCACGAACTTCGATATTTTTCAGCTCGGCCATCAGGCACCCCTTGTCAGATAGGTGGGAACATAGACGGGCTTTCGCCATCCGCCAGCAAGTCTAGAGAACATTTAAAGAACATGGAAAGGAAATTTTCGCACACTGGAAAGTTATCGCCGATCAAGGCATTTAGTTACAATCTCGTGGTAATAAATCGTGTATGATATTACCAATACCGCACATGGATTTGAATCACCAACAGGTTGGGTCATGCGTCGAATGGTTTATAAGTGCCTGCTTTTATTCGCCCACTTGTTTGGCAGCGCCTCTGCCGTGGCCGCCCAGAGCGATGAGATTTACTTAAATATCGCCAACATCAATGTCGAGGTCGGCTTGGCCACGTCGCAAGGCTCCTACAACAACACATTTGACGGTGGCGCGACAATTGACAAGGTGATCGACGCCCCATCCGCAGACGCTGAGGAATTCCACAACCAGCAGACGCATATCTGGCACACGACCACGGAACCGGGCGGCGGGCTGGAACTGGTGTTTGACCTTGGGGTTTCATACGACATCACCGCCCTGCATTTCTGGAACTATACATCCGAAGACTATGATGTTGACGCTGTGCTGTTCACGTTTTTCGACGCTGCAGGCGAAAAACTTGGCACACATGCGCTGGTCCCCGATCTTGGAACCAGGCCGGGGATCAAGGCGCAGACCATTCCGCTGAAATCGCCGATGAACACCCGGGTGGTGACGGCCTTCCTGACCGGATCCAATGGGGAAATCGACTTTCAGAATATCGGGTTCACGGCCAGATTGTCTGACCCCCAATATGACCCCAAAAACTAAACCCCACCCTGTGCGGGCGGGGTTTTAATCATCATTCGGCGCCGTTTGGAACCCTACATGTGGATCACGCGCCCATAGGCATCCAACACGCTTTCATGCATCATTTCTGACAATGTCGGGTGCGGGAAGACGGTATTCATCAGGTCTTCTTCTGTAGTCTCTAACTGGCGGCCCACAACATAGCCCTGGATCAACTCGGTCACTTCAGCACCAACCATATGCGCGCCCAGAAGCTCGCCGGTTTTTGCGTCAAACACGGTCTTGATCATGCCCTCGGGTTCACCCAAGGCGATGGCCTTGCCGTTGCCGATGAAGGGGAAGCGGCCAACTTTCACATCATATCCAAGCTCTTTCGCCTTGGCCTCCGTATACCCGACGGATGCGACCTGCGGATGGCAATAGGTGCAACCCGCGATGCTTTCGGGCTTGACCGGATGGGCGTGCTTGCCCGCCATCAGCTCGGCAACCATGACCCCCTCGTGGCTTGCCTTATGGGCCAGCCAGGGCGCACCGGCGATATCGCCAATGGCGTAAAGGCCGTCAACGCCGGTCCGGCAGAATTCATCGGTGACAACATGGGTGCGGTCAATCTTAACGCCCAGTGCTTCCAGCCCCAGATTTTCGACATTGCCGACAATGCCAACGGCGCTGATGACGGTGTCGAAATCCATCTTTTCGACCTTGCCGCCGGTTTCGATATGGGCGGTCACCTTGCCCTTGGCGCGGTCCAGTTTCTTGACCATGGATTTTTCCATGATCTTCATGCCCTGTTTGGTGAATTGCTTTTTGGCAAAGGCCGAAATCTCGGCATCCTCAACAGGCAAGACGCGGTCCATCACCTCGACCACCGTCGTGTCAGCGCCGAGCGTGTTGTAGAAACTCGCAAATTCGATCCCAATGGCGCCGGACCCAATGACAAGCAGCTTTTTGGGCATCCGCTTGGGGGTCAGCGCGTGCTTATATGTCCAGACCAGATCGCCATCAGCCTCAAGCCCCGGCAATTCGCGGGCGCGGGCACCAGTGGCCAGCACGATGTTTTTGGCTGTCAGCTCTTCGCTGCCCTTCTCGCCTTTCACGCTGACCTTGCCTTTTGCGGGGATCGTAGCCTCGCCCATGAAGACAGTGACCTTGTTCTTTTTCATCAGGTGACCAATGCCGCCCGATAGCTGCCCGGCAACCTGCCGGGACCTTTTGACAACCGCATCAAGATCATAGCCGACGCCGTCGGCCTTCAGGCCGAACTCCTTGGCGCGATGCATCAGGTGGAACACTTCGGACGAACGCAACATCGCCTTGGTCGGGATACATCCCCAGTTCAGGCAGATCCCGCCCATATGTTCACGTTCGACAATGGCGACATTCATGCCAAGCTGGGCGCCGCGTATCGCGGCGACATAGCCCCCCGGTCCGGCCCCAATCACGATCAAGTCAAAGCTCTTCGCAGCCATGCGCTGGTCCTCCAAATCAAAATTTGGTTCAACGCTAAACTATTCTTGTCGGAACCTCTAGAGCAGCACAGTCATAGCCGCCCCGCAGGAAATGCAAGGCAGATTATTCGGCCGCCTGCTGGATCGCGCGGATCGCGGTGCCATAGCCGCCCGCATCCAGAAACGCCTGTTCCTGCGTGGTTGTTTTGCGACCGAGGGCGGCATTGCGATAAGGGAAGCGTCCGAAATCCCGGATGACCGCGCGGTGGGCACATGCATGCTGCTGATTGCTGTCGCCGTCTTGCGGCATGCGGGTATGGATCAGACGCACGGCCCGATCCTGATCGCTGAGATTCTCTGAATGCATCAATGGAAGGTAAAAGAACTGCCGCGCGGGTTCGTCGATCTTCATGTCCCAATTCCGGTCGATGGCCATTTTTGCCGCCGCAAGCGCGCAGGGATCGGTTGCAAAGGCCTTTGCATCGTCCCGGAACATGTTGCGCGGAAACTGATCGGTCAAAATAATATAGGCCAGCGTCCCGGAGGGAAATGTGAGCCACAGACCCAATGATCCCTGTGTCGCCTCTTCCCATGTGGTCAGGAACCTGTCCCGGATGTGGGCATCAAAATCCGGGTCGGACTTGTACCAATCGGCGGGCGTACATTCATCTAGCCAGAATGCCAGAACGTCTTCGCTACTTACCATTGCACCACTCCATGCCTGTCAATGCTCCCCTCGCTTACCGAAACAGAGAAGACACAGACAGGCAAGTCAGGAACCCCTGACCCCGATCACATGATCTTTCGATCTGTCACGCGGGTTGATCTGTCGCATCTGCAACAATCTCTTCCTCGGCGTCGATATAGTATTCCTGTGCGACCTCGGCCACGATCTGTGTCGATGCGGCGGATACTGGCGCATAGGGCACGGTTTCGCCCTCCCAATCCAGGCGGCTGCGCCGGACAGACCGGTACAGCCCGTAGATCCCGACGCCCATCATCAATGCAGCGGTAAACAACCAGAACCCGTTGGCGCCAATCGCATCCATCATCCACCCCACAATCAACGGCCCCATGATCGCGCCCAGACCATTGATGAACAGCAACCCACCCGAGGCTGCGGCCATGTCCTCCTTGGCCAGGTAGTCATTCATATAGGCGATCAAAAGCGCATAGAGCGGGTTCGACGTGCCACCCACAAGCGCCCCGCTAATCACGATCAGAACGAAATATCCCGGAAGCAGAAACGCAATCAACGACCCCAGCCCGCCGATCAGGGACACCCAGATGATCAGCCGCCGCCGGTCCATCCGGTCCGACAGCCACCCGATGGGATATTGCAGGATCAACGCCGCGATATAGATCGCCGATACAAAGAACGTGATCTGCCCGACGGTCAGCCCCACCCGGTTACCATAGACAGCCGACATGCCGAACTGTGCCGCAAAGACACCGCCCAGCATGAACATGCCAAAACAGGCCAGGGGCGATGTTTTGATCACCTGCCGGATCGTCATCGGCTTGGTCGTCTCGAAGGCAGGCATCGGCCGGATCGACAGCAGGATCGGCGCAAAGGCCAGCGACACCAGCACCGACGGGATAATGAACAGGGCATAGCCCGACACGTCACCACGGCTCAGGATAAATTGCGCGCAGACGATGCCGGCCATCTGCACGATCATGTAAAGGGACAGCGCCTTGCCGCGCGTCTCATTGCTTGCGGCATCGTTCAGCCAGCTTTCGGCGGTGATGTAGACCCCGCAAAAGCAGAACCCGATCAGGACCCGCCCGATGGTCCAGGCCCAGGGTTCGACCAGAACCGGATAAAGGATCAGCACAGCAGAAATCATTGATCCAAGAGCCGCAAAGACACGCACATGCCCAACCCGGCGGATCAGCTCGGGCGTATAACGCGAGCTGAACAGAAACCCAAGAAAATACGCCGACATGACGATGGAAAGCGACAGGGTACTGAACCCTTCCTGATCCCCGCGCAAGCCCAGCAACGTGCCTTGCAGCCCATTGCCGATCATGAGCATGAACATGCCCAGAAACAGCGCCCAAGAGCCCGTAAATACCTGAAACATCACGCAGCCTTTCCCGCTATCTCACGCCGCCTATGTCACGATTCGATTTATATTTCATCACACGGATGCGACATCGTCGCGCCTGTCCGCGCCCTTTGTCAGTCCCGCGGCCCCGGAAGCAACAGCGAGGCATCCCCGTAAGAGAAAAAGCGGTATCGCTGCCCAATCGCATGGGCATAAATCGCGCGGATCCGCTCCACCCCCATCAACGCAGAGACAAGCATCATCAACGTCGATTTTGGCAGGTGGAAATTTGTCATCAACCCATCGGTCAGCTGGAATACGAAACCGGGTTTGATGAAAATATCCGTGGGCCCCTCCCATGGCCGCAACGTACCGTCCCGGGCTGCACTTTCGATTAATCGCAGCGCAGTTGTGCCAACCGGGATGATCCGCCCGCCTGCTGCCTTTGTGGCATTGATCTCGGCGGCGGCAGCGGCGGTGACCTCGCCCCATTCTGCATGCATCTTGTGATCGCGGACGTCATCAACCTTGACTGGCAGGAACGTCCCTGCCCCGACATGCAGCGTGACATGCGAAAACGTCACCCCACGCGCGGCCAACGCATCCAATAGCGGACCGTCGAAATGCAGTGACGCGGTGGGGGCTGCAACGGCACCGGCGCGCCGCGCCCAAAAGGTCTGATAGTCCTGTTTGTCAGCCTCATCGGCGGGTCGTTTGGCGGCGATATAGGGTGGCAATGGCATCGCCCCAACGGCTGCCAATGCCGCATCAAAATCATCTCCGCTGAGGTTGAATTGCAGCTGTGCCTGACCGTCACCCCGCCCCAATACCGTGGCGGACAGATCGTTAGAGAACACGATAACCTCGCCATCGCGCACCTTTTTCAACGGCTTGACCAGCGCGGACCAGCCCCCGTCGGCGGCGGGTTCCAGCAATGTCACCTCGATGCGTGCGGCGGTGGCCCCTGCGTCGCCGGTGCGGTTGCGCAAACCGCTCAGGCGGGCCGGGATCACCTTGGTGTCGTTCAGGACCAACCGGTCACCCGGTTGCAGGATCGCAGGCAGGTCCGCCACAATATGATCGGCGATCCCGGCGGCACCATCAGCCACCAAAAGGCGGGCGGCGCTGCGCGGTCTGGCAGGCCGGGTCGCGATCAGGTCATCGGGCAGGGCAAAGTCAAAGGTGCTCAGCTTCATCTGGTGACCTGTGGTGGCGGCCTGCGAAAGATCTCGCGGAACATACCGGGCGTGAATGCAGATAGCGGATTGACGCTGACCTGCGGCGCGTTCGCCGTGCCGGTGATGTTGAAATTGAACCCGATCAGCCCTTCGCCCCGGCGGGTCAGGAATGAACCGATACTGTTCACAAGATAGAATGGTGACACGACGCCCTGCAGATCCAGTTGTTTGCTGGCGAGCGTGTAGAGCCCGTCAATCGAAATGCCAAGCCCCGGCCCGACCGCGCTGGCCTGGGTGATGATAACCTGCGCCGGGGTCAGCCGGAACCGCGCATCAACCTCGTCAAAGGCAAGGCCCTGGCCATCAAGCTGCTGCAAAAGCCCCACGACGCTGATCGCATCCAGAAGGGCCGCCATCGCCGGCGCATCGCGCACCCGCAGCCCCTGTACGATCAAGGCGCCATCAAAGGTGCCCTCGCCGCCCGATGGCAACAGCGTCAGGTCCAGCGTGCCACCAACCCCGTTGCGCATGAACCCCGCAGCGCGGGCGACGCCGCCTGCATCATTGCTGCGCAGCCGCACGGCCGAGCGGCCATTGCGCGGCGCCACAGTGCCTTGAATGGCCGCCTGTCCATTGATGGCCGCGTCAAACTGGCCGGTAAAGCCGCCCGCAGTCGTGAAATTCCCGGCAAAGCCGGTCAGGGCGATGCCTTCGGTGATTTGCAGCCGGTCCAGCGCAATCCGCACCGGTCCACCGCCGCGCCCGCCCGCGCCAAACCGGGCCCGGCGCAGATCAAGTGCGCCGCCACTGATCTCAACCCCCACAGGCGCACCGGCCCCGCGCCCGCGCAAGGTGATCGGTGCATCCAGCCAATCACCGACCCGCACCCGGCTGAACTGCGCGGCCTCCAGCCGTTTATTGCCATCCAGCGTGATCCGCCCCTCGGCCTGCAGACCGGCACCGCTGATGGAAAGTTGGGAAATCTGCGGGATCGGCCCCAACGTGCCTTGCACCGTCAGCGCGGCTTGCGTTCCTGGCGGTTTGGACCAGCCAAGCGGGGGGATGGTCACGCCAAGACCGCGCAGATTGGATCGCAACCCAAACCGGGTCGGCCGCCCGGGCTGCAGATCAACCTGCAACGCCCCGGTGCTGCGCCCGGTGACGGAGCCGGGCGGCAGGGCAATGCCGAATTCATCCAGAAAATCCTGCGACAGGACGACATCAGCCGACAGATTACTGCGCCCGCCCGCCGCCGCTCCAAAGGTCTGTGTCCAGCGCCCATCCATCTGCGCCCGCCCAAGGCGCGCGGGGCCAGCAATGACAATCCCCTGCCTGTCAACATCAACGGTCAGTTTCGGGGCGGCCAATACGCGGTCAGGGATCAACACGTCACTGCGCACACGGGTCAGCTCGGCACGCATGGCAAATGTCACCTCATCCGACGTCATGCGCGGCTTCAGCGGAAAGGCAACATCGCCGGTCAGCGCCATGCGACCATCGGCCAGCACGACAGGCAGGTTGGCCTTGTCCATGAAAAGGAAGGGGCGCAGATTAAGAACGGCCAGCGCCCCGGTTATCGAACTGGCGGCGTTCAGATCAAGCACTGCGGGTGGATTGCGTATCCCAAGATCGGGAATGACAAAACTGGTCCCGGCCATGTCAATTTGCCCACCCAACGGGGCCGATAGCTTGCCTGCATAAAGGTCGGCGGCAAAGCGTTGATCAATGATCGAAACGGTCCCGACCGCGTCCTGCACGGGCGGGATGTCACGCATGAATTTGATCTGGCTGCCTTCAAACCCGAAACCCACGGCAAAGCGGGTTTTGACCCCCGGCGCGATCCGCAACGCAAAGGCGGCATCATGCAGGGCGCCACCGGTGACGTTCTGACTGACCCAACGGCGGGTTCCCGGCTTGATGCCCGTTGGCCAGTATTCCAGCACCGCCTCAGGCGCGATCTGGTCCACCTGCGCATCCAGCGCGATATCCCAGCCGGCACTTGCCACGGCGATATCCCCGCGCGCCTGCAGCCGGGTCTGCCCGTCGACGATGACCGCCTGGCCGATCTCTACCGAAAACGGATCAAATCGCACCCGCAGATCAACCTCGGCCTGGGGCAGGTGCAGCGGCGCGTCATATAGCGCGCCGGGTCGTAATATGACGTCGCGAAAGCGGAATTGGGTCAGCAAGGCACGGGGCAAGCCGTCGCGAATTTCGCGCAGATATGCCTCGCCATCCGCGCGCAGACTGCCCCATTCGGTTTCGACCGCAATCTGGCTCAGCGCCATGCGGTCACGATTGGGATCATAGCTCAGATAGGCTTTGGCCGATGTGAACTGCACAGGCTCGGTCGTGGCATTGGGGCGCAACGCGCCCGCACCAATTTCAAGGGTCGCATTCAGCGGACCAAGTTTGCCGTCATCATCCAGCGTCGTGCGCAGTGCCGCTGTCATTGGCGCCTCGATATCGCGCAGCCAGCTGAGGGCGGGCGATTGGGTTGCGATGTCACTTGCGACCGCGTCGGTGATATTCAACCCGATCCGGGCAGACCGCGCGCCCCGCGGGCTAAGATAGGACAGGCTGACATTTGTGGGCACATCCCGCCCGGACAAAAGCGCAAAATCACCGCTCAGGGCGGTTTGCCCATCGCGCAGATCAAGCGACAGATTGCCCCCATCCACCAGCCAGGTCCGATCAGCGCGGGCATCGTCAAAATTCACCACCAGCCCATCGGCCCGCACCTGTTCCAGCGCGGCAAGCTGTGGTCTTTCAAAGAACAGATCAACCTGATCCAGCAATTCCGGAAGCGACCGCGCCTGCCCCACCTCTGCCGCACCAAAAGCCACCGCAACCGATCCGTCAGCCGCACGCCGAAGATTGATCTGCGCGCCGGTCAGGTGGATATCCTGCATCAGGACTTCACGATTAAGGATCAGCCCGCGGGGGGACATCAGCCCTTCGGCAAGGGGAATGCGGCTGATCAACGCGCCATTGGCATCTGTCAGCCGGCTGTCAATCAGCCGGACGCGCGGGTGCAGGTCGGCCCCGATCCGCAAGGTGATCTGACCAAAATCCAAGGTACCGCCGCCCAGCAGGTCTGCGGCCCGCGCCTCGATCCGCGCGACGATCCAGGATGGTGCCGTGATGTCGCGATCCACCATCATTACAGCCATGGCCGCCGCAAAAAGGATCGGGGCAAAGATCACCCAGGTGCAGATATGCAGCGCAAACCGCCAACGCGGCATCCCGCGCCGTGACCGGACCTTGACCGCAGGCGGGTCATTCTTGCTTTCGGTCTCTGGCGTCTCGGTCATCCCTTTATCTTTGCGCGTTGCGCACTAAAACAAAACCAGGAATATGCTCTCGCAAAAAGGAAACCGCGATGAATAGCCCCGCCGTTGGCGATACAGCCCCACAGATCAGCCTGCCGCGCGATGGCGGCGAGATGGTCAATCTATCCGACTTTGCGGGCAAGACCGTTGTTTTGTATTTCTACCCCCGCGATGACACATCCGGCTGCACCAAGGAGGCCATCGGATTTACCGAAAATCTGGATGCATTCGACGGCCTGAACACAGTGATCTTGGGCGTGTCCAAAGACAGCGTGAAAAAGCATGATAAATTCGTGGCCAAACACGATTTGAAGATCGCGTTGTTGTCCGATGAAGAGGGGGACGTCTGCGAACGCTATGGCGTCTGGGTCGAAAAGAGCATGTATGGCAAGACCTATATGGGCATCGAACGGGCAACATTCCTGATCGGCGCCGACGGCAAGATCGCGCAGGTCTGGCGCAAGGTCAAAGTTCCCGGCCATGTTGACGCGGTGCTGGAGGCTGTGCGTGGTCTATAGCAGCCTGAATGGGCCATTGTTGTAGCAACGCGTGAGATACAGGCCCATAAACACTATATATCAATATTTTAAAAGTCGAAATTCATGCAAAAAATCGTGAATTTCGTTGTGTGATAAACGGTTATGGTTCATGCGATCAACACACCCTAATCATCAACCAGCGGCCAATAGAAATCGGGCGGCAATCCGGCGTCGGCCCGTTTTTCTTCGTTAAATGGCGGCTTAAGCCCGCCTTTGAAATACCGGCGCACAAGCCCGTGGAAGACGTCTTTGGGGTCAATATTTTCGCGCCCACAGCAAAAGTTGAACCATTTTGATCCATAGGCGACATGCCCGACCTCTTCGGCATAGATGATCTTCAAGGCGGCCACTGTCTGCGCCTCGCCCGCCTTTTCAAACAGCGTGATCATGCCCGGCGTGACGTCAAGACCGCGGGCCTCAAGCACCATTGGGACAATGGCCAACCGGCCCAAAAGATCGTCAGCCGTGTCTTCGGCAGCCCGCCACATGCCCGCATGGGCAGGCAACGCCCCGTAATGGCTGTCCATCGCCTCCAGACAGTCGCAGAGCAGATCAAAGTGATTGGCCTCTTCGCTGGCGGCACGGACCCAATCGTCATAGAACCCCATCGGCATCGGGATATGTGCATAGCGCGCAATGATGTCCCAATGCAGGTCAACGGCATTCAGCTCAATATGTGCGATGGCGTGCAGCATTGCCTGCCGCCCCGCCGGGCTGCCAGGCTTGCGTTTTGGCATATCACGCGGGCTGCGCAATTCGGGGGCAGATGGGCGCGCAGGCGTCAGTGGCGGCGCGGATGCGCCTATTGCGAGCGGAGTGTTACCTTCGCGCGAAGCTTGCCAGGTCTTGGCATAGGCCTTGGTCTTGCGGGCCTTGGTGCGGCCATCGGCGGTTGTCAGAACATCTACGGCCATGGCGGACAAGGTATCTGGTTGGGACATGGTGGCTTCTTTTCATCCGATTGACGCGTTTCGCCCACCCTAATGACGAGGTCGGGGATCAATGGCAATCGGGGCCCCTGTGGCGACGGGTGCAAACCCACTGGCCGGGGCGCGGCGCACCACCTGCACGGGCGCCCGAAAACAAGGATTCAACGACGGGCAGCAAAATGGACAGGCGGGGCCGGACGGCTTTTTTGCCGCCCGAAACGCAACGATCATAGTTTCGCCCTAAACATGCCCCGTTCCATCGGCAAAAGCCCGCCCAATAGCCCGATTTTATTCGGCTTTTGGTCGCTATTTGCGCAAAAATCTTGCAGTGCTGTCATGCGCTGTCTAACACGTAGGGGCGCTGTCGGCTGGGGAACCGACATCGGAAATGGGACGGGACGGGGAACGCTTGTGCGATCACGACTAACATTGAAAATTCACACCCTGCTTGAGCGGGTTTTTCCGGAGAAACGATTGTTTCTGCGGTCAGACACGGAAACGCGATTCATCCGGCTGAAATCCGAGACACAGCTAGTGGCCTGGACAGGCAGCATCATCGTAGTGGCATGGACGATTATCGCCACAGCCATTTTGCTGATGGACAGCATCGGCGCCGGGAACTTCCGCGCACAGGCCCAGCGTGATCAACTCACCTATGAGCAGCGTTTGAATGCGCTGTCGGGCGAGCGTGATGCGCGCGCCGCCGAAGCCCTCGCAGCGCAGGAACGGTTTAATTCCGCCTTGCAGCAGATCTCGATCATGCAGTCCGAACTTCTGGCGACCGAAGAAAAACGGCGCGAGCTGGAAACCGGGCTTGAGGTTGTGCAGGCAACCCTGCGCGATACGATGCGGGCCCGCGAAGCCGCGCGTCAGGAACTTGCCGCCTTGTCTGCCGAAAACGACGACCCGACCGCAACCGCGATGACCGATGATGCAGCCGGCACCGTTGATCTGCTGGCAAACGCGCTGGCAGAGACGGCGGCGGAACGCGACATGATTGCCGCCGATGCCGAATTCGCCATTGGCCACGCGCAAGAGATGGAGCTGGAACTGCGCCTGCTGCAGGAACGCAACGACCAGATTTTCCGTCAACTCGAAGAGGCGATGCTGGTCTCGGTCGAGCCACTTGACCAGATGTTCCGCGCCGCCGGCATGAACCCGGAATCGCTGATTGATCAGGTGCGCCGCGGATATTCCGGCACCGGGGGGCCATTGACGCCGCTGCAATTCTCGACCCGCGGCGGCACAAATGACCCTGACGCGGAACGGGCCAATCGTATCCTGGGATCCATGGACCGGATCAACCTTTACCGGATCGCTGCCGAAAAGGCGCCCTTTGCCCTGCCGGTCAAGTCAAACTTCCGCTTTACATCAGGTTTTGGTCAGCGTTGGGGCCGTTTGCATGCCGGTGCCGACTTTGCCGGTCCGATCGGCACGCCGATCTATGCCACCGCCGATGGGGTGGTCACGAATGCAAGCTGGTCATCCGGATACGGACGGTTAATCAAAATCAGGCATGAATTCGGAATTGAGACAAGATACGCACACTTGAACGCAATGGATGTTAAGGTGGGCCAAAGGGTCTCGCGTGGCGACCGAATCGGTGCTATGGGAAATTCCGGACGGTCGACAGGCCCACACCTTCACTACGAGGTTCGCGTCGGAGGCGAGCCCGTCAACCCAATGATTTATATAAGAGCTGGACAAGATGTTTTCTAAATCCAAAATCAACGAACCAGGCCCCAAGGCCACAGATGCACCAAAGCCTGCAGATGCTGCGAAAACTGCGCCTGCAAAAACAACCTCGCCAACGGCCAAACCACCGGCGTCGGTTCTGTCAGCTGACCTGCTGATCACCGGCAACATCAAGACAACCGGCGACGTGAATGTTGAAGGTCAGGTTGAAGGTGATGTGCGCGCACATCTGCTGACAGTCGGCGAAGGCGCCACCGTCAAAGGCGAAGTTGTTGCCGATGATGTTGTTGTGAACGGCCGCGTCGTAGGCCGCGTTCGCGGCTTGAAAGTCCGCCTGACATCCACCGCCCGTGTTGAGGGCGACATCATCCACAAGACAATCGCGATAGAGTCCGGCGCCCATTTCGAGGGTTCGGTTCAGCGTCAGGATGATCCGCTCGCCACTGGCGCAAAAACAATGCCGACAGGCGCTGCCGGCGCTGCGCCAAAGCCGTAAGCACCCGCACGCATTGCAGGATTTCACCGAAAAGGGCGCAGTTTGCGCCCTTTTTTCATACGGCAATGACTTTGCGGTAAAGATGCCAGGTCGCATGTCCAAGAACCGGCAGGACAATCATCAACCCCAAGAACCACGGGATCAGCGCCGCAAAGGTCATGATCGCAATCAGCCCGGCCCAGACAAGCATGATGGTCAGGTTCTCACGCACGGCACGCAGGCTGGTCAGCATTGCCGTGACAAAATCCACCTCGCGATCCAGCACAAGCGGCAGGCTAACGACCGTCAGCGCAAACAGCAGAAATGCCAGCACCGCGCCGATGATCAACTCGGCCCCGATCATCATCAGGCCTTGTGTCGTCAGAAAAACGTCCCAGCTCTCCGAGATATTGGTCATCGTGGACAGCCCCATGAACAGGGCGAAGATCATGTGGGCCAGAAAGGTCCAGAACAGAAAGTAAAACACGATGATAGCGCCCAGCCACGGCAACTGGCCTGATCGTTCCCGCCAGACAATGCCCAGCACCTGCGTCCATATCAGCGCGTGACCGGCCTCCATCCGGCGGCTCACCTCGTAGAGGCCGGCCGCCGCAAAGGGCGCCACCAGCGGAAAGCCCAGCGATGTGGCCAAGGTCCATGTCACATGCCCTGCCCCGGCCCAGATCATGAAGAACCCGCCCAGCACATAGACAGCGCTGAAGAACAGTCCAAATTGGGGCGCCGTTCGAAAATCGCGCAACCCCGCGCGCAGGGCGTCCGACAGATCAGCGAATGTCAGTTTCCGAATGCCAATATGCGTCATGCAGCCCTCGTTGTGCCCCGCCCTTCCGCGGGACACTAGCGCGCGATCAGCATCAGCACTTTGGCCTAGATCAAGTTTTGGCTATTCGGCGTTTGCCTCTGCCCGGCTTTTACCCGACACGTCCATGGCGAGTGTGGCGGCCATCAGCCCGTCAAGATCACCATCAAGCACACCTTTGGTATCGGATGTCTCGTAGCTGGTGCGCAGATCCTTGACCATCTGGTAGGGCTGCAAAACATAGGATCGGATCTGGTTGCCCCAGCCTGCATCACCGGCGTTCTCATGGGCCTCGTTGACCAGCGCAGATCGCTTGTCCAGCTCAATCTGATAGAGGCGCGACTTTAGCGCCTTCATCGCGATGTCACGGTTCTGGTGTTGGGACTTTTCAGAGCTGGTGACAACAATTCCTGTCGGGTGGTGGGTGATACGGACAGCGGAATCAGTGGTGTTCACGTGCTGGCCCCCTGCCCCGGATGACCTGTAGGTATCAATCCGGATATCGGCCGGGTTCACCTCAATCTCGATATTGTCGTCGACAACCGGGTAGACCTTGACGGACGTGAATGACGTGTGGCGTTTGGCGGCGCTATCAAATGGCGAAATCCGCACCAGACGATGCACACCGCTTTCGGATTTCAGCCAGCCATAGGCATTATGGCCGCTGATCTTGTACGAAGCGGACTTGATTCCGGCTTCATCACCCGCCTGCTCGGCCTGCAATTCGACCTTATAGCCCTTTTTCTCTGCCCAGCGAACATACATCCGGGCCAGCATATTGGCCCAGTCACAGCTTTCCGTGCCGCCGGCACCTGCGTTGATCTCAAGAAATGTGTCATTGCCGTCGGCCTCACCGTCCAGCAATGCCTCCAGCTCTTTCTTGGCGGCTTTGATCTGCAAGGCGGTCAACGCGGCCTCGGCCTCGGTCACGACCTCGGCATCATCTTCCATCTCGCCCAGTTCGATCAGCTCGATATTATCTGACAATTCCTGCTTGATGCCGTCATAGCTGGCCATGGCGTCGACAAGCATCTGCCGGTCGCGCATCAGCTTTTGGGCAGCATCAGGGTTGTCCCACAGGGTCGGATCCTCGACCCGGGCATTGAATTCTTCCAGCCGATGCGGTGCGGTTTCCCTGTCCATCCGCTGGGCAAGCAGGTCCAGCGATTTTTCAATCGCTTCAACGCTGTTCTGGATCTCTGCGCGCATGATTGCCCTTTCCACCTCGTCCGTTCGGCGGTGATAGCGCGGGACGGAACAGGCGGCAAGCGGTGGTCAGTAAAGACCACCACTGGACAATGTGCCAAACGTGGCCTTGGGGCCAACCGTGGCCGATTGGCCGGTCGACGTTGTGACCTGACGGCCCTGACGCGGCACTTCATCAAAAAGCGGCAAATCAGCTGCCATCGCAAAACCACCGTCAAAGGTAATCCCAAAGAGCGGCTCTTCACCCGGCCGGAAACATTCGCCAATCACGTTATCGCCCGAGGCTGCATCGGGTAGGCGAGCGCCGCTGAAACGGTCGATATTGATGAATTGGCAATCGGCAGGCACCTTGAAGCGACCGCCGCCATAGCGGTCAATCGCCTCGGACATAAAGCGGTTGAAGACCGGCCCGCAAATCCCGCCACCTGAGGCGCTGCGCCCCAATGTCCGGGGTGTGTCATATCCGATATAGCACCCTGCCACGATATTCGACGAAAAGCCGACGAACCAGACATCCTTGGCGTCATTGGTTGTGCCGGTCTTGCCGGCAATCGGCACGGGCAGGTTGATCGCACTGCTGGCCGTACCACGGTCAACCACGCCTTTCATCATTGATGTCAGCTGATAGGCCGTGATTTCGTTCATCACCCGGTCGCGGTTCGAGGTAATGCGCGGGGCCTGCCCGGCGGCCAATGTCGGATCATTGCAATTCTCGCAAATGCGCTGATCATGCCGGTAAACCGTGTTGCCGTAGCGATCCTGCACCCGGTCGACCAGCGTCGGTTCAACCCGTTCGCCGCCATTGGCAAACATCGCATAGGCCGCAACCATCTTGAACAATGTCGTCTCGTCCGACCCAAGCGAGGCTGCAAGCACCCGGTTCATATTCTGATAGACACCGAATTTCTCCGCGTAGCGGCCAACCGTATCTATCCCGATTTCCTGCGCCAGACGAATGGTCATCAGGTTCCGCGACCGTTCAATACCGGTGCGCAACGGGGTTGGACCATAAAACTGGTTGGATGCGTTCTTTGGGGTCCAGACACCTTGGGGCGTGTTGATCGTGATGGGCGCATCCACAACAATCGTCGCAGGCGAATAGCCACTATCCAAGGCAGCTGCATAAACAAACGGCTTGAAGGACGATCCAGGCTGGCGCTGCGCCTGTGTCGCGCGATTGAAGACCGAGTTTTCGTAAGAGAAACCGCCCTGCATTGCGATCACACGGCCCGTATTGACGTCCATCGCCATAAACCCGCCCTGCACTTCGGGCACTTGCCGCAAGGTCCAGCGAATGAAGGCACCATCGCTGTCCTGCGTCATCCGGCGAACATGCACCACGTCACCGGGGGTGAAATTCTCAAAAAAGTCGCCGCGCATCCATTCAATATCGCGGCGGGGCACGACAAAGGGCTGGGCCTCGGTCTCGGTGATCCCTTCAATGCCAATCCGCAGCTCGTTCTCGGCCACCTCAAGCACAACGGCTGGATACCAGGGGTTTTCCAGCGTGATATCGCGCGGAATATCCGTTGCGCGTAATGCCACGCGCCACGTCTCTTCACTGGCCAACGCCTGTTCAGGAATGGTCTTTCCCGTGCCGCGCCAGATACTGGTGCTGCGATCATATTCTTCCAATGCGCGCTGCAATGATTGTGCGGCGGTGATCTGCAGGTCCGGATCAACCGTCGCGCGGATCGACAAGCCGCCGGAAAAGAATTCTTCCTCGCCAAAGTTCTGGCTAAGCTGGCGCCGGATCTCATCTGTGAAATAGTCACGCGGTGGCAGGCTTTCGCGAAAGCTG
This sequence comes from Yoonia sp. SS1-5, assembly GCF_038443705.2. Taxonomy (NCBI): domain Bacteria; kingdom Pseudomonadati; phylum Pseudomonadota; class Alphaproteobacteria; order Rhodobacterales; family Paracoccaceae; genus Yoonia; species Yoonia rhodophyticola. The sequence continues at coordinate 231,665 of NZ_CP151767.2, read as the reverse complement.
GGATAGTCGCCGCCCTGCACAGAAAGAAGCGGGGCCGCCCGTTCCGCCTCGAACGTGGCCTCGTCGATATAGCCGTTGCGATACATCAGACGCAGCGTGTTGTTTCGCCAGAACACAGCCGTTTCGCGGTCGCGCACCGGGTGACGATTGCTGGGTGATTTCGGCAACGAGGCCAGATAAGCCGCCTCGCCCGGTGTCAGCGCCGTCAGCGGCTTGTTGAAATAGGTCAGCGCGGCTGCGGTCACGCCATAGCTGTTCTGACCAAGGAAAATTTCGTTCAGGTAAAGTTCAAGGATACGCTCCTTGGGCATCGCCCCTTCGATACGGGTCGCAAGGATAATTTCCTTGATCTTGCGTTCCGCAGACCGGGATCCATCAAGCAGAAAGTTCTTCATCACCTGCTGGGTGATGGTCGAGGCGCCGCGCACATCCTCCCCACGCGAGGCCACCGCATCTATGGCAGCCGACACCATCCCCATGGGGTCAAAGCCGCCATGGGTGTAGAAATTCTTGTCCTCTGCCGAAATGAAGGCCTGCTTGACGATATCGGGAATTTCCTCGGCCGGCGTGAACAGGCGGCGCTCAACCGCGAATTCATCAATGATCTTGCCCTCGATAGAATAGATCCGGCTGATGGTCTTGGGGGTGTATTGCGACAAGGTCTCATAACTGGGCAGGTCCCGGCCATACATGTAGAATATGCCGCCAAGGGTCAGCGCCCCCATGATCGTGCCAAGGGTCAGCAGCGTAAAAATGCCGCCAAAGAAAGAAAAAATGAATCGCAACACGGGGTCAGGTGATCCTTATCTGGTTGCCCCATGGTATAGGCGTGCAGGGCGCAATGGTCAAAAGACCAAATGTCGCTTTCGGCCGGTTGGTGCCTGACTTTTGGGCCAGTTTCCTGGTCGCGGTCGCATATGACGCGTCAGTTTTCTGATCCGCCTTGTTGGGTCGCCGCCCATATGGCGATTCCCTCGACCAAGGCAGCCACCAGCGGCGCCCGGCTTTGCGCGCTGACCAGTTGCGCCCGGTCCTGTGCGTTTGACAAAAACCCGGCCTCAATCAGCAGGCTTGGAAAATCCGCCGCCGACAGGACGGCCAACTGCCCCTCGCGCAAGGGCCGTGCATTCAGCCGCACCCCCTGCCGTTCCATCGCGGCCACCAATGTCGCGGCAAGCTCTTGCCCGGCGGGGCCGGTTTGTTGACGCGCCAGATCCATCAGGACGGTCGCCACCCCGTCCCCCTGACCGCGCAGGTCCAGCCCATCCAGTAGATCGCCACCTTCATGCCGCTCGACCATACGGCGGGCGGCGCGATCCCCACCGCCTTGCGCCAGCGTGTAGACCGACACACCTTGCGCGGCATCTTCTGCCAACGCATCGGCATGCAGCGAAATCAGCAGATCCGCACCTGCGGCACGGGCCATGCTGACCCGGGCGGCAAGTGGAACAAACACGTCGCTGTCCCGGGTCATGACTGCCTGCAGACCGGGTCGCTGATTGATCCCGTGGGCCACTTCGCGGGCCAGATCCAGCATCAATGGGGCTTCTTGAAGACCGGCACGCTCTGCCCCCGGGTCCAACCCGCCATGGCCGGGGTCAATCACCACGACAAAAGCCGCGTCCGGCTGCGCGGTCACCATATCCGGCTGAGTTTCAGGCAAAACAACGCCTTCTGGCGCCCCAGCTGCCGCCGCAAAGGCCCCAGCAGACACGCGCGACAAGCTGACATTCAGCGCAACCTGACCGGCGACTGCCTGCATGCTGGCCTGTTCGATGGCCAGCGGTTCCGACAATGCAATGCTCAGACGGGTCCACCCTTCTTGTGGTGCTGTGAAAGTCGCGCTGATGGCCCGGCCCGGGGTCAGCAGATCGGTGGCTGGTCCGGACGCCTGATCAAGCCCTTCAAAGTCGATGATCAGCCGGCGTGGATCGTCCAAGGTGAAGATCCGGTAAGGCACATGCGTGTCCAGTGTCAGCGCGATCTCAAGGCTCCACCATCCATCCGCGATCTGACTATTGGAAACATCAAGACGGGCCTGCGCCTGTGCGGCACTGCTGATCACCAGCCAAAACACAAAAGCCCGGATCATCTGGCCCGACCTTCCATGAACCGGGCCAGGCGATCCAGCCCTTCCACAATATCCGCCGTGGATCTGGCGTAAGAAAAGCGAAACCAATGATGCCCGCGCCTTGCATCAAAATCGAGCCCCGGGGTCACCGCAACCCCGGCCTGTGCGAGGATATCAGCCGCAAACTGACGCGCATCATCGGTGAAATCCGAGACATCAACATAGACATAGAACGCGCCATCGGGCGGGGCAAATCGGTCAAGACCAGCCGCCCGCAAACCATCCATCATCAAGGTCCTGTTGGTGGCGTAGACCGCCTTGTTTGCGGCCAGATCATCCGGGCAATCCATCGCATGCAGCGCCAGTCGCTGGGCTGCATGCGGGGCGCAGATGAACATATTTTGCGCCAGCCGTTCAACCCGGCGTATATGGTCCTGCGGTACAACCATCCAGCCGACACGCCAGCCGGTCATGGAAAAATACTTCGAGAACGAGTTGACCACATAGACCTCATCGGTGACCTGCAGCGCACTGACGGGCGGCATGTCATAGTCGATGCCGTGATAAATCTCGTCAGAAATCAGCGCCGCATCATAGGCCGCGCAGGCCTCTGCAAGATCACCCAGCGCGGCCTTGCTCAGCATCGTGCCTGTGGGGTTGGCGGGTGAGGCGACGATCAGACCGGACAGGTCATGATCGGCCACATCGCCCGGAACCGATTGAAACCGCTGTGCCAGACTGGTCGGAATATCGACAGGGGTCAGGCCGACAGCACGCAATATCTGTCGGTAGGACGGGTAACAGGGTGTCCCCAATCCGACCCGCGCGCCATTGTCAAAAAGGGCCGAGAAGGCCAGCAGGAACGCACCGGATGCACCGCTGGTGACAACCACGCGGTCTGGGTCCAGATCAACGTCATACCAGTCGGCGACGTGCCGGGCGATCCGGTTGCGCAATTCCGGCAGGCCAAGCCCGACCGTGTAGCCCAAGGGTTGATCCAGCTCATGGGCCAGCTTTTGCAGGGCCGGCGCCGGCGCACCGGTGCCTGGCTGACCCACTTCCATATGAATGATGTGACGGCCATCTGCCTCGGCGCGGCGGGCCGCCTCCATGACGTCCATGACGATAAAGGGATCCACCTCGCCCCTGCTGGAATGTCGCATATGATGCCTCTTGCCTGTTGGGGCTATTTGCCTGTCACAGGCCTGTGACGTCAATGCGTCTTGGCAACACGCGGCAGATATGATCTTTCGAGGGCGAGCCTCAAAAGGATAGATCCATGCGTTTTCGTTTCGCCATCTCCCTCAGCCTGATGCTAGCCAGCCCTGCGGCAGCGCTGGAACTGGACGCCATGAGCGATGACGAACGGGCCGCGTTTCGGGCGGAGGTGCGGGCCTATCTGCTCGAGAATCCGGAAGTCCTGCAGGAGGCAATCGAGGTGCTGCAGGCACGGGGCGCTGCGGCACAGGCCGGCAATGATATTGCGCTTGCACGGGCCAATGCAGATGCGCTTTTTGACGATGGCTTCTCGTTTGTGGGCGGCAACCCGGATGGTGATATTACCGTTGTTGAGTTCATGGATTACCGGTGCGGGTTCTGCAAACGAGCCTTTCCCGAGGTCAAATCACTGGTCTCTGGCGATCCGAATATCCGGTATGTGATCAAGGAGTTCCCTATTCTGGGGGAACAGTCTGTGCTGGCCTCACGTTTTGCAATTGCCACCCAGCTGGTGGCTGGTGATCAGGCCTATGAGGATGTTCACAACACCCTGATGGAATATCGGGGGGATATCAGCACGCAAAGTCTGGCCCGACTTGGTGATGCGCTGGCGCTGGATGTTGATGCAATCACGGCGCAGATGGACAGTGATGAGGTCAACGCAATCATTGCGTCAAATCGCGAACTTGCGCAGCGGTTGCAGATCAGTGGCACACCAACATTCGTGTTCGAAGATCAGATGGTGCGCGGCTATGTCGAACTGGCACAGATGGAAGAACTGGTCGCACAACTTCGCGCCGAATGATCGACCCGTGCCGCGGCCGAGGATGGGTCAAGACCCATCCTACGACGGTCGGACAAAACACAGGGTGACGTCGTAAGATGGATCTTGATCCATCTCACTCTGCCGCGACATCCTTGGTCGCCTCAAGCTCAGCGGCCTTCTTTTCAACCTGTTCCACGATATGCTCGATCATGTTTTCATTCGACTGCTTGTGGCTTTGTTTGCCCGCGAGATAAATCATCCCTGAACCGGCACCACCACCCGTGAAGCCGACATCCGTCATCAGCGCCTCACCCGGCCCATTGACGACACAGCCAATGATCGACAGCGACATGGGTGTTTTGATATGTTCCAGTCGCTTTTCCAACGCCTCCACCGTCTTGATCACGTCAAACCCCTGACGGGCGCAGGACGGACAGGAGATGATGTTGACCCCGCGATGGCGCAACCCCAGCGATTTCAGGATCTCATAACCCACCTTCACCTCTTCTACCGGATCAGCCGATAGCGAAACCCGGATCGTATCGCCGATCCCCATCCACAACAGGTTCCCCAGCCCAATCGCCGATTTGATTGTCCCCGAGGTCAGCCCCCCCGCCTCGGTAATGCCAAGGTGGATGGGCGCATCGGTAGCCTCGGCCAATTGCTGATAGGCGGCCGCGGCCATGAACACGTCTGACGCCTTGCAGGAGATTTTGAACTCGTGAAAGTCATTGTCCTGCAGGATCTTGATATGATCCAATCCGCTTTCAACCATCGCATCCGGACAAGGCTCACCATATTTATCCAGCAGATGCTTTTCGAGTGACCCTGCATTGACCCCGATCCGGATCGAACAATTGTGATCCCGGGCAGCCTTGATCACCTCGCGCACACGCTTTTCATCCCCGATATTGCCGGGATTGATCCGCAGACAGGCAGCACCCGCCGCGGCTGCCTCTATGCCGCGCTTATAATGAAAATGGATATCAGCGACGATTGGCACAGTGACCTCGGGGACAATCTGGCGCAACGCCGCGCTGGACGCCTCGTCAGGCACGGAAATCCGAACAATATCGGCCCCCGCCTCGGCAGCGGCCTGCACCTGCGCAATCGTGGCCTTGACGTCTGTCGTCAGCGTGTTCGTCATTGTCTGCACGGTGATCGGCGCATCCCCACCGACCGGCACATCGCCAACCATGATCTGACGGGACTTGCGGCGATATATATTGCGCCACGGACGGATATGATTGACGGACATGATGCTGCTTTCCGCTAGGCTGCCTACAGGCTTCAACCTAAGCGTCAACGCAGCGCACAGCAAGCAGGCGCGCTGCGATTATTCGTCTGTGATAACTTCGGCGTAATTGACGATTTCGGCCAGATCATCATCAGCCGTCAAATCAGCCACTGCGTAAGTGGTTGTCAGGCTGTCGGTGGACAATTCCACATTCGACGTCACAACCCCGCTGGGGCCAACAGGGCCGTAATGCACACCATTCACGGCAAAATACATCGCGCCACTCTCGCCCACCCGCAACGTGCCGGGCTCTTCAGTAGCAGGCACCACGAAATTCTGGCCAGGCTCCATAACCCCTTCAAAGATCACCGTTCCATCGGCCGAGCGGACCCGGACCCATGCCGGACGCACAGCAACAAGCTGCAATTCAGGCGCGGTATCCTCGACCACCTGAACCGGCGGCGACAAACGTTCAAGCGGCGCATCGGCAGCAGCCACTGCGACCTCTGGCAGCGGTTCGGCCGCCGGGCGGATCGCCCCAATTCCGTTGGGGTTCAGTGTGGAAATCGGCGCATCACGGGCCACCAGAACCGGCACATCCAACGCCTGTGGACGGTAAAGCCGGTCCAGCGCCTCACGGGATGGCGCCTCAACCCCCGATAGCGGATCGCTTGTCTGCAGCGCATTCGAGGCACCGGCCAGCGGGTCCAGATCGGATATCACAACAGGTGTCTGCTCGGTCGGGGCAAATTGCACCTTCTGCACCTCCTGCAGCACGGTCCATCCACCATATCCCAACCCACTGATCATCGCGATCAGGACCAAGACCGATCCAATCGCGCGGGGTTCGATCCCCGACAGCATGGCATCACCTGCGGGGATAAACGGTGTAGAGGGCGACGAAAAGATATCATTCCCAAGCGGACCTGCGATTGGCGCGCCGCTTTTTACCTTGATCGAGGACGCCTCGGCCGACATGCCATGTGCAGTCGCAAAACCGCTTTCTGCACAAAACCGGGCAAAGATCTCCTCGGGGTCCATATTCAGATAACGAGCATAAGACCGCACATAGCCCGCAATAAAGCCCGGCGTATCAAACGCGGACGGATCACAATTTTCGATTGCCGCGATGTAGGATGCCTTGATTTTTAGCTCGCGCTGCACATCCAACAGGCTTTTGCCCATTGTCGCGCGCTCACCGCGCATCATATCACCCAGACGCACCTCAAAGTCGTCAAACCCTTTGGCCTGCTCGTCCTCAGCTGCGTCATTGCGCCTGAAGCCTTTACCGATCATCGACTGTCCCGCCGCTTACTGCCCCCAGACTTTCAACACTTGCGAATCAAATAAGTGTGAATGCCCAATAAACCAATAACATATCGCTTGCGGACATGCACATATTGAAAAACGGTTAACCGGCGAGCTCTGCGCGATTTAGGGCACAGTGTGACCACAACCCGTCCAGCGCCCCGACCAAAGCATCCATTTCACGGGGTCCATGAACCGGCGATGGGGTAAAGCGCAAACGCTCTGTCCCGCGCGGAACTGTGGGGAAGTTGATCGGCTGCACATAGATGCCAAAATCCGTCAGCAACATGTCTGACAGCTTTTTGGTATGCACCGGATCACCAACAATCAGCGGCACGATGTGGCTGCCATGATCAATGATCGGCAATCCCAGGCCCTTGAGCCGAAGCTTGAGTATTTTTGCCTGCGTCTGGTGCTGATCACGCAGCGACTGATCGTGTTTGAGATGCGCCACCGAGGCGGCCGCACCAGCCGCAACAGCGGGCGGCAGACTTGTCGTAAAGATGAAGCCCGGCGCATAAGACCTTATCGCATCGCACATTTTCGCGGATGCGGCGATATATCCACCCATCACACCATAGGCCTTTGCGAGGGTTCCGTTGATGATGTCGATCCGACCCATCAGACCGTCACGTTCGGCAACGCCACCACCGCGCGGGCCGTACATGCCCACCGCATGCACTTCGTCACAATAAGTAAGCGCGCCAAACTCCTCGGCCAAATCACAGATTTCCGCAATCGGCCCAAAATCACCATCCATCGAGTAGATCGACTCGAATGCGATCAGTTTCGGGGCCGCGGGATCGTCGGCTGCAAGAAGGTCGCGCAGATGATCCATGTCATTGTGCCGGAAAATACGCTTGGCCCCGCCATTGCGGCGCACACCTTCAATCATCGAGGCGTGGTTCAACGCGTCCGAATAGATGATCAGGCCCGGAAAAAGCCGCGGCAATGTACTTAACGTTGCGTCATTGGCGATATAGGCCGACGTGAACAGCAATGCAGCAGGCTTGTCATGCAGATCGGCTAGCTCAGCCTCCAGCCGCTTGTGATATACTGTTGTGCCCGAAATATTCCGGGTACCGCCAGACCCCGCACCTGTTGCGTCAATCGCCTCGTGCATGGCGGCCAGAACAACCGGATGCTGGCCCATGCCCAGATAATCATTGCCGCACCAAACGGTCACCGGCGCATCGGATCCGTCAGGCTTGCGCCATGTGGCGTGGGGGTACTGCCCGCGTGTCCGCTCGATATCAATAAATGTCCGGTACCGGCCTTCATCATGAAGCCGGTCCAGCGCGAGATCCAATTGGCGCGTGTAATCCAACACTTGTCCCCTTCTGACGCAACACCAAAGGGGCCGGGTCGGACGCCTTTGAATCGTTCTAAGCTCATATAGGGCGGATCCTCGTCGGGCAACACGCTACATTGTGTCGCTCCGCCCATGGGCTGCATAATAGAGAACCCAGGCAGCTTCACCTTGCGCCAGATCAAGTTGGCGTGACCCGCTGCGCTGCCACAGGCGCAGGGTCATGCGACCTTGACCTTGGCGGCGTTCCCGACAACCTTGCGCGCAATCTTCAATGCAAAGGCACGCCCCCATGACACTTGACCCCGTTCTTGCCCGGATCGACGCCGATCTGCCCCAGGCCACCGACCGGTTGCTTGATTTGTTGCGCATCCCGTCAATCTCGACTGATCCCGCTTACAAGGCTGAATGTGAAAAAGCGGCCGACTGGCTGGTGTCAGACCTGCAATCAATCGGATTTGAGGCAACCAAGCGGCCCACACCGGGCCACCCGATGGTTGTCGCGCGCACAGGCGGTGAGGGGCCGCATGTCCTGTTCTACGGGCATTATGACGTGCAACCTGTTGATCCGCTTGAGCTATGGGACAGGGACCCGTTCGATCCACAAATCGAAAAAACCGCCAAGGGCGAGGTTATTCGGGGCCGCGGGTCATCGGATGACAAGGGCCAGCTGATGACCTTTGTCGAGGCCTGCCGCGCCTGGAAAGCGGAACATGGCAGCCTGCCTGCAAACATCACCATCTTCTTTGAAGGCGAAGAAGAATCAGGTTCCCCCTCGCTTACCCCGTTCATGGAGGCCAACAAGGACGAACTGACAGCCGATATCGCGCTGATCTGTGACACCGGTCTGTACGGGGACAGCACGCCGGCCATCATTACCCAATTGCGGGGGCTTTTGGGTGAGGAACTGACAATCACCGGCCCGGACAAGGATTTGCATTCGGGCATGTATGGCGGGTTGGCGATGAACCCCGCCCGCGTCCTTGCCCGGATCATCGCAGCCCTTCATGATGATGATGGGCGCATTACTGTCCCTGATTTCTATGATGGGGTACCGGAATTGTCGAACGAACTGGCCGCCGCCTGGGACGACCTGAAATTCGATGAAAAGCACTTTCTGGGCGAGGTCGGCCTGTCCGAGCCTGCCGGTGAAAAAGGCCGCCGCCCGCTTGAGATGATCTGGTCGCGCCCCACCTGCGAGGTCAACGGGATCTGGGCGGGCTATACAGGGGACGGGTTCAAGACCGTCCTGCCCTCTCAGGCGCATGCCAAGATCAGCTTTCGACTGGTCGGCACCCAGGACCCACTGAAAATTCGCGAGAACTTTCGCAAGATGGTGCAGGACATGCTGCCCGAGGACTGCACCGTCGCATTCAGCCCGCATGGGGCCAGTGCTGCGGGACAAATGACAACAACGCACCCAGCCTTCGATCAGGCGCGCAAGGCGCTATCGGATGAATGGCCAAATGCAGCCGCCTTTGTGGGCTGCGGCGGATCGATTCCCATTGCCGGGCATTTCAAGAATATCCTGGATATGGATGCGATGCTGATCGGCTTTGGCAAGGATGACGATCAGATCCATTCCCCAAATGAAAAGTATGATCTGTCTTCCTTTCACAAGGGTATCCGGTCATGGGCGCGTATCCTGCACGCAGTCAGCAAGTAGCATCGAGGCAGATCATGAAACGCACCTTTCGGCTTTCGTTCTACGTGATCTGCCTGTTGATCGGGGCGTTTGTCGTCTCATGGCTGATTTTCATGCCAAACGGGCAGGAACGGGGCGCCTGGCGGGCCGAAACCGGTGGTGTTGTCCTGGAACTGACGCCGCTGAAGGCAACTATGTTCAGCGAAACCGCGCATAGCTGCCATACGGTCATCGCCTTTCCGGCACATATGAAACTCGTGGAAATGCTCGAAGGGGCGACCGTTGGGATGAATGGCGCCCAGTTGGAACTGGCCATCGACGGCACCCTGAACACGCAACGGTTTGATCGCCTTGATGCGTTGCCCGAAAATTGCACGGCACCTGATCCGGCAAGCGCATCTGCCCGTGACGTCTTTGATGCCGCATGGACGGCCATGGACGAACATTATGCCTTTTTCGATTTGCACGGGGTCGATTGGGCGGCCCGGCGGGCCCTGGCCCCTGCCCCGGACGCCCGAATGGACGATGCCCAACTGGAAGACATGCTGCTGGCCATGACGGCTGGCCTTGACGACGGGCATGTGCATTTCGGGTCGGATACGCGCGGCTATCGGTCCCCGGCCGAGCGCCCCGGCTGGATCCCCGAGGGGAGTAACCTCAACCGGGATATGCTGCGCCAGATTGCGATCGCCAATGCAGGTGCGACGATAACCAAGTCCCAGACCGCCCCGATCTTCTATGGGCTGCGTGAGGACGGGATCGGCTATATCATGCTGCGCGAGATGGATGTGGATGTGCCAATTGGCGGCAGAAGCATGGATGCCATGGCCACCGCCTTTGCAAATGTGCTGGCAGACCTCGACGCTGCCAAGGCGCTGATCATCGACATCCGCTATAACCCCGGCGGGTCAGATACGGTGTCATTTGGTCTGGCCGGGCATTTCATCGAGGCCCCGTTGCCCGTCTTCACCAAGACCACGCGGATTGGGACGACACAAACCGCACCCTTCACCGCAATTCTTGAACCACAAGGCGACGCGCCTGATCCGCGACCGGTCATCCTGATGACCTCCAAACTGACCGGCAGTGCGGCCGAGATTTTGACGCTGGCCATGCGCGAGATCCCACAGGTCACAACCCTGGGCGAGCCGACCAGCGGCGGGCTGTCCGACGTGATGGGGTTCACATTGCCAAATGGCTGGGGGCTGGGACTGTCGAACCAGACTTATCTGACGATGAATGGCGACCTGTTCGAAAAAATAGGTGTCCCGCCTGACGTGCCCGTGCCATTCGAAACCGCGCCATTTCTTGACGGAAAAGACCCTGTTCTGAATGCCGCAATCGCCGAAGCCAGCAAATATCTGCAATAGAGAGGGAAAGTGGCGCGGTTGACGGGGCTCGAACCCGCGACCCCCGGCGTGACAGGCCGGTACTCTAACCAGCTGAGCTACAACCGCGCGTGAGGGGTGATCTATGGGATGCGCCCCCGCCCGTCAAGCGTCTTTCTGCGGGTTTTGCAGTCATTTTTTCACTGTCAGATATTCCGTCGAAAATCGACCTGTCGCCATGCATGAAAACGCTGCATGACATGCGTCAACCGGGTCCGCACACGAAATGCGCGCGACATTAACTGACCTGTGATCGGGAAAGGTGGTGGGTGATGAGAGGCTCGAACTCCCGACATCTTCCGTGTAAAGGAAGCGCTCTACCAACTGAGCTAATCACCCGATGCGCGTCATCTAGGACATTGTGCTAAGCGATGCAAGCCTACTCAAGCAGGTTTTGCACACCGTCTTTAAGGTGGTAGACGCAACCCTGCCCGCCATGCACATTTGCCACTGCCACGGCCCCCTGCCCGATCACCAGACTCCGCAGCATCCGGCTTGTAATGCCGTGGGTCACGATCACCGCAGGCCCCTGCAAATCGGCAAGAAAATCGAGGCAGCGCTGTTCAAGCGCGGCAAAGCCCTCGCCATTGGGCGCAATCTCGTAATGCGACATGAACGGGTCCTTGCCCGGGACAACGGGCAGTTCATCGCGACGGCGCCCGGCCCAGTCCCCGACCCCGATCTCGCGCAGGCGGGTGTCGGTCTGGATCGTCTGCGCCACGCGCGCCAGCGCAATACCTGCGGTTTGCACCGCGCGCCCTTGTGGGCTGCACAGAAACACAAAATCCGTCAGATCCCGCTGGGCCAGAATTTCACCCTGATGCGCGGCGTCCATTTCACCCTTGGGCGTCAGTGGAGAATTCAGCGCGCCCTGCATCCGGTTTTCCGCATTCCATTCTGTTTCGCCATGGCGAAGGATGTACATCTCTGGATACGACACGCGGGCCTCGTTTTCTGTTGGCGCACAGACGATTTGCGCCGTGCCAGTTCAGCGGCCTTTGTGCCTGTTTCCCCAGGGCTTGCAAGCTGTTCGGCAGATGCAGCCGCCGGAACACACCGCCCGATGTCACAATCGGGTCTTTTGATCCGCCCAACCCTTGGCTAAGTGTATGGTGCTGCGTGAGTGCAAGCCATCACCTATGGGATATATCGCGCAGGCAAGAAGAAGGGATGCCGATGACAGCCAGCAAATATGACAAATTGCATCTGGGATGCGGCAAGCGGCACTTTCCGGGCTGGTTTCACGTTGATGCGCTGGATTATCCGCATGTCGATCATATCGGGCCGGTCGAGGATCTGCATTTTGTGCCGGATGGGACGGCATCACTGATCTATGCCTCGCACCTGTTAGAGCATTTCACCCGCAAGACATATATGGATGCCCTGCGCGAATGGCGCCGGGTTCTGGCGCCCGGTGGGGTCCTGCGCCTTGCGGTGCCGGATTTCGCCGCATGCGCCAAGCTATATATGGAAGGTGGGCTGACTCGCGGGATCGAGGATATCCGCGGCCTGCTGATGGGCGGGCAGCGGGACAAATATGATTTTCATTCCATGGTTTTTGACGAGCCCGACCTCAGCCGGGCATTGAAAGAGGCGGGATTTTCGCACACCCGCAGATGGGACTGGCGGACCACGGAACATGCCCATTTTGACGATTACAGCCAGGCCTATCTGCCGAATATGGACAAGGAAAACGGGACATTGATGTCATTGAACCTAGAGGCCGTCGCCTAGACAACATGGCGAAGCCCGGCTCCCTTATCGCCTCTCGTCCTGATCGCCTTGGCGCGCGATTGATCGCCATCGCCAACACCATGCGACTGGCGGCCACATACAAGATCGACTACAAAATCCACTGGCTTGAGAAATGGGAACTGACCGACCCGGCCGAAATCTTTGACAAACAGTTTATCAAGGACCGGTTCATCCCCTCGCAACAATTCGCGCAGCGCCGCCGGGACGCCACACCCTTTGGCAACATCATTGACGATAATGCCGGCGCGAAAAAGCTGCTGGACCATATCGCAAATGGCGAAGACGTCATTCTTGATATCGTGTTTGGGGTGTATAATTTCGCCTCCGAAGACCCGGTTGATATCAGGCGCCAGTTTCTGAGCGAACTGCGCAGCATCCCATTCACCCAACCGCTGGTCAAGCATATGGCCGTGCTGCGCGAACGCCTGTCTGACCCTGCGCAGGAAACCGTGGCCTATCACATCCGCCGCGGCGACCTGACCAATGATATTCAGGCGATGAACCGTCAGTGGCCCAACAAATTCGTTCCGGATGAGTTCTTTGAACGCCACATCGCCGCACGCCGGGATCAGCGCGCCGAAACGATTTTGTTCAGCGATGACCCCAAGGTATTAGAGCGCTACAAGGCCAGCTTTCCTGATCTGAAACTGGTGCATGATCTGTTTGATTTCGGCGCGTTGACCCAGGCACAGATTGATCTGCTGGAACTTTATGCAATGTCCTGCTGCCAGACGATTGTCGCGGCCCCGGAAAGTGCCTTTTCGCAGACCGCCCAGACCATTGGTGATGCAAAATTCATTTCAGTCGAGGATGATCTGAAACCCGATGAACGGGTCGAGGCATTCGAGGCGCTTTGCAAAAACCTCGAACACCGACCGGACACATTTGCCAATGAGGGCGAAATCGGCCAGTGCCTGGTCCATGCGGACAGATATCTATCTGAAACAAATCAGAAAAAAGATATCGCGCGGATCATGTCCAGCTATGTCGAGAACGGCATGTGCCTGTCCTTCGTCTTTGCAACCCTGTTCAAGCGCCTGTTTGAAACCGGTCAATATGAAGAGATCATTCGCCTGCGGACATATGTTGACCAAGGGTTTGTCTACAATCTGCGTTCCTTCGCGCAGGTCGCCCTTTATCATGGCTGCGCCCTGTTGATGCTGGGCCGGCGGCAAGAGGCGCTGATCCAAATTTCAGCCGCGTTCTGGCATGAACCGGTTGAGGGTGAAATCAACGTTCTGTGTTCCGCGCTGATGTGTCAGGGCGACCTGACAGAGCAGAATTTCTGGTTCAGCGATCCGGCCATGACCCGCTATATGCATAACGCCTGGGCGCATCGGTATCTGGGTGAATATTATCAGGTCATGCTGGATCAGGGCATCCTGTCACCGCCGCGGCATTTGCCGACAACCCGCGCCCTTGTCTGGGAATGGAGCGAATTCACCCGCGCTCACCTAAACGACCACTATCGCTACAAGGGGCATTTTAAATCGCTGATCAAGGGGCTGAAGAACCGGCGCTGGCACGATCATGAACAGGACAATGCCACCAGCTTTATCGCGCTGACCGAATGCCGCCAGGGCCATGCTGAAACCGCATCCGAACTGGCCAGTACCGCGCTCGCAAATCAGCCGGAAAACCCGATATTTCACAAACGGATGGCGGATGTTTATCTGCTGCAAAAGAACCCCAAGGCCGCCATATCCCATCTGGAAAAATCTGTTGCATTGAACCCTGATGCCCGGATGTATGCCGCGCTACTGGGTCATGCCAAACAGCTGAACGGTGCCTTTGCCGATGCGCTGGCGGCCTATCAGACAGCATTGGCGGGCGACCGGTTGGCATCACCCAAAATCTACTTCGCCGCCGCCGAATGCTGCAAGGAACTCAACGATCCCGAGGCCGAGTTGTCTTTCCTCGAACGGGGGCTTCAGCTGTCGCCGACCCAGTGGCGCGAGCAGATCCGCAAAGCGGCGCTATTGCGCAAACTGGATCGTCCAATGGATGCGCTGGATGTCTACCGCAATACGCATCGCTGGGCAGACAGACGACCGCCGGTGACCCTTGGCCTTGCCGATCTGCTCGATCAGTTGGACCAACCGGCCGAGGCTATCGGGATCTTGGAACAGGCCGCCGCCCGTTATCCCGACAAACCACAGTTTCAAAAACGCCTGAAGAAAGCGCGGAGGGCCGCCAAATGATGGCAAAGCGTTACGACAAGGCACATTTCATTGTGTATTCTAACGATGCCGAACCTTTTCGGACGAATGGGGATGCCTACTGCGCCTCGGCGCTGCGGGCGGGGTTTGATACGGCCACACACCACACCGAAGAAGCGCTGCGTGAAACCCCATTCTGGGCACAGAATGCAGACATTCTGGAACAAGAGCGGGGGGCCGGCTATTGGCTTTGGAAACCGCATATCCTGCTGGAAACCCTGCGCTCCGTCGGCCCGGATGATATCGTCGTCTATAACGACATCGGACGCTACAAACCGGGGTCGTTCGAACCATTCCCCCGCTTTCCAGCCGCCGCAATAAACATGACGGCCCTGTCCCCGAAACGGTTCCTGCACGGGTTCATCAACGATTGGCTGGTGCAGGGGCACTACACAAAGCGCGACTGCTTCATCGGCCTGGACGCGGACACAGAAGAGATGCATCTGGCAGCCCAGGCGTCGGCCTGTCCGCTGTTTTACATGCCCAGCCCCGAAAGCTTTGCCTTTCTGGAACGCTGGCTTGCTCTGGCACAGGACCCGCATATCCTGACCGACTTGCCGGACAAGCTGGGCGACCCGTTGCCGGAATTTCAGGATCATCGGCATGACATGGCGATCTCGTCTATCCTGTTGCACCAGACGGGCGGCCATTATGTGGACCTGTCAAAGCAGGGTGGCTTTGCAGCCGCCGAGGATACGCGCCGCCGCAACCGGCATGTACCGCGCATCCAGTCCCATGCCGGATACCTGTCGCTGATGCTGGAACGCGCATTGCCCGACGACTATTTCATGCGCCAAAGCCCCGACCTTGCGCTGGCGTCACATATCATCCGCAATCTGACAGATGCCGATGCCATTCCGGTGCATGAACGGGTCACCTCGCGGACAACATTGGCCGAGGAATTTCTGCAGATGCTTCGCAATGGTCAGGCAGGCATCTCGCAGGCGCATCTGGCTGCCGGGCTGACCGAGAACCGGATCATCAGCAACAAGCTGCACGGCTTGTCCAAACTGCCGGATCAAGACACCGCCCAATTCTGGGCGGCTGCGGTCGAAAAGATCAACGAAGCGGTCCAGCAATCAACCACCGACAAGGCCGAAGTGACCGAACGCACCCGGCGCGATATGGCCGAAGCCGCCTTTCACGCGGCAGAGGCGATGCATCCGGATCTTCATGAGGAAATGATGGTCGACTTCGTCTGGAGCGTGCTGAACGAAGACGGGCGCAGCGCGTTCAAGGCCCAACACCGCAACATCAAGAACAGGAACGGACGCGAAGCCATGCGCAAATTCATCGCGACATCGGGCCATGACGTCATTCTGCCGCGCGAAAACGAATTGGCCGGCCGACTGAAGGACGAAAGCGACCGGATATCAGCGCTGGTCATGGACTGGCTGGCCATATCAGTGCGGAAAACATCATGAAACGCAGTTTGGTGACAGGCGGGGCTGGGTTTATCGGCGGGCATCTGGCGCGGCAGCTGGTCGCGCGCGGGAAACCTGTGACCATACTTGATGATTTCAGTTCCGGCACCCGCGACAACCTGGCGGCAGGCGCGCGCGTGCTCGAAGGATCTGTGACCGATCCAGCGATTGTGCGGGATGCGATGCAGGATTGTGACGAAGTCTTTCATTTTGCAGCACTCGTGTCCGTGCCCGCCTGTATCGACAACTGGTCCTACGGTCATCAGGTCAATATCGGTGGCAGCATCAATGTTTTTGAGGTCGCCAAGATCTTGGGTGGCATCCCTGTGATCTATGCGTCCTCGGCCGCGATCTATGGCGACAGGGGCGCCAGGCTCTGCGTTGAGGATAGCCTGCCCTGCCCCAAATCACCCTATGGCGCCGACAAGCTTGCCTCGGAACATCATGCGCGCGCATTCTGGGAAACAGCGGCACTTCCCTCTATGGGGCTGCGGTTCTTCAATGTGTACGGGCCCGGTCAAAGCCATACATCCCCTTATTCAGGGGTGATTGCCCGGTTTTGCGACAATGCCAAGAATGGGCGCGCGCATACTGTTTTCGGCGACGGCGAACAGGTGCGGGACTTTGTCTTTATTGACGATCTGGTCTTGCTTCTGGGCCAGCTGATGGCAGGGCTCAAGACCCGTCCGCGGGCCGATATCGCCAATGTCTGCACCAATCAGCCCACCAGCCTGCGGGATCTGATCCGGCTGATCGACGGGCTTGTCCCCGCGTCCGGAAACGGGGTTGTGTATCGTGACGGGCGGCGGGGTGATATCCGATATTCGCTGGGGGATAATACGCATCTGAAATCGCTGGTCGGCGATATCAGCTGGACGCAGATGTCGGACGGTCTGGCGAAGACGCTCAAAGGCAGCTAGGGTCAGGACCCATCAATTGGCGCTGTCAATCACGCTTTGGATATGGGCAATGGCCGCATCCGTCAGCAGCAGGTCATTGCCGTTATTGCCCACCATTTTTGTGGTCGGGTCCCCATCTTCGTTGCAGCAGACTAGATGGTATGGGACCGCATTCAGTTCTGCGATGGGGGCAAAGTTGTTGGCGCCGCGTTTGACGAATTGACGGGTTGTCAGTTCGATAAAGGTTGTATCTGGCCCGGCAAAGGCCAGATGGGCCATGCCGGCACCATGTGGGCCCAGCACAATCTGAGCGTTGCGGATCAGGCGGATCTGATCAGCGACGGAGTGATCCTCCATCGCGACCTCTTCGAAACCATGCCCGGCAAAGAAGGGCATCCAATCCGCCAGATTGCTTATAGTGCGTTGTTTGGCACGGGCGCGCGATATCATGATGCGCTTGGGTAACGGGGGTGTATGATCCGCAGACCAATCATGCTGCGCAACCTTTTGGGATAGCAACCGCACCGCACCGCCAATCACACGACGGCGGATCTTTTGGCCGCCCGTATTCTGCAATTCCGTCGGCTGAAAAACACCCGGTATCGCGTTGATCGGGGTTATGAATTCGGCCACATCCAACGTGTTCTGATAGCGTATGTCCTTGAAATCATCGGCGTGAAACAGGTCAACCATTGCCCGAAAATAGCCGGGCAGCGTGACCTTTCGAGGGGTGATCACGGTCAGCCGCATATCCCGGTGGTTCGCAAACAGATCGCGGGCCAGACAAATCTTGCTGATGACCTTGGTGGTGCTGGCAAAGAAGTTGCTGGCGCTGGCAATGGAAATGACAAAATCTTTGGCCGGCGCCTCGACGCGATCAAGGTTGCAGTGAAAATCAGCATCGTCCAGTTCCGTTTTGGGCTGAACGCGGAAGGCGTCAATCACCGCCTCATCGTTTTCAAGCGCCGTCTGTACCCGCCGGCCGCCGCGCATCAGGGCGCAGCCGTCGAAACGCAGCTCTGCCGCTTCTGTCAGGCCCCGTTGTGCTGCGTTGATTTCCGGCGCGCGGAGCCGGTCATTCTGCGCCAATATCAGCTTGGTCGTCTCGGCCTGCAGCATCTCGGGGTGACGATGCGGGGCGGGATGATCCACCGTTGCACGAAAATAAAACGCCAGTGATCTGTCGGTCGGGTTATGCATCATCTGCCCTGCCCGCGGCGTTCGGCAAAAACAGCGCATTTCCATTCAGATTTGTGGGCGTCAGACGATAATTCAGATCGGTCAGATATTGCACACATGCGGGGCTTTTATCTTCGACGACAATCGCAGGCTGGCAGGCCCTGATAGTGTCTTCCGCGCCGCGCAGCACCGTCACCTCGAACCCCTCGACATCCAATTGCAGCAAGGACAGATCAGTAATGCCCAGTTGATCAATCACGATGCTTGCCACATAGTTCTGCCGGTCAATTGTGTCCCGCTCGCGATCAGACAATGCAAGCTCGTCACGGGCAACCTGTACCCGCCCTTTCAGATGCTTGCCATCGGCCTCGACCACAAGGCCCAGAACCTCGGCCTTTTGCGCCAATGCGGCGTTCAACAGATACACATTCTTCAGTTGATTGATCTCGACCATGCTTTTGGCGATCAGGTAATTTTCCAGATCGGGCTCGAACGCGTAAAGCATTGTTGCAGCTTGGGAAAATCGGGGCAGCATATCGCCGATATAGGTCCCGGCATGGATCATGCTGCCCGGCCTGTTCTTCAAATGGCGGGTGACGAATTTGTGCAACTTGGGTTCGTAATATTCCCCCACCCGGATGCGTTTCCCGTAAGGGTGATCGGCATGCTTGTCCGGCACGATATATGTTGCACCATCCACCTCATAAAGGCTGGCATCCAACCCGAAAAACTGGCGGCGTATTGGGGTGGAGGGCGGTGTGTCTGCCACCTGTCGGCATTCCTTTTGCAAGCGCGCTGTTGGGCAGGCCAACCCGACCCGCACAGCGTGAAACGGTCACAATGTGATACGCGTTGCGCCGACCGCCCGCAAGCCGGTGCAAATGATCACCACACGGCCTGTCCCCGCATGGACAAAGCACAACCTGCGGCATAACGTGCGCCACGTGTCTGATAGGCACCAAGGGCACAGCAGGATAGGCACTATGACAAAAACCGCGTTGATCACCGGGGTCACCGGACAGGATGGGGCCTATCTGTCAGAGCTTTTGCTGGAAAAAGGGTATGACGTTCATGGGGTCAAGCGACGCTCATCCCTGTTCAACACTGACCGGATCGAGCATCTGACCGAGGATCCGCATGTCGAAGGGCTGAAATTCCATCTGCATTACGGGGATATGACAGATTCGACCAACCTGATCCGGATCATTCAGGAAACCCAGCCCGACGAGATTTACAATCTCGCCGCCCAAAGTCACGTGAAGGTCAGCTTTGAAACGCCTGAATATACGGCGAATTCCGACGCCTTAGGAACCTTGCGCCTGCTTGAAGCGATCCGCATTCTAAAGCTGCAGGATCAGGTGCGTTTCTATCAGGCCTCGACCTCCGAACTCTACGGTCTGGTGCAGGAAACCCCGCAATCGGAAACCACGCCTTTCTATCCCCGCTCGCCTTACGCAGTTGCAAAACTCTACGCATATTGGACCACCGTGAATTACCGCGAAGCCTACGGGATGCACGCCTCGAACGGGATCTTGTTCAATCATGAAAGCCCCCGCCGGGGCGAGACATTTGTGACCCGCAAGATCACGGCTGCGGTTGCCGCCATCTCGCGCGGGGAACAAGAGCGGCTCTATATCGGTAACCTGGATGCCAAGCGTGATTGGGGGCATGCCCGCGACTATGTTGATGGCATGTGGGCGATCGTGCAGCAGGACACGCCCGATGACTACGTCCTCGCCACCGGCGAGACCCATTCGGTGCGTGAATTCTGCGAACTGGCCTTCGCCGAGATCGACTGCCAGATCACCTGGCAGGGCCAAGGCGTGGACGAGGTCGGCATCGACGCGGCCACAGGCAAAGTGTTGATCTTGGTTGACCCCGCCTATTTCCGCCCGACCGAGGTTGATCTGCTGCTAGGTGATCCGACCAAAGCCCGCGAAAAGCTTGGCTGGACCCACAAGACCACATTCCCCGAATTGGTGCGCGAAATGGTCCAGCGTGATCTTGCCGGCATCGACTACACCAGGCCGGACTGAGGGCGCGCAATGACGGGTCCAATGCGGAAAGATCACTCAATCTACGTGGCCGGCCATCGCGGGATGGTGGGTTCGGCCATCGTACGCGCACTGACGGCCAAGGGATATGACAATATCCTCACCCGTGACCGCAAGGCGCTTGACCTGACCGATCCGGATGCTGTCACCACGTTTTTCAAGCAGCAACAGCCCGATTTTGTCTTTTTGGCTGCGGCCAAAGTTGGCGGCATCGTGGCCAATGACACCTATGGCGGCGATTTCATTCGTGAAAACCTGCAGATCCAGACAAACGTGATTGATGCCGCATGGCGCAATGGCACCCGTAAGCTGTGCTTTCTGGGGTCAAGCTGCATCTACCCCCGCGAAGCCCCGCAACCGATGCACGAAGATTTGTTGCTGACCGGCCCGCTGGAACCCACCAACCTGCCTTATGCGGTTGCAAAGATTGCGGGCAAGGTGATGTGCGATGCATACCGCAAGCAGCACGGGTTTGAGGCATTCACCGCCATGCCATCCAATGTCTATGGTGTTGGTGACAATTTTCACCCTGAAAACAGTCACGTGATTGCCGCACTAATGCGCCGCTTTCACGAGGCCAAGGAACGCGGCGACGATCAGGTGGATGTCTGGGGCACGGGTAAACCCTTGCGTGAGTTCATCTTTGCCGATGACGTTGGCGATGCCTGCGTGTTCTTGATGGAACATTATCAGGATGGCGGCGCGATCAACCTTGGCACAGGGCAGGAAGTGTCGATCAAGGCCTTGGCTGAAACCGTGCGGGATGTCATTGGCCTGAAGGCTGAACTGGTTTGGGATGACACCAAACCCGACGGAACGATGCGCAAGCTGATGGATAACCGCAAACTGGCGGGACTTGGATGGGCCCCAAAAACATCACTGCGGGATGGGCTGACGGCGATGTATGCATGGTATCTTGAGGCGCTGGCGAAGGGCGCGGATATGCGCGCGAAATAACTAGTCGCCCAACTCGCCAATTAGCGCGGGGAACACAGTCTCGAAAGTCGACCCATCACTGCCATCAGGGTCAGCCATATTGGCGGTCGCAGCCTCTACCGCAGTGTCGGTTGGCCCGGCCCAGAGTGGGGCAATCACCCCCGCCCCGCCCTGATCCAGCAGATCCTTGATGGTCGTGAACGCCGCCCGCATATCCCATAGCCGCGCCCATTGTGCCGTCATCCGGTCGGCCGCGCGGGTTTGATCCAGCCCCAGCTTTTGGGCCATCAATGCCTGCCGATAGGTGGCAAGGTTCTGACTGCGCGCATCCGCAAGATCATAGGGGATCGACACAATATCAGCCGCCCCGTCAAAGGTCATCCCCCGGCGCCGGAAGTGGCTGGTCCCGACAAGCGCCCAGCAATCATCAACGATGACAGATGTGGTGCGCAGATGCGCCGCCCGCCCTGGAAAGCCCTTGGGGTGAAAGACCGCAACCCGGTCGCGATCAACGGCGGTCAGAATGTTGACCGCCTCGGTCCGCGCCTCGATCGCCTGCCGCACCCAGCCACGATAGGATGGAGCAAAATCGCTGGCCCGCGGCAGGCAGATCGCCACCCGCAAACTGGGCATGTCGTTCATGCGCGCTGCAAGAACTGCGACCAGATCAATCGCGTGGTCCGGTGGATCAGCCCCCATGCTTTCGGGAATGGCGGTGCGCGCAAATTGCGGGCTTTCGATATAGATGAATTCTCTGGCCTCGCCGATGGCACGTCGCAACGCCCAAAGCGCGTCCCGCGCACCGTGACGTGCGGTGTAGATTTCCTTGACAATCTCCGAGCCGAGCCTGTCCTCGTTTTGTCCTTCAAATCCCAGCGCCGGCGGGTTGGCCAACCCGAACGCCGTCGCAATGGCTTGCAACAAGGCGTTGTAAGCGTCTTGGGCGATAACCGGCTCTGTTGTCACCGGAAAGCTTGTCACACCCAGTTCCGGCGTCTCGCATATCGCGGCAACGGTCTTTAGCAGCGCCCCCGCACCTGCATCAGGCGATGTGTCGGCCCCGGCGGGCAGAACGCTGGGGCGATTGAAGTTGTTACCCCCCTGAAACACGATCCATCCCGGCGCTGTTTCGGCAATCGGCAGGATCGGTTGCGCCCGCCGGGCCGCATGCCGGGCCACATCCAGCCCAAGATCACCCCGGACCCGCACCCCGGGCGCGTGCACGTCGGACGCGGCCGGGTTACCGGGGTTGCCGTCGCGGTGCAGGACTGACCGTGTTTCACCCGCCCAGCGCCCGCCTGTCACCGTTGCATCCCAATCCAGCGTGCCATCCGCATTGCCACTGTCGATCCCGGTGACAATCAATGTCTCGAACCGCGCCTGCGTGGGCAGACGTGGCCCCTGCCGCGGCTGGCTTTCACTGATATAGCTTTGCAAGATTTCGGGTATCGTCACGGGCGGGGTTGGCGGGGGCGTCAGGTTCTCAAGCCCAAATAGCGGCGTCGGCGCAATGGACCCCGCAAACCCCTGCAGCGCATCAACGATATTCACCCCGGTCGCAAACGGGTCGACCGGCGCAACGGCCCCGTTCCCGGTGATCTCAACCACAATATTGCTGAATAATCTGCGCGTGCCCATCCGGGGGGTGACCACGATATCAACCGTCACCCGCGCAGGCGATGGTGGCGCACCAGCGCCCAGCCCCAAGGGGTCGGCCAAAAGGATATCCAGAGGCTGCCCTGCAGCCGCGATCCCCGCCCCCCCATTTCCACGCAGGAATGACGGGGCCGCGCCAATCGCCTCGATCAGCATGAACTGTCTTGGATAGACCCGGACATGCGCATCTGCCGGAACCGCATCTGCCGCAATCGTCAGCACCACATCATTGTCAGACGCAAAGGCGGCGGTCAGCCCGTTTGCCGGTGATTGCGCGGCATTGGCAAAGCCCGCCATCCCCCCCGGCGGCCAGATCGGCCAACGCCCGGCAGCATCTGGTGCCGGTGGTGTCACCAGACCCGGCTCGATCACCGGCGATACCGCAAGAATGACATGCGATCCCGGATCAGCCGCCTGAAAATTCGTGATGGCAGCACCCGCAGCTGCCAGCGTCGCCATGCCGTCGGGCAGATATGTGATCGGCACGTCCGGCCGTACCTTTGGTTGATATGCCGTCGGGATCAGCCCGTCATCGGGTGGGATGTTCTGGTGGCTTGCAGCCGTTCGGTTGCCCAGCAAATGCCAGGTCAGGTCAACCATCATCAACCGCAGGAACTGGCGGGACAATGTACCAGCCGCAAGGGGTGGCGCGGTCAACGCAGCCCGGCCCAGCCGGCCCTCATGCGCCCATCCCCAGCGCAGACGCGCACCAGTATCAAAATCATGCGCATCATCCGCATTGGCCGCGTCTTCCGCGGCCTGATCTGCATCGCTGCCCTGCAGGCTCTGGTCGGCAGGCAGATCCATCAGGCCGCTGGGTGTCAGTGTCTCTGTCACCGTGCTTCCCGAACGACGCGTCAGGGTGCGATCTTCCATGGCGGGCACAAAGAGCCCTCCATGCGGGTTGACGACATGGATTGTGGTCGCGGGCGCGGGCCCGTCCAATGCGGCGATGGTGGCAACACCGCCGGCATCGTCGGCTGCAGCTGACTGGTTGGTTACATCGGGCGACAGACGGCGCAGCGCGGGATAGGCCGCCAGCAGATCGGCAAACATTGCCGCACTGGCCAGCGGGCAGATGATCAGACCCCGCGCATCATGAAAACTGACATCGCCGGTCAGGCCCAGATTGTCGCCTGGCTCCCACCATTGTGGGGCCAGCGGCGCACCAACAGCCCCCCGCAGCACAACCTGCACTGGCACAGGATGGTGCAGGGGCGCACCGGCACCGGCATAGCGATGCCGCGCCAATGTCATCAACCGGGCCGCAGCTTGTGGATGCAGCCTGATCCGGGTGATGGCCCCTGACGGTGGTGCCCCATCAACGTCAAAGACATCCCGCGCCATGTCGATGGTTTCCAATATCCCCTGAAAAGGCACCAACAGGGGCAGGTCGGACAGGATCAGACGGGCTGCGTCAAAATCGGTGGCAGCCGGGGCGTTCGCGGGCGTGGTCCAGATCGGGCTGAGCAAGGGGGCCGCCAGACCCATCGCAGCAGCGCCATCGGCATTCAGCCGGTCGCGGGCGGTGTTCTGTGTCAGGCGGGCAATGGTAACCATGGTGTCAGACCTCTATGCTCTGGCGGGCCATGCGTCCGTCCGGTGCAAAAAGCCGCACGGTCACAACGCCGATATCAGCCGCGGTTGCGACGGTAAAACCAAGCGCGGTACGCCCGGTCGCATGTCGCCATATTGCCAATTCATCGGTGCCGACCCCCTCTGGCGGGCCGCGCAGGGCAGCGATGTCGGGAATGTCGATGTCGCGCCGCAGCACCCGCCCGGCATCTGTCAGCCCGCCCACCGGGCTGATCGCAGCACTGCGCGCCGCGCGGCTGCGCAAATCCATCCGGGTGCGGACGGGGTTGCGCCCGGGGACGGACAGGCTGCCAATCCGTCCACCACCACCACCATTGCCGCTGCTGCCCAACCTTGCCACGATCTCCAACCGGTAGGGTCCCGCAGGGCCGCTGGACAGGGACGCGTTCACCGAAAAGCGAAGCGCATTCAATCCGCCCCCAACCGCCGCCGCAGCCAAGCCGCTGATCATCGGCTCGGGCAGGACGGACCCTTGCGGTATATCCGCCAGACGTTCGGTGATCCGGCCCAATGGGTCGCGCATGCGGATCGCAACGCTGAGCGCGGGCATATCCGCGTCGCGATAGATCAGCGCCCGGTAATTCTGGGTCCCGTCGGATGCCACCGGCCCTTCGCGCCAGCAACATGGCATATTGACGGCACCCGGCGCCGTCGGAATATGCGCAAGCGCCTGTTCATCTGCAAAAACCGGGTCAGTTGCCCCCGCTTCGAGAACAGCCACCGACATACGGTGCGCCCCAAGTCCGGTCATCGGGATCGGGGCCGAGGACGCCCAGCGCAATTCAACAGCGCCCAAATTTCCACCGGGCCATTCCATGTCGATATCTGACAGGTCGGGCGCGTGATCAGGCGGAATGATCACGTTTTGCGCAGGCGACGGGTCCGACCGCCCGGTCAAAAGCCCGCGTTCGGGATCGGGGGTCGACCAGACCTCTGCCCGGTACCAGACCCAATCCCAGGATCCGCCGGGCTGATCGACGCCCGTTGCCCCGTCTATATAATCCGCTGCGACCGCATCGCTGGTCACGGACACATCCCAATCAGGGCTGTTGCCATCCACCATTGCGATCGGTGGCCCCATCGTATCAATCTGGCGTGCGGCATCGTCGATCCGGGTGCGAAACACACGGATGCGGCGGGCTTTGTGGCCGATACGGGGTGTGACGGTCAGTTGTGCGGCAAAGCCCTCCTCGCCCACCGGCACGCGCCGGACCTCGAGGATCGGGGCCTGCGGTTTCGCAATTGCGGGGGCGGCAATGGGGATCAGGCGTTCGCCGGGAACACCATCAATTGGCCAGGCGCTGTCCAGCCCGCTGGCCGATTGGGCAAGCACCGCAAAGAAATGGATGTCGCGACTGCCCTTGGGCAAGGTCACATTGCGGCTGACAGCCTGTTGCAATTCGGGATATCGGCGGGTGAAGGGCCGGCGCGTTGGATCAAGATTATAGGCATCGCGCACCTCTTCCAGCCGAGCTGAGAGCGTGGCCTCCAATGCGGGCGGCGGCAGGCCAAGCGCGGCGCGCAGATCCGTCTCTGTCGCCTCGTAGATGAAGTAGCCCGCCGCGGCAGGCACCTCGGGCCATGACAGGCGCGCATGACATTCGCCATTTGCATCCGGCAAGCTGGCCAGATCCACATAGTCAATGCCGCTATTGATCGACGGCGGGCGCGGGTCAGAGGCTGAAATCGCATAAGGGTATTGTGGAAACGGGCCAATCCGACCGGGTGCCAGCCGTTCAAAGACCCGGGTAAACAGATGCATGCCCACATGCGGGGTCGGGTCGAAATCCAGCGCGAAATCGTGGATCGTCACCCGGTATCGCCTGATATCATCGCCCTGCGCCGGGCCAAACGCGGCGAACGCCTCGCCATCGGCGGCCAGGCCGACAATGTCGGCGTCGGGCGAGGACGGCACATCGTCGTTAAAGCTGATCAGCACCCCCTGCTCTGCCCCGCCAATACTGCGCGGCAGGGTCATGACAGGCACTTCGCCCGGTGGCGGGTCGCTGCGATCGGCTGCAGCCCAAAGCCGTCCTGAAATCAGAATGCTGTCAGGGCGTCTGACGGACCAATCCCAGCTGAATTCAACCGTCAGCGTCGCGGGGCATGGGCCGCCATCTGCAGGCGGGCGCGGGTCTAGGCGTGCGGCCAAGATCGGCACAGGGGATGGCGATGGTTCCCGCACGATTTCGTCAACCTCGCTCCAATGTCCCCATAGCCCAAAGATGGTTTGGGTCACGGCGGCGTAGCGCATCACAACAAAGCCGTTATTGGTGGCCGCATTCGGGGCAGGAATTTCGACCACGCGATCCGCCGCCGAAATCCGCCCGGTATCGGGATCACCTGCAACCGCATTTGCGGCGGTGGGGCGGAACCCGCCGGATGGGCGCGGTTCATTCATCAGCGTCACGGGCCCGGATGGCATGATGCGCTGCTTGGCGGTTGCAAAGCTGGCCACCCGGTAAAGGCCCGTCTTTGGCACGCGGTCCCATGAGAACCGGACGCTGCGGCGCCATGGGCCATCGGGTTCCAGCGGGGTCATCGGATTTGTCGACTGGGCCTGCATATCGGCAGGGGCCGCCCCGGCAAACGCAAAATGCGGCTGCATCGCAAGCGCGGCCATTTCCAATGCCGATCCGTCCCCAAGCAAACCGCCATCCCATTCGGCGGTGACCATGTAATGGGTGTGGTCCGGCCCGAACTGCGCTGCAGCAGAGGTGGAACTTGTCTGATCCAGTGTATGATCCAGCGCCGTTCCATAGCCCAGGATCAGGCTTAGGCATGGATCCGTCGTGACCCCGGCCAGCATCAGGTCCAGCGGGGAATACGTGGCCTCGGACGGCTCTGTCGGGGCCACCTGACCAGTTGCACTTTCAGGCGGCGGGATCGTCACATTGCTCAGCGTGCTGGCCATGGCCGCGGGAACAAGGGTCATTCGTTCGCGAATTTCACCCAGTATCTGATTGTGCATCTCATCGACAAGCTGTTGGCCGTCTGGCAGCGAAAACGTCGGTGCCGGCATCCCGGCAGAGATGAAATTTGGCCAGCCAACCGCAGGTTGCCCGCGCGTATAGCGCGCCAATGCGGCCTCGATGGGCGACATCAGCCCGCCATCCAGCAACCCCTGTTCGGCTGTGTGGTCGCCTATGCCGGCCCAACTGTCGGTTGGTACGGGCAGGCCCACCCTTTCAACCTCTTCCCAGCCATCATCGTTGGCGACATCATCCTGCGACACGCCAAATATCTGGTTCAGTGTGACGCTGGGCGGAAGCAGCATGCCCGTCATGCCAGCGCCGCCAATCACGTAGCTGCTTTGGGCAGGCGACATCGGACGGATGGTGATCCAGCGATCAGCCGTCGGTCCATTCGCGAAACCGGCAACAAAGCCATGGGGCTGGACGACATTGCAGGTAAACCGGACCAGCGCCATGGGTTGCCCCCATGAGATCGCATTGAAGTTCTGATGGTTCCAGACCGTCAGGTCATCTGCGCTCAATTCAACCTCAGCAGAGAACCCCAGCTTATTGCGGCGCCAGACCCGAAATGCGCGGCTGGGAATGCCCAAAAGCGGGGCCGTGCTCCACCGCAGATGCGCCCCATGCAGCACCCGGCCGGCATTCAGCACAGCTTCTTCGAACAACCCACAGACGAAATCAATCTGGTCTTCGTTGATATCATCAAAACCGGCCATGATCAGATCGCGCCGATATTGCAGCTTCCAGATCAGCCCCCAGTCGATCAGACCAGCCTCGCATTGGAAAAGTTGTGGGTCTACGTGCCGCATGACTGGTCTATTCCTCCCACGGTGCGCTGTTCAGGATCAGATCGACGATCGCGAACCGGCGTTCGGTCAGATCAGGGACCCCTTCCAGTTCTTCCACCACCGGTTTGCGGACCAGCTCGACCTGAACCTGTTGGCCGCGCGCGCCGGGCGCCAAGATGACAAGCGCCCGCTGGCCGCCCGGATCCCTCAGGATGTTCTGAACAAAGCCTGGTGCCCCTGCCCCGGGTTCTAGGTCAAGCCAAGTCTGCGGTTGCGACCCCCAATACTCTCCGGGGGGTGTGACGCTGTTATCCACCACCTTTGTGGGCAGGTTCCATGTGCGGCACATTGGTGCGGGTGCGTCGATCAGTATCGCCACCGGCTGTGGCGGGCTGTCAGGGTCGGCCTGTTCCCAGAACACGGTTGTTTTGGGGGCCTCGGCGATGGGCATCGCTTCCAGACCGGCGCCAAGCAGGGCGGCATCCAGTTCCGCGCCCTCGGGCTGACGTGTCCCGAAATCGCTGGCAATCATCTGCATGCCACCCGCCTCGACCCAGCGGTGGTTGATCCGCTGCGCCGTCAGAACCTGCGCAAAGCGGTCAAGCGTGCCGTAAGCACCGGTCGAGAAAGACACCGAATGCAGCGCCGCATCGCCCGGGCTCATCACCCCGTCATCTTGCGGGACACCGACGATATCAAGAATATAGTCCGTCAACGGATCCAGTGGGATATTCAACGTCCAGCATGGGTGGCGTTTGCGGGTTTCGTCGATGGGAATGCACTGCCCCTCAAGCAGCTCGACCAGGGTCTCTTCAAACGGGGTCAGCACCATCGGGCCTGTGTCGCATGTGGTATCGCCAGTCAGCGGGAATGGGTAGGTTTCGCCCTCGGGCATGTCGTCGGGGTCCGGGGTCCTGAACGACGCGGCCCGCAACCGGATCTCTAGGTTCAGACCGTGCGTTTCAAACAGGTTGATCACCTGCGGGGTTGAAAATACGAGGGTCAGTGGCTCTGCCCCGAACACATGTGTTTCCCGCTCGTTCGGCAGGGTGAACAACATGTAGGGTCCAAGCCGCTTTGGTGGCTCGTTGCTGGTATGGAACCAGAATGTCGCTTCTTCGGGATCGTTGGTTTCGCCTTCGGCGTGTTGGTTCCACGCGACCTGAATACCGTAGAGCCTGTTTGGCTGCAGCAGTGCCACATCACCCGACTCAGCGCCCAGATAACGCCCCACGGCCGTGCGGTCCGATTCAATCAATTGCGTGTCGTAATCTTCGCGTTCCGCTTCGGCCCAACGGGTCAATTCAAAGCAAAGAACGTAGTACAGGTGGTGCAGCTGCTGGCCATATGTGGTCGTCGCTGCTGCGGTCGCCGTCCCACCGGTTGCGCCTGCAATCAGCAGATCAGGCAGCGCATTGGCGGGCCTGCTTTGCCCGCCCAACGCGGCGGTCAGAATATCGTCAATGGCTGGCCCGTCATCATCATCGTCATCGCGCAAACGGCGCATGTCCATGCCGATCTCGATCACGGCAGCGTCGGTTTCCTTGGGCAGTTCCACAAGGAATATCTTTTGGCGTGCCTGCGGATGGGTGAAGACACCATCAAACCGCAACGCGTGATCCACGTCCTCGCACCAGGGTCCAGACGGATCAAGCCAGCGTTCCGGCAATGCGGAGGGGGGCACTGCATGGTTGAGACTGACGGCGATGCGCTGCAACTCATTATCGTCGGCATCCAGAACGCGCACGATCAGCGCCTTGCGTTCCGCCATGATATCACGGGCAGACAGCAACAGCCGCGCATCCGCAATCCCGCCCGAATTGATGCGGACGGCATTGTCCAGAGTGCTGGGTGTGAAATCCGCCTCGTCCCAGGCGGCTTCAATAGCGCCCGCCTGCCCCGGATCACCCATGATCGAGACGGGATCGCCCTCGTCCAGTTCGGGCGCAGCCAGAATACGCGACGGACAGCCCGGCGCTGCGGGGTCCGGCGGGATCGCCGCGGCAAAAGCACTGAACGCAGTTCGCCCAACCGCTTCGCCGATACGCAACCGCCGGAATGCCTCCTGCGGTTCTGCCTCTGCAAGGGCAAGGTCCGTCATGCGGCCGGACGGGCCGGTAAACAGGTCCATCCGACGGGCCAGCAGCAAAGTGTCGTCTGCGGGATCATCGGTGGCTGATCGCCGGGCGGCGAGCATGTCAATCTCGGCCAGTCGGGTGTCGCGGTTTGGCCGGGCGATGACATCGGTCACGCCGACCGGACTAACCGGCTGTGACCGATCAGGCACGATGCTGATATTGCCCGTCAGGCCACCCGGACGACCGGGCCGGTCCGGCTTTTGGGCGCAGGCGATTGTCCGGCCCACAATTGGGGCAGGCACAATCCCGCGAAGCGCATCAACCGCAAGTCCACTGCGCCACGCCTCATAGACATCTGCTGTGATATCCACATCTTCGGACCGGCTTGTGTCATGGGGATCGGGCCAGGCGCTGCCCTGCAGCACCCAACCATTGGTCGATGGTCCCAGCGGCTGCCGGTGAAATGCCCAAAGCACAGGCGCGGCCGGTGCGGCATCATTGCAGACCGTGCCCCAGCGATCCGTGATGATTTGTTCGAGAAACTCGCTCCGCTCGATCGCCGCGCCAAAGGGGGATGGCACCCATGTCAGCAGAGCCAGCTGAACAAGCGTGGTATCGTTGGTTGCGGGGTCGGCCGCCCACCATGTGGCGGGCCTGTTACCCTCGGTCAGGGTGCCGTCGATCATGCGGATGCCGGTCAACTCATAGAAAATCCGCTGATCCGTGCGGTCGGTATAGCCATGATCACTGGAACCGGGGGCCGCCAGATCAAAGGGCTCGTCCAGCACTTCGATATCGTTCTGGCGCGGTGATGCAGTCAGTGACAATGCAAGAACCGCATCAATCGGGATCATATGCGGGCGGTCATCATCGGCTGTCGCCAGTGATGGTTCGACAAATTGCGACGCGGATGGCGGTGCGTCCTGCATGATCGCGGTCGACAGGACGGCATCAATCGGCGTGTCGGTTGCGGTGCCGCGGACAAGGGCGGGGCTGCGACTGACGGCTGTCATCTTGTCGACAAGTGGCGGAATTGGCGGCCCGGGCAGTGTCCCCATGGCGAAATCCACGCAGCCCTTGATCTTGAAAAAGAACAGATCAACCTCGCCACATATTTCGCCGGACAGGTGGCTGATTTCTTGATTGGTTTCCGGATCAGTCCCAATTGTGACGTCCAGTTCTGCATAGGCTGAAATGCCAATGATGATCAGCCGCAACTCGCCCCGGAACGTCAGTTTGCCGCGCAGGAAAAACGGCTGAAAGCCCATCAACGCATCAAACCCGCCCGCAACAGAGGCGTATATACGCACCTCGCGGCTGCCCCAGATCAGTTCGACATGCATGCCGACCGCGATTGCGAACCGGTTCTTGATCTCGGTATCCAGCTTGTCACTAGTCAGCCCGTTGCCTGAGATCATCAGATAACCGGACCCTTCAAACACCAATATGACCTTGGCGTAGATCGGGTCCTCTATCGTTCCCAGATAGATGTGCCAGTTCTTTGATTTCTGCAGCTCAAAGAATGCCTCGACAGGGATGCGTATCTTGACCAGCGGGTCCACACCATATTCGGCAATAATCCCGATTGTCAGCGTGCCGCGCCCGGCATCCAGATCAATCACTGCCAGCAGGCTGCCGCCCGCCTCTTCCAGCCCCTCGACCGCCGGTGGCGGGGTTAATATGGCGGCTTTCATCATCAGCAGAATGCGCGGGCCCGGCAATTCAAGCAGGAAAACGCCCTTGAGGTTGAAGATCACGCCGCCTTCGGCCGTGCCAAGCACGGCGCCAACGCCAAAGGCCCAATTGTCGATCTGCGGGGTCCAGAAATCATCCAATGCGCTGCCCGGATCGGGTGACAGCCGGGTCGGGTTGCCGCCTGTGGCCTCAAGCCAGCGCAAGGCGGGCGTCGCCTCATCCGCAAATGGCTGCTCGTTACGCCCGTAGTGCATGGCGAACAGCCCCAGGACCCCAAGCAGGCCCAGACCGGAACTGCCCAGCGGAATTGGCGCCGGAAACGTCACCTCAATCGAGACGACGACGCCCGTCGCATTGCGCCCTTCGGTGGTCTCGATATTTGCGATCGCGATCTCCGCCTTGATCCGCAGCTTAATCGGCACCAGCGTCATATCCAGCCCGCCGCGAATTTCAGAGATTTCCACGCCCGGATCGGCAGGATCGGACCCTGATCCGATTTCAAGATAGCCGCTGGCCCGCAGAACCGCCGGAATATCAATGGACGCGGCAAGCGCGGTCAGCTCGGGCGGGCCAGGCTCGTGGATTGGCAGGCGCACCCGCGCCCGGTCAACCGACACCACCCCCAGATCAACCGCAAACCCCAGATCAATCTCGAAGGTCATCGGGTTCTGCCGCGACAGCCTGGCGGCCAGAACCTTCAGGATGCGATCCAGCGGGGACGCAACCTGAATGCCGCCCGGGCCGCCCACCTCGATCGTGTACCCTTTGGAGGCGTCAAAGACCGGCCTGAACTGGAACCTGTCGCCAGTATCGGGGTGATATCCCAGACGAACGCCAATGGATTTGTACCGGATTTTCAACGGGTCCGTCGCCGGAATTGTCAGAATATCAAAGCTGCTGCCGGCATTCTGTGACGATGGAATGCCGATATTGGCGGAAATTGCGGTTTCAACATCAAACAGTAGATTGGCCTCGGGGCCGTCAACGCGGCTGATCACCTTGATTTCACCGCCATAGAGAATGACGCGCTGAACCGTCAGCCAGCCAATTTCGGCCAGCGCGGTGGGGATCGCCACCGCAGCCCCGGTCAGCACAAGCGCACTGACATCACCGTTCAGCGGATTTTCCGGCGCGGTTGTCGCAAGCACCGGCGCCATGGCGGTGGTCATACCAAGCATGTTCAACGCCGCGCCATCAAAATCGTTACCTGCACTGTCAATGGTTTCACCAGGACGTGCCCCGGCAAGCAACAACCCATCCACGTCTGACGGATCAGCGCCCAGCGTCCCGCTGACCGTCCAGTTCTGTGCCGCATCGTCCACCTGCACCAGAATGCGGTAATCCACGATCCCGTCCGACGGGTTTTGACCCAATGCCTCGGTTTGCAGCAGCCCCTGCTGCGCGGTCTCGCTTAGGTCCTGACCGCTGGCGATCTTTTCTTCGGCGGCGGTTTCAAAATCTATGCTGCCAGATAGCTCGACCGCGACGAACGTGTTCTGGACGATCCGCACCTTCAACGCCACAGACCGAAACCACGCGGGTGGTGCGGGGTCTGCCGGTGGCGGATCGTGAAGTTCGACAACCTCATCAGGCGTGCCGACCGACCGGCGCAACGTCGCCGTGGTCACGATATCGGGAACCGCGACCGGCGGCACCGCCGCGTCGGCGCGCCAATAGGTGTTGCGATTGACGCCCTGCTCTTCCCAGCCGGCGATCCATGCCGGGGACGGCACATCGCTATCAAGTGGCGGCGACATGTCGAAATCAAACCGGTTGGGAAAGCCGCGTTCGATCATCATCTGGAAAGCCACGGCGCGCCGCTGCGACAGCGCGTAGTTATAGGCCTGCGTATTGGCGCTGTCATTGCCCTCGTAAGATGCGGTGCCGGTAATTTCGATGGTTGTCGCCGGTGGAAGCGCATCAAGGATCGCATGATAGGTGGCCATCACATCGCCACCGCCAATCGTCCATGACGCGCCCAGTGTCTGGTCAACCGCTGGCGTGGTGTGCGAGGCAGCAGCGCCGGTTTCGCCCACCGGTACAAGCGCATCCAATCCGCCATCTGGTTTGTCAAAACGGAAATAGGCCGGCATCGGCGGGACCGCCAGCGCAGCCTGCGTCGTGGTGGCGACAACCTCGACCGTTTCGCCATCGGCGATGGTGATCTCGGACGACGGGGCCCAACTGACGGATCCGACAGCCCCCGTCAGCCCAAGGGTGGCCCGCGTTTCGGACTGGCCCTGGATATAGATGCGGGGCAACGGGACAACCTCGCCCGCCCTGACGCTTTCCTGTCCGATGATCTCGACCACACCGGCCCGGCCTTCGGTGATCTGCACCTCGGGGCGGTAGGGGCTAAGCGTGATGGTCAGCACGGCCGTCTTTTCCGGCGCGCTGGCGTCAGACACAACCACCTGCACCGATCTGCTGGTATCCGTCCCTAGCGAGATTGCATGCACCCGCCCCGATGCGCCATCAACCGCAACATCATAGGGACCGCGCCCGCCATCGACATCCACAACAAGGGTCGCCTCGGGCGGGATTTGTGCCTGCGCGCTTTGATCGCCGGTTCTGGTGATCGCATAGAGACGGCCGGTATCATCCACAAATCGCGCCGACAGACGGAGCGCGCCTTCACCCTGGTTGATCACGGCAATCCCGAAATCGCCCGTGACGCCGGGTTCGGCCCCCCACCCGATCAGCAGGTTTTCAGCGCTCGCCGAGACCGCAAAATCCTCTAGCCCGTTTGGCGCGACAAAGAGCCGGATTTCAGGAAAATGCAGACCGGTCCAGGCCTCGCTAAATCCGAATTGTTCGAGTATTTCCGGCGGCGTGGCATTGCGTGACAAATCAAGTGTGGCGCCCCGAAACCCGATACCAACCGTGTGGCTGTCACCAATGAAGGCATAGGGCGGCTCCATCCGGACCAGATCGACAACGCCCAGATCAGCCGGATCATCCAGCCCCTCCACGCCAAATGACAGCATCAAGATATCAAGGGGTGCGGCACTGTCCGCGCCCTGCGTCAAACGCAGCTTGAAGCGCGGCAAAATGAACACCACGCGGTCGTCACCCGCCACCGGGGTCAGCCGCCCGTCGGGCAACAATTCTGCCGCCTTCAGGAATGGGAACCGCAGCACCGCTGACGTGATGACCATATCAAGCGTGAAACTGGTTGATGGGTAATCCGACGGCGGCGCATCGGCAGGATCAGCATCCAGCGCCTGCATTAGCGACAGGATATCGGCATCCAGCCCGGTGGTCGCACCGGCGATGATATCCGACGCCTCTCGCGGCGCCATTAACTCAAACTGGATATTGCTGTCGCGCAGATCTATCCACGGGTTGCGTTGCCCGTCATCATCACGCGGATGTCCTTCTACATTTTCCGCATTCGCCCCAAAGGTGAAAGTCTGTGGATCAATGAAGCCGCCAAGCTCGCCCCGGAACTGGGCGCGGCCGCGAATGACAACACCGTCCGCCGCCGTTGCCGTGTCAAATTCCTGCACATGTAGCGCCGAAATCGCAGCATGGATCGGCCCGACCGGTGCGCCGCGCAACAGATAAGGCGCGACCAAGTCGTAAAGCGCAACATCCCATTGCATTCGCTGCTGTACCCCCAAAATAGGGTCAGCCCGCCCCTATCAATAAGCCGGGCTCACGTCTTAAAAATACGGCGAAACTCGCCAAGGTCGTAAAAAGTAGAGTAGCAATCGGGCCGCGGTCACAAATCGGCGCGTGGCCCCGTCAATTGACGCAAGCGTAAGTTGGCAGCCGCAGGGCCGTCAATCGCACCGCCCCAATTCAGCGAAGATGAGCGGTTAACCGCAATCATGAGCAGAGCCAATTTTTGTTTTCAGACGCTATGGACGCATGAAGTTTTGCATGTAAAATACTGTCGTAAAATGAAAAATGACATCATTCTACTGGACTTCGCCCGCATCTTTGACAACAGTGACCGGGGACAGAGATTGCAGAAATGCGGATGACAGATAAAGACAAATCCGGCCAGCCAGACATCTATGACCCCGATTTCGTGGCAGACCTGTTTGATCGCTGCTCGTCGAATTATCGCTGGTGGAGTGCGATCAGTTCGTTTGGTTTCATCTGGCTGTGGCGGCGGCAATGTGTCGGGAACCTCCCGCGGCGGGTTGAAAAAGACGGTATCGTTGTCGATTTGATGGCTGGCACGGGCGAGGTCTGGCCCCACCTTTTGCGCCGTTTTCCCGATGTGTCCGCGATCACAGCGCTTGATATCTCGCATCAGATGCACCTGCAGGCGGTCGATAAACTGCACAGCGCCTATGCCGAACGCATCACCCATCTTGAGGCCGACGCGCTGCAAACGGACCTGCCCACGGACCATGCGGATATGGTCGTGTCCACCTTTGGGCTAAAGACCTTCAACACCGCCCAACAATCACGATTGGCCGATCAGATCGCCAGAATACTCAAGCCCGGCGGGCATTTCTCATTGATCGAGGCGTCGGACCCGACAGGCTGGATCCTGCGCCCGGTCTATCGCCTCTACCTTGATCGCTTGCTGCCGATGATCGAACGGTTTTTCCTGCGGGGCGCCAATGATTTCAGCATGATCGGCACATATACGCGTAACTTTGAAAGCTGCGGACATATGGCTGCGGCGTTGCGCGAGGCAGGCCTTGAGGTCACGACGCGGTCCCACTTCTTTGGCTGCGCAACCAGTGTCGCGGGACATAAACCGCTCGCTCCAAGACGTTAGACAAAAAAAGCCACCGCTGTTGCGGTGGCTTGAATGCTTGCGGACAGGCCGCTGTTAGTCGGCGGCCCCAACCAGTGATGCCACGCGAGGGGCGGCGTCGTCCACGGCGGGTGCAAGATAGATGTCGCCCAATGCGGCCATCCGATTGCCTAGCGTCGTGCTGCGGACCTGCAAGCCGTGTAGCTCGGTGCTGGTGGCGGTGCCGTTCTCAGCAATGCTCTGCAAGACGGGCTGCATGTTGCGCCAGTCAAAGGAAGCCGCGGCAAGAACCTGATTTGCGGCATAATCCGTTGGGGCGGCGATGCCGACCTCTGGCATGCCGTTGGTCAGCGCCGTCAGGCTGACCTGGTAAAGATCGACAAGGTCATCCAATGTCGCTTTGGCCTCGACGCTTGGCGTCTCAGCCGCCATTTCGCAGGCTTGCAGCTTGATCTTGTGGATCAGGATGTCCTGCCGTTCCAGCAGATCAAGCGTCAGGATCTCTGAGGTCGTCGCACCCTCTGCTTCGCCGTAGGCGTTCACACTTTCATCAAGCA
This sequence comes from Yoonia sp. SS1-5, assembly GCF_038443705.2. Taxonomy (NCBI): domain Bacteria; kingdom Pseudomonadati; phylum Pseudomonadota; class Alphaproteobacteria; order Rhodobacterales; family Paracoccaceae; genus Yoonia; species Yoonia rhodophyticola. The sequence goes on along the minus strand of NZ_CP151767.2, from coordinate 194,192 downwards.
GGGCGAGGGTCGCAAATTCCAGCGCGGGCTGGGCTTTTTTCATGGTTTTGATATAGGCGTCGGGGCGATCACCGGCGAGGATCATGCTGATGGATTCGTCAAACGGGCGCCATCCGACAAAAACCGCGTCATCCTCGGCGATTTTCCCATCAGCGACCAAGGTTGTCAGATGCGCGTTGAATGTGTTGCGCATATCGGCGAGCTCCTGCATCTCGGTCTGAACGGCGACATCCGCGTTGATCATGCAGGCCGATGCGACGGTCTGATGGACAAAGCTGTTCAATGCGCTGGTCATGATCAGCTGGGATTGGGCAGCGCCCTCTTCCGCCGCAGATGCCGCGCCAAATGTGGTGCCGATTGCGGCCAGCACGGCCATGGATGAAAGACGGATGGAACGCTTGTTGGGCATGAGAGGACCTTTTCTGTCGCATGACACGCTGACGACCCGGTGTGAGTGGTGGTCGAAAACGCGCTGAAGTTGTTGTTAGTGTCACTGTCTCACGCGCAAATGCGCCGACTTCTGGGCAGAATTGGGCAGAACGTGGGAAGAAACCGTAAAAACGACCTTTCCCCTACGTCACATTGATGCGACTTGAATTGATCGTACATGTTTCGCAGGATGATTTTATGAAATTCATTCGATTGTTGACGTTGTCCTGCTGGGGACTGATCCCCGCTATCGCATCTGCCTGTGAAACGGCCCTGATTCTCACCATTGATGTGTCGAATTCCATCGACCCCGCCGAATACCGGCTACAGACCGACGGGCTGGCAGATGCGTTGCGCGACCCCGAGATTGTCGAGACCATGATCCGGACCAATGTGGCTGTCACGGTTGTGCAATGGTCGGGCGTTGATCGGCAGACGGTCTCGATCCCCTGGCGGCGCATCCGGACCGCGCTTGATGCCGATATTCTCGCCACACAGGCCCGACTGATGGAGCGCGCTTTTGTGCTGTCCGACACCGCCCCGGCAGAGGCGATTTACTTCTCGCTGCCGCTTTTTGATGCGGTTCCCGATTGCACCCGCAAGGTGATTGACGTCTCGGGCGACGGCACCCCAAATGGTGGCTCGGATGTGCGCGCCGCCCGGCAAGCAGCCGAACGCGCAGGCGTGACCATCAACGGGATTGCAATTGAATTGATGGGCCTTGCCATCACCAATTTCTACCGCAGCGCCGTGATCACCCGGGACGGCTTTGTCATCACCGCCCGCACCCATCGCGAATATCCCGCCGCCATCCGGGACAAGATCCTGCGCGAGATCAGCCGCATCGTTGGATAGGCTTGACGCCTCATGCCGGATTGCGCACAACCATGACATGGGGTCCGCGAACGCCCCGTAAGGCCAAGGCCAAAGTATCGCATCCACTGACCGCTTCAGAAAGGATGCATCATGGCTGCGTTTACCGAAATATCCCCGTCAAATCTCATGCGCCTGATCGGCACGCCACAATGCCCGATCTTGGTCGATGTCTGCATTGACGACGACCACGACGACGACCCCTACCTGATCCCAACCGCCTTTCGGCATGCACACCACGATCCGGCGGGGCTGACTGCGCGTGTGGCGGGCCGTGAAGTTGTGGTGATCTGTCAAAAGGGCGCAAAGCTCTCACATGGTGTGGCGGCATCGCTGCGCGCGAATGGCGTCAATGCGCAGGTCTTGTCTGGCGGAAACCACGGCTGGCGCGACGCCAAACTGCCGCGGGTCCCGGCAGCCGCAATACCGGGCAACCAATGGGTCACGCGCCACCGCCCCAAGATCGACCGGATCGCCTGCCCCTGGCTGATCCGCCGCTTCGTGGACCCGGGCGCCACATTCCTGTTCGTACCGCCCGCAGAGGTCACGGCCGTCGCAGAGCGGTTCAATGCCACCCCTTTTGATATCGAAGATACATTCTGGAGCCACCGGGGCGATGCCTGCACCTTTGACACCATGATTGCAGAGTTTGGGTTGTCACATCCGGCCCTTGATGCGCTGGCCACTGTGGTACGGGCGGCTGACACCAATCGACATGATCAATCCCCGCAAGCCGCCGGGCTGCTGGCGCTCTCGGTCGGGTTGTCGCGCATGTATAAAGACGACAACGCGCAGCTTGCGGCGGGCATGGGGCTTTATGATGCGCTCTATCGCTGGGCACGCGACGGGCAAAGCGAAAGCCATGACTGGCCGGCGGACAGACGGGTATGATCAGCGATTTGATACGGATCTTTGGACGGATCGGGTTGATGTCATTCGGCGGGCCTGCTGCCCAGATTGCATTGATGCACAAGGAGCTGGTCGAAACCCGCAACTGGCTGACCGAGGATCAATTCCTACGCGCCCTGTCATTTTGCATGCTGCTTCCCGGACCAGAGGCGATGCAACTGGCCACCTATGCCGGATGGAAGCAGCGCGGCATCCTTGGCGGGTTGATCGGCGGTGGCCTGTTTGTTCTGCCCGGCGCAATTGTCATCGCCGGTTTGGCCTTGGCCTATGGCACCTATGGTGATCTGGCTTGGGTGGCGGCGGTGTTTCTGGGGATCAAGGCCACCGTTGTCGTCATCGTCATTCAGGCGCTGATCAAGGTGGCTGGCCGGGCATTGACCGGCCCTATTGATGGGCTGATTGCCGTGGCGGGCTTTATGGCCCTGTTCTTTCTGGCCCTGCCCTTCCCCCTTGTCATCGCCGTGGCCGCATTGATCGGTGCCGCGCGGTCAACTACAGGTCCTGCTGCAGCACCGGCCCCGCCTGCCCGCCTTGGGCACAGCCTGCGCATCGTGCTTGTCGGGGCGGCGATCTGGGCGGCACCGCTGATCCTTGCATATATGCTTGAACTGCCCTTTCTGACCGATATCGGCCTGTTCTTTTCAAAGCTTGCGGTCGTCACCTTTGGCGGGGCCTATGCCGTGCTGGCCTATATGACCCAGCAGGTGGTCGTTGACTTTCAATGGCTCAGCACGGCGCAAATGATGGATGCGCTTGGCCTGGCGGAAACAACACCCGGCCCGCTGATCCTGGTGACGCAGTTTGTCGGCATGGTTGCGGGCGCTGCAGAGGGCGGGGTTGCGATGGCGCTCTGGGCTGGGTTGATGACGCTTTGGGTGACCTTTGTGCCCTGCTTTATCTGGATTTTCGCAGGCGCGCCCTTGATTGACTGGCTGGGCGGACGGCCGCGTTTGCGCGGGGCGTTGGCCGCTATCACGGCAGCCGTCGTCGGTGTGATCGCTAATCTGTCACTGTGGTTTGCGGCACATGTCTTCTTTGGAACCGTTGAACCGCTGGTCTGGGGACCGGTGCAGACGATCCGGCCTGTGATCGGAACAGTTGATCCGGTTGCGGTGGGGCTTGCCGTCGTGGCTGCGATCCTTCTGCTATGGCGCGGGTGGTCATTGCCGCGTGTTTTGATCACATTGGCGGGCGTTGGATTGCTGCACTGGGCGATTGCTGGCGGGGCATAAGATCGGCCCTTCACTCTACCTTCGAATCCCCTATGCTGATCCCACGCACTGACCAAGGGGTGACATGTCGTGACAGGTTCAATCGACTATGGAAATCTGATGCACCGCGCGATGCGGGGCTTGATCCAGGAAGTGCTTGGCCGGATCGCCAAGGAAGGCCTGCCCGGCGCGCACCACTTTTTCATTACCTTTGACACGATGCATCCGGATGTCGAGATCGCCGATTGGTTGTCAGACCGGTATCCGGGCGAAATGACGGTGGTGATCCAGCACTGGTTTGATGACCTGAATGTCACCAATGAAGGGTTCACCATCACGCTGAATTTCGGTGACAATCCCGAAACACTTTATATCCCCTATGACGCGATCAAGACCTTCGTTGATCCGTCAGTGGAATTCGGATTGCGCTTTGAAACCGAGGAACATGCCGAGGACGAGGCAGAGCCGGTCGAAGAAGCGCCCATGCAGGAAATGGTCGAACCCGAAGACGATGAACCGGGCGACCGTCAGGAAGCCGAAGTTGTCAGTCTGGACAAATTCCGCAAGTAGCCCATCTTGCACGCCCTCAAATGGCGGCTTACACCCAGCGGTGACAGACAACGCAAGGGGCCGACCATGACCGCAACACGTACCGAAACAGACAGCTTTGGCCCGTTGGAGGTCCCCGCGGACCGGTATTGGGGCGCCCAGACACAGCGATCCATCATGAACTTCCCCATCGGATGGGAAAAGCAGCCCGTTGCGATCGTGCGCGCCCTTGGGGTGATCAAGCAGGCCTGCGCGATGGCCAACAAGGATCGCGGCAAGTTGGACGCCGAACGCGCCGATGCGATCATCGCCGCCGCCGCCGAGGTGGTTGCCGGCAAGCTGGATGATCATTTCCCGCTTGTGGTCTGGCAAACCGGTTCAGGGACCCAATCGAACATGAACGCCAATGAGGTCATCGGCAACCGGGCCATCGAGATTCTTGGCGGCACAATTGGATCAAAGGACCCCGTCCACCCCAATGACCATTGCAATATGGGGCAGTCCTCGAACGATACATTCCCGACCGCGATGCATATCGCCGTCGCAACCACCGCACATGATATTCTGCTGCCCGGGCTTGCCAAGCTGCATGCAGCGCTTGCGCAAAAACAGCAGGAATTCGGTGATATCATCAAAATCGGCCGAACCCATACAATGGATGCCACGCCACTGACACTGGGGCAGGAATTTTCCGGCTACACACATCAGGTTGCAATGGGCATTCGGCGGATCAAGGCCGTGCTTCCGGCTATTTACGAACTGGCCCAGGGTGGGACAGCCGTTGGCACCGGGCTGAATACCCCCAAAGGCTGGGGTGAAACCGTCGCCAAGAATATGGCCGACATCACAAACCTGCCTTTCGTCACAGCCCCCAACAAGTTCGAGGCGCTGGCCGCCCATGATGCCCTGGTCGAAATGTCGGGTGCGTTGAAAACAGTGGCCGCCAGCCTCTACAAGATCGCCGCCGACATCCGGATGCTCGGATCTGGCCCGCGTTGCGGCCTGGGCGAGCTGATGCTGCCCGAAAACGAGCCCGGTTCATCCATCATGCCGGGCAAGGTGAACCCCACGCAGGTCGAGGCACTGACACAGGTCTGCGCCCATGTCATGGGCAATGACGCCGCCGTCGGTTTTGCCGGGTCACAGGGACATTTTGAACTGAATGTAATGAAGCCGATGATGGCCTATAACGTCCTGCAATCCATGCAGTTGATTGGCGATGCCGCGGTGGCATTTACCGATAACTGCGTCGCCGGCATTCAGGCCGACAAGACCCGGATCGAAAAGCTGATGCGCGAAAGCCTGATGCTCGTCACCGCACTGGCCCCCACCATCGGTTACGACAACGCCACCACCGTCGCCAAGACCGCCCACAAGAACGGCACGACCCTCAAAGAAGAAGCCATCAAGCTTGGCTTTGTTGATGACGCCACATTCGAAAAGGTCGTGCGCCCCGAGGACATGATTGGCCCCAAGTGAAGCCGGTCAACCTCAACCAGGCCAGAAAGGCAAAAGATCGGGCGGCGGCAAAAGCCAGGGCAGATGCAAACGCTGTCCGGTTTGGCCGCACCAAGGCCGAACGGCTTTTGGATGCGGCGCGCGAGAAGCAGGCACAGGACCGGCTGTCGCAGTTGAAGTTCGACGATGAAGACTGATCACAGCCGCCCGATCAAACGCTCGCTCACGTTGCGCGGGCATCGCACAAGCGTGTCGCTTGAAAACATTTTCTGGGATCAGTTCCGCAAAATCGCGGATGACAGCGGCAAGACAATCAATGGGCTTGCCTCTGAAATAGACGAAGGCCGCGGAGATGTCGGTCTCGCATCGGCCATTCGTGTCTATATACTAGCGCGCGCGCTCGCGCCCGATCAGTCTTTGGAATAGAGCGCCCCACGCAGGCTGTTCAGCTGCGCGCGATCTTCTTTCTCATTGTCGTTCAGTTTTGCCGGACGCATGGCCCGTGCGGCTGCTTCGTTCTGCTGAAACAGCTTTGCAACTTCATGTCCCTCAAGCGGCTTTTTGGCCGCGCTCAACTTGCCGGTCACGTCTGTCGAAATGCGCCGCTTCTTGCTCAGCAGCGCTGTCAGTCCCAACTTGGTCGAACCTGGTATACTGATGGTCATTTCATCCCCCGATTGAAAACCCGTCCCTGTGCGCACTTATTGTTAACCAATGCGGCGGAAAAAAGGCAACTGGATACTAACTCTACGTCACCACTGGATCACAAAATCCCTTTTATGTCTAGCGGATCGCCACGGCACTTGGCGCAAATGTGAACGAATTGAGGCATTTACACCGCATTTCTAGATCTCAGCGTTTCAAATTTACGGCTAAAGTTAAGAATATGTTAATAATTTAAGCGGTTTAGGAAACGGTTTTGTCACGTGGTTCGAATCGCAGCCAGATCCCGGCACGCGATCTGACCGTCAGTTGCGCCATGGGCACGGGGGTTTTGTCGGGGACCAGCGAAAACCGGTAAGCCCGCAAAAGCCCGGCCAAAACAACAGCCCCTTCGATCATCGCAAAACCAGCGCCGCTACACACACGCGGCCCCGTCGAGAATGGCAGATAGGCATGACGCGCCGCCTGCCGTGCCGCGTCACCATCCCAGCGCGCCGGATCAAACCCGTCAGGATTGTCCCAGAACCGTGTGTGCCGGTGCAGGTGCCAAGGCGAGATGACAACCTGCGCACCGGGTGCCACGGACCGGTCGCGAAACATCTCGGGCTGCACCGTCTGGCGCACCATCATTGGCACGGGTGGATACAGGCGCAATGTTTCGCGAAAGACGTCGCGCGTGATCTTCAGCGATGACAAGCCCGCAAAGCTGCCATCATAGGCCGCCGCCTCTGCCGCGACGCGGTCCTGCCAGTCCGGATAAAGCGCCAGAAGATACAGCGCCCAGCCAAGCGCAGAGGCGCTGGTTTCATGCCCGGCCAGAAAAAAGATCGCGATCTGGTCAATCATTTCGTCCTTGGAAAAGCAGGTCCCAGATACCGGGTCCGGCGTTGTCATGATCTTTGTGGCAAGATCATCAGGGGCAGCGCCCGCATCAATCGCCGCCTGTCGTGCGTCAGCCATCCCGGTGATCAATCTGCGGATCGTGCGTGCTGTCTGCCGGGTCTTGCGATTGAAGAACCGGGGCATCCAACGCGGCCCGGGGATGAACGCGGCAAGGTTCAGGATCGGCTGACTTTGCTGATGGGCCTGAAATGCCTGAAAGACCGCGGCGGCGGTTTCATCCTCAATCGGGATCGAAAACAGTGTCCGAAAAATGACGTCAGCGGCGATATGGCTGGTCAGGGCCTCTATCTCGACGGGTGCGCCCGTTGCACGTGATGCCAACCGCACAGCACCTGCATCGCTTGCGGCCTTGATCCCCGCAAATGTGTCCCGCAAACGCCCGCCTTCGAAAGCGGGGTCAATGATCCGCCGCTGCCGCTTCCAGATCTCGCCATTGGTGACAAAGACGCTCTCGCCCAACAGCGGGCGTAACCCGGCACCGATCCGGTCGGATTTGGGAAAGTCATCCGGTCGTTCGGACAGCACAAGCCGCAGCAGATCAGGGTCATTGATCAGATAGCTGCGAAAGAAGGGCGTTCGAAACGCCGCCATCCATGCCCCGTAAAGCCTTGCGGGCTGCGCGGAAAGGATATCCTGTCGGAATAACCGCATATACCGCCACAGCGAGACGTTATCAGGTCGCGACGGTGGCTTTGGGGGCAACGGGGTTGTCATGGCGCGAGCGAGGTGAATTTCGAGGCGGCGACGTCGATGCGGGATTTCGATGGCTGCCTGTCCCGATAGCGATCTGCCAACAAAACCGGGCCGGCGGTGATCTGGAAATAGTCGTAATCCTTGGGCTGATCAAAGGCGCAGAGATATTGAAAATGCAGCCGGAAGAACCGCCAGCGCAGCGCCTTCCACCGCGCGGGTGACAGGCTTTGGGTAAATGCAGCCGAGATCACCAGCGGCCATTTCTTTCCGGGCGGCACAACGCCTGTCACCGCCACCGGATCGCATAGCGCAAAGGAACACCCGTCACCGGGGGCCGAGACATCAACCCACGCCACCGCATCCTGTGCGGCAAGAAACGCGAGATCCCGCCGCAGAACCTCCGCCCGGGGCAGGAACGACATCATGGGCACCACCTGCCCCAAGGTCAGCAGCGCTAGCCGCGGCCCCTGCCCGCCGACAGCCCCGCTGCGAATAAGATCGGCGGCCACGCTGATCGCCAGATGCGCGCCGGAGGAATGACCAACGATCAATATCTCGTCGATATCATCGGTAAAGGCGGCCTTGATCGTCGCTGCAAACTGTTCCATCCGCGCATCAAGTTCGGGCGGATTGGCCCCCCACTGGCGGGCAGAGAACGCATAGTCGTGCATCAGGTAATAGGCGAAAAGCTTGTGATCCCTCGCTTTGAACGCCCGCAGGATTGCACCAGTGACCACCACCCAGATCGCATATTTCAGCCCCCAGCCAAGCCATGCCAACACCATCAGAACCCCGCCGCCAGCAAACCCGCCCAGCCACACCAATCCGTTTTCGGCAAAGCGGCCCAGGACCCATCCGACGCCCAAGGCCAGCCCAAGCTGAAAGATCAGCATCACCACCGGATAAAGGGCCGCAATGACCGGCCCTTTGCGCATCCACATCAGGCGGCGCAAGGTCCCGGTTGTCAGGTAGATCCATGCGGTCCGGACCAGTTGCCAATAGGTGGCCGGAATGGATTGGGCCATGCTGTCACGCACGATATCTGACCAGACGAGCACATTGATATCGGCCCGGATATCGCAATCGTCGATCCGGGCCTGCACATCCCAGCGAAACCCTGTGTCAGACGCCGCGGCCTGCACGCCGATCTGATAGCCGCTGATATCGGCCTGCGCAGCCGATTCGCTGCGATAAAGTTCGCGGTAGCGCCGTGGATGGATCGGATCATAACCGGGAATGTGAAAGACACGCCGTCGCGAAACCCGTTTGGAGCCTTCGGTCATCGCCATCCCTTGCTTGCGATCCACTTATCGCAGGCTAGCGCATCACGACGCCAAACATAAGGGCTTAGCCAATCGCACCCAGCGCCGGGAAACGTTCCAGCAGCCAATAGCTGAATGCCGCAAACTGCCCGGTCAGCATCATCAGCCCGACGGTCCATAACAGCAGGCCAGAGGTCCGCTCGATCCGGTCCATATGGCGTTTCATCCAGGCCATCACCCCTTTCAGGCGCGGGAAGAACGCCGCAACCAGCAGGAACGGAATGCCAAGACCAATCGCATAGACCGCAAGCAGCACGGTGCCGCGGGTCACGTCACCTTCCATCGTGGCCAGCCCAAGGATCGCCCCCAGGATCGGACCAAGGCAGGGCGTCCACCCAAAGGCGAAGGCCAGCCCCAGAATATAGGCTCCAAAGGCCGAGCCGCCCCTGTCGCCCGCTTCCATCCGGACCTCGCGATCAAGGAAACGAAACCGAAAGACCCCAATGAAATGCGCCCCAAGGATCATGATCGTGATCCCTGCGAAATAGATGAACCAATCCTGCACCTGCAGGATCATCCGGCCCATCGCCGAAAAGGCGATACCCAGCAGGATAAACACCGTCGACAAGCCCAGAACGAAAAAGGCCGCTGCAATCAGAACGCGCCTGCGGGCGGCGCGTGCTTCTTCCAGTTCGGTCACCGACACGCCGCCCATATAGGCCAGATACGGGGGAACCACCGGCAGCACACAAGGGCTGAGGAAGGACAAAAGCCCCCCAAACAGCGCCACAAGCATGGCAGGCAGCAATGCTGCGTCAAAAATCGCACTGGCTTCAAACATTTCGTTCCCCTTTGGCACTTCCTACGGCAGAAGCGCTCACAGGTCACCGGGGCAAATTCTCACAAGTTGGTGGACAATCTGAAACATGCATCCTAACGCCTGCATATGACCCATGATGCAGATCTTGATGCCAAAGGCCTATTGTGCCCCCTACCCGTGCTAAAAGCGCGCAAGCGCCTGCAGGGGCTGGCGCAGGGCCAAGTCCTGCGCATGGTGGCCGATGATCCGGCAGCGATTGTCGACGTCCCGCATTTCTGTGCAGAGGCCGGGCACGAACTGATCGACATGCAGGATCAGGATGATGCGCAGGTCTATCTGATCAAAAAGAAATAGCCGCACCGGGCGCGAAACAAAAAAGGCACCGCCACTTGGGGGCGATGCCTTTTTTTGCGGTCTATTGCGTGCCGCGGTTAACCGCGTCCCAATGACCACCAGCCCTTGCGCTTGGGCTTGGGTTTCTCTTCTGGGGCAGGTGCCGCCTCTGCGACCGGTGCGGTTGCTTCGGCCACAGCGGCAACCGCGGCTTCGGCAACGGGTGCTTCTTGTGCGGGCGCCGCTTTTTCTGCCGGAGCAGTTTCAGCCTCGGCTGGTGCCTCTGCGGCGGCCTTGGGCTTGGCCCTGCTGCGGCGCTTGGGCTTGGGTTTCTCTTCTTCGGCGGCTGGCGCAGGCTCTGCGGCTTGCGCGTCGTCCGTAGCCGCATCGGCTGGTTCCGACTTCTTGCGGGTCCGGGTGCGCTTTTTGGGGGCAGGCTTGGCCTCCTCTGCTGCGGGCGCCTCTTCGGCAGGTGCTGCGCTCGCATCGGTGGACGTCGCAGGTTCCACCGCGTCCTCGGCCGGGGCGGCATCCTTTTTGGCACGTGTGCGACGACGCTTGGGCTTTTCTTCCTTCGCGGGTTCCTCTGTCGCCTCGGGCGCCTCTACCGGTGCCTCAGCTGGGGCGTCGGCACTTGCTGTTTCCTCGCTGGATTGCGCGGTGTTCTGCCCCTCGGCCTGCTGGTTCTCACCACCATTGCCACCGCCACGCCGCCGCCGGCGACGGCGCCGCTTGCGCTTTGGCCGATCCTCGCCCTCGGCAGCATCGGGGCGCGGTTCCGCCTCTTCCGCCTCGGGCAGCAGTTCCACCGCATCCGCATCATCGCCATCCATCATCACAACGGATGTCACAACCGGCGCGGCATCTGGAACAACACGTGTTGCCGTCTTGAACTTGTCGATGGCGAAATCTGGCGACACCAATGCAGGGTCGCATTCGATCCGCACGGACATCCCGTAACGGGCCTCGATATCGCCGATATGTTCGCGTTTGCCATTCATCAGGAAGTTGGCAATCGTGATCGGCGCCTTGACAAGGACCTCTTTGGACCGACCCCGCACGCCCTCTTCTTCAAGCTGGCGCAGAATGGCGAGGGCAACGTTGTCGTCAGACCGCAAGAGGCCCGTACCATGACAATGGGCACACATCTGGGTGGTCGCCTCCAGCATGCCGGGACGCAGGCGCTGACGGGACATTTCCATCAGACCAAAGCCCGAGATGCGGCCAACCTGAATGCGGGCGCGATCCGTCTTGAGCTTGTCCTTGAAACGTTTCTCGACAGCGGCGTTGTTCTTGCGCTCGTCCATGTCGATAAAGTCGATCACGATCAGACCAGCCAGATCACGCAGGCGTAGCTGGCGAGCTACCTCATCGGCGGCCTCCAGGTTGGTCTTGGTCGCGGTCTGCTCAATCGAGCCTTCCTTGGTCGCACGACCAGAGTTCACATCAATGGCAACCAGCGCCTCTGTGATACCAATCACGATATAGCCGCCCGACGGCAATTGGACCGTCGGATTGAACATGCCGTTCAGATAGCCCTCGACCTGATAACGGGCATAGAGGGGCAGTTGTTCGGCGTAGTATTTCACGTTTTTGGCGTGGGACGGCATGATCATCTTCATGAAGTCCTTGGCGGTGCGATAACCCGCCTCGCCTGCGACGATGACCTCGTCAATCTCTTTGGAATAGAGATCACGGATCGAGCGTTTGATCAGGTCACCTTCCTCGTAAATCTTCGCGGGTGCGATTGATTTCAGGGTCAGTTCGCGGATCTGTTCCCACATCCGTTGCAGGTATTCATAATCGCGCTTGATCTCGGCCTTGGTGCGCTGCGACCCGGCAGTGCGGATAATCAGCCCGGCACCATCAGGAACCGTCATGGAGCCTGCGATTTCCTTCAGCTTCTTGCGGTCAGCGGCATTGGTGATCTTGCGGCTGATACCACCGCCACGGGCGGTGTTGGGCATCAAGACGCAGTAACGACCGGCCAGCGACAAATACGTGGTCAGGGCGGCACCCTTGTTGCCGCGTTCTTCTTTGACGACCTGGATCAGCAGGATCTGACGAACCTTGATGACTTCCTGGATCTTGTAACGCTTGGGGCGGGGCTTGCGGACCGGGCGGACCTCATCGGTGTCATCCTCTTCGGCGACACTTTCGATGGATTCGTCCTTGCTGCGCGGATCGCTTGACGGCTGGTCGTCATCGTCGTCGCTGTCGTCATCCTCACCCGCGGCCGGTGTTTCCACCGGCGTCTCGGAGACCGTCATCATCGGCGATGTACCCTCTTCGGGTTCGGCATCCTCGGCAACAAGGTCGATGGTTTCCATCCCCTTGATATCGCCGGATGTTTCCTCTTCCGGGGTCTCGACATCAGCGGTTGCGACCGCATCATCGGTCTCGACGGCGGCGGCCTTTGGCTTGGCCCGGCTGCGGCGGCGTTTGGACTTTGGCTTTTCCTCATCCTCGGCGTCTGCTTCGGCCTTGAGGCTTTCGGCATAGGCCTTTTCCTCGGCGATCAACGCCTCACGGTCGGCGACCGGGATCTGGTAGTAGTCAGGATGAATTTCCGAGAACGCGAGGAAGCCATGGCGATTGCCGCCATAGTCCACAAAAGCCGCCTGAAGCGATGGCTCTACGCGCGTGACTTTCGCAAGGTATATGTTGCCTGCAAGCTGACGCTTGAACTGGCTTTCGAAATCAAATTCCTCGACTTTGTTCCCATCGACCACAACGACGCGGGTTTCTTCCGCGTGCGTGGCATCTATTAGCATTTTCTTTGGCATTTTTTCCGTTCACACGTAACCCCGGCGGCGCCCCGGAAGGCGCGGAAACCCGTGTTATATGTTTGATTAAGGCGATGTGCGCGCGGGCAAAACCGGGGTCCCTCGGGACCGCACTGTTTTGCCTGTCAATTCCTGCGCGTTGCATCGCGTTTCTTCTCCGACCGCGTAAGGATGCGGCCCGTTCAGGGCCCGGTCTGCGCTTGAGTAGACACAGCCAGGGCGTTCTTCTGGTCGTAGCGACCAAATCAGCTGTCCAACCGGTGTTGGACCCACGGTCCAAATCAACCAAGACAGAGAATTCTCCCGAATGGCTCCGCGCAACATCGCGCGGGCATCCGTACCCCTTACATAAGGGAGGAACGCTACGTATTACAATGGCAATTTCGTTGGACCGTTGCAGACGCGTGATGCAATCGCGCGCTGGGTCAGGTACTGTGGCGGCCCATCCGGCGCACGTCACCCTTCGGAAATCAAAGCAGAATTTGCCTCCACAGGCCCAAACGCCGTATTTCAGGCCTGCCCCAATGCCTCAAGTGCGGCGGCCGTGTCATCATCCATCGGGTAGTAAAGTTCGATTTTCAGATCATCGAGCGTGATGTCGTCGGGCGTGCCGAACTGGGCAATGGTTGCAAACAGGCTCAAACGGGTATCACCGGCGTTGAAAATCGTTGGGATCACGGGGCCAGCATCCCCGCCAGTATGTCCCCCGACCTGCGCCAGCGCCGCGGCGGCCTGATCCAATTCAGGCACACCGCCTTGCGCCATGCTTTCGACGCGCAAACGGGCAGCGGCGTGGTGGGCCACCTCTGGCCAGTTCTCGATCACAGGGGGCAACACATCCGAGGTCATCAGCGCCAAAAGGCTGTCACCGACACCGACACCAAACATGCCAAACAAGGCGCGCGCGGCCTCATTGGCCTGCCGGATCGTCCAAAGCCGGTCAACGGCAATCCCGGGAAACGGCATATGGCACGTCAGCATCCGCTCAACCGCCCGCCGGATCGGGTTCATCTCCGTATCCGACCAGTCACGCCCGCCGTAGCGGGCGGCAAAGCCTGCTTGCGTCAACATATGATTGCGGGCCTCCAGCGGCATCTGCAACGCCTCGCCCAGTCGCATCACCATCTCACGGCTGGGCTGGGCCCGACCGGTTTCAAGAAACGACACATGCCGCCCCGAAACATCTGCCTCTAGCGCAAGGTCAAGTTGACTAAGACGGCGCGCCTTGCGCCACGATTTAAGCGAGTTTGGGAATCCGGTCATATGCGAAACCTAACATAAGCGCGGATGAATTCACTTACCTGTCAGGTAATTGCGACACCGACCCGCATCACGCTAGGGCTGGGCCACAAAGAAACCTGGAGCACGACAATGGCAACCCAGACCACGCACAAATTCTGGCTGAAGATTTCAGCGCTGACCATCGCAAGCTTTGGGCCGATCCTGACGCTTGCAACAATGCCCGCCTTCAACGAACCCGCAAGATGGAGCCTCGACCTTCTGACATGGCCATTGGATGGATTCCCATCCTACGACGCACCTGAAATCTGGTTCCTTTCCGCATTGACCGGGGGCTTTCTGGTCGGCTGGGGCGTCATGGTCTGGTGCCTGTCGATCTGGGTCTATGATCTGGCACCCGAACCGGTGCGCAAGACGCTTTTGACCAGCGCGCTGGCCTGGTTCTGTCTCGACAGCCTTGGCTCCATCACGTCCGGCAACTGGCCCAACGTCCTCTGGAACATTCTTTTTCTATTTCTGGCCGTCGGCCCATTGTGGCGCCCCGCGACAGACTAACCCCAGATCGGAGAAACATCATGTCACAGCTGCGCACGACCCTGACAATACTTTTGCTCGCGATGGTTCTGGTGACGCTTACGGCCGTCACAAACGAAGGTTTCGACCTGATCAGCCCGTATGTCGGGCCAATCCTTGCATTGTCCTGGCAAGGACAATTCAACGTCGATTTCGCTTGCTACCTGGTCCTGTCCGGGATCTGGATGGCGTGGCGACAGGGGTTCACGAATGGTGGCATCTCCCTTGGCGTTCTTGCGCCACCATTGGGGATGCTGTTTTTCGCGCCCTACTTGATCTACCTGATTGGAAAAAGCGGCGGAGACCCACGCAGGTTTTTGCTCGGCGTGCATGCAGAGACCGGTGATGCAACGCAACGCTGACGATTAACGGCTGGACGCGCATTGCACCGCGCGGTGCTACAGGTAGTCGGACCGCTGCAACCCGTATTTGGCCATCTTCTCATTCAAGGTCCGGCGGGGCAAACAAAGCTCGTCCATCACAGCGACGATTGACCCCTTGTGGCGGCGCATCGTGTTGTCGATCAGCATCCGTTCGAAGGCTTCGACAAACTCTTTGAGCGGTTTACCTTCTGTGGTCATGGCCGGCTTGCTGTCTTCGGTGTCGGCCATCAGCAAGGAGGCGATGGACCCGGTGCCGCGTCTGTTCTGCAGCACGGCGCGCTCGGCCACGTTGATCAACTGCCGGACATTGCCGGGCCAAGGGGCCTGCAATAGCTGGGCGGCCTCTTGGGCGCTGACCTCAGGTGCATCGCACCCATATTCATCCGCAAACTGCTCGCCCAAGCGGGTGAACAGGGTCAGGATGTCTTCGCCGCGCTGACGCAATGGTGGGACAGTGATCCGCAAGGCGGCCAGACGGTAGAACAGGTCGGGGCGCAGAACGCTTTCACAGGTCTTGTCCTGCTCCTGCAGGTTACAGATCGCAACGATGCGCGTTTCTGCGGGCGTTCCCTGATCGTTGATCGCGGTCAGCAACCGGGCCTGCAGCGCATGGCTCAGCGCCTCGATATCTTCCAGCACCAATGTACCGCCCCGGGCCTCTTCCATGGCCGGGATCGGCTCGTCGTCATTGGCGGGTCCAAAGATGCGGCGGGCGAGGGTTTCCTCGTCATAGGCCGAACAGCTGAGCAGGACGAATTTCTTGTTGGCGCGGGCGCCAACGGCATGCAGGGCATGCGCCACAAGGGTTTTGCCGGTCCCTGTCTCACCCTCGACCAGAACATGGCCATCGGCCTGGCCCAGATCCAGAATGTCCTCTTTCAGGCGGGCCATGGGTTCGGACTGGCCGATAAGCTTTTTGATCAACGCGGACCCATCCGACAATTCCCGGCGCAGCGCGCGGTTATCCAGGGTCAGGCGGCGGGCATGTGTGGCCTTTTTGGCCAATTCGGTCATGCGATCCGGGTTGAACGGTTTTTCAAGGAAATCATAGGCGCCGACCCGCATTGCCTCGACAGCCATAGGCACATCGCCGTGACCTGTGATCATGATCACAGGCAACGAGCTGTCGACGCCTTTCAGCTTCTTGAGAAACTGCATGCCGTCCATGCCGGGCATCTTGATATCGCTGACCACGATGCCGGGGAAATCATTGCCCAGCCCCTTCAGCGCGTCTTCGGCCGACGCAAAGGTCTCGGTGTCAAAGCCCGACAGGGCCAGCCACTGGCTGATCGACTGACGCATGTCTTTCTCGTCATCGACAATTGCGATTTTCATAGCCTTGGACATAACTTTTTTCCTTACTCTGCCGCCGCGACGTCTTCTTTCAAGCGGGGCAATTGCACTTCGAACACGGCCCCGCCATCGACCGCATTACGGGCCGTCAGACGTCCGCTCAAATCGTTTACGATCCCTGATGAGATGGCAAGCCCCAGCCCAACGCCATCGCCGGGTTCCTTGGTTGTGTAGAAGGGTTCGAACAGCTCGCCCAGGTTTTCGATCCCGTCGCCATTGTCACGGATTTGCAGGCTGACAGTGTCACCGGCAACCAGCAGGATTTCGACCGTCGGATTGGCCGCGTTCTTGGTGGCATCCAATGCATTGCGCAACAGGTTGATGATCACCTGCTCCAGCCGCAGCCGATCCCCCAAAATCATCACCGGTTCATTGGGCAATGTGCGGATGATATTGACCGCCCGCGTCTTAAGCTGCGGCTCCATCATGGCCAGCGCTGTGGACACTGCAGCCCTTGTGTCAACGGGTTCAAACGCGTCCGAGCCCTTTCGGGCATAGGACTTCAACTGGCGGGTAATCGCGCCCATCCGCTCGAGCAGATCATCAATGCGCTGAAAGGATGACAAGGCCTCGTCAGGGCGTTTGCGCTGCAACAAAAGGCGCGCGCCGGCCAGGTAGGTTTTCATCGCCGCCAATGGCTGGTTCAACTCGTGACTGACAGCCGCCGACATCTCGCCCAATGCGGCCAGTTTTGAGGATTGTGCAATCGTCTGTTCGGCCACTTGCAGGGTCTTTTCGACCTTTTCACGTTCGGCAATTTCCCGCTGCAGCCGACGGTTCAATGCGCGAAGCTCTGCTGACTCACGCTGAAAGAACACCAGCCGCGACGCCGTCTTGCGGGACATGAAATAGAAGGCGATCGCCAAAAGCAGGGCGAATCCCATGACCTCGATCGCCAAAATCCCGTTCACCTTTTCGCGCACCGACGCATAGGTGGTAAAGCTCAGCATGCGCCATCCCTGATGCGGGACGCGCGCCTCGCGGCGCAAGACCGCCTCGCCCCGCAAATAGGCGTCAGCCGGCAATGCCGCCCAGCCCTGGGTCGCGCGGATAGCGCGCACAATGGCCGATGGCGCAGACTGTCGGGCCAGCGCATCCTCTTCGCGAAGGCCGCGCCAACGGGATTCTGTTGTCATGATGATCTGGCCGGCGCTGTCGATCACGACAACCGCGTCCGACACCCCCGACCAACTGCGTTCCAGCCGCGGCACATCAATTTCAATCATGATGACGCCCAGAAACTCGGCCCCGTTTTCAATCCGGCGGGAATAGACAAAGGAAAACGCGCCGTCCTCGTTCTGGTAGGTCGAATAGACCGTCTGGTTCGTGCGTTGGGCATTCACGAAATAGGGGGCGGCCCGGTGGTTTTCGCCCAGGCGATTTCGATCCGTTGCCGCAACCGACCGCCCGTCACCATCAAGCAGCATCAGCGAGGCTGCACCAATTTCATCCACAAACGACAACAGCCGCGCGGTAGAGAGCGAATAATTCTTGTCTTCCAGTGCCGAGATCAGATCAGGGTCACGCGCCAATAGCGGCGGCACAACAGAGTTACGCTGGAGCTCGCTGACCAGCGTATTGACATAAAGCGCCAGCCGCACCTCGGACCGGTTGCGGATGGTTTCGGTAAAGCGCTGGGTCAGGAACTGGTTGCTGACATAGATGACGATCACCGCAAAAAGGCAGATCACCAATATAGACAGGCGCAGATACCATCTGCCCTTGCTATTTACACCGCTGAATTTTGCCGCACCCGCCATGGGGCACAGTCTAGGCCTTCCCCCTTGCCGCAGCAAGGCGCGTCATCAGGCCTTTTGCAGCTGCCCCACAAGCCCGCGGAAAAGCGCCTGCCCGTCTGTGCCACCATGCCCGGCATCCACTGCCCGTTCAGGGTGCGGCATCATGCCTAGAACACGCCGGTTCTCGGACAGAACACCGGCAATATCCGCGACAGACCCGTTTGGATTGCTTGAATAGCGGAACGCGATCCGCGCATCCCCTTCCAATGCCGCCAGTTGGTCAGGATCGACGGTGTAATTGCCATCGTGATGCGCCACAGGAAAACCAACGCTGTCCCCGGCATTGTAGCCTTGGGTAAATGGGCTGTTCGATGTTTCTACTTTTAAATCAACGGTCTTGCAGACGAACTTCAACGCCGCATTGCGCATCAATGCACCTGGCAGCAGCCCTGTTTCGGTCAAGACCTGAAACCCGTTGCACACGCCCAGAACATAGCCGCCCCGTTCGGCGTGACGTCTTACGGCCCGGCAAATCGGCGACCGGGCCGCAATCGCCCCGCACCGCAGGTAATCGCCAAAGGAAAAGCCACCCGGAACCGCGACCAAGTCGCAGCCATCAGGCAAATCCGCATCCTTGTGCCAGACCATATCAACCTGCGCACCGGCCGCTTTCAGGGCCACCGCCATGTCGCGATCACAGTTTGATCCGGGAAAAACAATGACTGCAGCACGCATTCAGAGCACCTCGACCCGGTAGCTTTCGATCACGGTATTGGCCAACAGCTTTTCACACATATCGGTAATCGTCGCCTCGGACGTGCCATCGGCAAGATCCAGTTCAATCACCTTGCCCTGCCGGACCCCTTCAACGCCGTCGAAACCAAGATTGCCCAAGGCATGCCTTACGGCCTCGCCCTGCGGGTCCAGAACCCCGTTTTTCAACATCACATGCACGCGGGCCTTCATTGGCACTTCCCTTTCGTCATCGAGATAAAAAACACCACAAGCGACCCGGTCTAGTTGATCAATGTGGGTTTGTTCGGTCGGTGGGTCACATTGGACGGCATAACGCCCAGGCGTTTCGCCACTTCGGTATAGGCATCGGTCAGATTGCCCAGATCACGCCGGAACACATCCTTGTCCAGCTTCTGGCCGGTTTCGATATCCCAAAGGCGGCAGCTGTCGGGGCTGATCTCATCGGCAAGCATCAGGCGCGGGAACTCATTGTCCCACACACGGCCGATTTCAATCTTGAAGTCGATCAACTTGATACCAACACCGTACATCACGCCCGACATCCAGTCATTGACCCGCAAGGCAAGGCTGACAATGTCATCCATATCCTGCTGCGAGGCCCAGCCAAAGGCGATGATATATTCCTCGGGCACCAGCGGGTCACCCAGCGAGTCGTCCTTGTAGGAGAATTCAACAATCGGTCGCGGCAGGGCTGTGCCCTCTTCCATTCCCAGACGCTTGGCCATGGTGCCGGCCGCAAAGTTGCGCACGATCACCTCAAGCGGAATAATCTCGACCTGGCGGATCAACTGCTCGCGCATATTCAGGCGCTTGATGAAATGCGTGGGGATCCCGATCTGGGTCAGGCCGGTCATGAAGAACTCGGACAGCCGGTTGTTCAGCACACCCTTCCCTTCGATCACAGCCTTCTTTTCGGCGTTGAATGCGGTGGCATCATCCTTGAAATATTGCACAAGCGTCCCCGGCTCGGGGCCTTCATAGAGGATTTTCGCCTTGCCCTCGTAAATCTTTTTGCGGCGTGCCATGCTCACCCCTTAATATTGCGCCATGCCCGCCATGGGATGCGCGTTGCGCGCGTCATAGTGCATGCCCCCCTTGCGGGCAAGCACCTGCGAGGGCATATCAGGGACAACAGACAAACAAACCAAGAGGCCGGATCATGTCTTCGTTCAAAGATCGTGAAAATGCATTTGAAAACAAGTTCGCACACGATGCCGAAATGCAATTCAAGGCCGAGGCGCGGCGCAACAAGCTGCTGGGCCTGTGGGCGGCAGAGCTTCTGGGGAAATCCGGCGATGACGCAAGCGCCTATGCGCAGGAAGTGATCAAGGCCGATTTCGAAGAGGCGGGCGATGAAGACGTCTATCGCAAGCTAGCCGGTGATCTGGGCACAAAGGCGGACGAGGCGACCATCCGCGCCAAGATGGTTGAAAAACTCAGCGAAGCCAAAGCACAGCTGATCGACGAAGCCTGATCAAAACACCACAATTACCACGCAACGCCGCCTTGCATTAAGGCGGCGTTTGTCGTTTGCGGGCAGGCTGACCGGGCCAATGCAAATCGGCTGCATCATCCTTATGAAAGATATGCATTTGAAATGCCGCGCCGGACATGACACCGAGACGCATTCACCACAAAGGGGCCCGGGGCCGATGAAAAACGCTCTCTCCACGTTATTGCAGACGCGCGATTGGCTGTTGGCGGATGGTGCAACCGGCACCAACCTTTTCAACATGGGGCTAATGTCCGGTGACGCGCCCGAGCTTTGGAATGTGGACGAGACCGCCAAGATCCACGCCCTTTATAAAGGTGCCGCAGATGCAGGCAGCGACATTTTCCTGACCAACAGTTTTGGGGCAAACGCCTCGCGCTTGAAACTGCACAGCGCTGAGACGCGGGTTCACGAGCTGAACAAGGCCGCCGCCGAAATCGGGCGCGATGTGGCCGACAGCGCGGGTCGGCCTGTCATCGTTGCTGGTTCTGTCGGGCCAACGGGCGAGATCATGGCCCCCATGGGGACGCTGACCCATGAAGCCGCCGTCGAGATGTTTCATGAACAGGCCGAGGGGTTGAAAGCCGGGGGTGCCGATATCCTGTGGCTTGAGACGATCAGCGCCGCGGCAGAGTTCAAAGCCGCCGCAGAGGCATTTGCCCTCGCGGACATGCCCTGGTGCGGCACGATGAGTTTCGACACCGCAGGTCGCACCATGATGGGTCACACATCCGCCGATATGTGCAAGCTTGTCGGCAAGCTGCCACATCAGCCTGTCGCATTTGGTGCCAATTGCGGGGTCGGCGCCTCTGATCTGCTGCGCACCGTTCTGGGGTTTGATGCGGCTAAGCTGCCGTTGATCGCCAAGGGGAACGCCGGCATCCCCAAGTATCATGACGGGCATATCCATTATGACGGCACCCCGGATCTGATGGCCGATTACGCGGTGATCGCGCGCGATTGCGGCGCCCGGATCATTGGCGGCTGCTGCGGGACCACCCCTGATCATCTGCGCGCCATGCGCAGCGCACTGGAAACCCGCCCCACCGGCCCGCGCCCATCGCTGGATGCAATCGCGGCCGCATTGGGTGGTTTCTCATCCGCATCCGATGGCACCGATGGTGCTGGGCCTGCCGCATCACCCCGGCGCGGTCGCCGGCGTCGTGCCTAGATCAGGCTCAGCTGGTCGCCGGGCTGTGGCGGTCGGGCAAACAGGTCGGTCCGCAGCGGCGGCAACCGGCGATCCAGCCCCAGCTTACGCGTCACAAGCGCAAACCGTTGCTGGATCATTGATGCCCAGGCCCCCTGCCCGACCATCCGCTTGCCAAATTCCGGATCGTAATCCTTGCCGCCATGCAATTCCCGTACCCGCCCCATCACACGCGCAGCCCGGTCGGGATAATGTTCCGCCAACCAGTCGCGAAACAATGGCGCCACCTCGCGCGGCAATCGCAACACAATCGAGGATGCGGCCACCGCCCCGGCCTGGTGACAGGCCGTCAGGATCGCCTCCAACTCGTGATCTGTCAGGGCCGGAACAACCGGCGAAACCATTGCGCGTATCGGGACGCCCGCATCGGTCAGCCTGCGGATCGTGCGCAATCGGGCCTTTGGATGCGGCACGCGGGGTTCCATCAGGCGGGATGTCTTGGGATCAAGCGTCGTGACCGAAATGCCAACGCGGATCAGTCCTTTTGCAGCCATCTCCGACAGGATATCGGCATCCCTTTCGATCAGCGTACCCTTGGTGACAATCGCAACGGGATGATTGAAATCGCGCAGCACCTCCAGAACGGATCGCATGATTTGGCGCTCTTTCTCAATCGGCTGGTAGGGATCGGTATTGGTGCCGATCGCAATGGTCCGGGGGGTGTATCGGGGATTGGACAATTCGGCGCGCAACCGGGCCGCCGCATTCGGTCGGGCAATCAGCTTGGTTTCGAAATCAAGCCCCGGCGACAGGCCCAGAAACGCGTGGCTGGGACGGGCAAAACAATAGATGCAGCCATGTTCGCAGCCGCGATAAGGGTTGATGGAGCGATCAAAGGACAAATCAGGGGAGGTGTTGCGCGTGATCACACGCCTTGCCTGTTCCTCGCTGACTTCGGTGCGCAGCACCGGCAATTCCGCCTCGGGCGTCCATCCGTCATCAATCCGTTCGGCGCGCAAGCGATCAAACCGGATATCAGGATTTGACCCCGCCGCTCGCCCCGGGGTTGCATGCGATTTTTGGACCCGTTCTGTCGCCATACCAAATATTAGAACAAATAAAGAACATACACAATGGCAGGTCGGTCACGTTTCTGCGAATGTCGCTATTCTACAGGTAGGCAAACCCGTTCCCGCGCAGTAATAACCAAGGAAGAATTTCAAGAGGTTCCGCATGTCAGACGAAGAAGACGACATCATCCTGTCCGAACTGAATGACGAGGACCTCGTCGCGCAGATGTTCGATGACCTTTATGATGGTATGAAGGAAGAAATCGAAGAGGGTGTGAACATCCTGCTAGAGCGGGGATGGGAACCCTATCGCATCCTGACCGAGGCGCTTGTCGGCGGCATGACAATTGTCGGGCATGACTTCCGCGACGGTATTCTGTTTGTCCCCGAAGTGCTGCTCGCCGCGAATGCGATGAAAGGCGGCATGTCCATCCTCAAGCCTTTGCTGATCGCCACCGGCGCGCCGCGTATGGGCAAGATGGTGATCGGCACAGTCAAGGGCGATATTCACGATATCGGCAAGAATCTTGTCTCCATGATGATGGAAGGTGCCGGGTTCGAAGTTGTCGATCTGGGCATCAACAATGCGGTCGAAAGCTATCTTGAAGCCTGCGAAGCCGAACAGCCCGATATCCTGGGCATGTCGGCCCTCCTGACGACGACAATGCCCTATATGAAGGTCGTGATCGACACGATGGTCGAAAAGGGCATTCGCGACGACTACATCGTTCTGGTCGGGGGTGCGCCCCTGAACGAGGAATTTGGCAAGGCCATCGGCGCTGATGCCTATTGTCGTGACGCTGCTGTCGCGGTTGAAACGGCCAAGACACTGATTGCGCGAAAACATAATCAGGGGGTTGGCGCGGCCTGACTGCGCCCCCATCTGTGATCGGGAGAGGAGACATCCGATGCCGCTGAACACATTTCTATCCCTGATCCTTGTGGTGATTGCCGCTGCGGCGGCGACGATATGGCTTGTCGTTCTGTTTGGGGGCGGTTCGGGCATTGGGCTGCCGATCCTGAGCATCGTGGCCCTGACCATCGCGCTGGTTGTCCGCAAACGCCAGACACCCCGGGATGGATGACGCAACACTTGTCGCAACCGGGCTGCCGCCGTCGGGCGAGGGCCAGATTCTGTTGCTGGCCTGTGGTGCATTGGCGCGTGAAATCATCGCGATCAAACAGGCCAACAACCTGACCCATCTTGATCTGCAATGCCTGCCTGCGATTTTTCACAATCACCCCGAACGGATCGTCCCTGCCCTGCGCACTGAGGTGCAGAAATATCGCGGCAAATACGATGCGATCTTCGTGGTCTACGCCGATTGCGGCACGGGCGGGTTGTTGGAAACGGCCTGTGCGGAACTCGGTGTCAAAATGCTGGAAGGGCCGCATTGCTATTCATTCTTTGAAGGCAATGACGTCTTTGCGGCCCGTGATGAAATGACGGCCTTTTACCTCACGGATTTTCTGGTGCGCCAGTTTGATGCCTTTGTCTGGGAGCCTTTGGGCCTTGGCCGACATCCCGAACTGCGGGACATGTATTTCGGGAACTACGACAGGCTTGTCTATCAGGCCCAGACCGATGATACCGCCCTGACCGCCAAGGCACGCGATTGTGCGGATCGGCTGGGCCTGTCGTTTGAGCGGCGGTTCACCGGCTATGGCGATCTGCAAACCGCGCTGACCGCGCTGTAATCCCCCGATTGGCCGCTATCAGGCCGCTGCTGTCTGACGGATCCGCTCGACCATCGCGCGCAGCCCGTTGGACCGCTGCGCAGACAGGTGATCGTTCAATCCCAACCGGCCAAGTTCAGCAGGCGCGTCGATTTTGTTAATCTCTGCAACAGGTTGATCATTGTATAGCGTTTGCAACACCGCAATCAGCCCACGCACGATCATGGCGTCACTTTCGCCCCGAAAATGGAACCGCCCATCCGTGATCTGCGGCACAAGCCAGACCTGACTGGCACAGCCATCCACCTTTGTGGCCGGGACGCGCAGCGCCTCTTCAAGCGGGTCCATCGCCTTGCCCATATCAATGACATGCCGATACCGGTCTTCCCAATCGTCGAGGAATTCGAAGGTTTCGACCAGCTCTTCAAAGTCGGGGTTTGCCATCGTGCTGCCTTTTGTCCGTTGGTCTGGATGTAGGTGGCAGATGCCCCGGCGTCCAGATCAAAGCGCGACAGTGACGACCTTTTGGCCCTTCACGGCCAAACCAACCTGACCATCGCACAGCAACATGGCGTCATTGCCGAACACCTCGCGCCGCCATCCCTTAAGGGCGGCAACGTCCCGTTCGCCTGCGGCCAGCGCATCCAGATCAGCGGATGAGGCGATCAGCTTTTGCGCCACACCGGCATCATCTGTTTTGGCCTTCAGCAAAACACGCAACATATCAGCCAGCGCGGGGTTCACCTGCAGCTTAACGCGGGACCGGTCGGGTTTGGGCAGATCGTCAGGGCTGACGGCGAGGCCCGCCTTGATCGCATCCAGGATACCTTGGGCGATGTCACCCTTGCGCGCCTCGCGCAAAAGCAGGCGCGAGCGTCCCAGATCCTGTTCGTTCTGCGGCTTGGTTGAGGCCAGTTCAACCAAAGCATCATCCTTGTAGACACGGTTGCGGGGCACATTGCGTGCCTGCGCATAGGTTTCCCGAAACCGGGCCAATTCACGCACGATAGCAAGAAAACGCCCCGACTGCGTCCGGGTCTTGACCCGCAGCCAGGCATCATCCGGGTTGGCCTGATAGGTGGCCGGGTCTTTCAGCACGGCCATTTCCTCCGACACCCATTTCTTGCGGCCCGACTTGTCCAGCCGGTTTGACAGGTATTCGTAGATGTCGCGCAGATGGGTGACATCGGCCAGCGCATATTTCGCCTGCGCGTCGGTCAGTGGGCGGCGCGACCAATCGGTAAACCGGGATGACTTGTCCAGATCGGCCTTGGCGATCTTGCGTACCAGGGTTTCGTAGCCCACCTGCTCGCCAAAGCCGCAGACCATGGCCGCAACCTGTGTGTCAAATAACGGGGCAGGAATAACACCCGCATCGACAAAAAAGATTTCCAGATCCTGACGGGCGGCGTGAAACACCTTGACCACGCCAGCATCACGAAAGAGGTCGTAGAGCGGATCAAGTGACAGATCGTCGGCAAGCGGATCGACCAGCACGGCATCGGCGCCGGCATCATCCTGATAGGCCAGCTGGACCAGACACAGCTTGGAATAATAGGTCCGCTCGCGCAAAAACTCTGTATCGACAGTGACATAGGGGCGTTTTGCGGCCTCTGCACAAAATGCGGCCAGGGCATCAGTCGTGGTGATCTTCTTCATTCTTGTTCCGTCACTCGTTCAGGGCCCTCACCCACGCCCCTGCAAGTCATAGGCGATCCGGCCTAGCTTGAAAAGAACGCCCACACGTTAAGCGCCGAGTGTGACTTGTCTGCGATCCCCTGCCGCAAAGCGGCGCAGGACCTGCGGGTACAACTGGTGTTCCAGTGGCAGCAAGCGGGCGGCAAGGCTTGCGGCCGTGTCGTCGGGCCGGACCGGCAGCCGCGCCTGCCCAAGGATCGGACCATCATCAAGGTCGGCGGTGACCTCATGCACGGTGCAGCCATGTACCGCGTCACCGGCCTCAAGCGCGCGGGCATGGGTGTTCAGGCCCTTGTATTTCGGCAAAAGCGAGGGGTGAATATTCAACATCCGCCCTTCCCATGCGGCCACGAATTCCGCGCTCAGAATACGCATGAAACCTGCAAGGCAGATGATATCCGGCCGGGCCTTTTGCAACGCAGCCTGCAATGCGGCCTCAAATCCCTGCCTGTCCTTGCCATAGCTTTTGTGATCAACCGCAAATGTCGGAATATGCAATTGGCGTGCCTTGGCTAGCCCACCTGCATCGGGGTTATTGGCGCAGACCAAGACAGGCCGGGCCGGATGATCACCGGTCATGTCCTGCACCAGCGAGACCATATTCGACCCCCCGCCCGATATCAGGATCGCAACCCGTTTGGTCACAAAAGTGCCCCGCGATAGGTGACCCCTTCGCCCGCAACCACGTCGCCCAGACGATACACCGTCTCGCCCTGTG
This sequence comes from Yoonia sp. SS1-5, assembly GCF_038443705.2. Classification (NCBI taxonomy): domain Bacteria; kingdom Pseudomonadati; phylum Pseudomonadota; class Alphaproteobacteria; order Rhodobacterales; family Paracoccaceae; genus Yoonia; species Yoonia rhodophyticola. Next base: position 167,455 of record NZ_CP151767.2, on the reverse strand, counting down.
CCTGCAGCAATGTGGTGATTGCATCCGCCTGCGCTGCGCTGACAGCAAGGATCATGCCGACGCCGGCATTGAAGGTCTTTAGCAGTTCCGCCTCTTGCATGCCGCCGGTTTCGGCCAACCACCGGAAGACAGGCGGCACGACCCATGCGCCAAGGTCAATTTGCGCGCTCAACCCGTCAGGCAGAACCCGTGGCACATTCTCGGTGATGCCGCCGCCGGTGATATGGGCCAGCGCATGCACGCCGCCCCCTTTGATCGCAGCCAGCGCGGGTTTGACGTAGAGCCGGGTCGGCGCAAGCAATGCAGCGCCCAATGACGTCTCGGCAAACGGTGCGGGATCATCCCATGTCAGACCGGAAAGATCGACGATCTTGCGCACAAGCGAATATCCGTTTGAATGCACACCGTCCGATGCCAGCCCCAGCAGCACATCACCTTCGGTCACGTCTGCGGGCAAGGTGGCACCGCGTTCCATGGCACCCACTGCGAAACCGGCAAGATCGAAATCACCCGCGTCATACATGCCGGGCATTTCGGCGGTTTCGCCACCGATCAAGGCACAGCCCGATGCGGCGCATCCGGCCGCGATCCCCTCGATAATGGTTGTTGCCTGATCCAGGTCCAGTTTTCCGGTCGCAAAATAATCAAGGAAAAACAGTGGCTCTGCCCCTTGGCAGACCAGATCATTCACACACATCGCAACCAGATCGACGCCAATACCGTCAACAACGCCGGTATCAATGGCGATCCGCAATTTCGTTCCCACACCATCCGTGGCAGCAACCAGTACCGGATCGACATAGCCGGCATCCTTGAGGTCAAACAGGGCGCCAAAACCACCCAGCCCGGCCATCACGCCGGGGCGTGCGGTGCGTTTTGCCGCCGGTTTGATCCGCTCGACCAATGTGTTGCCTGCGTCGATATCAACACCGGCATCGGCATATGTCAGGCCATTCTTTGTCATTGCGTCCACCCCGGCATCACTTGTTTGGTGTGCGATAAACCAAGGTTTTGAAGGGTGCAACGACCCAGCCAACAAACGACAAATTATATTGGCCGTTTTAAGGGTCCTTTAAGAAGTTTGCGGTCAATAATCAGACATCAGAAGGCGCGCTCTCCTCGGCAATTTTCTGGTTTTCAAGGCAAACGGGCGGGCAGCCCGGTCGCATTCCCCCCGTGATGGCTGCTCGCCCGTTGCTCAACCGATCAAGTTCAGCTGCAGGTCAATTCCCTCAATAGCCCGAGGTCTGATCCGCATCATCCCCCGAGATTTCCAGAACATTCGCATTTCGGGTGGCAAGCCCACCCAGTTTGCTGGTGGCGATCACAACGCCCACCAGCGCCAGCAGGATCAATCCGCCTTCCAGATCAGACGATTGTGATACTTCGGGCATGGTCGGCATTGGCGCGGTCCCGGCGACCGCGATTTGCGCGCTAAATCCGCAGATGACGGACAAAAACAGGTATCTCATGAAACTCCCCTTGTGATGTTCGGGAATGATACCCGTTCGGCGGCGCATTCCTACAGTTTTGTTTGTCAGAACTTGACGCCTGCGGCCGGTCTGCTAACCCGGTGCATGGAAAGGGCCTGTAGCTCAATTGGTTAGAGCAGAGCGCTCATAACGCTTTGGTTGCGGGTTCAAGTCCTGCCGGGCCTACCAAAATGCATTTGCGGTATACGAATGCATACCACCTTTTCCATGGCAACGAATTGCGCTATTGGGGCGGCAGAATCCTAAAATTGCGGAGGGACGCATGTCCAAGATCAAGGTAGAGAACCCCATCGTCGAGCTCGACGGTGATGAAATGACCCGGATTATCTGGGACTTTATCAAAAAGAAACTGATCCTGCCTTATCTGGATGTCGATCTGCTCTATTACGATCTGGGCATGGAAGTGCGGGACGAAACCAACGACCAGATCACCATTGATGCGGCAGAAAAGATCAAGGAAATCGGTGTCGGCGTCAAATGCGCCACAATCACGCCGGATGAACAGCGGGTTGAAGAATTCGGCCTGAAAAAGATGTGGCGGTCGCCAAATGGCACGATCCGCAATATTCTGGGCGGCGTTGTCTTCCGTGCCCCGATCATTTGTTCCAACGTTCCGCGCCTTGTCCCCGGCTGGACCGATCCGATTGTCATCGGTCGCCACGCCTTTGGTGACCAATACAAGGCCACAGATTTCCTGATGCCCGGCCCCGGCACGCTGACGATGAAATTCGTTGGCGACGACGGCAAAGTCATCGAACACGAGGTCTTCAAATCCCCTGCCGCCGGTGTGGCCATGGGCATGTATAACCTCGATCAGTCCATCATTGATTTCGCCCGCGCGTCGATGAATTACGGCCTGAACCTTGGCTGGCCGGTCTATCTGTCGACGAAAAACACGATCCTGAAAGCCTATGACGGCCGTTTCAAGGATCTGTTCCAGAAAGTCTATGACGAGGAATTTGCCGAGAAGTTCGAAGCCGCCAGCATCACATACGAGCATCGCCTGATCGACGATATGGTTGCCGCCGCGATGAAGTGGTCGGGCAAGTTTGTCTGGGCCTGTAAGAACTACGATGGCGACGTGCAGTCCGACACGGTTGCGCAGGGCTTTGGTTCGCTGGGGCTGATGACCTCGCAATTGATGACACCGGATGGGAAAATCGTCGAGGCCGAAGCCGCCCACGGCACCGTCACCCGCCACTACCGCCAGCATCAGGCTGGTCAGGCGACATCCACCAACTCGATCGCATCGATCTTTGCCTGGACGGGCGGGCTGAAGCACCGCGCCAAGCTGGACAGCAACGACCAGCTGGCGAAATTCGCCAACACGCTGGAAAAGGTGATCGTCGATACTGTTGAAAGCGGTCACATGACCAAGGATCTGGCCCTGTTGGTTGGCCCGGATCAGAAATGGCTGACGACCGAAGGTTTCCTTGAAAAGATCGACGAAAACCTCAACGCGGCCATGTAATCGCACAGCGTGATATCATCACAAAGGCCACCCAACGGGGTGGCCTTTTTTGTTTCAGGCAGCGCGGCTAAGGCCCCTTTGGACCGATCACAAAACTGCCCACGCCGCTGAACTCATATGTGCGGTCTGCAACATCCTGTTCCACATCAACCGCGACAACCGCCCCGATTTCCTGACCCTGCGGGCCATAAAACGCCCCATCGACCCGACCCTCGCCAGTGCAGGCGGGCGTCGCACCGCATGTCAGCGCGCCCCCAAAGTTATTGTCCAGAAAGGCGGTCGGGACCATTTCAAGCCCGACGTCAACCGCTTGATCATCGGCCTGATAGGTGCCGGTAATCGTCCCCGCGATATAGTCCTGCCCGAATTCCACGGTGAATGTCGCACTGCCGTCCAGCTCTGTCCCGGTGGGATCGCCCACTGCGACCCCGTCACGCATCGCGATACCGGTCGCGGTAAAATCGCCCTGATAGGTCACGTTGCCGGAAATGCGCGCATCCATCACTTGCGGGTCGGTCATGAAGCCGATGACGCTATGCACCTCGCCGTTGATGGGATCACTTGGCGCGGGGTTCGTCAGGGCCGCATAGCTCGCCAATTGAACAACGCCTGCATAGGTTCCGGCGCGGGTGGGATCGTAGAAAATTCGGACGATCTGCCCATTGGCCAACCGGCCCTGTCCATTTTCGATCACCACATCCTGCCCAAACAGACGCACACGGGCGCCCTGCGCGGCGGGCGCGGTATCAAAGAACCCGGCATCAAAGGTGATGGGTTGCGTGTTGATCACCGGCGCTGACTGGTCCGAGAAACCGGCCGCAAGCGCCGATATGGTGATCCCTTCAGCGGCCTGCAGCGCCTGCCCCGACGTGCCGTAAGCAAGCCCGTTGGCCTGCGGACCCGTCGTTGCAGGGGCAAGGATCAGGCGGCTCGCCTCCGGCCCGCCACCACTCATGCAGCCTGCCAGCGCCACAACCACAAAGACCCACCAAACCCGCATCAGTTGCCCCATCGTCCAGTTACCGTTCTGGACGCTAGCGAAAAAACCGCTGCATTCCGTTAAGCTGAGTGACGCAAAAACCAACTGAATCGTATCAATTTGATCTAAATGCAAAGCGTTCGCCGCGCATGGTGATAAAGGGCTGGCAATTGGGGGCGTCCCACGCTATCCGCCCGGCAAATCCTGATCAAAGGCATCCGAATGGACATCCGCAATATCGCGATCATCGCGCACGTCGACCATGGCAAAACAACACTCGTTGACGAGCTTCTCAAGCAGTCCGGCGTATTTCGCGAAAACGAGGCCGTATCGGAACGGGCGATGGACAGCAATGACATCGAACGCGAACGCGGCATCACCATTCTGGCCAAATGTACTTCGGTCGAATGGAAAGGCACGCGGATCAACATTGTCGACACGCCCGGTCACGCCGATTTCGGCGGCGAGGTTGAGCGGATCCTGTCCATGGTTGATGGCGTGGTTCTTTTGGTTGATGCGGCCGAAGGGCCGATGCCGCAAACGAAATTCGTGACATCCAAGGCGCTGGCGCTTGGTCTGCGCCCTATCGTCGTGGTCAACAAGGTCGACAAACCCGATGGAGAGCCTGACCGGGCCATTGACGAGGTATTTGATCTATTCGCAGCACTGGAAGCCAGCGATGAACAGCTTGATTTCCCGTCCATGTATGCCTCTGGCCGGGCCGGCTGGTGTGATGCCACGCTGGATGGGCCCCGCAAGGATCTTGATGCCCTGTTTGATCTGATTGTTGATCACGTGCCGACCCCTGCCCAGATCACCCGCAAGGATGAACCGTTTCAGATGCTGGCCACAACATTGTCGGCCGATCCGTTTATCGGCCGCATTCTGACCGGCCGCGTCGAGGCCGGCACGCTGAAAGCCGGTGAAACGGTCAAGGCGCTGTCGCGCACCGGCGAAAAGATCGAGCAATTCCGGGTGTCCAAGATCCTCGCCTTCCGCGGTTTGTCGCAGCAACCCATCGACGTGGCAGAGGCTGGCGATATCGTTACGATTGCGGGCATGACCAAGGCAACCGTTGCCGACACCCTATGCGACGTCGGTATCGACGCCCCCATCCCAGCCCAACCGATTGACCCCCCCACGATTACAGTCACGTTCGGGATCAATGACAGCCCGCTTGCTGGCCGCGACGGGAAAAAGGTGCAGTCACGCGTCATCCGCGACCGTCTGATGAAAGAGGCCGAGGTCAACGTGGCGATCAAGATTGCCGACACACCCGGCGGCGACGCGTTTGAGGTGTCCGGCCGCGGCGAATTGCAGATGGGTGTTCTAATCGAAAATATGCGCCGCGAAGGTTTCGAACTTTCGATTTCGCGCCCGCAGGTGATTTTCACCGAAGACGACGGCCAGCGCATGGAGCCCGTCGAAGAGGTCACCATTGACGTGGATGACGAATATACCGGTGTTGTGGTCGAAAAACTGACCGGCCCGCGCAAGGGCGACCTGGTCGAGATGAAGCCCGCCGGCGCCGGCAAAACCCGGATCATTGCCCATGTCCCGTCGCGCGGATTGATCGGCTATCACGGCGAATTCCTGACCGATACCCGCGGTTCCGGCGTGTTGAACCGCCTGTTTCATGGCACAACGGCCTATAAGGGCAAGATTGACGGGCGACGTCAGGGCGTTCTGATTTCGATGGAAAACGGAAGCTCTGTCGCTTTTGCGCTGTGGAACCTGGAAGATCGCGGCAAGATGTTTATCGGCGCGCAAGAGGCTGTCTATACCGGGATGATCATCGGCGAGCACAGCCGCGAAAATGATCTTGAGGTGAACCCCCTCAAAGGCAAAAAGCTGACCAATGTGCGGGCCTCGGGCACAGACGAAGCCGTGCGTCTGACCACGCCCGTCACGATGTCGCTGGAGCAGGCGATTGCCTATATTGACGATGATGAACTGGTCGAGGTCACGCCGAACGCAATCCGCCTGCGCAAGCGCTATCTGGACCCGCATGAACGCAAACGTCAGGCGCGCTCGGCGTAAACAAAAAAAGGCAGCCCAATTTTGGCGGCCTTTTGTTATTCTGAATAGAAAAATTAGTTGTTTGGAAAAATGCGCATCATGTCAGTGACGGCATCTTTTTGGCGTTCAGACAAACGGTCTTCGGCAAGACCTCCGAAGATATCCTGTGCGATGTCCAGGTGATCTGCACCGTTTAACTTTTTCAACCGACGCGCAACACGATTGAACGCTTCCAGCTCGCCGCCACATTGCTGAATAACCCAACGACCATAGACCTGAATCTCTTTTGCATCATCCTCGCTACACCGCAGTTTTGACCGCAACAGGACATGCAGGCGGTCATATTGGTCTTTTGTTGGAAGATCATCGAGCCCCAGAAATGCCATGGCCATGGTCCCGACGGCAACTTCGGGATCATCAATTGAGTCAACGGGATGGATATTTGTCTGACGCCGAAAGGCAAGACGCCTGGGCGCATTCTTCACCGTCGTGACCGTATCACCGGCAATGTCCAGGGCGTCACGCGGGTTTGATCGCACCCACCACCAGATCGCAGCGCCAAGGGTGCTCAGAATAAGAATAATAATCGGCATCCATGTTCCAATACGTTTTAGATCTACCCAAACTAAAATATAAAACCGCCGAAAATTAGGCGATCTCTTCTACAATACTCAACTCGCGCTGGCTGGCGCCTTTGGCAAAGCTCAACGCCTCTTGGTAAGCCGTTGAATAGTAACAATCATGCGCGGCCTGCAAGCTGGGGAAGCGGGCCACGACATTGCGCGGGCGGTCGGGCCCTTCAAGCTGTTCATAAGCACCCCCCCGGGCCAGAAAAACGCCCCCATGATCGGCAATCGCAATGGTGGCGCGTTTGGCGTATTCGCCGTAAGCAGCCTCATCCGTCACGGTGACATGGGCGATCCAAAGTGCGCTCATCACAAATCCTCCAACAGTTTTCTGGCCGCGGCGATGGCTGCATCTGCATTTTCGGCCGACGCACCGCCACCCTGCGCCATGTCAGGGCGACCCCCGCCACCTTTGCCGCCCAGTTCCGGGGTGGCCGCACGCAGCACATCAACAGCCGAGACCTTGTCCACCAGATCAGCCGTCACGCCAGCGGCCACTGCGGCCTTGCCGCCTGTATCGGCGATCAGCAGCACAACGCCGCTGCCGACCCGCTCTTTGAACTGATCGACAAGCGTGGGCAGGTCCTTGCCAGACACACCCTGCATCACCTGCCCCATGAAACAGATACCATTGACGTCGTCCTGGGTCGGGCCGTCAGCGCCCCCCGTGCCGCCCATTGCCAACTCGCGGCGCAATTGTGCAACCTCATTGCTAAGAGATTTGCGTTCATCCAGCAGGGCCTTGATCCGGTCAGCCAGATCGCTGGCCGGAGCCTTCAGAGCCAGGGCCGCTTGCGCAAGCCGGTGATCCTGTTCGCGCAGATAATCGAGGGCCGCCTGCCCTGTCAGGGCTTCGATCCGGCGCACACCGGCGCTGGAGGCGCTGTCGCCAAGGGTGACAAAAGCCCCAATCTCGCCCAGCTGACCCACATGGGTGCCGCCACATAATTCCAGCGAATAGGTGTTGCCGTCCGTTCCCTTGCCCGACCCCGCCTGCGTCCCCATGGACACGACCCGGACTTCATCGCCATATTTCTCGCCAAAGAGCGCCTGCGCGCCCATCGCGCGTGCATCATCGGGCGTCATGATCCGCGTCTCAACCCGGCCGTTCTGCCGGATCAGCGCGTTGACGTCCCGTTCAACCTTGTTCAGTTCATCAAGGCTGAGCGCCTTGTTATGGCTGAAATCAAAGCGCAACCGGTCCGGCGCATTCAGTGACCCGCGTTGGGCAATGTGATCACCCAGCACGGCGCGCAGCGCCTCGTTCAGCAAATGCGTGGCCGAATGGTTGGCCTGAATATGTCCGCGTCTTTGTGGATCGACTGACAGTTCGGCGCCCTGCCCCTTGCTAAGGCTGCCCTCGGTCAGTTCAGCCATATGGATAAAGACACCCGCCACTTTCTTGGTATCGGTTACCCGGGCCGTGCCGGTTTCTGTCTTGATCAAGCCCGCATCACCGACTTGACCGCCAGATTCGGCGTAGAATGGCGACTGGTTCAGCACAATCTGCACGGCGCCGTCCGCAGTGTCGGTGGCAGCGCCATCCACGACAAGCGCCAGTATCTGGCCTTCTGCATCCAGCGTATCATAGCCCAGAAAATCAGTGGCACCGTGGGTATCGGCCAGATCAAACCAAATCGCGGCATCAGCGGCCGCCCCGGTGCCGGACCATGCCGCACGGGCCTTTGCCTTTTGTTCAGCCATGGCCGCGTCAAAGCCCGCGACATCAACGGCGCGGCCCTTTTCGCGCAAGGCGTCCTGGGTCAGATCCAGCGGAAACCCGTATGTGTCATAGAGTTTGAAAGCCGCCTCACCCGGCAATGCGGCCCCGTCGGCCAAGCCATCCAATTCATCATCAAGCAGTTTCAGGCCCCGATCGAGGGTCTGCTTGAACCGCACTTCCTCGTTCAGCAATGTCTCTTCGATCAGGCGCTGGCCTTGGCCCAGTTCGGGATAAGCCGCGCCCATCTGCCGGACCAATGCAGGCACCAGCCGGTGCATAACAGGGTCTTTGGCACCCAGCAGATGCGCATGGCGCATCGCGCGCCGCATGATCCGGCGCAGGACATAGCCACGCCCTTCATTCGATGGCAGTACACCTTCGGCGATCAAAAACGAGGTCGAGCGTAGGTGATCGGCAATCACCCGGTGATGCACAAGGATATTGTCGCCAGTGCCGGTTGAGGTCGCGTCTGCTGATGCCTCGACCAGTGCCATCATCAGATCGGTTTCGAAAACGTTATTTGTGCCCTGCAACAGTGATGAGATCCGCTCGAGCCCCATGCCGGTATCAATGGATTGCTTGGGCAGTTCCTTAAGCGTGCCATCCTCGAACTGTTCGTTCTGCATGAACACGAGGTTCCAGATTTCGATAAACCGGTCACCATCCTCCTCTGGCGATCCAGGTGGTCCACCCCAGATATGATCGCCATGATCAAAGAAGATTTCGGTCGAGGGGCCACATGGCCCGGTTGGGCCCATCCGCCAGAAATTGTCATCCGTTGCAATGCGAATGATCCGGTCATCCGGCAGGCCTGCGACCTTTTTCCAAAGCTCTGCCGCCTCGTCATCTGTGTGATAGACGGTGACCAGCAGCTTTTCCTTGGGAATATCAAGTTCCTTGGTGACCATTTCCCAGGCATAGGGAATGGCCTGTTCCTTGAAGTAGTCGCCAAAGCTGAAATTCCCCAGCATCTCGAAGAATGTCAGGTGCCGGGCGGTCATACCCACATTGTCCAGATCATTGTGTTTGCCGCCGGCACGCACGCATTTCTGGCTTGTCGTGGCGCGGCTGTAGTCCCGGGTCTCGACCCCGGTGAAAAGGTTCTTGAACTGCACCATGCCCGAGTTGGTGAACATCAGCGTCGGGTCGTTGCGTGGAACAAGCGTGCTGGAGGCGACAACCTCGTGGTCCTGCTTGCCAAAGTAGTTCAGGAATGTGGATCGGATCTCGGCAAGGGATGTCATGGCAAGCTTTCAATGATGCGGGCGTTAAGTGGCAGAAATAGCCCCGCGCCCAAGGACTGTCCACAGCGCGCATGCATTCCGCCCCAAAACCCAAGCATGACGTGAAATTCGGGATGGCCCAACGACAAAAGGCGCCGCTATTGCGACGCCCCTGATATTTTACGGCAAGGCCGCTGGCTTAGACTTCGACCAGATCGTCATCGTCGCCGGCGCCACCTTCGGGCAGATCAAAATCCAGCCCATGTGCCGCCCTGATCTTGTCTTCAATCTCCAGCGCGATGCTCGGGTTTTCCTTCAAGAACAGTTTAGAGTTTTCGCGACCCTGACCGATACGCTCGTCACCATAGCTGAACCAGGCACCAGATTTTTCAACAACGCCCGCCTTGACGCCCAGATCCAGCAATTCCCCCGTCTTGGAAATACCTTCGCCATACATGATGTCGAATTCAACCTGCTTGAACGGCGGGGCCACCTTGTTCTTGACGACCTTGACGCGGGTGGCGTTGCCCACAACCTCGTCCCGGTCCTTGATCGCCCCGATCCGGCGAATATCCAGACGGACAGAGGCATAGAATTTCAGCGCGTTACCACCTGTTGTCGTCTCGGGCGAGCCAAACATCACGCCGATCTTCATCCGGATCTGATTGATAAAGATCACCATGCAGCCGGACCGGTTGATAGACCCGGTCAATTTGCGCATGGCCTGTGACATCAAACGGGCATGCACACCCACGCTGCTATCGCCCATATCACCTTCGAGTTCGGATTTCGGGGTCAGAGCGGCCACGGAATCAACAATGACCATATTCACCGCACCGGAGCGCACCAGCGTATCGACAATCTCAAGCGCCTGTTCACCTGTATCGGGCTGCGAAATCAGCAATTCATCCAGGTTGACGCCCAGCTTTTTGGCATAGGTCGGATCAAGGGCATGTTCGGCATCCACAAAGGCGCAAACGCCACCTTTTTTCTGTTCCTCGGCAATGGCGTGCAGTGTCAGGGTTGTCTTACCGGACGATTCAGGCCCGTAAATCTCGATCACACGACCCTTGGGCAAGCCGCCGATCCCCAAAGCGATATCAAGCCCCAGAGAGCCGGTTGATGTCGCCTCGATATCGGCCATCTTGTTTTCGCCACCGAGCTTCATGATAGAGCCCTTGCCGAACTGCCGCTCAATCTGCGCCAACGCGCTTTCCAGCGCTTTTTCTTTATCCGCTGTCTTCTTGTCAGTCATTTTGAGGAGTTCTGCCGTTGCCATGTTTCCTGTCCTTATTTCACGCGCCATTCCGGGCGGCAATCACTGCTTTGTTCTTCTTGTGTTCTCACCTTACATGAGATCAAAAAGAGAACATTGCAACTAAAATTTTCCATGTTCACCTTCGGATCATAGTGGTTAAGTTTTGGTTTATGCCGTAACAATGAGTACAGCCTGAACGAAGGACGCCGACCAAATGCTTGTTTTCTGGAAGGAAAATCTGGTTCTCCTTGCGGTCCCCAAGACCGGGTCAACCGCGCTCGAGGGCGCGCTGGCCCCGCGCGCGTCGATGGTGCTTCGCGATCCACCGCATCTCAAGCACGCACCGTGTTATCGCTACAAGCGATTCCTGCGGCCGTTTTTTGTGCAGGCGGGCGGACAGACGCCCGAGCTGATGGCGATCGTGCGCAACCCTATTGACTGGCTGGGCAGCTGGTATCGGTACCGAACCCGCGATGACCTGATTGGCCATGAAAACAGCACGCGCAATGTCAGTTTCGACGAATTTGTCCTGGAATACTGCAAGGGGTCCCCGGCCCCTTTCGCCAATGTGGGATCACAGAACAAGTTCCTGCGGATCAACGATGGTGAATTGGGCGCCGAACATCTGTTTCAGTACGAGCAATGGGACAAGGTCATCAGCTACCTGCAAGACAGGTTGGACATAGTGATTACGTTAAAGCAAAAGAATGTGTCGCCGAAAATGGAACTGACATTATCGCCCGCGGCCGAGGCCAAGCTGCGGAACAAGCGGGCCGCAGAATTCGCGGTTTGGGAGCTTGGACGGCGATAAATAGGGTGGGACGTCGCCCGCCTTTGACTCAATACCACGGATTTTCTGACTCCTAACGGGGACCCTGCCGGGCATTATTGGCCCAAACGTCAAACATTTCTTGCCCAGACCGGTCCTACACCAAGACTTGGGTCAACGGCAGTGGAGCGGACAAAGTTAGCTCTCGTCGGAACTGCACCAATGACCGCAAGTGGAGAAGAGCCATCATGAACATCGCTCATATATTTGCCGCTATCTCTCCAAGACTGTGCTAGTTTTATTGAGCCCCGCAACAGTGCTTGAAACGTTTTTCGGAACCGCACGGACACTCACTGTTTCGAGCTACCGGCACTACTCCAAATTCCATTGCTTCCACTGACTGCCGCCCAGGTGAGGTCGTTCGAGGGCTCGATAATGGATGATACGAAGCCGTTAGTGCCCTTTGTTTTTTGAGTCCAGAAATCTGCTCCTCTGCTAAACGAAAATTCTGAGTATCATTGTATTTCTGGAAAATGTGACGTGCAGCCTGCGCATGTTCAATTGCTTCGTCTAGATATCTCATTTCGAGGCTCTTTCTGGAGTAATATTGCTTTGCTTGACCAAGCTTTCCCAGTAGCACTGCATGCTGAAGCGGAATCTCTTCCAGGGAAAATCCCCCTAATGCATACTCAAAGCATGAAATTGCTTTCTTTAGCCACTCCGCCTTGGAGTCTTGACGAAAAAGTAACAAATAACAATCGCCCTTCCCGGCTTGGATACTGGCCCAGTCCAAAGGTGCCGTTTCGAGCACTATCTCTTCGGCCGCCTCACCAAAGGCTTTGAGTGCCAGCAAAATATGTTCGCTATCACATTCACGTCGCCCAAACGTCAGACGAACTTGCCCCAAACTTTGTTTTGTTCTTGCCCAGAGTACTGGCTGGTCTTGACGACAAAGTTCTTTAAGCGCCAACTCGAATGCGTCAACTGACTTTCGCAGGCTACTACATCCACTTTCTAAGAAGCCGATATACCCCCAAGCCGAACCTATGTTTGCTTGAGCCAAAGCCCATCTTCTCGGAGTCTCTTTGCGAACCCATTCGGTTAACGCAGCATTGAATGCAGCTATAGCACTATTGAGCTGGTTGATGTCAGAAGTAATTTGGCCGACCGACATCCGCGCGTTGCCTAAGTTGTTTTGGGCACCGGCCCACTCCAACGGAACAGTTCTCAATGCAAGTTCACTAAGTGCCCCCTCAGTTTCAAGAATTGAATCCTCCAAGTAGGGTATACCATCCAAGAATTTGAGCGCACCTAGCGACTGTAAAGCGGCCCCGAGGTCAACCCGGGTCAAAGCGTATTGCAGACCAGCATCGTGTTTCGAAAGCTGATTCAAAGATGCTCTATAGGAATCAATGGCTTTTTCAATTTGCCCTACGTTCTTCTTTCGATCACCAACGACATATAGGGCATTCCCTAAATCGCGGAGTGCTGAAGCACGTTGTTCGCCCTCAAGCGACAATTCCAAACTCTCTTCGGCGAGATGTATCGCTACCCTAGTATCAAAGTTCAATCCTTTATCACGGCCACGCAACCACCAGTCCCTCCACAAAGTGTGCAGTTTTTCGAACAAATCAGGTTCGGGACAACCTATTGTTAATTGGGTTACCAAGTATTTAGCCGCTAACTTAGGTTGATAATCTAGGCGGGAAAGGTCGATTGCGCGATCAAGTAGTTGAATTTTCCGTTCGTTGTGCAAATCCTCCTCGAGGTTGAGAACAGCAAGTATTTCAGAAATTGCTTCCCCATAGCGACCCTCAGCAGTGTATTTCGACGCTCTCTTGAGTTCGTCGGAGCCAGAATGGTTGTCATCAAAATCGGGATGATCACTATTCTGTATTTGAATTGCACGTTCCACTGCTTCGTTTAGGTCAAGCCACGCCTGTCCAACATCACTTGTGCTCGTCGAAAAGCGTTGCGCTAGATTGACTATTGCCTCTTCTGTGATCCCGGCGTCCCGCAGTCGGTTTCCTGCACCCGTATTCTGCGTCCGCAGTAGCAATTCCCGTTGAATCAATGGCTGTAAGTCCGCCACTACCTCTACGTCATTCAGAATAGGCTCGAGGATGGCGCGAACTATCGACCTGAAGTCTTCCAATGCGTGGCTTGTTTTGTGTGCCGGATCAACCGCAGTTTTAGCTATACGTCCACACAAGGTATCTGCAAGGGTAGCGGCATCCAAATTTGACTCAATTATGTCACTATCGCTGAATTGGTACAAGCTTATAAGCTGCGTCACGATGCGTTTGCGCCCTTGAGTTAGATGCATGCGCGATAGAGTAGCTTTCAACAGCAAGGCCATCTCCTTAGCCAATGCTTTTGTCTCGGAATTCGATTCTTTGTAAATGGCGGTGCCGGATAGCGCTGCGCTCAATGCCGTCGCGGTCCCTGCCGCAAGAGTTAAATCTGCGGTAGTTGCTACAACAGTAAATGCTGCCGCTATGTTCCCTCCGTGAAGTATTTTCTCAAACACACACTCCTCCTATTTATCAACCATATAATAGTTACTCTCGATTGTCAGGTTACAAAGTTCTTGGTCGACAGGTCAGTACCTAGACTTGCTCCAAGCGACATCCATGTGGCCAGCATACGACACTGAGACGTTGTATGTGACTCAACAGAAGGAGCCGTTCGTCCACCACGCAGCATTTGTGAAAATGGGCTCCTTAAAGGCTTTCGTACACTAGACACTCGCAATCTGCGTTCCCCAGTCCTTGCACTGATTGATCAATGCCTCCGATGGCACCCTGTCAGTGACAAAATGATCGACCTGCGCCAAAGACGCGATCTTGACGGGGGCCTTGCGGCTGAACTTGGTGCTGTCGGCCACAAGGATGGTGGATCTTGCAGCCTTGATCACCTGCTGACTGACGCGGATTTCTTCGGGGTCAAAGTCGAGCAGCTCCCCCGGATCAACGGCCGAGGCGCCGATGACCGCGAAATCCACTTTGAACCGATCAATCGCAAGTGCAGCCAGATCACCCACCAGCCCACCGTCAGAGCGGCGCAGGCTACCGCCGGCCACGATGACGTCACAGCTGGGGTTTTCCGCCAATATATTGGCAACGTTCAGATTATTTGTCACAACCATCAGGTTTTTATGCGCATGCAGGGCATGTGCCACGGCCTCGGTCGTTGTGCCGATATTCAGAAACAGGGAGGCATCATCGGGGATCAGACGCGCCGCGCGCCGGGCGATCCTGAGCTTGGCCTCGCGGTTCGAGGCCCGTCTGTCACCATAGCCGATATTCTGTACGCCCGACGGCAACACCGCCCCGCCATGCACCCGTTCCAGCAGGCCAGCCGCGCAAAGCTCGCGCAGATCGCGGCGAATGGTCTGCACTGCCACGCCCAGCTCTGCCGCGATGTGGGTTGCGGTGACTTTGCCGGTTTTGCGTGCTTGCGCGCGAATCCAATCGTGCCGGAACTTTGTACTCATATGTTCGTTTTGAGACGATAGCGAACATTTCGCAAGGGCTGCTATGCGGGAAAATGCGCCGATAGCGGGCCTGATGCGGGTTCGTTCGCTACAAAGCGAATAGTTCGGTACGGTTGGCTTGCGGCAGCCTGGCGCGCATACTACCAGCCAAGCCAAGCACGGGGGCATATCATGCAGACAGATTTTGACATCTTTATCATTGGCGGCGGCATCAATGGCTGTGGCATTGCGCGTGACGCAGCCGGGCGGGGCCTGAAGGTTGGGCTGGCCGAGATGAAGGACCTTGGCTCTGCCACGTCGTCGGCCTCGACCAAGCTGTTTCACGGCGGCCTGCGCTATCTGGAGTTCTTTGAATTTGGACTGGTCCGCAAGGCCTTGATCGAACGCGAGGTGCTGCTGAAGGCGATGCCACATATCAGCTGGCCCATGCGTTTCGTGCTGCCCTACCACCCCGATATGCGGTTCGAGACCGAAACCCCCACGTCCAAATTGCTCTCAAAGGTAATGCCGTGGATGAAAGGGCGCCGGCCTGCATGGCTGATCCGGCTGGGTCTGTTGATGTATGACAATCTGGGTGGCCGGCAGATCTTGCCCGCGACACATGTGGTCGACCTGAAAAAACGACCCGTTGGGGAACCGCTAAAAGACAAGTTTGAGCATGCATACGAGTATTCCGATTGCTGGATCGAGGATTCGCGGCTGGTCGTGCTGAACGCCCGTGACGCCGAGGATCACGGCGCCAGGATCCTGACCCGCACAAAAGTGGTCAGCGCGACCCGAACCGGCGACCATTGGGAAATCGTGGCCGAGGCGGACGGCAAACAGACGACCTATACCGCGCGCGGGCTGATCAATGCTGGCGGTCCGTGGGTCGAGGATGTGATCCGCAACGCTGTGCGCCTGAACTCTTCGGAAGGGGTGCGGCTGGTGCGCGGCAGCCATATCGTGACCAAGAAACTCTTCGATCATGACAAGAGCTATTTCTTTCAGGGCGAAGACGGCCGGATCATTTTCGCAATCCCTTACGAGACGGATTTCACCCTGATCGGGACGACTGATCAGGAACATACCGACCTGTCTGAAAAGCCGCATGCAACCGAGGCCGAGCAAGACTACCTGTGCAATTTCGCATCGCAATATTTCACCAAACCGGTGACCCGCGATGATATCGTCTGGACCTATTCAGGGGTGCGCCCGCTTTATGATGACGGGGCAAAGTCTGCAACTGCAGCGACGCGCGATTATGTGTTGTCATTGGACGAAAATGGCCCACCGCTACTGAATATATTTGGTGGAAAGATCACGACCTATCGCAAACTGGCCGAGAATGCGTTGAAGAAACTGACGCCGCTTCTGGGTGGCACCCATCCATGGACTGCCGGCGCGCATCTGCCCGGTGGTGATTTCAAAGTGGCCGAAAAAGAACAGCTCGTCACCGATCTGCAGGCCGCATATCCGTTTTTGACCCCGGCCTGGGCACTGCGTCTGATCAAGGCATACGGAACCGAGGCCAAGCTGATCCTTGGGTCTGCCAAAAGCGCCGAGGATCTTGGCATGGATTTCGGCGCGACCCTGACCGAGGCCGAGGTCAAATGGCTGATGAGCCGCGAATATGCCCGCACCGCCGAGGATGTGATCTGGCGGCGCAGCAAGCTTGGGTTGCGCCTGAACGAAGACCAGGTGGCACTGCTGGAAGGCTACATGGCCGGTTGAAAAGCCGCCAAACTCGCGTAATCTGTGCCGTCAATCGGGGGGAACATCCATGACATATATTCTGGCAATTGATCAGGGAACAACGTCAAGCCGCGCGATCATTTTCGACGCTGCGATGGGCGTTGTCGCCACCGCACAAGAGGAATTCACCCAGCATTTCCCGCAATCGGGCTGGGTAGAGCATGATCCGTCCGATATCTGGTCGTCAGTCGCCTCCACATGTCGGGGTGCTATCGAAAAGGCAGGTATCACCGCGTCAGAGATCGCAGCCATCGGCATCACCAATCAGCGCGAAACCACCCTGATCTGGGACAAGACAACCGGCAAGCCCATCCATAATGCCATCGTCTGGCAGGACAGGCGTACCGCCCCGTTTTGCGAAGAATTGCGCGCCGAGGGGTTCGAACGCGAGATCACCTATCGCACGGGCCTGCTGGCCGATCCGTATTTTTCCGGCACCAAGGTGCATCATATCCTGGGCAAGGTTGAGGGCGCCCAAGCCAAGGCCGAGGCAGGCGATCTACTGTTTGGAACGGTCGACAGCTACCTGATCTGGAAGCTCACCGGCGGCAAACGGCATGTATGCGACGCCACAAATGCCGCGCGCACCATGCTTTATGATATTCGCAAAGGCAGGTGGAGCACGACCATCTGCAAACGTTTTGGCATCCCGCTGTCCATGCTGCCCGAGGTGATGGATTGCGCTGCGGATTTCGGCACTACACGGGCTGATCTTTTCGGCAGCGAATTGCCAATTCTCGGCGTCGCTGGGGATCAGCAGGCCGCGACCATTGGGCAGGCCTGCTTTGAACCGGGCATGTTGAAATCAACCTATGGCACAGGCTGCTTTGCCCTGCTCAATACAGGCGACACGCTGGTGGAAAGCCAGAAACGTCTGCTAGGCACAATCGCCTATCAGTTTGACGGCAAACCCACCTACGCGTTGGAGGGGTCGATTTTTATCGCCGGTGCGGTGGTTCAATGGCTTCGTGACGGCATCAAGATTATCCGCGAAGCCAAGGAAACCCAGCCACTTGCAGAAAGCGCCGATGCGGGGCAAGAGCTGTATCTTGTTCCCGCCTTCACCGGCTTGGGCGCCCCTTATTGGGATGCCGAGGCGCGGGGTGCAATCTACGGGCTGACCCGCAATTCCGGACCCGCTGAATTTGCGCGCGCGGCGCTCGAAAGTGTCGGTTTCCAGACCCGCGATTTGCTGGAGGCAATGAAAAGCGACTGGAAGTCATCCGGCGCTGACGGTGTGCTGCGCGTCGATGGCGGCATGAGCGCGTCTGACTGGGCCATGCAATTTCTGTCCGATATTATCGGGGCGCCGGTCGATCGCCCCAAAGTGCTGGAAACCACCGCGCTGGGGGTGGCCTGGCTGGCCGGGATGAAGGCGGGTGTCTATCCTGATCAGGCCGGTTTTGCCGCCAATTGGGCGTTGGACCGTCGGTTTACGCCACAGATGGACGAAAACCTGCGCAGCGCCCGTTATGCGGGCTGGCAGGACGCCGTGCGGCGGACGTTGACCTAAAAGACGGGCCTATGCGGCACCGACAAAGCGCCGCACTTCGCAGCATTTCTGCAAATGTCAGCAATAGTGAATGTGCCACGGTGAAAGCTGCAATGCAGCTCTCACCGTGATGTTGGACACCAAAAATTTTGGTGTCCATATTGGTTTAGCCCATCACGCGGTCACGTTGTGCCCTGTATGCGCCCTCTGACTGCGTGATCCACCCCGATGATGCCGCCATGGACGCGTTGTAGCTTGCCCGGATCCGGTCATACAGATCATCACCCGCGTATTGGTTCATCGTGTCGGTTGCCGCGACGCCCAATGCATCCCAGACACTGTCAGGAAACTCGAGAACTTTGACGCCACCGGCCTGCAGCCGTTGAAGTGCCGCACCGTTTTCAGACATGAACTGGGACAGGTTCCAGTACATCGTCTCACCGGCTGCAGATTCAATAATGGATTGATGCGCCGTTGACAGGCTTTCCCACACATCCAGATTTGTCGCCAATGACAGGCCCGAGCCTGGCTCGTGCATGCCAGCTGTGTAGTAGAATTTTGTGATTTCCTGGAAGCCCGCTTTCTCATCAGCCCATGGGCCAATCCATTCCGTCCCGTCAATCGCCCCTGAGGCAAGCGCTTGATAGACTTCCGAGCCGGGCAGGTTTTGTACAGACGCACCAAGCTTTCCAAGCGCTTCGCCGCCCAGACCCGGCATGCGGAACTTTAGCCCCTGAAAATCTTCTGGGCCGTTGATTTCTTTCGCAAACCAGCCCCCGGCCTGCGCCCCGGTAGAGCCCGCAAGAAACGACTTCAATCCAAAGATTTCCCCAAGCTCATCGTGGAACCCGCGACCATCGCCGTGATAATACCAGTTCGCCAGCTCTTGGGTTGTCATCCCAAATGGCACGGCGGTAAAGAAGTTGAAACCGGGATGTTGGCCACCAAAATAGTAATCCGCACCGTGATACATGTCAGCCTGGCCAGAGGTCACCGCGTCAAAAACCTCAAACGCGCCGACGAGCTCGCCGGCGGCCTTCAGATCAATCGTCAGCGCCCCATCCGACATTGCCGTGATTTTGTCGGCGGTCCGCTGGGCCGCATCATGAACACCCGCAAGGCCACGCCCCCAGGTTGTCACAAGTGTCAGCGTCCGGTTGCCCTGCGCATAGGCTGGCGCCGCCAATGTGGTTGCCGCGGCTGTACCGCCTGCCAATGCCGAATTCTTTAGAAAAGAACGACGATCCATATCAAAAATCCCTATATTTGCGGGCACCTTCATCGTGGCGCCTGCCGCACACCTTGTGCTGCTGTTGTTTGCTTGCGATGGAACAGATGCCATCCATGCTGATGTTGAACTGCATATCTGCAGGAGTCCAGCGGGCGATGATCGTTGGGTCTGCGGTTTCGGTGCGGACGGATTCTTGGAACGCAAGGCGACGCATTTGTGGACACGACGCGCAGGATTCAGCGCTCTGGGCGTAAATCAAACCGTACGATCATTGAACATGTCTACAGTCAGACATGTTGGAACTTCACGTCACAAAACTGACCAAAACTATAAGAAGCCGGAGACGATTTTGACTGAACGGCCTAAAGCCCGTTTGGCGCCAGCAGGACCTTGCCTGCGCGGTTGTCTCGCATAGCGTGGGACAAGGCTTTATGTATGTCCTCAAGTGGATAAACACGCGCAACCGGGGAATGGAGTTGCCCCATCGCAACCAGCGTTGTGAGCTCGCCGAAAACACGGCCAATGTCTTTTGGCGAAGTCGTCTGCAGCCACTGCGTCAGCCAAAAGCCCCGCATCTTGATATCCCGGAAGATGACAGTCTGATCCGGCACATATGTGTCTTGACCTGACAGGTTCCCAAACAGAACAATTGTGCCAGAGTCCTGCAAACAGCCGATCAACCTGCCAAAGGTTTCGCCGGCCACGGCATCAATGGCCAATACAGGTGCTTGATCAAGTTCTTTGGTAACCTGTTGTGTCAGATCGGGACCGTCCAGAAGCACGGCGTCAGCACCGGCAGTTTTCACGGCTTCAATGGCACTGCTGCGACGCACCACCGAGGCGATCCGCACGCCGCGGGCCTTGGCAAGTTGTGTGACCATCTGCCCCACCGCAGAGGTCGCAGCAGATTGAATAATCCAGTCGCCTTCGACCAGATCCACAAATTTAGTCAGGAGAAGATAGGCGGTTGCAGGATTGACAATCAACATGGCCAGTTGGTCAAGATCAGCATCCGGAAGCGGCACAAGCCCGGCGCTTGGTACTGTCTTTTCAGTGGCCCAAGCACCGGGCGGATTCGGTACAATGACCCGTGTCCCGATACCAAGCCCTGGGCCATGCACCTCCATCACTTCACCAACCCCTTCCAAACCGATTTGCGCAGGCAAAGCGGGCTGTGACCCGTAGTTTCCGGCGATTTGCAGGATGTCGGATGGATTGATTGGTGCGCGCAAAATCTTGAGGCGCGTTTGTCCGCGTTCAAGCGGCTGAGGGTCCAGTTCGATCAGTTCAACGACCTGATCTGCTTTGCCATGTGTTCTGTAGATTGCTTGTTTCATTGCCTTGGGCCCTTTGAAGGTCTGCGTAGACGCGGACGACTCACAGTTAGTGAATTGCATTCATTAGCCGTATGTGAGCAAACGCTCTTGCGCTGTCAACCGTAATGAATACTATTCATTTATGAAAAATCAGAACCTCACCCGTGCCAAGCGGACACGTGACCCGGACAGTAAACGCACCGCTATCTACGAAGCGGCCGCGCGGCTGTTTACGGACCATGGCTATGAAAATGTTTCGATTGCAAAGATCGCAAGGGAAGCGGGCATCGCGGTGGGCACCGTCTATCGGTTTCACGACACGAAACTGACGTTGCTCCGGGCGATGTTGGAAGGTGTCGAAGACGCATTTGTCACACGAATGGCATCTGATTGGGCGTGCGACGGTACATATGCAGAGCGGATTGAGCGGATGTGCTACGGTCTTTTCGAGGTCGCCGAGGATAACCTTGATCTTCTAAAGTTGCTCAATATGACAACTGACATTGTGTTTACCGACGGGTCGTTGCCGGGGGACCGGATTCAAAACCAGATCCGCATCATGTATACCGAAGCCATGAATGTCGGGGCCAGTCATCAGGGGGACCCCCACATGATGGCCGCGATCGCGCATGGCATGGTCGAGGGGGCGATGGTGCGATGGATGCGTTTGGGCGCGCCTAAAGATATTGATGCGGCCGCGCAACTCGCCCTCGTTTTCAAGGACGGGTTTATGACAAACGCAGCTTAATCATTGGAATGTGATCGCTTGCGTCAGGGGCAAAAGCAAACTTGTTGCGGCACCCTGGATGAAGTCGACGCCGGTTGATGTTTCTCAGAACAACGCCAGATCCCGCTTAACAGTCACGGCCCTTAAACCCGGTCGCAACGACAAACTTCTCTGAACTGTCCGACCGTGACGCGGGCGGTTTCACGTTGACCACTTTCGCGAACCGCTGCTTCAACAGCTTCTGCAGATCCCCTTCGGCACCGCCGGCCAGAACCTTGGCCACAAATGTGCCGCCCTCTTCCAGCACATCAAAGGCGAAATAGGCAGCAGCCTCGCACAGCGCGATGATGCGCAAATGATCCGTCTGCTTGTGGCCCGAGGCAGAGGCCGCCATGTCGGACATGACCACGTCGGCTGGCCCATTCAGCCAGTCGCGCACCTTTTGGTCGGCGTCATCTTCCATAAAGTCCAACTGATAGATCTCGGCGCCGGCAATCGGCTCGACCTCTTGCAGGTCGATGCCCAGCACAGACCCTTGCGCCTTGCTTGTCCGCTCGCCCAGCGCGTTCACCCGTTTGACCGCAACCTGACACCAGCCGCCCGGCGCGCATCCAAGGTCCACGATCCGGGCGCCCGGCACCAAAAAGCGGTACTTGTCGTCAAGTTCCAGTATCTTGTAGGCCGCCCTGCCCCGGTATCCGTCTGCCTTGGCGCGCTTGACATAGGGATCATTCAATTGCCGTTGCAGCCATTTGGTCGAGCTAAGCTTGCGGCCGCGCGCCGTCTTGACCTTGACGGTCAGGTCGCGCTGTCCCCGTCCAGAGGTGTTCTTGGTGGTTTTCTTGGCCATGGCGCGGCTTACCCCTAAAATGGCGTGTCTTCCAAGACCCCATCTGCCGACATCTGCGCATAAAGCAACCCTTCACGCAGCCCCCGATCCGCAACAGACAGCCTGTCAGTGGGCCAAAGCCGCATCAGCGCCTGCAAAATGGCAGAGCCTGACATGATCAGCGCCTGTCTGTCTTTGCCAATGCGCGGGTCCGCCCGACGCCCCGCAGGGCCAAGCGACAGATAGTCACGAATGACCGTGTCAATCTGATCCGATGTCATGCGCAACCCGTCGACCTTGGTGCGGTCATATCGTTTCAGGCCCAGATGGCTTGCGGCAACTGTCGTGACAGTCCCGCTGGTCCCGATAATCTGGAACCCCTCGCGCGATTGTTCCTCGGTTGATGGGGCGAAGGCCTCGAGGTTTTCTTCAAAAAACCAGCTCATCAATGCAAAGCGGGCGGCGTCATCTTCGACATCCGAAAACTGGTCGCGCAGGGTGGCAACCCCAAGCGGGACGGAAATCCAGTCAACCACCTTGGCGGCTGCAAATGGCCCCGGATCGGATTTGAAACCGGCATGAAGCCGCATGATCGCGCGCGGCCGCTCGCGTTTGGGCACATGTGTCAGGTCGATCCAGACCAGTTCGGTGGACCCGCCACCAATATCCACCACCAGCAATTGCTCGGTATTCACGCTGACCAGCGGCGCGCAAGAGATCACCGCAAGCCGGGCCTCTTCCTCGGGCTTGATGATTTCAAGATCAAGCCCGGTCTCATTGCGCACCTGGCTGATAAACCGGTCCCCATTAATCGCGCGGCGACATGCCTCGGTCGCGACAAGTCGCATCCGCTCGACGCCGTGACGGCGCAGTTTCTCGCGGCAGATACGCATTGCCGAAATGGTACGGTTCATGGATCCGCGCGACAGACGCCCGGTGCTTTCCAATCCGTGGCCCAGCTGGACCGACTTGGAAAAACTGTCAACGACGTGGAACTGACTGCCCTTGGGTTGGGCAATCAACATCCGACAGCTATTTGTACCCAGATCCAATGCCGCATACAGCGTCGCCGGATCGGGCGGAGTTGGCGCGGGGGTATCGACCGCTTTTGGGAACGCGCCCGCACCTTTGGGACGCTTGGGCGCCATCTTACGCCCTCCATTTCGAGTTACCTCCAAGCTAGGGTGCGATCATCGTTCGCGCAAGTGTTCTGTGACGTTCCTGAATATCCCGCATCTTGGATATGAGGATAATGACGACGCGGCGATCTATCCCCGGCATGTGATACCGGCTAGCAAGGCCGAGTCGCTGCGTGATGCCGTGATGTCGAAAACCGACATTGGAAACGCAAACCGAATGTTAGAACCGAAGAGAACGCAACAAGGGGAATCACATGCCCGAGGTCACAATCGTTTACTGGCGCGATATGCCTGCACAGGTGATTGTGGGGCGTGGCCGCAAGGGCGCAAAAATGCCCCTGCCCGAACGTTTCGAACAGGCCATCGACAGGGCCGCGATGAAATCGGGCGCGGCAGAGTCAGATGATTACATGGCTGGTTTTCGCAAAGCCGACCCCGTTTCTGTTGACGGTGATCCGGCCGAAATTGCCGCCGCCGAGGCCGCCCGCCTTGACGCCGAATATGATGCCGCCCGGATCAAGACCCTGATTGCAAATGATGGCTGGGCTTGACCAGACCGCCCAACATTCCTTCCCGCTTCTCGGAGATCGTCATGTCCCTATTGCCCTTTTTGAAACGCGCGCCCAATGCGGATGATACGCCCAACACGGCATTGGTATCGTTTCTCAAGGATTATTCGATCGAGGTCATGCCCCGCACCGCCGAGAAGATTGCCGATTTCCGCGAACTGCTTCCGGCCGGAACCCGGGTCTATATCGCGCATATCGAAGGGACCCCAATCGGCGATATGGTCGCGACCGCCAGCCGTCTGGCTGCGGATGGCTACCGTGTCATGCCGCATTTCCCCGCCCGCATCATCAAGGACAAGGCGACCCTTGCCGATTGGATCGCGCGCTATCAGGGCGAGGCCGATGTCAATCAGGCCTTGCTGCTGGCAGGCGGCGTCGACGCACCACATGGCGTATTTGAAAGCTCCATGCAGTTGCTCGACACAGGGCTGTTTGGTGATTTTGAGCGGCTGCATGTGGCGGGCCACCCTGAAGGCAACCGCGATATTGATCCTGATGGATCAGACCAAAACGTCATGGACGCGCTGCGCTGGAAACAGCGTTTTGCCGACAGCACCGATGCGCAGATGGCGCTGGCCACGCAATTTGCGTTCGAGGCAGCCCCCCTGATCCGCTGGGCAGACGCGCTGAAAGATGCAGGGATCACCATCCCGATCCATATTGGGATTGCGGGGCCTGCAAAGCTGCAGACATTGATCAAGTTCGCCATTGCCTGTGGTGTTGGCCCGTCGCTCAAGGTGCTGCAAAAGCGCGCGATGGATGTCACCAAACTGCTGCTGCCTTACGAGCCCACCGAGGTGCTGAACAGCCTTGCCGCCCACAAGGCCGCGCACCCTGATTTCAACATCACCCATGTGCATTTCTTCCCCCTTGGCGGGATCAAGACCAATGCCAATTGGGCCATCGAAAACGGCGGTGCATCCGCCATACCTGCTGCGCAGAGTTAAGGACCATTCATGACCCGGACGATTGTCGAATCCAAAACGAAGACCGCGATTATCGGCTTTGACGAACCCTTTTGCGTAATTGGTGAGCGGATCAACCCCACCGGGCGCAAAATCCTCGCCGAAGAGCTTGAACGCGGCGATTTCAGCCGGGTCGAGGCTGATGCGATTGCGCAGGCTGCTGCTGGTGCAAATGTTCTTGATGTGAATTCCGGCGCGGTCTTTTCCAACAAGATGGCCGAAGACCCGCGCTATGCGGACAATAACTTTGTCGAGCCACCCTTGATGAAGGAACTTGTCGAACGCGTTCAGGCCATCGTCGATATCCCGCTTTGCATTGACAGTTCGGTGCCGGGTGCGCTTGAAAACGGGTTGGCCGCGGCCGAAGGGCGCCCGCTGCTGAATTCGGTCACGGGCGAGGAAGAACGGCTGGAACTGGTCCTGCCATTGGTCAAGAAATACAATGTGCCCGTTGTCGCGATCTCAAACGATGATACCGGCATTTCCGAAGATCCCGATGTGCGCTTTGCAGTGGCCAAGAAAATCGTCGAACGGGCGGCCGATTTCGGCATCCCTGCTCATGATATCGTGGTTGATCCGCTGGTGATGCCGGTTGGGGCCATGGCAACGGCCGGATTGCAGGTCTTTACGCTTGTGCGCCGCCTGCGGGATGAATTGGGGGTCAATACGACCTGTGGCGCATCCAATATCAGCTTTGGCCTGCCCAACCGGCACGGGATCAACAATGCCTTCCTGCCGATGGCGATGGCTGCCGGAATGACATCGGCAATCATGAACCCGGTGGCCTTGCCGGTTGGCCCAAAGAAGATTGCCGAAAAGAAAGCGGAAATCGCCGCTGCCGGGATCATCCTGCCCGAAGGTCTGGATGATGAGGCCTTTGTCACCCTGTTTGGGATGGGATCAACCAAGCCACGCGCCGGCAAGGAAATGGAGGCGATCCGGGCTGCGAACTTCCTGACGGATAACGACCCGTCTGGGTCGGCCTGGATTCAGTTCAATCGCGCGCCGGTCAAACCAGGCGAAGGACGCGCCAGGACAGGTCGGCGCAGACGGGCCTAGGGTCAGGACCCATTAATTCCACGCCGCCAGTTTGACTGATTTTGGTCGTGACGAGGCGCAGCCCCGCCGTAATAGTGGTTCTATTTCAAGGGGATGCAACGCTGATCACGGCCAAAATCAACCAAACCCTTCGGGCGCAGATTTCACTTCATCTCAGCGGCGCGGGCCGCTTGTCCGTAGAGCAACTATGGCCTGCGCGTCCCGAACCCCCGATATTTCGTGAAATCTGCGCTGGCGGCATGGAATTAATGGGTCCTGACCCTAGATTGCGACCAGGCGCAGGGTCCGTTTGCCGGGGCTGATCGAAACCGTCACGCTGCGCGACGGAAGTTGCATGACAAGTGAGGTGGTCATTTTTGATTGCGTCAACACCTGCTGGCGTTTCAAAACGTCCAGCTGACGGGTTGGTGACAAGACCTGACGCAATGCGCGCGAAGACAATCCAGATTGTAGTGCCATCGTTCAATTTCCCCAGTTGTGTTGCGACTGCATTGGTGAAGGGAACAACTTGGCCTGCAGCGCAACGGATAAAAAACACTCTTCAATGATGCCAATAAACACTGGGATTCGAGCGGCATTGTGGCTGGGCAAAGGTAAGTTTCTGCCGGTTTCCGCAAAGGTGACAATCGCTGCCACATTGTGAAACTGTCCAAAATTTCGCATTTTCCTAAAAAACAAAGGGGTCAGGGCGCTTTGCCTATTTGCCTTTGCTTACCCATAGGTCACCTTGTGGCCACAATCAGAGGGAGTGAAGGCAATGATCACATTTCGACACATATTACCCTGCGGGCTTTTGGCGGCCGGTCTGGCAACCCCGATATCTGCGCAACAGGCCGCAGATGCCGTCACCCCGGAAGAGGCCACCGAACAGGCCGCTTTTGCCGACCTGTCCCAGATGGCCCTTGATGCGATGGCCGAAAAGACCGCCGGGCGCCCCGTCATCGCCGAAGACTGGATGGTGGCGGCTGCCAACCCGCTGGCAGTTGAAGCCGGTGCCGAGGTGTTGGCCGCCGGCGGCACGGCCGCCGATGCGATGGTCGCCGTGCAGGCCGTGCTTGGTCTGGTCGAGCCGCAATCCTCTGGTCTTGGCGGCGGCGCATTTCTGGTCTGGTACGATGCCACCACTGGCGAGATGACCACGCTTGACGGGCGCGAGACTGCGCCGCTTGCCGCCACTCCGACCCTGTTTCAGGATGAAAATGGCGAGCGTCTGGGCTTTTTCGACGCGGTTGTGGGCGGCCTTTCCGTTGGCACCCCCGGCACGCCCAAGCTGATGGAGGATGCACATCGCCGCTGGGGGCAAACAAACTGGGCCGAACTTCTCGCCCCAGCGATCACGCTTGCCGAGGAAGGTTTCAGTGTCTCCCCACGCATGGCCGGATCAATCGCCAATGATGCCGAGCGGTTGCAGCGTTTTCCGGCCACGGCGGATTATTTCTTTCCCGGTGGGACAGCCCTTGCCGCAGGTGACGTGCTGGTCAATCAGGATTATGCAGACACATTGCGCGCTATCGCAGCCGGCGGGACGGATGCATTCTATACCGGCCCCATCGCCGAAGACATCGTGCGCACCGTCCGTACCGCCGATGGCAATCCGGGCGTTCTGTCGACAATCGACCTTGCCCTTTATGACGTGGTCGCACGGGACCCGGTCTGCGTGGCCTATCGCAGCTACGAGGTTTGCGGCATGGGCCCACCCTCGTCGGGGGCGCTGACCGTCGGGCAGATCCTCGGGGTTCTGAACAACCACGATATCTCTGATCAGGAAAATGCCGATACATGGCGATTGATCGGCGATGCCTCGCGGCTCGCCTTTGCCGATCGCGGGCGCTACATGGCCGATAGCGACTTTGTTCCAATGCCCACGGCAGGCCTTGTCGATCCCGGCTATCTGGCTGAACGCGCGGCCTTGCTGAACACGGATGCAGCCCTGCCCGAGGTGACAGCCGGCAATCCGGAATGGGACCACGCGCAGCTATGGGGCGATGATCAAAGCATCGAGTTTCCCTCGACCTCGCATATCTCGATTGTGGATAGCTACGGCAACGCCCTGTCGATGACGACGACAATCGAGAACGGGTTCGGGTCCCGGTTGTTTGTTCGGGGCTTTCTTTTGAATAACGAGCTGACGGATTTTTCCTTTGCCACCCACAATGATGGCTACCCGATTGCAAACCGGATTGAGCCGGGCAAGCGGCCCCGGTCGTCCATGTCGCCCACAATCGTGACGCAGGATGGCGAACCGGCCCTTGTGATCGGCAGCCCGGGCGGCAGCCGGATCATCGGCTATGTCGCGACAGCAATCATCGCGCATCTGGACTGGGGCATGGATGTGCAACAGGCCGTGGCCATGCCGCATCTGGTCAACCGGTTTGGCACTTATGACGTCGAGGAAGGAACCGACGCCACAGCGTTTGAGGCACCGCTGACCGAACTGGGGTTCGAGGTGAATATCCGTGGCCTGAATTCAGGCCTGCACGCGATCGCGGTGGGTGATGATCTTCAAGGCGGGGCCGACCCGCGGCGCGAAGGGATTGCCATCGGCGAATGACCGGCGCTTTGGTGCGGCCACGTGCTGGCCGCACCCCAACTGCAAATAGCGTCACTAGCGGCCCTTGAAAAGACTGCCCAGAATACCGCGCACGAGGCGGCGACCGGTTGTTCCTTTCAGCTCCTTGGCCACGACAGAGGCCAGTGCGCCGCCAAAGCTGCTTCCCGATGATCGGGATGAGGACCGGCGTGATGTGGACCGGCTGCGCCCTTCACTTTTGTAGCGGCGGGCGGCTTTGAATTCGCGCTCTTTCTCTTCCAGCACCGCCTCGGCAGCTTCGGCAACTTCCGCAGCCTCGGCTGCGGCGGCGGCGCGGGCAGCCAACATCTCGAACGCGCTTTCGCGGTCAATGGCGGTATCATATTTGCCCGCCATGTCAGAGGCCTGCATGATCGCCTGCCGCGCCGTCGCTGTAATTGGCCCCAATTGCGAGGATGGGGGACGGATCAACGTTCTTTCCACCACCATCGGAATGCCTTTGCCATCGAGGAACGAGGTGACAGCCTCGCCCGTACCGACCTCCTGGATGGCCTCGGCGGTATCGAAGGCATCATTGTCGCGATAGGTCTCGGCGGCTGTTTTCAGCTCTTTGCGGTCCTTGGCGGTAAACGCGCGCAACGCATGCTGCACGCGGTTGCCCAACTGGCCCAGCACGTCTTCGGGAATGTCGCCAGGGTTCTGGGTGACAAAATAAACGCCGACCCCTTTGGACCGGATCAGCCGGGCCACCTGTTCAACCTTGTCGACCAACGCCTTGGGGGCGTCGTCAAACAACAGATGCGCCTCGTCAAAGAAGAAAACCAGCTTGGGTTTGTCGGGGTTTCCAACCTCGGGAAGTTCTTCGAACAGCTCTGACAGCAGCCACAACAGGAAAGTCGCATAGAGACGCGGACTGCCCATCAGCTTGTCAGCGGCAAGGATATTGATCTCGCCCCTGCCCTCGCTTGTGCGCATCATATCCGCCAGATCAAGGGCGGGTTCGCCAAACAGCGCCGCGCCCCCCTGGTTTTCAAGCACCAGCAGCTGGCGCTGGATCGCCCCGACCGAGGACGACGCTACATTGCCATACCGCAGGGACAATTCCTTTGCATTCTGCCCGACCCAGACCAGCAGCGCCTGCAGGTCCTTGAGATCCAGAAGCGGCAGCCCCTCTTCATCCGCAACCCGGAAGGCCACGTTGAGCACACCTTCCTGTACGTCCGTCAGTTCCATCAGCCGGGCGAGCAAAAGCGGGCCCATCTCGGCCACGGTAGCCCGGATCGGATGCCCCTGTTCCCCAAACAAATCCCAGAAGGTGACCGGGAACTTGTCATATTGCAGATCAAGCCCAATCGTCTCGGCCCGTTTCATGAATGGTTCATGCAGTTTGAAATCGGCAGAACCCGCAGCCGCAAGCCCGGACAGGTCGCCCTTGATGTCTGACAAAAACACCGGAACGCCAGCGGCCGAAAACCCTTCGGCCATGATCTGCAACGTGACCGTCTTGCCGGTGCCGGTTGCGCCAGCAATCAGCCCGTGCCGGTTGGCCTTATCAAGCAACAACACCTGGGGTGCCGCATAACCGGCCCCGCCACCACCAATGAAAATGTGATCGGCCATGAATGAACGTCCCTTCAGTTCAATTTATTTGAAATCAAAATACATTCTTAACTCTTTTGCGCCAGACTAATCGCTGTGATCGAAGCCCCTCCCGGCTGATGATCACAGACTTCCTCCCTGTTAGACTTGCCGTGCCTCCGGGCACGGCTTTTTTTACGTAGGGCTACGCATTTATCTCATTTTTTTGGCAGCTTTCCGGTTGACGCACACGGGGCCATTGCGTAGCGTTACGCCAATTAGTCGGCCAAGTCCGACAGGGAGAACATGAAAAAGGGTCTTTAGGGACCCTTTTTTTGTGCGCGGCGCGCAAGGATCGAGTCAGCGCGCGCACGGCAACCTCCCGCCCGGATCACGTTTTTTTGCCGCTGACACCACCTGATCCCCGTGGTAAGCCCTGCCAAAAGAACGTGAGAGGTTTATCATGCGCAGTACATCGACAATCATCTTTCTTGCCGCCCTTCTGGCCCAACCGCTCGCCGGTTACGCGCAGGAGGCTGACACCGACACATCCACGGAAGAAACCGAAGCCCCGGCTGATCAACCCGCGGCAGATACGGAGGCAGAACCGGAACCCGGTGCAGATCTGAACCTTGGCGAACCTGTGGGGCCACAGGTTGGTCAGACATATGTGTTGAACGAATTTGGCGATTGGCAGATGCGCTGTGTCAAAGCCCCCGAAGGTCAGGCAGAACCCTGCAATCTCTACCAATTGCTGCGCGACGATGCCGGCAATGAAGTGGCCGAAGTGAATATCTTCCGCCTTCCCGAAGGTGGGCGCGCAGCTGCGGGCGCGAATATCGTTGTCCCGCTTGAGACCCTGTTGACCCAGCAATTGACCCTGTCCGTAGATGGCGGCAGCACCCGTCGCTATCCGTTCACATTCTGCAACGCGGCTGGATGCGTGGCCCGTG
Source organism: Yoonia sp. SS1-5 (assembly GCF_038443705.2). Taxonomy (NCBI): domain Bacteria; kingdom Pseudomonadati; phylum Pseudomonadota; class Alphaproteobacteria; order Rhodobacterales; family Paracoccaceae; genus Yoonia; species Yoonia rhodophyticola. The sequence continues at coordinate 136,276 of NZ_CP151767.2, read as the reverse complement.
TCGGGTTCACCCTGGCCGAGGTCAACCAGTTCAAAGCAGGTGCAAGCGCCACCCTGCGGCTGGTTCCCGCTGCAGCCCCGGATGAAGAGGTGTTGTTGACGATGTCGCTTAGCGGCTTCACCGCCGCCTATGACGGGACCGTCACCATCGAATAAACCATTGGGTTGCCAGAAAGGGTCGGGCCGCCCAATGCGGCCCGTTCCATCGCTTTTTGCGGAATGCGCGCAAGGCCCGATGATATGGGCATCTTACCTCGATCTGATCTCTCGGATTAAAACTAAGACGCTTTAATGTTTGCGCAGGGCAATCACGGCGTTCAGCCCACCAAATGCAAATGCATTGGAAAGTGCAACATTCACTGCTGCGTCCCGCGCCACATTGGGCACCACATCAAGCGCGCATTCCGGATCCGGTTCTTCATAGCCAATTGTCGGGGCAACCACCCCGTCGCGCACCGCCATCAAGCAGGCCAGCAGCTCGACCGCGCCGGTCCCGCCGATCAAATGCCCATGCATGGATTTTGTCGATGACATCATCAGCTGATCCGCGTGCCGCCCGAACACATCCGCGACCGCCGCGCATTCGGTCTTGTCATTGGCTGCAGTGCCAGTGCCGTGCGCATTGATATAAGCCACATCTTCGGGGTTCAGCCGGGCGTCTTTGAGCGCACCTGAAATCGCCCGGGCCGCCCCCTGCTTTGACGGGGTCACAATGTCGGACGCATCCGATGACATGGCAAAACCCGCGACCTCGCAGAGGATTTCAGCGCCGCGTGCCTTGGCATGCTCATAGTCTTCAAAGACGAACACACCGGCCCCCTCGCCCTGCACCATGCCGTTGCGTGTGGCCGAGAATGGGCGGCACCCATCCCTGGACATGACCCGCAGCCCCTCCCATGCCTTGATCCCGCCAAAGCACAGCATCGCCTCGGATCCGCCGGTGACCATGACCTTGGCCATCCCGCAGCGGACCATGTTGAACGCCTGCCCCATGGCATGATTGGACGACGCGCAGGCCGTTGCGACCGTAAAGGACGGCCCCCGCAGGTTCCATTCCATCGACACATGGCTTGCGGCGGCATTGTTCATCAGTTTGGGCACGATAAACGGATGCACCCTGTTTTTGCCGGCCTCGTAGACCGCGCGGTAATTCTCGTCCTGGGTGTTCAGGCCACCGCCAGACGTGCCAAGCACGACGCCCGATTGATCCGCCAAAGCACCCGAGAATGTCAGCCCCGACTGACCAATCGCCTCGCGCGCGGCCAAAAGCGTGAACTGGGTGAACCGGTCATAAAGGGCGATTTGCTGGCGGTTGAAATGCGCAAACTCATCATAATCTCTGACCTGGCCGCCAATCTGGATCGACAGCCGGTCAACATCCGCAATATCAAGCGGACCAATGCCGCAGGTCCCCTCGCGCATCGCCGCAAGTGTCTGGCTGACATTGGTACCAAGCGGGTTGATCGTGCCTGCACCGGTAATCACAACGCGGTTCATTCAGGCCCCCTGTTGCGCCATCAAGCTTTCAACCGCCTTGACGATTGCCGCGACGGACGAGATGTCAAATTCGCTCTCGGTCGGGGCGTTGGCATTGAAGGGAACGGTGATGTCAAACGCCTCTTCTATGGCAAAGATGCATTCCACCAGCCCCATGCTGTCGATCCCAAGATCATCCAGCGTGTGATCCATCTTCACATCGGTGCGTTCCACCATTGCCTGATCGGCAATAATCGCCACGACCTGATCCTTGGTATCCATCGGTTTCGGCCTTTCTCATTCTGCGCAGGATTTAGTCATTCTGGCAGCGGATTGAAACAGATACTTAACCTTTTGAGAGCCTTTGCAGCAGCCGTGGCAGCCGGCGCAGCGCCTTGTAGCTGTCGATATGGGTTTTCATCCGCGTCGCCGGATAACCCATCATCACCCTGCCCTGTGGCACGTTCGACAAGACAATCGTGCCGCCGCCAAGGACCACGTCATCACCAACCTGCAGATTGTCTGCAATGCCCGCCTTGCCGCCCACAACAACCCTGTCGCCCACAATGGTCGAGCCTGCGACCCCCGCCTGCGCGCATAAAAGGCAATGGTCGCCGACCACAACATTATGTCCGACCTGCACCAGGTTATCTATCTTGGTCCCCATGCCGACCCGCGTCGGCCGCACAGTTCCTGCATCGACCGTGGAATTCGCACCGATTTCCACATCATCGCCAATCTCGGCCCCGCCGAGAGCGTGTATCCGGTGCCAGGTCGGGTCCTCTGGGGGTGCCAACGCGGCCTCGCCCAATGTCTCGCGCGCCAGCTCAACATTCGAGGGGGCCGCGCTGACAAAGGAAAATCCATCGCCGCCAATCGCCACATTGGGCTGCAGGATAACCCGTGCGCCAAGGCGTACATGCCGCTGCAGGCGGACACCGGCATGCAGAACGCAACCCGTGCCGACCGTGACGCCCCCAGCAATGCTCACATGATCCGCAATCCAGGTGCCCGCGCCGATATCCGCATCAGGCCCGATCACCGTGAACGGGCCGATATGCACATCCGCCCCGATCCGGGCGGTTGGGTCGACATGCGCCTGTGGGGATATCCCGTGGCCGGGCAGCGGTTTGTCCAGCATTTGCGTCAGGCCCGCCATGGCAAGCCGCGCGCGCGGTGCAATAATTGCGGCCTCAAGCCCCATGGCCTGCCAGTCTGCATCGGGCCAGATAACGGCAGCCTTGGCGCGGCCTTCGGCAATCGCGGGCCCATAGGCCGGGCTCATGGCAAGGGCAAGATCGGACGGTCCGGCGGCGGCAGGTTCTGATGCCCCATCAACCCGCATGTCAACAGCGCCCAAGGCCTCTGCCCCCAGCGCCGCTGCGATTTCTGCGATGGAATATGCCATGAACTCCCCCGGTCTGCGCCCAGGGTTCTGACTTAACCGCGAACAGCGCGGATCGCCACCCCTTCACGGGCCAGCGCATTCCAGATCCGGGCATCGCGCCCATAGACGTCGCGGCGATACTGCATCTGCCCATCGGCCTGCGTGAACGCTGTCCGGTAGACAAGATGGACCGGCACAGGTGCAGCGAGATCGACCCGCTGCTCGCGTCCGGTGCGCAGCTTGGCCTGAAAGAACTCAGCCGGGTTGCCAACCTGCTTGGACAGTAGTTCATGCGCGAAATCAAACGGGTCGTTCAACCGGATACAGCCATGGCTGAATGCACGCACCTCGCGCCCAAACAGGCTCTTGGCTGGCGTGTCATGCAGATAGATGTTGTAGCGGTTCGGGAACATGAATTTCACCAGACCCAGGGCATTGCCCCGGCTTGGTGGCTGACGCATCGAAAACGGAAAGGTCGAGGCGTTATATTGCGAGAAATCAACCGCGCCCCGGTTGACCCGCCGCCCGCTGCGATCGGTGATTTCCAGCTGGCTGACCGCATTGGGGTTACGCTGTAGCTGTGGCAGGAATTCTTTGGTCACAATCGAACGGGGAACATACCAGCTTGGGTTGATGACCATGAATTCCATGACGTCAGAAAATTCAGGGCTGACCCGATCATCCTGCTTGGCCCCGATCACAGAGCGGGTTTCGAAGGTGACAGTATCATTGTCGATAATCTTGGCGGTGAAATCAGTCAGGTTCACCCAGATATGACGCTCGCCGCGCGGCCGGTTGATCCAGCGCTCGCGCTCCATCGCAACGATGACGGCTTGCAGCCGGTCTTCGGGGCCACGATTGATCTCGCTCAGCGTACCCGGACCGGCAGTGCCATCAATGGCCAGACCGTGCGCCGCCTGAAACCGCTGCACCGCTGCGGTGATCGCATCGTCATAGGTCTGTGTATTGGTGCGGCCAAGGAAACCCTTTGCAATCAGACGATTGCGCAACGCAACAACCGCCGGACCGCTTTGGCCGCGCTCAAGCTTGTTTCCCGGAACAGTTGCCCCCCAGCCGCCATCGGCCAGCGTCTGCTCCAACGTCATTTTTTGACGCATCAGGCGTGTATATTCCGGTGATGCGGGCGGCAAGGACCGCAGGAAAGCCGCAGGGCTTGATTGCGCAAAGGCCTGGATGGTCGAAAGCCTGCCACGATAAGGCACCTGCCGCTTGATATTGTTGTCAACACGTGACGGCACCAGAATGCCGGTCTGGACATCACGGGCATATTGCAAAAACAGTCGGCTCAACGCGACCTCAAGACGGCCCTGCGCCTGCGGTGTCTGCGCGGCCTGCAATTGCGCCATCAGCGCCTGCGGATCGTATTCCGCCGCTGGCAGGCCGTGGTCGCCGGCCGCGGTGAAGGCAGCCAACAAGGCATTCCGGCGTGCCCGATCGGCGCGCGTGCTCCAGATCCCTTCGAAGTTCCGGGCGCGGTAGAAAGCAACAAGATCCTCGTCAGCAGCGGCTGCTTCCGCGACCGCCTGGCGAAATTCGGTCACCTGGGCCTGCGCCTGTGGGGCTGCCGCAAAAATCATCGCCACCCCGATGATGACAGCCATCAGGCGCGACATGGACGAAAAAACTGGCAGACTTGCAACACGCATCAACATTGATCCCCCTCAAAAACAGACATAGCCTAGCGCATGCAGACCACATACCAGAGTATCAATATCCATACCCTGCAGAAGTCTACTCACAATGACGCGGTAATGCCGCAAGAGTGTGACGGTGTTGCCTTACCGCCGCCTTCCTTTTGCTCAGATGCCAAAATTTTGAGAAATCCTGCGCCGAATCTCGCTCATTGTGAGGAATTTAACGCAAATTGCGCTAAGTAGTTCTTGGTGATCGAATCAAAATATGCCATAAGGCCCCTGCATCTGGGGGCATGGTGTAAATCCGCGAAACAGCGGAAAAGTAGAGTGGGCGACGGGACAGGCGCTACATAATATGATGAAAAATGACTCCTCGGGCATGACCCGGCGTGGATTATTGGGTGCTTTTGCCGCGACAGCTGTTGCAGCGGCGCCTACTTACAGCAATGCGGCAGGCTTCCTGCGCGGTGCCGGCGATATCCGCCGGATCGCGATGCATTCGGGTCGGACGGGTGAACGGATCGAGACGATCTACTGGATTGACGGCGACTACATCGCCGATGCGGTGCGCGAGATTAACATTTTCATGCGCGATTGGCGGACAGGTGAAGCGATCCAGATGGATTTGCGCACCATCGACATCATGTCGGCATCCCTGAACCTGATGGCCACTGACGAACCCTATCTGCTTTTGTCCGGCTACCGGTCCCCAAAGACAAATGCGATGCTGCGCAGCCGGTCATCCGGTGTGGCGCGCAACTCGCTGCACATGCGGGGTCAGGCTGCTGATCTGCGCCTGCGCAGCCGCAGCACGGAACAGATGGCCAACGCGGCGATCGCCTGCCGGGCTGGTGGTGTGGGTCGCTATCGCGGGTCCAACTTTGTCCATATGGATTGCGGTCCAATCCGCAGCTGGCGCGGTTAAAGCCGCGCTGACGCAAATTTTTCCGGCGACAGCGAATTGTCATATTGCCAAGTCAACAACGCAATGCTAGGTCGCCGCGCAGTGCCCCTATAGCTCAGCTGGTAGAGCAACTGATTTGTAATCAGTAGGTCCGCGGTTCGAGTCCGTGTGGGGGCACCATTAAAATCAGACACTTAGCTGTGCTTTGGATCCTAAGACGGGTTTTAGGACGGTTTTTCCACGCTTTAGTCCGGAAAAGCGGCGACCTCCCGGGAGTTGACGCAGCCCTATACTGGTTGTGTCCAAGTGACCGCTAAGAGTATTTCGCAATGCGCTTGCACGAGGGCCGGGGTGTATCGAAGGCCTTCAAGCCCGCGAGCCGTCAGGCCACAGTAGGATGCGGCTTGGCCGGGTCTCAGCCATTCAGGTGTCACCAGTTCATCGCGTACGCGGGCAACGACAAGTTGGACAATGTCATCTATTTCTGGGGTCATGTTCAGTCCCATCACTCGGGACTGCCTCGCCTTGGCAGCCGGTTGAGTGACAGGGCCTTGGCGCTTTACGCCCACTGGATTACCCCGCGCCCCTGCGTAACCGGGCGCTCCCCACATGCGGCACGTCCCAGTCAGCCGACGCGGATACATGGTCGAAAGTGCGGACGTTACCGGAGCGCAGCGGCCCGGTAAAGAGGGGTTAGATTTTTCCATAAATAGAACAGAGACTTATCCCCGGTTGCAGGCCGCCATCAAGTATCGGCTCATGGTCTCTTGTTGGCCGCGCAGGTAGTCCTCGGCGATCTTGTTGCGCGTCACATAGCCGTCGTTCACGTCGCCGTCGGCATGGTTCATCAGGATCATCACGTCGGTCTTTGTCAGTCCCGCCTCACTGGACAGCGTCTTGTAGGTCTGCCGCAGGTCACAGCCCCATTGCCTGCTTTTCTGACATCAGCTTGCCGCTGGGGACAATGGTCAACGTCATCTGACGCCTTACACCTATGGTCACCGCCCGACGAAGGGTGTAATCGACACCTATGAGCGAAAAAGAGATCACCACGCTGAAACTGCGCCGGCCCGATGACTGGCATCTGCACCTGCGCGACGGGGCCATGTTGAAGGCGGTTCTGCCCGAAACGGCCCGGCATTTTGCGCGCGCTATTATCATGCCCAATCTGGTGCCGCCGGTTGTGACTGCAAGTCAGGCCAATGACTACCGTGACCGGATCATGGCCGCCCTGCCCGCCGAGATGGATTTCACCCCGCTGATGACCTTGTATCTGACCGAGGATACGGATCCCGCAGATGTGGCCATGGCGCATGAAAAGGGGATCGCCACGGCGGTGAAACTCTATCCTGCCGGCGCGACCACAAACTCGGCCTCGGGGGTCACGGATTTCGACAAGGTCCGCCCGGTGCTGGAAACAATGGCCGATATCGGCATGCCGCTTTGCGTTCATGGCGAGGTGACCGACCCCGATATTGACATTTTCGACCGCGAGGCCGTGTTTATCGACAAGGTCCTGAAACCACTGCGGAAAAAGGTGCCCGACCTGAAAATCGTGATGGAGCATGTGACAACGCAGCAGGCCGTCGACTATGTGCGCGACACCCATAAGAACCTGGCTGCCACGATCACGACCCATCACCTGATCATCAACCGCAACCATATTCTGGCAGGCGGGATCAAGCCGCACTATTACTGCCTGCCCGTCGCCAAGCGCGAAACCCATCGCGTGGCCCTTGTGCAAGCAGCCATATCCGGCGACAAACGGTTTTTCCTTGGGACAGACAGCGCACCGCACACGGACCCCGCCAAGCTGCAGCCCTGCGGCTGTGCGGGCTGTTTCACCGCGACCAACACCCTGTCCTGCCTGGCAGAAGTGTTTGAGGCCGCAGGAAAACTGAAAAAGCTCGAGGCGTTCACATCCCTCAACGGGCCGCTCTATTACGGGCTGCCCCCCAACGAGGCAACGGTGACCCTGCAAAAGGGTGACCCGGTGGTCTATCCCGACCATATCGCAACGGATGATGGTCCTGTGACGGTTTTTGATCCGGGCTTTGATCTTCACTGGCGTGTCATCCCCTGACGCGCCCCTCTTTTCCACGACGCAATAATTAGGTCCGCGCCATGATCCCGACAGCATTCCCCACCAAAGAAGAAATGGCCCGGCTCAGCGCCCGCATGTTGATCGAAATCGGCGCGATAGATTTCAACGCACGCGACCCGTTCACACATGCATCGGGCAAAAAGGCCCCCACCTATGTGGATTGCCGCAAACTGGTCTCATTTCCCCGGATCAGGGCGGTGTTGATGGATTTCCTGACCGTCACGATCATGCGTGAGGCCGGGTTTGAGGCATTTGACAATATTGCCGGTGGTGAGACGGCCGGCATCCCGTTTTCCGCCTTTGTTGCCGAACGCATGGCGCTGCCCATGACCTATGTTCGGAAAAAGCCCAAAGGCTACGGACGCAACGCCCGGATCGAAGGCGTCATGACCGAAGGCCAGCGGGTTTTGCTGGTTGAGGATCTGACCACAGATGGCGGATCAAAGCTGTCATTTGTGGATGCGATCCGTGAAACAGGTGCGACTTGTAACGCCACGGCCGTGATCTTTTTCTATGACATCTTTGCGGGTGTGCACGAAAACCTCGCCGATCACGGCGTCAAGCTGATCCACCTGTGCACATGGTGGGATGTGTTGGCCGAGGCAAAGGCGCAAAATGCCTATGACGCCGAGACCCTGGCAGCGGTCGAGGCCTATTTGAACGACCCCGCAGGCTGGCAGCCAGCTTAACCATCCGGCCAAAAAACTTACACACAGCTCTGTGCACAAATCGCCGGCAGAATCGGTAGGGCTAGGCTGATCTGGTGTTGCCTTTGGTCAAAACCACAAACTGTGGTAGACGGTAGGCTCAGGAAAAACTGTCCACACGTTTATCCCGCCGCCTATCCACCATCATTTCCCGATGGTCGCGCCTGCGGGACACCTGTTAAGAGGCACGCGGGACAAGTGAGGTAGGGTGATGAACGAAATTACTGCATTCAATGCAACCGGCGTCGAAGAAGCTGCCGCCGATCTGATGCCCCACTCTATCGAGGCCGAACAGCAATTGCTGGGCGCGATCCTGACCAATAATGACGTGTTCGACCGTGTCGCATCCATCGTCGGCCCCAAACATTTCTATGACCCGGTGCATGCCCGTATTTTTGATGTTGCCGCCCAGCGGATCGCCAAAAACGCGCTTGCCAGCCCGGTGACATTGAAAACCTTTCTCGAAGATGATGATGGGCTCAAAGAGCTTGGCGGCCCGGCCTATCTGGCCCGGCTTGCCGGCGCCGCGATTTCTGCCTTTGCCGCGCGCGATTATGCCCAGATGATTTATGATCTGTCCGTGCGGCGCGAGCTGATCCAGGTCGGGCGCAATATCTCGGACAAGGCCGCCAAGGTAGACGTGGAAAGCGAGCCCAAGGAACAAATTGTCGAGGCCGAACAAGCCCTTTATGCGCTGGCCGAACAGGGCACGACCGAACAGGGGTTTCAATCTTTCCTGCGGGCCGTCACCGACGCGGTGAATGTGGCCAACGCCGCCTATCAGCGTGATGGGGGACTTGCGGGTGTCTCTACCGGTCTGGTCGATATGGACAAGAAACTGGGCGGCCTGCACAAATCCGACCTCTTGATCCTTGCGGGTCGGCCGTCGATGGGCAAAACCTCTCTGGCCACCAATATCGCCTTCAACATTGCCAAGGCCTACAAGAAAGGCACCCTGCCCGATGGCAGCGAAGGTGCGGTGAATGGCGGCGTTGTCGGCTTTTACAGCCTTGAGATGTCGGCAGAACAGCTTGCGGCGCGTATCCTGTCGGAGGCATCCGAGGTGCCGTCCGAACAGATCCGGCGCGGTGACATGACCGAGGCAGAGTTTCGCCGGTTCGTCGATGCGGCCAAGTCGCTAGAGGCTTGCCCGCTCTATATTGACGACACGCCTGCCTTGCCAATCGCACAGCTTGCCGCCCGCGCCCGGCGGCTGAAACGGACCCATGGTCTGGACGTGCTGATGGTGGACTATTTGCAGCTGGTGCGCGGCACGGGCCGATCCGAAAACCGGGTCAACGAAATCTCGGAAATCACAATGGGGCTGAAAGCGATTGCGAAGGAACTGAATATTCCGGTTGTCGCCCTGTCACAGCTATCACGTCAGGTCGAATCCCGCGAAGACAAGCGCCCGCAATTGTCCGACCTGCGCGAATCCGGATCAATCGAGCAGGATGCGGATGTGGTCATGTTCGTGTTCCGCGAGGAATATTATAAAGAGCGCGAAAAACCCGGCGATCACGAGATGGAAAAGATGGCCGCCTGGCAAGAAGAGATGGAGCGCCTGCACGGCAAGGCCGAAGTTGTGATCGGCAAGCAGCGTCACGGCCCCATCGGCACGGTCGAGCTATCGTTTGAAGGCCAATTCACCCGCTTTGGGAACCTTGTGAAACCATGGCAACAGGGTGAAGATCCCCAATTCTAGGCATATCGCCGTCGTCGAACTGGCCTTCAGCCCTGGGTGATAGGGTACCGCCCTCACCGCGACGCAAAGGCACCAAGGGCGTTGCGGTCGCGCGCCCTGACCGTAACCAACCCACAAAAACCCGCTTGACCTGGAGTCACTCCAATAGGCTACCCCATCAGCCATCGGAGGAAAATCCATGCGAATCAACGAAGCATCCGCCCGCTCGGGCCTGACCCAGGATACGATCCGTTTCTATGAGAAATCCGGCATGCTCGCCCCGATCAGGCGCGACGCGCGCGGTTGGCGGGTGTTCAGCAGTGACGACATTGATTGGCTGACCACGCTGGAACGGCTGCGCGCCACCGGGATGCCGCTTGATAATGTCAAACGTTTTGCGGTCTCGGCCCACGCGCCCGACAGTGACGACCCGCAAGAGCGCGCCCAGCGGCTTGCCCTGCTTGAACAGCACGCCGTCACATTGGCGCATCGGCAAGCCGAACTGGAAGCCTGCAAGCATTTCCTCGACCACAAAATCTCGCTTTACCGCACATCATTGGAGGTCACAAATGGCTGATTTCAAACACATTCCTGCAAAACCCACCCTTGGCCTTGGTTGCTGGGCCATCGGCGGCCCTTTCACCATGGAAGGGCGCGCCGTTGGTTGGGGCGACGTTGACGATGCCACCTCCAAAGCCGCGATTGCCGTAGCACTGGACCACGGTATTGCCCATTTCGACACGGCCCAGGCCTATGGCTGCGGGCATTCTGAAATTGTGCTGGGTGATGCGCTGAGAAACCATCCCGACATTGCCATCGCCACCAAGATCGGCCTTGGCATCAACAGCGAGACCAGGCAATTAACCGGCCCGATCAATGCCCCCGAAACCATCCGGCAGACCATTGATGCCTCGCGCAAACGACTGGGGCGGGACCGGATTGATCTGGTCCTGCACCACAACAACGAATTGCCCGTCGATGACGCGAGGCCAGCTTTCGACATGCTCGCCGAACTTTACGAGGATGGCATCATCGGGGCCTATGGCTGGTCCACGGACCTCCCCGAAAGTGCCGCCGCCTTCGCCGATCACCCCGGTTTCACTGCGGTGGAACATGCCGCGAACGTGCTGAAGCCAGCAAGCAACATGGTTGCGGCCGTCGAAAATCTGAACCTGCTCGCGCTAATCCGTTCCCCCCTTGCCATGGGGGTGCTAGGCGGGAAATACGACGCCAAGACGCAATTCGGCACTGACGAGATCCGGGGCAGCAACCCGGGATGGCAGGACTATTTCAAGGATGGCAGGATCGCCGAAACCTATCTCGGCCAGATCAACGACACGCGCGATATTCTTACCGCAAACGGGCGCACCCTTGCCCAAGGTGCCCTTGCCTGGCTTTGGGCGCGGACGCCCAATGCGATGCCGATCCCCGGTTTCCGCACCCCCGCACAGGTCAACGACCTGTGTGGCGCGCTTGCGCACGGGCCGCTGACGCAGGACCAGATGAATGAAATCGAAACCATCCTTGATCGGCCTGACGAAGGGCCATCAAAGGCCGCCTAGCGGGCGATGTCGGCCCGCTACTCTGCCGGTTCTTTCGGTTTCGGTTTCAAAAACGGATGCAGAAACTGGCGCCAATATCCCTTCGGCACCGTGTCCCCGATCACCCCGTAGGCTTCGGGCCACTCTTTTTCCGGCAGGTGATGCGTGCCGAAAAGCCAGTCATAGATGGGGAAGTGGCTGGCATAATTGATATCAATCGCCGCCCGGTCTGACCCGTGATGCCAATGGTGGAAACGCGGGGTTACAAAGAACCGTTCGATAAAGCCGAATTTCCAGCCGATATTCGCGTGGATAAAGCTGGAATAGAAATAGACAACCAGCAGATAGGCCTGGATTGCCTCTGGCTTGAAGCCCAGCGTGAACATCGGCAGTGCTGTCAGACTGCGCAAAATCGCGATCTCGGCAAAATGCATCCGGGCACCGGCGAGCCAGTCCATCTTTTTGGTCGAATGGTGGATCGAATGAAAGCGCCACAGAACCGGAAACGTGTGAAAGGCCCGATGCACCCAATATTGAACGAAATCAGTGGCTGCCATGATGATCAGGACCTGCACAAGAAATGGCAGGGTTGTGATATAGATACGCATGTCGTCCAGCGGGATTTGCGCATTGACGTAGTTGGCCGGTGCCAGCGTGATAAAGCCCAAAATCTGCACCAGCATTGAACTGACAAGATAATAGAACATGTCCTCCTGCCATTCGGCGCGGAACACTGTCTGCTCTGGTCTGGCAGGGAAAAACCGTTCGAGCGGGACAAAAAGAAAGCCCACGACCAGAACGTTGATGATGAAATAGTCCAACCCGAAATACAGGCTTTGTGGCGGCCCACCCCCGATCTGGGGCTGTGTGGTCGCCATCAGCGATGCAATCACCGACAGGCCCAGTGCCGTCCAGCCAAGGGATTTGCGCGCGCTCAGGATCAAGCTGAGCAGCGACAACGCATACCCGGCCAGCAAGGTGAACCGCAAAAATGCGGTCACGACGCCGCTTTCCTGAATAAACGCGATCTCGGGATAGGAGAATGTCTCGGGGAACCAGCGGATCAGAACAAGCAGTAGCCCCGCCAGCGATGCCAGCAACGCCAGCGCCCCCGACAGCCACCCACTGCCCAGCGGCCGCTGGTCGCGTGGCGTTTCCAACTGTGTGACGACTTTCTTGATGATCCCCATGATCGACCTCATAACGCGCGTTTTGTTTTCATTAAGCCAACAATGGCGGCAACACTATGGCATTGGTCGCATATTCTTACGCGGATATGTCCAGTTTTGCCCATCCGACCTGACAGGCGTTTCGCCTCTTGCCGTGTCGACCCGCCCCTGCCAAAAGACCCGCATGAGTACGGGACGTCTGACAATAGATCTGGATGCGGTGGTCGCCAACTGGCGGGCGCTGGACGATATGACGCAGTGCAAGACTGCGGCTGTGGTAAAGGCCAATGGCTATGGTCTGGGGGCCGCGAATGTGGCCAAGGCGCTGTTTCGCGCGGGCGCGCGCAACTTCTTTGTGGCCGTCGCCGAAGAGGCAATCCCACTGCGCGAGGCGTTGGGGGACAAGCCGGATATCTCGGTATTTTCGGGCCATATGAAAGGCGACACCGACCTGATCCGCGATTTGCGGCTGACGCCCATGCTGAATTCGCTCGATCAGGTAACCACCCATTTCGAGGCACTGCCGGGCCATCCTTTCGGCATCCAGCTGGATACCGGCATGAACCGGCTGGGGATGGAGGCACAGGAATGGGCGGCAGTGGCCGAACTGGTGCTGGGGCAGAACCCGACGCTGGTCATGAGCCATCTGGCCTGTGCGGATGAACCGGATCATCCGATGAACCCGCATCAGCTTGAGAATTTCCGCAAGATGACAGACGGGATCCATTCGCCCCGGTCGCTGGCGGCAACGGGCGGCATTCTGCTGGGTCCGGATTATCATTTTGACCTGACCCGGCCGGGCATCGGGCTGTATGGCGGGCATCCATTTACGAACGCAAACCCGGTTGTCGAACTGGACCTTCCGGTCATTCAGGTCCGCGACGTGGCCGAGGGCGAGGTTGTCGGCTATGGCAATACATGGCAGGCCGCCCGTCCGTCGCGCGTTGCAACTATCTCGGGCGGGTATGCGGATGGGATTTTCCGGATCCTGTCGGACAAGGTCACGCTGTTTCATGGCAATCAGCCCTGCAAACTGGTGGGTCGGGTGTCGATGGACCTGCTGACCGTTGACATCACCGACCTTGCCGACACGCCGGAAAAACTGACCCTGATCGGCCAACAGCAAAGCATTGATGATCTGGCAAATGTCGGCAAAACAATCGGTTACGAGGTCCTGACCCAACTTGGCGCCCGTTACCACAAGCGCACTTACGGCAAATAGCACAGTTGCAATTGCCAGCCTGCATCCCCATTTGCGGGCAAACGATTTTTGGAATTTCCCTTGTTTAACATTCTGCGCATTGCCAACCTGTCCTTGCTGATCCTGTTTCCCATTGCCTGGTTCGCGCCGCTGATGCGGGCCGGTATTTTGCCGCTTTTCGGGCTAAGTGAGATCAGCGTGATATCGGGCATGCAAAGCCTTTGGAAAAGCGATGTGGCCTTGGCCCTGCTGGTGACCGCATTTGCGCTTTTTGCGCCCTATCTGAAAACCATCGGGCTGGCGCTGGTGCATTTCAACCTGCTCAAGGACAAGACCCTGCCCGCCCTGTCATGGCTGGGCAAACTGGCCATGGCCGATGTGTTCCTGATCGCGCTTTATATCGTTGTGGCCAAGGGCGTCGGCGTTGGCCGGGTCGAAACCGCCTGGGGTCTTTACATGTTTACGGCCTGTATCCTCGCGTCGATCCTTATTTCGGCCCTGACCCCCCGCACGCAGGCGGAGGGGCCCGCGCCGACAGACCAACAGTGACGCATTGCCGTTGGGCCCGTTTCAGTCCAAAAGGTGAACATGGCCAAAGATCTTTCCTTTTCCTGCTCTGAATGCGGCGCCTCATTTCGCAAATGGTCCGGACAATGTGACGCCTGCCAGGCGTGGAACACGATCACCGAAAGCAAGGCCCTGTCATCTGGGCCGAAAGGCAAGACGCTGGGGGCCGTGCGGGGCAAAACCATCCCGCTGACCGACCTTGATACCCAAGAGGCCGAATCACCACGAACAGAGGCCGGGGTGGGCGAGCTGGACCGCGTACTGGGCGGCGGGCTGGTCAAGGCATCCGCCCTGCTGGTGGGCGGTGATCCGGGCATCGGCAAATCCACATTGCTGTTGCAGGCCGCAGCCCGGTTCGCCCGGAACGGCCTGAAGGTCATCTACATCTCGGGCGAGGAATCAAACGCACAGGTGCAGATGCGCGCCCGCCGACTGGGGCTGGAAAAAAGCCCGGTACTGCTGGCCGCCGAAACCAACCTGCGCGACATCCTGACCACGCTGGAGACGGAAAAGCCCGATCTGGCCATCATCGATTCGATCCAGACCATGTGGGCGGATACGGTGGATTCGGCCCCTGGCAGCGTCAGCCAGGTCCGGTCCTCTGCGCATGAACTGACCACCTTTGCCAAACGCAACGGCATGGCCGTGGTCATGGTCGGGCATGTGACAAAGGAAGGGGCCATCGCCGGCCCGCGCGTTGTCGAACATATGGTTGATACCGTCCTTTATTTCGAAGGCGAGCGTGGGCATCAGTTCCGCATCCTGCGATCGGTCAAGAACCGTTTCGGCCCCGCCGACGAAATCGGTGTGTTCGAAATGACCGGCAAGGGGCTCGCCGAGGTCAAGAATCCCTCGGCCCTGTTCCTGTCCGAACGCGGCACCCCTGCCCCGGGATCGGTTGTCTTTGCGGGGATCGAAGGGTCACGGCCGATGCTGTGCGAGATACAGGCACTTGTGGCACCTTCGCCACACAGCCAACCCCGGCGCAGTGTGGTCGGTTGGGATGGCGGCAGGCTTGCCATGATCCTTGCCGTCCTCGAATCCCGCTGCGGCGTGCCCTTCACCGGATTGGACGTATATCTCAACGTAGCAGGGGGATTGCGCATCTCGGAGCCGGGCGCGGACCTTGCGGTTGCCGCGGCCCTCGTCTCTGCGCGGGAAGACGCCGCCTTGCCCGCCGAGGCGGTGGTTTTCGGGGAAATCAGCCTGTCGGGCGCGCTGCGTCCGGTGGTTCAGACCGAAAATAGATTGAAAGAAGCCCAGAAACTTGGTTTTACCACGGCGATCATACCGCAACAGGCCAAACAGCCCGGTGCGGCCGGCCTGTCGCTGCGCAATGCGTCCGATCTGGCGGGATTTGTTGAAGAGTTATTTGGCGCAAGGTAGCGCGAGGCAGGAGACGGACCATGGAAGGTTTCACACTGGTTGACGCAGGTGTCGGCGTTATCATCCTACTTTCGGGGGTGCTGGCCTATAGCCGCGGACTTGTCCGCGAGGCGATGGCAATTCTGGGCTGGATCGGTGCCACGATCATTGCGTTCATCTTTGCGGATCAGGTTGAGCCACTGGTGCGGCAAATCCCAGTTGTCGGCGATTTCATCGGTGACAGCTGTGAATTGGCCATCATCGCGGCCTTTGCGGCAGTTTTCGCGCTGGCCTTGGTGGTTGTGTCGATTTTCACCCCGCTTTTTGCAAGCGTGGTCCAACGGTCGGCCCTTGGTGGCGTGGATCAGGCGCTTGGCTTCTTTTTCGGCGTCCTGCGGGGCATCCTGCTGATCGCCGTGGCCTTCTTTGTCTATGATACGGTCTTTGCGACCCAACAGATTGCGATGATTGATGACAGCCGGTCAGCGCGGGTCTTTGCGCAACTGACCGGGCAGATCGAGGATCAGAACCCCGAACAGGCGCTTGGCTGGATCACAGAGCAGTATCAACAGCTTGTCGGCACATGCGGCGCGCCCATTGACCCTGCAGCTGAGGGGCCGCTGTCTGACGGCTGATAAGAGGTCAGAAGGATCACGACTGATCGTCTTTTGGGCGATCAGTCTTTCCCTGCCCCGCAGACGTGATCGTTTCGTGACAGTGCGGCTCAGACCGACTAAGACAAACGCATCCCTGCCCCAAGGATTCGGAGCTGCCTTTTGTCCGCCGCCATGCCTCTTGCCCACCCCTTCGATGATGACAAACTGAAGGAGGAATGCGGCGTCTTTGGTGTTGTCGGCGTGACAGATGCCGCGAATTTCGTCGCACTTGGGCTTCACGCCCTGCAGCATCGGGGTCAGGAGGCGGGCGGCATCGTCACCCATCATCCCGATACCGGTTTCAATCAGGCCCGGCGCATGGGTCTTGTGCGCGACAATTTCACCAGCGCCGAAACCATGGAACTGTTGCCCGGGACAATCGGGATCGGCCATGTGCGCTATTCCACCGCCGGGAACAAGGGCCAGACGGCGATGCGCGATGTGCAGCCGTTCTTTGGCGAATTCTCGATGGGTGGTGCGGCCATTGCCCATAACGGCAATATCACCAATGCGCTGCAGTTGCGCCGTGAACTGATCGAACGCGGGTCAATTTTCCAAAGTTCGTCGGACAGTGAATGCATCATTCACCTGATGGCCCGGTCGATGGGCCGCAATATCCCCGACCGGATGGAAGAAGCCCTGCGCAAGGTCGAGGGCGCGTTTTCCGTTGTGGCCATGACCCGGACCAAACTGATCGGCTGCCGCGATCCGTTGGGCGTGCGGCCGCTGGTGCTGGGCCGGGTCGGGGATGGCTGGGCGCTGGCATCAGAAACCTGCGCGCTGGATATCATTGGCGCTGAATTCATCCGCGAAATCGCCCCGGGCGAGATGGTTGTCGTGACCGAAAAAGGCGTGGAAAGCCATTTCCCCTTCCGCCCTGCAAAGTCGCGTTTTTGTATCTTCGAGCATGTCTATTTCAGCCGCCCCGACAGTATCCTTGGCGGCCGGTCCGTCTATGAAACCCGCGAGAATATCGGCCGCGAGCTGGCCAAGGAAGCCGCGGTCGAGGCAGACCTGGTCTGCCCTGTGCCAGATAGCGGCACGCCAGCAGCAATCGGCTATTCGCTGCAATCAGGCATTCCTTACGCGATGGGCATCATCCGCAACAACTACATGGGCCGGACCTTCATCGAGCCGACCGAGCAGATCCGCAACATGGGTGTGCGCCTGAAACTGAACGTCAATCGGGCGCTGATCAAAGGCAAGCGTGTCATTCTTGTGGATGACAGCGTCGTGCGCGGCACAACCAGTCAAAAGATCAAGGAAATGATCCTTGATGCGGGCGCCAAAGAGGTCCATTTCCGCATCGCCTCTCCACCTACAGCGTGGCCGTGTTTTTACGGTGTGGACACGCCGCAACGCGAGAAACTGCTGGCCGCGACCATGTCCGAAGAAGAGATGTGTACCCATCTGGGTGTCGACAGCCTGCGCTTTATCACGCTGGATGGTCTCTACCGGGCTGTGGGCGAAAGCAAGGGCCGCGACAAGACCAGCCCGGCATATTGCGATGCGTGTTTCTCGGGGGAATATCCGGTGGCCCCCTCTGATATGATCGAACAGGGCTTTCAGGCCAAAACAGCCGCAGAGTAGACGACCATGGCAACAGTTATTTTCCACAATCCCGATTGCGGCACATCGCGCAATGTTCTGGCCATCATCCGCGCGTCGGGGACCGAGCCGACCGTCATCGAGTATCTGCAAACCGGGTGGACGGAGCCCCAATTGCTGGCCTTGTTTGCCGCCGCCGATCTGACCCCGGCGACCGCCCTGCGCACATCCAAATCGCCCGCCGAACGGCTGGGGCTGATGGATCCCGACGTCACTGATGCGACCTTGCTTGAGGCCATGCTGCGCCATCCGATCCTTGTAAACCGGCCCATCGTCTGCACCCCCAAAGGGGTCGCCCTGTGCCGGCCATCGGAAAACGTCCTGCCCCTGCTGGAAAAGCCGCTGACCGCCCCCGTCTACAAGGAAGACGGCACATTGATCGCGACACCTGACGCCGCCGACTGACGGGCAAAGTTCCGCCGAATGCGGCATAATTGCGCAGCTGACGTGAGGTCGGACGCCTGTATTCCGCCACAATTCTTTGGCAAGACGCCGCAAAACAAATCGATGCGGTATCTCAATATGTCAGAACAAACACCGGCCCATGTGGCCGACAAAGCGACGATCGCGCAGGCCATCAATCTGCGCAGTCTTTCGGTCATCGGGTTGATGAAAGCACATGACGGGCTGGCGGCCCTGCTCCGCTCTGGCAGCGGGCAGATCGCACGCGTTGGCGAGGGCGACACCATCTTTGGCGTCAAGGTTGTCGCCATCGCCGAGACCTATGTCACCATCACCGACCGCTGGGGGGCGACCCGCCAAATGGGTTTGCCGCAAGGCTAGGGGCATCCGCATTTATCAAACCACCCCAGTTTCCGTCCAAAATTGCTCAGTTCAAGGCATTTGAGCGCAGGAGTAGCTGGCTACTTCAAGATCAAATAACGCAGAAATGGGCAATTTTGGCGAAACCCCAACGGGGCGCGGCAGATTTTGCTCTGTCCTGCGTTGTCTGGCGCTGAAAGTACCCGCACTTCGGCGCCCCAGACGCCTTGACAAAAGCAAAATCTGTCTCGCGCTGGGGTAGTTTGATAAATGCGGATGCCCCCTAGTCTTGACCTCGCGGTCTGTTCGTCACATGACCGCCCTTATGACAAAGACAGCACTGATCACCGGCGCCTCGCGCGGCCTGGGCGCGGCACTGGCCAAGGCCCTTGCACCGACCCATCATATTATCGCCGTGGGCAAGACCGTCGGCGCCCTTGAAGAACTTGACGACGCGATCAAGTCATTGGGCGGGCAAGCGACCCTGGCCCCGATGGATATCACCATCGACGCGGCCATGCAGCAGCTTTGCCGCAGCATCTTTGACCGCTGGGGCAAGCTTGATCTGTGGGCACATACCGCGATCCATGCCGCCCCGCTGTCACCCATCGGGCATATCGGCGCCAAGGACCTGTCCAAATCCATCGCCGTCAATGTCGAGGCGACCTCCCGCCTGATGACCTACGTAGCCCCCCTGTTGGGTGCCGATGGCAAGGCGGTTTTCTTTGACGACCCGCGCGCCGGCGAACGCTTCTTTGGCGCATATGGGGCGTCGAAGGCCGCGCAAATCGCCCTGGCCCGTAGTTGGGCAGCCGAGACCCAGAAAACCGGACCGCGTGTTGAGGTGCTGACCCCTGCCCCGATGCCGACAGCAACCCGCGCGCGGTTCTTTCCGGGCGAAGATCGCAGCGGGCTGACAGACCCTGCTGATGAAGCCGCGCGGCATTTGCGCGACATTCTTGCCTAAGGTCACGTGCCACAATATTTGCGACGCAATTGCTGCCGCGCCGCTGCCCGACGGGATGCACACCAAACTGATCGGCATTGATGGTTGTGGCGGCTCGGGCAAATCAACGCTTGCCCGCCAATTGGCGCAGGACATTGGCGCGCGCGTGATCCCAACCGATGATTTTGCCGCCTGGGATTGCCCGTTAGAATGGCATGATCGCTTTATGGCCCAGGTGATTGGGCCATTTCAGGCCAACCAGCCCGCCCGCTATCAACGCTATGACTGGCACAGCCGGACGCTGGCGAATTGGATCACCGTCCCGGCAGGCGGCACAGTGATCATCGAAGGTGTCAGCGCGATCAGACAGCTCTTTCGACCCGCGCTTGCTTACAAAATCTACGTCGAGACCCCGCGCGCCATCCGATTGGCCCGCGGGCTGGCGCGCGATGGCGCAGATGCATGGCCCATGTGGCAAGGCTGGATGGCCGAAGAAGACGCCTATGTCGCGGCGGAACTGCCCGCAAAGCAGGCCGATCTGGTGATTGATGGAACACAACCGCTTGCAGCGCGCTAGCCGCTTGTGACACCGGACGTACTGGCAATCGGGCGGCAAACCGTTGCGCACATTCTACGGTATGCCACAACATCCCATCCGTCCTTGCGGCATGCTTGCCGCGTCAGGCCCGCTCGCATAGGAGTTCTGCAAGAGCCAAAGGACCTTTCATGCGCATCCTCATCACAAATGACGACGGTATCAATGCACCCGGCTTGCAGGTGCTGAACGAAATAGCGCATGAGGTGGCCGGGCCCGATGGCGAGGTTTGGACAGTCGCCCCCGCCTTTGAGCAGTCGGGCGTTGGGCATTGCATCAGCTACACCCACCCCACAATGATTGCCCAATTGGGCAAGCGGCGCTTTGCAGCAGAAGGGTCGCCCGCGGATTGCGTGATTGCCGGGCTCTATGATGTGCTGGACGGAACGCCACCTGATTTGGTCTTGTCCGGCGTCAATCGCGGCAACAATGCTGCTGAAAATACGCTCTATTCCGGCACAATCGGTGCGGCGATGGAAGCCGCGCTTCAAGGTGTTAAGTCTATTGCTCTATCGCAGTTTTATGGACCTGATAACAAAGACTTGGAAGACCCTTTTGAAGCGGCGACCATGCACGGGGCCGCAACCGTAAAGGCGCTTTTGAATGACAGTCTGTGGGATGATGAGAACTACAAACTGTTCTACAACGTGAATTTCCCGCCCGTCCGCGGCGCGGATGTCAAAGGCATGGCCGCCACCACGCAGGGGTTCCGGCTGAACACAAGGTTCCGGGCCGAAGCCCAGACATCACCCACGGGGCGGAAATTTCTGTGGGTCCGTGGCGGCCCGCAACATGAACCCACGGCACCGGGGACGGATGCAGCCGCCAATCTCGATGGCTATATCTCGATCACGCCGATGCGGGCGGATCTGACCGATTACGAAATGGTCGCCACGTTGGAAGATCTGCTGCCGTGACCTTTGACGCGCCCACCAAGATGCAATTCCTCTACGCGCTGCGCAGCAAGGGCGTCACCGATGCCCGGGTGCTGACCGCGATGGAACAGATCGACCGGGCCGCCTTTGTCAAAGGTGTGTTTGCCGAACGGGCTTACGAGGACATGCCCCTGCCCATCGCTTGCGGACAAACAATCAGCCAGCCATCTGTAGTCGGGCTGATGACGCAGGCCCTGCAGGTCAATAAGCGCGACAAGGTGCTGGAAATCGGCACAGGCTCTGGCTATCAGGCCGCCATCCTCAGCAAGCTCGCCCGCCGGGTCTATACTGTCGACCGGTTTCGCAGCCTTGTGCATACTGCAAGAGCGATTTTCGAGGCGCAGGACATCACAAATATCACCACCTTCACCGCAGATGGCAGCCATGGATTTGCCGAACAGGCCCCTTTTGACCGCATTTTGCTGACCGCCGCCGCCGAAGACCCGCCCGGCCCGCTTCTGGCCC
Organism: Yoonia sp. SS1-5; assembly: GCF_038443705.2. Taxonomy (NCBI): domain Bacteria; kingdom Pseudomonadati; phylum Pseudomonadota; class Alphaproteobacteria; order Rhodobacterales; family Paracoccaceae; genus Yoonia; species Yoonia rhodophyticola. The sequence goes on along the minus strand of NZ_CP151767.2, from coordinate 114,550 downwards.
AATTGCGTGTCGGCGGGATCATGGTTTTGCCGGTAGGTCAGTCAGATACGGTGCAAAGCTTGATCCGCGTTACCCGCCACGAGACCGGTTATGATTACGATGAATTGCGCCCCGTGCGTTTTGTCCCCTTGCTAGAAGGGCTCGGACAGGACTAAATAGGCACAAAATATGGTACGACCCCGGCAACAAGGGGCGACCTTAGGCAAGAGGAGCGGTATGATGCGTCAACAACGGACGACAGCACGACATGTGTGGATGGCAGGTGTGGCCCTGGCTGCATTGGGGGCGTGTAACGAACCCCTCGATTTTGATCTGCGCGATCTGGGCAACGGATTTGACACAAGCCGATCAGTGCAGGACCTGCCAAACAGGCCGCGCCCGGATGATCGCGGCGTCATCTCTTATCCAAATTATCAGGTCGTGGTCGCACAACGCGATGACACCATTCGCGGGATTGCGATCCGGCTTGGGCTCGATGCCAACGAGCTGGCAGCCTATAACGGCATTGATCCCGACGTAGTGCTGCGCCGGGACGAGATTGTGGCCCTGCCCAGTCGGGTGCCTGAACCATCGGTTGCCACAGGCGCCTCCAGTGATGGGCCAATTCAGCCGCTGGATGTCTCTGCGGTCGCCACCAGCGCGCTTGACCGGGCAGATGCGGCCCCCGTGACAACAACGCCGCTTGATCCTGCAACGCCTGCTGCGGCTCCCGCTGCCCCGGCGCCGCAAACCGGGCGCGAACCGATCCGGCATCAGGTGATGCGCGGTGAAACCGTGTTTGCGCTGTCGCGCCTTTACGGGGTACCTGTCAGCAGCATTGCTGAATGGAACGGGCTGGATTCCGAATTCACCGTTCGCGAGGGGCAGTTCCTGCTGATCCCGCAAGGTGACGGGGCGCCAACCGCAACGCCCGTGGCCCAGCCGGTCACAGCGCCAGGCGAAGGCACCCTGACGCCCGTCCCTCCAAGTGCGGCTGCACCGCTGCCGGATGAAACGCCTGCAGCACCGCTACCAACCTCTGCCACCCCCGCGGCGCCGGATCTTGGCACGCCCGCACCTGCGGCAAGCGGCGCACGGTTCAACCGCCCGGTTGAGGGCAGCATCATTCGGGCCTATGCGCCCGGAACGAATGAAGGGATTGATATCGGCGCGCCTGCTGGCACGGATGTCAAAGCGGCTGATCGTGGGACCGTGGCGGCGGTCACCAACAACACAAGCGGCGTGTCGATTGTGGTGATCAAGCATAATGACGGATTGCTGACAGTCTACACCAATATCGACAATATCGCAGTGTCCAAGAATGACAGCGTCAGCCAGGGCCAGGCCATCGGCAAGGTGCGCGCCGGCAACCCGTCATTTCTGCATTTCGAAGTACGGCGCGGATTGAACAGCGTCGATCCAACGGAATACCTGCCCTAGGGCGACAGGGCGTAGGATGGATTTAAATCCATCTTACGCGACCTTCACGCCGTGGCGACCGGCGAGGTCTACGTTCCATTGTCTCGCGAAGCATGACCCGTCCATATTTTGGACGAAATTCGGACGCAAGATGAATACGAACGCAGTCAAACAGCGTTTTTTCAAATGAAGACAATCGCCAAGGCATTCCACAATTTGCTTATGTTGCCGCTGGGCTTTCTGATTGTTCTGGTGTTGGTCGTCCTTAACTTCGGACTGATCAAAAGATTCTGTCTGGGTCTGTTCAGCGGGTTGAACTTTGTGTCTCTCAACGAAAAAGCGCATCGAAAACGGCTGACATCAAACAATTGATCACCACGCCGTCGCTGGAAACCAAAAAGTTGATCCAGAAAGAGGTTTGCGAACTGATTGAAGCGGACAATTGGTTGGCATTGTCCAACAAACTGATGGACTGGGACCAAAGCCGCACGAAATGCGAGGCTGGTCATCCCCATGCGATAATTACCACCGACACAGCGCTCCGGTTCATTGCACGTGGTGTCTATGAAGGTCACACCTGCCACCCGGTCCCAATCTGCGACATATCAGATGAAGTTGCGGATATGCTGGAAACGCGGGCTGCCCTGCACTCTGACAGCTACCCTCTTCTTGCCCTCGCCGCCGCGGCGCGCTGCCATCAAGGGTGGTGCGACCGGGGAGTAGATTAGGCGGCGTATGTGAGTGAAGACGGCTGGTTTGGGATGAATGCCCGCTTTGCCAAAGCACGCTGGCTGCTCGACCGGTTTGACCCCGTCGCGATGAACGCGCCCTTATTGGCGGCCACAAGGCACATGCATTAATGATGTTGCCACGCTGGTTCGGTGACGAAAGCAGCCTGGAAGTCGAAGCACGGAAAGCCGCGCTGCGTACTGCCAACGAAACTGGCGCAGCCGCCCATTTCACCTTCTATGAAACAGCTTTCAAAACATGGGACCTCAACGTCCCGAACATCGACATCGCGGCATTCAAGCAAGGTTCGTATGACCTGATCACACTGCGCGCCAATGATCCTGCATTTGTTGCACAGCTCTATCAAAGGATGATCTGGTGGGCCAACGAAGCGGACCTGACATCCTGCCCCAAATCCCAACAAGAACTCGCCAGCACCATCGGGAGGCAGATCGACGATCTGCGCAAAGACATATTACAGACGCGTCTGACGGCCATTCACGGCCATTCCTGGCAAGACGGTGTGCGCGGCGCCATTGATGCGATATCAAGCCTTGCGCAGGACCATATCCGAGCAGGCGGCGCGACCTTCGCCCTGACGTAGAATGGGCTCGTTGTCACACCCCAGGAAGCACCCGAACCGGGCTGACCCCGGCCCGGTCTGACAATCAAGGGCTGAACCTGCTTAGGGTCAGGACCCATGAATTGGCGGATTGGCGTGATGTTCGCCAGGGCGCGAAGCGCGTCCGGCCCGACAGGCGATGAAAGGTTGCGCGCCTTATTCCAAGGTGACCCCGCGCCGCCCTGCCAGATCCGTGAAATACTGCCAGGCGACCCTGCCCGAGCGGCTGCCTCGGGTGGCTTGCCACTCAATCGCCTCTGCCCGCAGGGTTGTATCATCAATCCGGACATTATGATGGTCACAATAGCCCCGGATCATCGCCAGATATTGATCCTGATCGCAGGGATGGAACCCAAGCCACAGACCAAACCGGTCGGACAATGATACCTTTTCTTCGACAGCTTCGGACGGCGATATCGCGGATGATCGTTCGTTTTCAATCATGTCACGAGGCATCAGATGGCGCCTGTTGGATGTCGCGTAAAGCACCAGATTGTCAGGCCGCCCTTCAATCCCGCCATCAAGCACAGCCTTGAGTGACTTGTAATGCGCATCGTCATGCCCGAATGACAGATCATCACAAAACAGGATGAACCGCTCTTGCGCGCCGCGCAGGATGTTCAGGCAACGGCCAATGCTGGGTAGATCCTCGCGCTGCACCTCAACGATCTTCAGATCGGGGTATGTGGCATGCACAGCGCCATGCACGGCCTTGACCAGGCTGGATTTCCCCATGCCCCGCGCGCCCCATAAAAGCGCGTTGTTGGCCGACAGGCCTTTGGCAAACTGAACCGTATTGGCAATAAGCGTATCCCGCGCCCGGTCCACGCCCACCAAGAGATCGACATCAACCCGGTTGACCCGCTGCACCGGTGCCAGACGGTCGGGATTGGGGTGCCAGACAAAGGCGTCTGCGGCACTGAAATCGGGCGCAGGGGTCGGCGGGGGGCTGACCCGTTCCAATGCCTCGGCGATCCGTTCCAGTATCTTGTCGCTCACGCGGTTGGGTCCTCTTCGCGCGGTGGTACGGCGGCTTCTGCCTCATCAACTGTGTCATCCACGTCAAACAGGCTTTCGCCGTCACCGATCACGCCTTCCTTGCGGGCAGCCCGGTCCTTGCGCCGTTCAACGCCTGCAACAAGGTGAATGGAAATCTCGTACAGCCCGTAGACCACGACAAACAGGATCAGCTGTGTTGTGACATCTGGCGGGGTAACCAGGGCCGCCACAACCAGAATGCCGACAACCGCATATTTACGGGTGCCGCGCAGGCCACGCGAGCTGGCCAGACCAGCGGTGCCCATCAATGTCAGCAATACGGGCAGTTGAAAGCAGATCCCAAAGGCCACGATCATTTTCAAGGTGATATCAAGGGTCTCGTTCACCTTGCCGTTAAAGACGATGCTGACCCCTTCAGACGGGGGCTGTGGCAGGGCCAGATCCGTGACATTGGCCCCCGGCAAAAGATCCGCACCAGGTGCAAGCTGGGTGCCCGGCGGCAGGCTGACCGCATCCGCCATGATCGCGGTCACAAATGACGGAAGGTCCGCGAAGCCAAGAAAGAAGGCCATCGCCAGGGGCACAACGATATAATGGGCAAAGGCCGCCCCCATCAGGAACAGAACAGGCGAGGCGATGATAAACGGCAAAAACGCCTGCTTTTCATTGCGGTAAAGGCCGGGCGCCACAAAGCGCCATAGCTGATAGGCGATAACCGGGAAGCCAAGGGTCAACCCGCCCACAACCGAAATCCGGATCAGGGTAAAGAAATATTCCTGCGGGGCCGTGTACTGCATCACCGGGTTGGGATTTCCCAATGACCGCATGGTCCGCTCAATCGGGCCGAGCAGGAAATCCAACAGGATACCGCCAAAGGAAAAGCAAAAAATCATGGCCACAAGAAAGGCGGCAACCGAATAGATCAGCCGGGTCCGCAATTCGGCCAAATGTTCGATCAGCGGCGCAGCACTGCTGTCAACCTCGTCAGCGGCACTCATGTATCACCTTTGGGCGGCTCTGCCTGCGGGGCGGCTGCGGCCTTCTCCGCCGCTTCGCGTTGCTGGCGGTCTGTTGCGGCCTTGGCCATCGCATCGCTCATCTTTTCTTTCATCGCCTGCCGCTCTTCAGTCAGGGCCTGCGTCTCGGGGCCTTTGGTCATGCCGGTGGCTTCCTTGAGCTTTTCTGTCCCGAAAGCCTTGGGATTTGCGGCCGCTTTCAGGCTGGACGAGATATCGCGGACCCCGCTTTCATCTGCGGCGGCATTCATGGCCCGGCTGAACTCGCGCGCCATGCCCCGGGCCTTGCCCGTAAACTCGCCCATCGTGCGAAACAACCCCGGCAGGTCCTTGGGCCCGATCACGATCAGGGCCACAATACCGACCACCACCATTTCGCTCCAGCCCAGACCAAACATCAGCGGCGCCCCTCTATCGTCTGATCAGACTTTGTCTTTTTCGTCTTCGGGGGTCACATCCTTGGCATCGGCAAGGCTGTCTTCGATTTCCTGCTTGCCATCATCAACGCCCTTTTTGAACGCCGTGATGCCTTTGCCCACCTCGCCCATCAGGCCGGAAATCTTGCCACGTCCAAACAGGACAAGCACCACAACGGCAATCAGTAGAAGACCGGGAAGGCCAATATTATTCAGCATCATACACTCCTCAGGCAGGTCGCTGCCGCTTATCGGTTCGTTATATCACGATGACAGATAGGCCCGAAGATGGCCCATGGGAAGTCACAAAACGCCCCTGTGACGGCGGGTGACAGCCTTTTTTGCAATGGTTTTCGTATTCTTGTGACATAAAATTGTCAGTTGTCAGAAAATTGACAATACTGTGCCCGAATCGAAAGGATCCCGATGCGCCGTGCCGACCGTCTGATGCAGCTCATCCAGCTTTTGCGCGATGGCAATCTGCACAAGGCCGCCGATCTGGCCACTGCCACGGGCGTGTCGATGCGCACGATCTATCGCGACATGGAAACGCTTGCGGCTTCGGGCGTTCCGATTGAGGGCGAGCGCGGGATCGGCTACCGCGTGATCGCCGCGATCACCCTGCCCCCGCTGAACCTGACCATGACCGAGGTCGAGGCCTTGCATCTGGGCCTGTCAGCCGTCGGTCAATCCGCAGATGCCGAATTATCCGCCGCCGCGGCCGCATTATCTGCCAAGCTGGACGCCGTCATGCCCGAGGATCGCAGCCGGGCACCCGCCGGCTACGGATTTGCGATCTATCCCTTTGCCGATGCCGCGCGCAGCTTTCAGCATCTGCCAAGTATCCGGCAGGCCATTCGGACCCGACAAAAGCTGTCGGTCACAATTCAGGATCAGACCCGTACCCTGCGCCCTTTGCAACTGGATTACTGGGGCCGCCTGTGGACCTGTGTGGCCTGGTGCGAAACCAAAAAAGCGTTTGACGATCTGCGCGTGGATCAGATTACCGAATTGCGGGTCCTGCCCAGCTTGTTCGTCGATGAAATCGGGAAGTCTTTGTCGGATTACAATGCATTACGCAGCAAAGTGAAAGTGGACTAGGCGTCAACTACCACCCCATCGCCTTGCGAGCCATGTTCAGCGCCACAAGAGCAAGAAACACCCCGAACACTTTCTTAAGCGGGCCGGGATCCATCCGATGCGCAAGTGCGGCCCCCCATGGGGCTGTGATCAATGTCATCGCAACCACCAGCCCAAACGCAACCAGATTGACGGCCCCGATTGTCAGCGGCGGCGCGTGGGCCACATCCAACAGCAGAAAACCAACCACAGACGGAACGGCGATAATCACCCCAAATCCTGCAGCCGTCGCCACGGCCCGGTGAATGGCAACATTGAACAGCGACATCAAGGGGACGCCAAACGACCCGCCACCAATCCCCATCAGCACTGACAGAAAACCCAATGCAGGTGACAGCACCGCCCGGATCGCCCCGCTGGGCATCGTCGCCCCAAGTCGCCAGCCGCTTTTGCCAAAGCTCATGTAAAGCCCGACAATCATTGCAAGGGCCGCAAAAATAATCTGCAGCGCCTCTGACCTGAGGGCCGCCGCGATCCACACACCGATGGCAGCGCCTATCACAATACCGGGCATCCAGGTCTTGAGGATGTCCCAGTCCACCGCCCCCTTCTTGTTATGCGCCAAGGCAGAGCGGATGGATGTGACAATGATCGTCGCAAGCGATGTGCCCAGACAGATTTGCATCAATTGCGCAGAGTCAAAACCAAGGGCCGCAAATGTGTAGTAGAAGGCAGGCACCAGAACGATGCCGCCCCCGATCCCCAACAGGCCCGCCAGCACACCCGCAATGGCACCAATCACCATGACAAGCGCCGCAAGACCGACAAGGAGTGACATATCTTCCATCAACGTCGCTTATGCCGCGAGCGAGGTAACTTGCAAGAGCGCGGTTTCAACAACCTCGGTTCCCGCACCATCGCGATGGGCATGGGTTGACAGATGCCTGCGCCATGCGCGCGCACCCGGCCGCCCCTGGAACAGACCCAGCATATGCCGCGTGATCTGGTGCAGGCGGCCGCCGGCGTTCAGATGCGCGTTGATATAGGGCAACATCAGCGCCACCACCTCTTCAACGGTTCTGCCCTGGCTCTTGCCAAAGATCCGCCGATCCGCATCAAGCAGGATATCTGCAGGTGTGTGATAAGCCGCGCGCCCGATCATCACCCCATCCATGCCGCGATCCCGAAACGCCTCTGCCTCATCAAGGGATCCGATCCCCCCATTGACCGACAGATGCAGATGCGGAAACGCAGCCTTCATTGCAAAGACAAGGTCGTAATCCAGCGGCGGGATATCGCGGTTTTCCTTTGGAGACAGCCCCTGCAGCCATGCTTTGCGGGCATGGATTGCAAACCGGTCGACGCCTGCGGCACTGACCGCGTCCAGAAAGGTGGGCAGAATGACATCCGGCGCCTGATCATCCACACCGATCCGGCATTTGACTGTGACGGGGATGTCCACAGCATCAATCATCGCGGCACAACAGGCGGCCACAAGCGCGGGGTCTTCCATTAAGACAGCCCCAAAACGCCCCGATTGCACCCGGTCGGAGGGGCAGCCGCAATTCAGGTTGATTTCGCGATACCCATATGCGGCCGCAATCCTTGCCGCCTGCGCCAGTTCCGCGGGGTCCGAGCCGCCAAGTTGCAACGCCACAGGCTGCTCTGCCGCGTCAAACCCCAACAGCCTGTCGCGATCGCCATGAAGAATAGCGGGCGCCGTCACCATCTCGGTATACAGCAACACGTCTTGCGACATCAGGCGATGCAGATAACGGCAATGACGGTCCGTCCAATCCATCATCGGAGCCACGGATAATCTGCTGCTTATATCAATCTGCGATTTTACCGCGTTTTCCAATACTTAGCTCCGCATTTTCAGGTTCGTCTATGTTCGATATCTTGCCATTTAGGCCCATTATTTGCTACATTTACGACATGCGTTGTAAATGAAAGGCCATGTTGTAAATCATGGGGACCATCATAAAGCGTCGTCGCAAGAATGGCACGTAGCTTGGCTCCCTCAAATCTCTGTGATGCGGCAAGGTAAAGTCTTACTTCGCGAAAGTTCAGACATTCGAGCGCAGGTCAACCGCTGCGGCGTGGATTGAAAACCGCGAATAAAACCTAGCATGGCCCGGTGCCCCTGATACGCTCAAATCTCAACCGAAAAGTAAGAAGACACCGACCTTGAGCGATGCCATCGACAGGTATGTCCAAGAGAGCAACAAGCAGATCGGTCGAACCAAGACACAGCTTCTCAAGAGCATCAAGACGTTTGATATCGCGGACAAACACTGTGACGCGATAACCAGCGCTGACATCGTCGAATTTGCACAGGAGAAACTAAACACCGGCGTCCAGCCTCAGACCGTGACCAACTACCTTTCGCATCTCGGTGCAGTGTTCTCCATCGCCCGACCCGCATGGGGTTTTCCACTAAGCGCGCAGGCTATGAAAGACGCCCGGAAAGTGGCTGACAAACTGGGTATCACCGGCAAGAGCCGCGAACGTGATCGGCGTCCCACGCTCGATGAACTAGATCGACTCATGCAGCACTTCCTCGACCGCTCACGACGTCGCCCCACCTCCATCCCCATGCATAGGATCATCGCCTTCGCTATCTTTTCGACCCGACGGCAGGAAGAGATCGTCCGTATCCGTTGGAAGGACCTCGACGTGGAAGGCAAACGCATATTGGTCCGGGACATGAAGAACCCCGGCGAAAAAATCGGCAACGATGTCTGGTGTGACCTGCAGGAACAGGCTCTGGCGATCATCGAGGCCATGCCATTGATAAAAGACGAGATATTCCCATACTCGACTGATGCCATCAGCGCCGCTTTCACGCGAGCTTGCAAGTTTTTGGAAATAAAAGGACTTCACTTTCACGATCTGCGGCATGACGGTGTTTCACGCCTGTTCGAGTTCGGCCTCAATATTCCGTACGTTGCCGCCAACTCAGGCCATCGGTCTTGGACTTCGCTGAAGCGCTATACACATCTACGTCAGACTGGCGACAAATACGCTGGTTGGACTTGGTTGGCCGAAGTCACGAAACGGGACCACGCACTTAAATTGGTCCGGAATGGCCAGTTCCCTCGGAAACGCCGCTCAGACAGAGGCGTTTAGCAGAGTTCAGTTCGCTTGATGCAAGTTGCCGCGTAGCATTCAAGCTACACACACAAAAACTTGTGCTTATGTGGGTCTGGCCTCTACCTCTAAGCGGTTGAATCCAACCGAGCCGTCGCGCGCGGCCCAAACCAGACACTCGTCTTGGCAACTGATGCTGCGGTGCGGCTTCCCGAAAGCGGACACTAGAAATTTCCAGCTTCCTGCTAGTCAATCAAATGAGATCAGGTTTGTTCGTCCGCCGTTCCGCTAGCTCTCGATAGAGCGCTGGAGGCGACACTCCGATCCAATCAGCGACACGCACCCACCCGCCTAATTCCGGCGGACCGTAAAGCTCGAGATAGGCATCAAGGCGATCTGCCACCTTCCGCAAACGCATGATCTCAATGCGGGTCCGGAGGTTCTGCAGCTCTCTCGCGGTACGTTCAAAGGCTTTGACCGAAAGTCGCTTTGATGTGGCAGAGTTCTCAAGGCTCGCCTTCAACTCGGTCTTTGAAATCAGAGAGACCTTTGTCGGCATTTCGGTGACAGCATCGCAATGATAGCGATCCGCAAAGAGGGATGCTTCGGCAACTAGTTCTGTTGCCTCGGCCGTGTGCAGGGTCAAGAGCCCGCCGTCTTGCAGCGCACGCCTAAGGGAAATCTGCCCTTCACGGACCAAGAAGGCCCATTCAACTTCATCGTCCCGACGAAAAAGCGTTTCGCCTTCGTCCAGCGTGCGTTCTGGCGCGCCATCAAAACAGTTGAGCCAATGATCCGACATGATTTCTATCATGCCCTTGGAGGCGCAGATTGTGCAACAACTTCGGGCCAATCCCGGATCAATCAAGGACTTCACTCATGGAAACAAAACACGTCGCAATGTTGATGGTTCTCATCCCCACCGCAGTCTTTGCCCAAACACACGATGAAAACCATAGCACATCGCCGTCAGCTTACGCGGGTGAGGAAACACGCTTAATCAAGTCTCTTTCGGAGCAAGACTTAGAGGAAATCGCACGTGGCGGCGGATGGGGGCTTGCGCGTGCTGCCGAACTCAATGGTGTGCCGGGGCCGACGCATCTGCTTGAGCTTGCCGAAGAGATCGCTCTGACTGAGCAACAGCGTGACAACATCGAAGCGATCCGAGCGCAGATGCAAGCAGACGCCATAACTGCCGGGGAGCGGTTCGTCGCGGCAGAACGAGCGTTGGACGAAGCTTTTCAACAAGGTGCACCTAATGCGGAAGCGCTCGAACGGCTGGTGGCCGAAGCAGGTAAAGCGCGGGCAGCTCTCCGCCTCGTCCATCTGAATGCACATCTTTTGACTTTGCCATTGCTGACCGATGCTCAAGTCAGCCAGTATTCGGTCTTGCGCGGCTATTCTGATGATCCATGCGCCTCTGTTCCAGATGGGCACGATCCAGAAATGTGGCGCAGCCATAACGGGTGCAACTAAGCTCGATTATGGCGACACATCCTCGTGACTTGTCAAAGCCATATACCCCCAGTAGGTATTGGGGATGTTTCGCTTGGTTCTGTCAATCATTCTTGTTGTTGCATTCGCCGGTGCATCCACCGCGTCTGTGATGCACGGCTTGAACCATGGATCGGATCACGCCGCCCACCACGCCGAAATGTCAGAAAGCGATCCAGTGGCTGATGCTGAGAAGGCACTCGCAGACTGCTGCGACGCCACCAGCGGGATGGGATCAATGCCCTGTTTCGGTGATCTTGCAGCCACATCGGCCATTTCGCCGGTTAATCCCGCTAGCATGGCGGCTATTGGCTTGATGTACGCTGATTGCAATTTTTCAAACCTGACGCTGGCTGTCCCAACCGGTCCTCCGAAAGTCTGAACGGCAACGGGCGCGTGCCCGCAATCCATTCAACTTTCTAATCAAAGGACCGACAGACATGATAACACGTCGTCACTTCACTACCCTATCCGCATCTGCTCTTGTGATGGCTGCTCTGCCTGCGCGTGCAGTTACGCCGATGCGCGTTCTCGCCTCACCGGGCTGCGGATGCTGTCACGCCTGGGCTGACTTGGCCCGCGCTCGCGGTTACACCGTCACCGTCGAGGAACTGACCGATCCCGAGGCGCAAAAGTCCGAGCGCGGCATTCCGCTTGAGCTCGCCTCCTGTCACACCATTGAAGCGGATGGTTATGTCTTCGAAGGGCATGTGCCGTTCGAAGCATTGGAAGCCGTTTTGCAGGATCGCCCAGACATCAATGGGCTTGCTGTTCCGGGCATGCCGATGGGCTCTCCTGGCATGGGCGACGACCCGTCCGCCCGCTACGATGTCATTGCATTTGGTGGAGAGGCTGGCACCGGCACGGTATACTACCGCGCGGGCACGGCGCAGCCGTTCGACACCTGATGGTAGGTCGGAAAGCCGTTTTGCTAACCGGCGGGCTCACGCTCGCCGGTTTCGCAGCCGCATTTGTTCTGGCGCAACCTTCCCAAACGGTTGGTATTTTGACGCCTGACGACGCCGAAGTGATCGCCGTGGGCCAAGGCATCTACGCAGACCAATGTGCCGCTTGCCATGGTGCGCGGCTAGAGGGGCAGCCAAACTGGCGGATACGTGGAGAAGATGGATTGCTGCCAGCACCGCCGCATGATGCAATAGGCCACACGTGGCACCATGATGATGAAACGCTTTTTACCCTGACCAAATATGGGCTTGCCGGTCTGATGGAGAACGCGCCACCATCCGGCATGCCTGTCTATGAGGGTGTGCTCACCGATGAAGAGATCATTGCGGTGCTGTCTTTCATCAAGTCAACTTGGCCTGATGACCTTCGTCAGCATCACGACGAACTGAACGCCCGGTCCGAATAGAGGAAAACTCAAATGATCAAACAAACTCTTCTCGGCTTGGCCGTTGTCGTTGCTCCCGCTCTTGCCTTTGCCCATTCGAAGTCTGAGGCCACAACACCCGCCGACGGCGCGACAGTGACGGAAGTGCCAGAGCTTTCCATGCGGTTCGATGATCCGATGCGCATCATTTCGGTTACGCTCACCTCTTCAGATGGCGATATCGAAATCGAACGCGAGACAGGTATGGACCCCTCTATGGAGTTCCGGGCTTTGCCATCGGAAGAACTTGCGCCTGGAAGCTATCGCTTCGACTGGCGCGGAATGGCGTCGGACGGCCATCCGATGCAGGGCAGCTTCTCGTTCACGGTCACTGAGTGACGGGACTGGCCCCTATCGACAGTCTTGTCGTTTTGGCCATCTTGGCCAAGGCGATTGGCTATGGCGCGGCTTTGCTCGCGATGGGGGGCGTGCTATTTTCGGTCGTCTTCGCAAAGCGTGCTGAGGGGTATGTACTCCAACTGGCACGGAAGCTCGCTGTCGGTGCAGCGCTTGTCGGTCTCGCTGTGCTGGCCGTCCGGTTCGGCATTCGTGCTGCCCGGATATCCGGGATGGGCTTTGACGGCGCGACCGACCCAATGATGCTTGGCTTCGTATGGGAGAGCCCTCTTGGCACCGCTGCGATTTGGCGAGGTTTAGGAGAAGTCGCGATACTAGCACTTTTGATCCCTCGTTTCGGACAATGGATCGCTCTGGCAGGGACCTTTGCCGTAGCGATATCCTATGCTCAGGAGGGCCACGCTCTTGGGGAGCCCAGAGCGGTTCTGGCCGTCTTGTTGGTGCTGCATCTTCTAGCCGCTGCTTTCTGGGTTGGTGCGCTTGTGCCATTGCGGCGGGCGGCGCTCACCCCTGCTGGTGCCGACATTCTGCACTACTTTGGCAATGTCGCCGCTTTCGGAGTGGCCCTCCTGATCTTTGCAGGCACGGCGCTCGCTTGGCTCCTTGCAGGCTCCGTCACTGCCTTGTTTGGAACAGCCTATGGTTTGGGACTTTTGCTAAAAGTCGCGATTGTTGCGATGCTCCTGGGCTTTGCAGCTTTCAATAAGTTGAGGTTGGTCCCGGCTTTGCGTGCTGAGATACCCAGTGCAGCACATGCCCTGAGGCGGTCTATTTCAATAGAAATGCTGGCTGTGGTCCTGATCCTGTTGGCAACGGCGACACTCACAAGCGTCACGACGCCACCAGTCAATCTTTGAAGACTTAGCCGCGCGCTTTGTCGAGCAGTTCAAGGAGCTCAGTGAACTTCGCCCGCTGGTCATCCCGATCACCTGAGGCAAGTGCATCCTCGATACAATGTGACGCGTGATCATCAATCACGAGCTTTTCGACGCCTTTCAGCGCGGCCCGTACTGCCGCGATCTGCGTCAGGACATCAACGCAATAGCGGTCTTCTTCCACCATCCGGGCGATCCCTCGGACCTGGCCTTCCAGGCGTTTCAGACGTTTCAAAGTGGCTTCGCGGTTTTCGTACATGGTCTCTTTTCGCATGACGCCGGTGAAAAAGTCGAGTGAGTACAGATTTCAGTCCAGAGCCTTGATTATATACCCTAGGGGGGTATATAGAATCGAGCAGTGCTCACGCAAGCACAGCCCCCAAAGCAAGCGTATCGAAAAGGAAAAACCAATGCCCAAGGACACGCGCGACGTCGCCGACATTGATACAAATCCGGCCGAAGTAGCGGTGGGCAAGACGGCTGTGCTTTACCGAATGGCCTTGCCAGATCATCTGTGCCCATCCGGGCAAAAGGCTCGCTGGCTTCTGAGGCGTCAGGGATATGAGGTCGATGACAGGCTTTTCCGAACACGCGCCGAAGTTGATGCCTTCAAAGCCGAGCACGACGTCAAAACAACACCCCAAGCGTGGATCGAAGGCGAACGCGTTGGTGGCTATACGGACCTGCGTGAAAAACTGACCGGCTGGGACCCAAAGGCGACCACCTATCGACCAGTGCTCTATCTTTTTGCCGTGGCGGCGCTCACCGCGATCGCCCTCTCCATTGGGTTCCTCGGAACAATCACATGGCAGACCTTTGGGTGGTTCATCTCGGTGTCGATGATCCTCCTCGGCATGCAGAAATTGCGCGATGTCGAGGGCTTCTCCACAATGTTCCTTAACTACGACCTTCTTGCGCGGAAATGGGTGCCTTACGCCTATATCTACCCGTTCGTCGAAACAGGCGCGGGCATTCTAATGACCGGCATGATCCTGACTTGGGTGTCAGCTCCCGCGGCACTTTTCGTTGCTAGCATTGGAGCCGTAAGCGTCTTTAAGGCCGTCTACATCGATAAACGTGAGCTCAAATGCGCCTGCGTCGGTGGAAATTCAAACGTCCCGCTTGGGTTTGTGAGCCTCACCGAAAACCTGATGATGGTCGGAATGGCGGTCGTGATGCTTTGGCTGATGGTTTGAACCAAAGCGGCTCATCTTTCTGACTGGTCATCTAGGCGCCAAGACGGGAATTAGTGTTCTATGTTATTCTTCCGTGTCAACAAAGGGTTGTCGTTTCGGGAGGGCATGGCGGATCGGAGGATCAGTCATGGAAACACCAAACCTACCAGCCATTCGCGCACTTCGCCCTGCATGGAACAAAGGTCGCATCGTCGGTCAGAAACGACCTCTAAAACCCAAGCATGTCTGGGCGATCCGTGTCCGCCTTGAATTGGCAGAAAATCATCGCGACCTCGCTCTCTTCAACATGGCGATCGACAGCAAGTTGCGCGGTTGCGATTTGGTCAAGATGAAGGTCGTCGACGTCATGGCATCTGGCCAGGTCAAAGAACGTGCACCGGTGTTGCAAAGCAAAACCCAGAAACCGGTGAGATTTGAGATTTCCGGGGGCACGCGAGCTTCGGTCGAGAAGTGGATGGAAGATGAGCTTATGGTCGGCTCAGAGTTTCTTTGGCTGGTCGGTTTCACGAACGCCTCCACATCTCGACGCGACAGTATGCGCGGATCGTCCGAGATTGGGTGACTTCGATTGGTCTTGAAGCAAGTGCCTACGGGACACATTCCATGAGGCGGACAAAGGTAACCCAGATCTACAAGAAGACAGGCAACCTCAGAGCGGTTCAACTCCTCCTCGGTCACACAAAAATGGACAGCACGGTGCGATACCTTGGTGTGGAACTTGAGGATGCCTTGGCCATTGCCGAAGCTATTGAAATCTAAACTAAGGGCCGTTCGAGAGGACGGCCCATTGCGGCCGTTGACCAACTGGTCGAGATGCTGCGGTGGCAGCCCACATTGCCGACTTTCGCTGCACCCGCAAAATATTGATGGGGCCGAACTCACATAATGCGGACAAAGTGACCTTTCGCTGCACTTGCGCCAATGGCTGCTTTTGCGTTTGCATATTGCTTTTGAGATCGATTTACGGAGACGCAGATCAGATTTTGCAACCCAAGTCTGGATGCCGATACGCTTCAGGATAACTCATCGGCATTTGTGGTCCCAACGGCACCACGCCATTCCATGACCGCCCAAAATAGCCCTGACGGCAATGGACCAAAGACCCGGCATCAGCGACACCATCAAGTGCATAAACCCGACACAGCCACCGCCACAAATGCGGGTAATCCAGTATTCGCGCGCCGTTCAGCTTCATGCGGAGGTAACACACAGGATCGTGCCGGTATAGCGTCGGGAAAAGCCGCAGATCGACCTCGGTGAAGGCCTCACCAGTCAGAAACGCACGACCATCGGACAACAGCTCTTCGAGAAAAGCGAGAGTTTCGAAGTAAGCTTTATAAGCCTCAGCATAAATGGCCTGATCCGATGAGAAGCCAGCCTTGTAAGCCCCGTTGTTGATCGTCACATAGATCCGCCCATTCAGAGCGTCGATCTCCTTTTGCTGCGCCAGATCATCCGGCACGAGGATAGGACAATGCGCGGCCGCACCGAGAGCTTCGGCGTGTTGGTCCAGCATCCGAATGATCTCGGCGCTCTCATTATTCACGATGCAGCCAGCGATTTTGTCGTAAAGGATCGGAACCGATTGTTCGTCCGATCCTTCGCGCTGGTAGATTTCTTTCGCCAAACGCAGCCCTTCGCCCGTGCCGGTTTCCAGCGTGCATTCGGGCAGCCTTGCATCGGTAAGCGATGCAAGGCGGTCGGGTGCAAACTCCCACAGGTTCGGGCCAACAGGGTCAGCTTCATCTGTGCGATTTGGGAAAGCGACATCCATTGTGATGCTGGCCTGAAGGCCCAACACAGCACGCGCCAAGGTCACGCGGTGGCACCAGGGGCAATTCAGCGCCACGAACAGGTGATAGCGCCCTGGCTCTGGCGGGAAATCCGGCTCGCCGATTGCGTGACGAAAGCCACTAAGGCCGCGCACGAATTCACCTTGAGCGCGGCGTTCTTTGGCTTTGGATTGGTCTTCTTCAGTCGCGTTATTTTTGGTCATATGCGACCCTTCACCCTCTAAGGCGATGATGCAAGATGATTGGCACCGCCAGTTCTTCCTCATCACCAAGATGGCGTTTCAGAAAGGATTCGATCACCGCGCTGGTCTTATGTACGTTTGCCGCCTCTTCACGCGCCTGCGTCTCGTCCAGATGCGCCAGTTTGATGACTCGGTTGGCCTGCCGGGTGAAGTCATCCAGCACGCGATCCAGATCGGCATGGTCCTTTTCCAACACCTCCAATCCCGCATCGAAACGTGGGTCGGCGGCGGATAATTCTGGAAAGTAACTGTGATCTTGCCAGCCATGATGGCCGTGCAAGTTCCCGACCAGATTACCGCCGTAGTAAGATAGCCGCCCAGCATAATCGTCGAGAGCCATATCCTTGTTCAACAGGGCCTCTGCATCCAGCCGGACCCTCTCAGAGACCCGGCGGAACATCTGATGCGCGCCAAGCCAGTGGCGAGTTTTCTCCTTAAATCCGGGATGCGCGTCCCAGGCATCGCGCGGGTACTGATCCAAAAGAAACCGCATCTCTTGGGGCATCTCGTCTTGGCGGATGGTATAGGTATCAAGCATTTGATTTCTCCATTCCTATCCCATCTGGGGGTGCCATGCGGCATGCACCAGATGGGACTTTGACAGGTCGGCTATGCGCCTAGGACACGCCCGCAAAGCGAATACCGCTCAGGTCTGCGACCTCGCGCTTCCACGATGTGATGTCGCGCTGGGTAAAGCCCGACAGGCTGTCGTGGCCACAGGCGCGTGCCAGAACCTGCATCAGTTCCACACTTGCCCCAAAATAGCGTGACAAACGTTCCGCACCGATCTGCACGTCCAGCCGTTTGCGTAGTTCTGGCTTCTGCGTGGCCACGCCGACAGGGCAGTTGTTGGAGTTGCACATCCGGGCCGCGATACAGCCGACAGCCTGCATGGCAGAGTTGCTGACGGCGACGGCGTCCGCGCCCAAGGCCATCGCCTTGGCGAAGTCTTCTGCGACGCGCAGACCGCCAGTAATCACCAACGTCACCTCGCGGCCCGCACGCGCATCCAAATGCTTGCGCGCCCGTGCCAAGGCCGGGATCGTCGGCACTGAGATATGGTCGCGGAAAATGAGCGGGGCCGCCCCTGTGCCCCCGCCGCGTCCATCCAGAATGATGTAGTCCGCACTGGCCTCCAACGCGAAGTCGATGTCATCCTCAATGTGGTTCGCGGACAGTTTGAACCCAATCGGAATGCCGCCGGAGCGCTCCCGCACCTGATCCGCGATGCGTTTAAAGTCCTCCGGCGTGTGCAGGTCCGGAAAGGTCGAAGGCGAGATCGCAGATTGCCCTGGCTCCAGCCCGCGCACCTCTGCGATTTTACCTTGCACCTTATCGCCGGGCAGATGCCCACCAGTTCCGGTTTTCGCCCCTTGGCCGCCCTTGAAGTGGAAAGCCTGAACCTTTTCGACATGATCGAGCGACCACCCAAAGCCAGCAGAGGCAAGCTCATAGAAATAGCGGCTATTCTCAGCCTGCTCTTCGGGCAGCATCCCGCCTTCGCCCGAACAAATCCCTGTTCCTGCCATCTGCGCCCCACGGGACAAAGCGGTTTTGGCTTCCTCAGACAGCGCGCCATAGCTCATGTCGGAGACAAAAAGCGGGATATCGAGCTGCAAAGGCTTGGCTGCGCGCGGACCGATGATGACTGATGTCGCCACTGGCGCGTCATCCAGAAGTGGTTTGCGCGCCATCTGCGCAGGCAAAACCTGAATGTCGTCCCAATGGGGCAGGTCCTTGCGCGGCACGCCCATTGCGCCCATTTCGCCATGGTGGCCCAGCTTGGACAGCCCGTCTTTCGCCAGCGCATGGATGCGCGCCACGGTGGGTTCTTCGGGGGTTGGCGTCGCCTGTGGGATATCGGACTTCGGTGCAGGGGCAGCATCCCCTACTGCGGCCTCGCCAAGGCGGGTATGCGATCCATCGCAAAACGGCGCATTGGCGCTGGATTTACATTGGCACACGGCCGCAGTGCCATCCTTGTCAGCGTTAAATTTCAGCGGCTCTATCCCGGTCCCCGCGTGGGATCCGTCGCAAAACGGCTGACTCTTTGATCTTCCACAGCGGCACCAGAAATAGTCTTTGCCAGCCTCCAGATCGACTTTTGCAGGGGCCTTGGCGGCGATGATGGGAACAGATTTGGTCATGTTAAGCTTTCTTGTTCAGTGCGGCGCGCTTGTGTGGAGCGGCATAGTCAACAACCGGCCCTTTCGGGACAACGCGGGTCGGGTTCACCGTGTCATGGCTGCCGTAGTAGTGGTTTTTGATGTAAGCGATGTCGACGGTCGCGGCGACGCCCGGGTGTTGGTACAGATCGCGGACATATCCCGAGAGGTTTGGATAGTCGGCGATGCGACGGAGATTGCATTTGAAGTGCCCGACATAGACCGGATCAAATCGCAGCAGCGTCGTGAACAAGCGCCAATCCGCCTCAGTCAGGTGATCCCCCATCAGATACCGACGTTCGGACAAACGGTTTTCTAACCAATTGAGTGTTTCAAACAGAGGATCAAATGCGTCCTCATAGGCCGCTTGTGTCGTCGCAAAACCTGCCTTAGACCCCGTTGTTGACCGTATCATAAATGCGCGTGTTGAGAGCGTCGATCTCTGGACGTTCGACTTCTGGGTAATAGTCTCCAGGGGCCGCACCAACATCGTCGAAGGCTGTATTGAACATGCGGATAATATCAGCGGACTCATTTGAGACGATTGTGCCTTGTTGTTTGTCCCACAGGACCGGCACGGTCACCCGCCCCGTGAAGTCAGGTTTTGCTGCTGTGTAGACCTGATGCAAAAACGCGGCATTGTTGATCGGGTCCGTCGTTGATCCATCGCCGGGTGTAAAGGTCCAGCCATCTGGTCCCATGAACCAATGCACAATCGAGATATCGATCATGTCTTCAAGACCCTTCAGCGCCCGGAAGATCAAGGTGCGATGCGCCCAAGGACAGGCCAGCGATACATATAGATGATAGCGCCCGGCTTCCGCCTTGAAACCGCTCACTCCGGACGGTCCTGCGCTGCCATCGGCGGTGACCCAGTTACGAAAGGCGGACGGCTTGCGCACATAGCGTCCGTCTGTTGACTTCGTATCGTACCATTTGTCGACCCACTGGCCGTTCTGCAGCAATCCCATGATATGCCTCCTACGTGCCTATTGCGTGATGTTGAAAGTAAGGGTGATCGGCTCTTGTTTGCTCCCGATGGTGCCAGCCACCGCGTCAAAAGCCGCCCCAATCGTATTGCCGGAAACATCCTCGAGCTCAGGATCGACGATCAGCTTGTACGTTCCCCCCTGCCACGGTTGGTTCGGGATCAAGCTCCACCCACCGCCGTCGGTTTCGATCTGACCGCGAATGGGGTCCCCATGCGGGTCCTCTATGGTGAGCAACCGCAAGACGGCTCCGCTGTCGATGATCCGGTCAAAGGCAACAGTCATTGGTGCGTAGCTGCCCGCTGGCGGTAGAAGGATTTGCCAGTCATCAGGTTCAAGCGCGCGCCGTTCTGCGTCACCGACCCGAAAGGTCACCGAGGCCTCTTGCCCAAGCGGGGCACCCGCCGCACTTTGCATCGCGTCTGAGACGACAAGCCGATAGGTTTCGCCGGTCATCAAGGGTGCGCCAGCTTGCGTATTTGGGCCCACGTCTTGCTTGATCCGTCCAGGATCCAGCAGCAGCGTCGCACGGGTTTGGGAGGGGTCCCAAAGTTCCGCTTCAAGGTTTAGGAACGGGCTTGGTACCGCTGTGCCATCCCGGCCAAGCAAGGCCACAGAGTCGCGGAGTTGCCCGCGCGCCATTGGTTCCGAGAAATGCAAGTAAAGCCGCAACGTATTGGCCGGAATAACCGCCTGAGACGGGGCGAAGCCAACCAAACGTGGGACCGTAGCCTCTGCTGCAGGGGGCAAGATTTCTAACACCGTACCATTCAAGTCGAGCACATATGCCGTCCCAGGTTTAAGATTGAAACCCGGCTGAATGCTTAGAACCGCACCGTGATCCTGAAGGATAACCGGCATGCCGCGCGTACTGTTCAAGCGCGCGACTTGCAGGCGCAGCAGCTCAGGATGTGCCAGCAACGCGGCGCGATCTGCACCCTCAAGGCCTGTCACCATGACGGCCCCGGACACCGGATCAATGCGTGCTGCAACCTCTGCCAAAGCTGGCAGAGGCAGCGCAATGAGTGCGGCAAGCCAAGCCTGCCGCACCAAGTGTCTCACCATACGCATTAGTTGAACTCAAGCGGAGGCGCTGCTTTGTATCCGAATGGATCAGGGCTGCCTTCAAAGTTCATTTCCACGACGTGATCCGCCCGATCAAAGAAGAACGGCAGAGGAATGGTGTGAAGCTGGATGTTGCGCGGGTCCTCGGGACTGGTGCGTACGACCACGGCGTAGTTCTCGTCCAAGGTATCCAGATGCAGCGTCCCACTCATCGGCAGCGGAAACTGATCAACACCCGCGACAGAGAATACGGGCTGGACACCTTCACCCTCTGGCATCGCTTCGGCGGCGGTCAGACCTGCAATGCTCAGTGATGCTGCCGACCGGTTGGTGTTGGTCACCACAACATTGCTGCTGCCGTCCCATGCATTCACGTAAGGAACGATATCCAGTGGCGTGTTGCCAAAGCCCATCTCTCCGATCATCGTGCCTTTCACTTCGGCACCATCCGTCAATTCAGACAACGGGATCTTCACGATAGGCGTACAAGCGTAGATCGCGATCAAGGTCGCAACACCGTCCAACTCGGCCACTGTCTGCGTGATGATCGGCGCGCGGGTCTCGTACTGCGCGTGAACAGCATGCCAAATCTCGATGGAGGATGTACTCATCTCGTCGGTGAACGGGAATGGCATCCGTCGCAGCTTGGAACTGAACTCTTCGTTCGACACACCAGCCACCAGCAATTCGCCTTGGTAGTAATCGATGTCCGTGATTGCCCGCGTATTGAGCGGCTGCCCGAATTCGAGCGTGGCAGAGGTTGGCACAGGCCCGACAGACATCGAGGAATGATCAGCGGCAGCCAAATCAACCAGTTCAAGCGCACCATTGTTGACCGACACGATGACTGCTTCGGCGTCTGGCCCATGCCCACGATGCACTGATAGGAAAATTTGCTTGCTGGGCTTATGGACCACCATGTCGTTGATCACGACCTGTTCAGGCTCAACCCCCAAGATCGCCGCGATCTCCACATCAAGATTGTTGAAGATCGTGCGCCCTTCAAAGGTCTGAGCGCGGCCAAGTTGATAGCCAGATTGATCGGCAAGAGCGTCACCAAGATCAAAGGCATGGACAAGTCCTGCTTTCGCATCGCCCACAAAAAGGGTGTCGGCATCATCAAATGCCAGCGCGCCTGCCGAAGACAGGGATTGTGCTTGAACTGCACCGCCCGCGGCCAGCGCCAAAGCGCTCGCGGTCAAAATGGATTTTGTCAGTTTCATGAGGATCTCCGTTTTTGCGAATAGATTGATCGCAAACTACGAGGTGCCAAAAATCTCTCTAGCCAGAAAAAAGTGACCCCAAGGGCCGCAAAATGAGAACGCTGACAAGCTTCCTGTTTTGGCTGGCCCGTAGTATTAAACAGAACCTTCCGGCCGAAGGCACACACATGTTAGCGAACGGAAACTCAACCATGGGCCAGATCGAAGACCTCCGCCTTTTCGTGAAAGTCGTGGACAGCGGCGGGATCGCCCGTGCGGCGGAAGAGATGAACATCGCCAAATCAGCCGTAAGTCGCAGGTTGGCCCAACTTGAAGACCGCTACTCTGTCCGCTTGATCGACCGCCAACCCCGAGTGTGGGAGGTCACGAGCGCCGGGCAAGAGCTTTACCAACGTGCCAGCCACATGGTGGCCGAAATCGATGAGTTGGACGCCGACTTCTTGCAAGTGGGCCATACGCTCAAGGGGCCGCTGTCCATCACCATCGCGCGTGAGTTTGGCCTGGCATACCTCAAACCGACGCTGTTCAAATTTGCCCAAGATCACCCGAACATCGACCTGACCATAGACTTCGATGACCGGACCGTTGATCTGGATAGCGAAAATTACGACCTCGCCGTACGCGTGACAGCGACTGAGTTGCAGGGGCTACACTGCCACCGGCTTGGCACCACGCAGCACGGTCTATTTGCAAGCCAAGAGTACGCGGAAAGCCACCCGCTGCCGAAGAGCATCGAAGAGCTTACCGGACACCCACTCTTACACTACGGTGCCGAGCGCCGTGCGACGTGGGCCTTTGAGAACGACGGGAAACGAAGAACAGTGAAGTTTCGCCCCGCCTTGAGATCCAACTATGGGACGTTTCTGCTTGATGCCTCTTTGAATGATGACGGGATCATTCGGTTGCCACTGTTCGTCGTCGATAGCGAGGTCCAAAAGGGTAACTTGGTGCCGGTACTGCCGCATCTCAAACACGCCGACTACGGCATTTACGTCGTTCACAGCAGCAAGCGTCGTATCAACAAGCGCATGAGGGCAATGATTGATGCGCTGAGTGAGAGTTGCGTATCACTGAATGGCTGAGAATGGCGTGCTCACGCCATCACCCGACGACCGGACTAATGGATTTCTGGCGCAAGAGCAGACATTTATTCTTCTTGCAGCATCGGTCAAAATGGGCTCTCTGCTGCCGTCGGGGCAAACGCAGCATCCCCCCGGATGCCGCCCTAGCAACCCTGATGAACGGCCCATTCCAGACATTGACCACTGGATCAAGATGCTGCGGCGCTGCGCTCCAGAACCGCCATTCATCGCTCATGCTTGACACAGCAGGTGACGCTCACGTTGCTTTCTTCTCCGCTGAGCAATAAAATGTCCAGTTAGCTACTGTGGGTCTCAATGCCGTTGGAACGCCAGGCCGCAGACAAAACCGACTTCTCCTGTAGCATCAGCAGGGTGATCAGGTGCAGCCAAACAGGAAAATCATAGTATCTTGAAAAAATCTTTTGCTTTGAGTATCTTTTAAATTAATGAAAATACAACAATACCAGTAACTTAAGCGGCATTAGTCGGCGCGGAATCGGGCGAAAACAACAATGAGCGGGCAATCCCTCAAAAGTCACGACAACAGATTAACAGCCGTAGACCTCTTTTCTGGCGCTGGCGGACTGACGCTGGGACTGAAACAGGCGGGCTTCAACGTGTTGGCTGGTGTCGAAAAGGAAAAAATCCCAGCCGCAACTTATCGGCTTAACCACCCTGATGTTCATTGCTTTGAAAATGACATACGTGAAGTCGGAGCGGCAGCGTTGTTGAAGACCATCGGCCTGAAACGGGGAGAATTAGACCTGCTGGCTGGCTGCCCACCTTGTCAGGGCTTTTCAACGCTACGAACGCGCAAGAAGTCTAATGCAGTCGCAGATGACCGTAACGACCTTTTGTTTGAGTTTCTGCGAATTGTTGAGGCTTTTTCACCCAAAGCCATCATGATGGAGAATGTGCCTGCTTTGGCGCAAGATAACCGCATGAAGACTTTCCTTAAGAGAATATCGGTCCTCGGTTACAAGGTGGGGCGCAAGAACGTAAGGGTGGAGGATGCTTCAGAATACGGCGTTCCTCAGCGCCGATACAGAATGATTTTGCTCGCATCCAAAAATGGCCAAGTTGAGAGTGCTGAAAAGTCAGAGACTATTACAGTTCGGAAATGTCTCGATGCCGTTCGGCTTGCACCAGTTGGTGAGGCAGGTGACCCGCTGCATGACCATGTTCCAAACAGAGCTCCGCACGTAAAGGAAATCATACGCAATATACCGAAGGACGGAGGATCGAGAAAATCGCTACCAAAACATCTGGTACTTGATTGTCATAAAAACAAAAAGTCTGGCTTTCGCGATGTTTATGGGCGCATGTCTTGGGACAAAATTTCCCCTACGATGACAGGTGGCTGCGGGAATCCATCAAAGGGTCGATACCTGCACCCGGAAGAAGATCGTGCAATTAGCTTGCGTGAAGCGGCATTGTTTCAAACGTTTCCTGCTGACTATCGGTTTGACCTCACTGAAGGTCGCGGCAAAGTTGCCTTAATGATCGGGAATGCGTTGCCCCCAGAATTCATTAGGCGGCACGCTATACAGATTGCAAAATCGTTGGCATACTGCTGACCCCAGACTTGGTGGCAGCTAACCTTTTCGAAATGGCTCGAATTCATCGAAGCCGATCCTAGAGATTTCCTGGCTCATATTCTGCGCAATTCTAAGTGCCCGCTTGTACTTAAGATTTGCGAGCCAGCGGTAGTCCGTATTGTTGGCATCCGGGACATGGTAAATCTCTCTCTGCTCATCATAGCATATTGGGATATGCCCTATGGCATCGTTTATCACACCAAAATCGAGAGACAGGGATTTGGTGTAGCACTTTGGCGGAACCGAAAGGCCCACGTAGTTGATAAGCGCTCCATTTCTTCCATGAGGAACAACGATATCAGGAGTATCACTATCCACGACTTCGAGCGGTACGAAGAAAAATAATCCAGCCCCACGAACAGTATCGCAGGTCGCTTGTAAGCATAAAAAATAGCCACCGTCAGCATCCGAGAAAATGACTGATCCTAGCCCCAATTTTGGCGGTGCTTTTCGATGTACCATACTGAGCTCGCTTGACTGAGAGTTAGTCAAGAACGAGAACTGCCGCATGGAAAAACTTGCCGTCTCAATGGTATCGCAGAAAAGAGTAGAAAAACTCTTGGAAAACGCATCCTTTGGCGGCATTGGGCTGGCTTGCTTATCCAGTTGCCGCCCAACAGCTGCTTGCTTGTCCTTATCTGGCCAAGCGGAAAAACCACGTTCCATAATTGAAATGACATCGTCAATATGCAGCTTAAATTCCTTCTCTTGATCCTTTTTCGAGTACCGGAGTGTGAAATTTTCAGGGCTCTGAGGCATCTGACTTAAGCGACGTTTTATTGCGTCTACTGTTGTATATTTCGACGTGACTTTTGACTTATCCACCTCCGACTTCAACGCGCTCATTACGACAGAAACTGCATAATCCATTGAATCGGAGGACTTTTTAAGGAGTGCGCGGTGGTGAAAGAATGGACCATCGAGTTCTGACGAAAATTTTCTCAAAACATGATGCGTCGTGTCTCTCATCGAGGAGATCGTTGCGAGCGCGACGTTCGAAAGTAGACCATTCGACAACTCTGAGAATGCCTTCAACAGCTCGTTTGGAAGTTGCGTCTCGGAAACGGCATTCGCCAATTTTTCATTGCCCATCGATTTTTCACGCCAAATTATACGTAAACCTGACGAGTTGGTAAGGACATCACCTGTCTTAGTAACTTTGCCAGCGATCTCCTCAGCTGCGTTGAGCCTTTCAGCGATTTTTTCAAGGATGGCTCCCTTATCCTTGTTGCCGGTATAGATCGCAATCAATCTCAGGCGTCCTCCAATGGCCTCATCCCCATGAAGAATTTCCTGAATAATCTCGGATGCTAGCTCGCCATCATCACCGTGATTCATGTGCCAGTCTAAGGATACGATATCAGCTCTCAACGAGGCCTTAGCGACACTTTTTGCTACACTACCTTCATCACCAGTCGGATTAACAACCGAGCAGACAAGCCCCAAGTCTAGGGCACTCTTTATCAATCCTTTTGCGTCTAGCGGATGTGAGCGTTGTGCTTCAGGTTTCTGATCAACCTTCTTGGCGGCCGCAACATCGCGCCTACCAGGCGTCTTAACCTCAAGAGCCGGTTCTGGTTCGACAGGGTCATCTACAGGTTCGTCGTCAACCACGATCATTGTATACGCGAAGGAGCTGGCGGCTTTGTATTGGTCGTCGGCAAAATTCATCTGATCAAATCTTCTATTGAGACATCTTTGAGATACGGAAACAGGCACCAGAATTGGGGGTTGGTGGATCGATGTTCAGTTCGTAACCAAGCCGGCCAAGCGCCTGCCTTGAAATATGCAGTCCCATACCTCTCCCGTCCGGCTTTCGAGTAAAGCTGAGCTCAAAAATGTTTCGGACATCAATGCTACTCACTCCACGACCGTTGTCTCTGACACAAAGGTCGCCATTGTCTTCAATCAGTTCAATGATGCCCGCGTCGTTTCTCGCACTGGAGGCCCAATAGATCGCATTATCGATTAGGTTGACGAAGACAGGATAGAAGTCCGCGTGAAACCCATGAAGAGTATGAGCCTTAAACCCCTCATCAGCGACGAGCCGAACATTGTGACGTTTAAGCCGCTTTTCAAACAAGTCAGACACAAATCGAAATATGTCACTGCCTTTGATATCGACGGCTGTCGACTGAAGCTTCCGGTCTAGTGGGTTGAACAATGCCAAGTAGCTGTCCAAGTGATCAAAGTTGACGCGCATGTCGTCGTATAGGCGCTTCATGTCAGGATTGGCATTGGCCCAAGATTTCATGCGTCTAAGGCCGTCTCGCAAGCTACCAGCCGTCTTTCCAAATTCATGGTTAATCGTGTTAAGCGCCATCCCAATTTGGGCGAGCTCGAAATCGACCTCTTGTCGCTCGCGAAGCGCGACGACTTCTTCTTCCAGTGCTTCAGTGACTTCGACCATATCCGAACCGCTGGATTGGGTTGATGAGAGAACAGCTTCGAGTTGACTGTAGATCTTCCGCAGTTTTTCGCTCTCTTCTTCGAATGCGTCAGCTACCAAGGTCTCGAAAGCCTCCCGCTGTTTTGAAAAATCGAACTCTGCCTGCTTCTTACCTTTAACAGCCTCAAGTTCGGCGAGGACCTCATCAACGACTTTCGATACGTTCCGAAAGCTGTTTTTTGTTGTATCCCTTACTGTGCGTGTCAGGTCGGTGAGGGTCTCCTCCGTCTGCGTCCGGAGAGTTTTCATAGACGAAAGAGTCTCTTTCGTGTGCTTTTGTACGGCAGCATTCAGTCGCAGCCCAGGCTCAAGGTTCAGCTTGTTTTTCTTTACAGTCGTTGTGACGATGTTCTCGATCGTCTTCTCGGCAGGCAACACCAAGTCATTCGTTAGCCGGCCCATTTCTGCTTGGTAGGCCTCCCAGTTGTTGCGTAGTTCAGTGTTTAGACCAACACCTCGCGGTTTCGAGATAGCATGCTCCTTACGAAGTTGGTCAAGATGCAACTTCGCCTCAGCCTCCAGACGGCCAATTGCAAGTGCCTTGGCTTTTGGATCCTTCTTGCTATTGATTTCGGAAAGCACGTCCGCTTCAAAGCCTGCAACCGTATCAGATATGGTTTTTGGCAACTGTCCGGAGTCTATAACCTTGAAGAAATTCTCTAGCTGTTCACCGAACCTGTTTTTCTTGCCTTTGGACTGTTTCTCACGCTTCTTTCGAACTTCATCGAGGCGTTGAAGTTCATAACGTTTTTCAGTCCATTCTTCAGAGTATTTGCCGTTTTCCCGGAAGAAATCTGCCGCCGACTGTATGAAAAAGTTAATCAGAATACTTCGAAACTGCCGGTAAGCCTTATCCTCACGAAAACCTTCCCTCCCTGCTTTTTCTACCAAGTTGGGGTTGTCTCGTGATGTTAGTTCGACCGCCCCCATGATATTTCTGAAGGAGTAGTAGGCTGTTGCTGCTCGCAAGTTTCGCCGGCGCTCAACATCGAGGAAGTCGAAGTCAGGACCGCCATATGGTTGAACTCGGACCCCATCTTTGTAGATGTAGACTCCACCATGTCGTTCAAGTTTTCTTCGGATTTTGGCGTGCTCGGTTGGATCAACTAACGAGTCCGTTGGCGTTGGCTGTATCACTGCGATTGAAAAGTCAAAAGGGCCGCAACTAGTCGGTTTACCGTCTGTATTTGACCAGTTGAGCACATATTCGGAGGGCAATGTTTGATAGACGCCAACCTTCCCACGAAACTGACCGAATTCATCGAAGCGACCGCGAATATGATGGTCGACTTGCTTGAACTCTTCGGGACTAAAGTGTAAAACTTCAGACTTGATCTGACGGACATCTCAGCTTGCGACGCTGAGAACGGGTTGCGCACTGTCCGATTGGTCGTGCGTTTTGATCGTCTTCTCGACAGCGATGTGTAGCGTTTCGCGGAAGGTCTGCATAGGTGTTTTGCCATAGCAGTGACGTCCCGAATGTGGCCGCTGTTCGTTGTACTTTGCCAGCCACGCATCCAGATCGGCCTGCAACTCTTCGACTGACCGATACAGTTTCTTGCGGAATGCGATGTCGTAGAACTCATCCTTGATGGTGCGATGGAACCGCTCGCAGATGCCGTTTGTTTGCGGAGAATTGGCCTTGGTTCGGGTGTGGTCCACGTCCTCGACGGCCAGATAAAGCTGGTAGGCGTGGTTCTCGACCTTGCCACAGTATTCCGTGCCCCGGTCTGTCAGGACGCGCAGCAGGCTGATCTCATGCTCTGCAAAGAACGGGATCACGCGGTCGTTCAGCAAGTCGGCCGCGGTGATTGCCGTCTTTTCAGTGTAGAGCTTGCAGATCGCCACGCGGGCATAGGTATCGACAAAGGTCTGTTGATAAATGCGTCCGACGCCCTTCATTGTGCCCACATAATAGGTGTCCTGGCTGCCCAGATAGCCAGGGTGGTGGCTCTCGATCTCGCCATGGGCTTCTTTCTTGGCCTTGGCTTTTTCCAGCGCGGCCAACTGATCCTCGGTGAGCAAGATACCCTCTTGGGCGGCACGGGCCTCCAGGGCCTTGAGGCGCTTTTTCATGGTTTCCAGATCATTACGCAGCCAGATCGACCGGACGCCCGACGATGACACCATGATGCCTTTCTGCTGCAGCTCCCACGACGCCCGTTTCTGACCCAGAGCCGGGTTGTCGATGGCCAGTTCGATGACCGCCTTCTCGACATGTTCTGGCACGCGGTTTTTCATCACCGGCTTGCGGCGGCTGAGATCCATCAGGGCTTCTTCGCCACCCTGATCGTAAAGTTCTCTGAACCGGTAAAAGCTGTCCCGCGAATAACCCATCACTTTGCAGGCCTGCGACACGCTTCCGAGCTGTTTGGCCAGTTCCAACAGCCCCAGCTTCGGCTTGATGATCTTCTCTTGAATACTTGTCATTGATCGACACTCCTTGATTGCGCTCCAGAAGAGCAGAAATGTCAGATCAAGTCGTGTGTTTTACAACTAAAGAATGCTTTCTCGCCGACTCTCTCTAAAGGCTCTCCCTCGTCTACGTGATCTCTAAACCTTGTTATGATCTTTGGCTTCCGGAATTCCGGTGTCATGGTATTTGTAAAGCCGATGAGGTTTTTTTCGAACCTTGTTGCCTTGGTGGATTCGTCCCGATCATCAATATCGTCTTGGATGATCTCATCTGCAGGCAGTATGTAAAAATGAGTTCCGGAACCGTTCAAATCGAAAGAAGGCTGCCCAAGGTAGGTTGACGCATCTCGAGGGTCTACTTTGAAAGCGTCCATATCGTTGCGGATAGACTTTGCAACCTTTTCGTCTATCCGGCTTGCTAGGCTTTCCAGGCTGTCCCGAGCTTTGGACACCATCTCTTGCACGTCTACAAGGTTCGGCAAGGTGTCAGCTTTGAAAGTTTCAAGTGGGATAACAATTTCGTCGAGATCGATCCCAGGTAGCTCAAATAAGCCCCAATGGATGTAAGCCGCGGTAATGCTGTCCTCAGCTTTTCCATCGACTTTTGCACGGGTCAGTACAAGCACTTGTCGGCCGATAACAGCAATTGCTAGCCGTCCAATGCCCTTTTAGCCAAGTAGCGGACGAATGTCTTTTGCGCTGTCAACTGGTGGACGTTTTAAGCCCGAAAACGATCCTACCTTGCTGTCAGTCCCAAGTGTGAGCCAGCGATCTTCAAAGCTTGCTTGGTCATCCCGAGACCGTCATCTCTCAAGACAAATAGTCCATCGTCCCGAAAGTAGTCGACTTCAGCTGTAGTGGCATAAGCATCATGAGCATTCTTGAAGAGCTCACTTATTGCCGTAGATATGTTGGCGATTTGCTGTCGACCAAGAAGGTCAATGGTTCGCGCTCTGATGTGAAACTTTGCCACTTTACTGCTTTCAAAGTTGTTTGCTCTAACGCTGACTTCTTGGCCAGCAATAAACCATTGGTTTTTCAAGATTCATAGTGCAATCAGGCGCTTGCCAAACGGCAACTAAGTAAGACACGTATCGTGGGGCGCGGCTCGAGTACAACGGCGAGCTCAATGTCCGCTGAGATATGCATGGCTCAAAGATCTTGCACCCGCAGCGAATGACCGGTTTCCGCCGATTCTGTGGAAAAACAACGTGTTGCGAGCGCAGAAAGTGGCGGTCTAAACCGAGCGCGAGCGCCTTTTCTATCAGGCTTTGGCCGGTTGCTGCGGTGCAGGAAATATCTTAGCTAGTTTGCGGAGGTTTTGGGCGGTTGCGGCGAGGAGGAATTCGTCATTTGCGCCACATGGTCCTCGTAATCGCAGTCGTCCTAGCCCCAGAATACGTTTGAGGTGAGCAAAGAGCATCTCGACCTTCTTTCTGAGCTTTATCGCGATCTGGTATTCTTTGGTTTTGGCCAAGTCTCTGGCGACCTGCCGCGCATCTTCGTGCTCTTCGCGAGTGATCTTACGCGCATCAGCGTTGGGGCAGCATTTTTGCTTGGATGGGCAAGCCTTGCAAACGTCCTTCAACGCGCGATAGCGGGCTGTGCCCTTGCCCGTCGGTCCCCGGTTTGGATCAGAGTAATTCCGGCGGAACTGTTTGAGCGCGTGACCTTCCGGGCAGACATATTGATCATTCTCAGCGTCCCATTCGAAGTCTGTGCGTGTCCAAGTGCCGTCGGGGCGTCCGGCCTTGTCGATTACCGGGATGTAAGGATCGATCTTGCGATCCACGAGCCAGCCGAGCATCGGGCCGGAGCCGTAGGCGGTGTCAGCAGTCATCCAGTCGGGAACCAGGCCAAACTTGTCTTTGACCCGCGTCAGCATGGTCTCCGTCGATCCAACCTCGGCTTGCCGGATCGAACGGGTGCCTTCAACATCCAGGATGACACCGTAATCCGTGTCGATCAGATAATTGTCAGAATAGCTAAAGAAGGCAGGGCCTTTGCGGGCCGCCGTCCACTGGCTGGCGGGATCAGAGAAGGACGTGAACTTGGGCTGCACTTCACTCGCAGCACCAAAAGCGGCTGCATCCAGCGTATCGAGATACTCACGAACAGCGCGGGGTGCCGCGTCCACATCGATCCGCGCCGGGTCCCATTCGTTCTTTGGCGCGGAATACTGTCGGTTGGCGTCAGCTTCGATCAGGCTGGCATCAACGGCCATGCGCTGGCCACTCACCAGACCTTCCGCGATACATCGCGCGACGGTCGTCTCAAACAGATGACGCAGCAGTTCGCTCTCGCGGAAACGTCCATGGCGGTTCTTGGAGAAGGTCGAATGGTCAGGGATACGGTCATTCAGATCGAGACGACAGAACCAGCGATACGCCAAGTTCAAATGCACCTCTTGGCAGAGACGCCGCTCCGACCTGATGCCAAAGCAGTAGCCCACCAAGAGCATGCGGATCAGCAGTTCCGGATCAACCGATGGTCGGCCTGTATGACTATAGAAATCCGTTAGATGCGCACGGATACTGCGCAGATCAACAAACCGATCAATCGACCGCAACAAATGATCTTGGGGGACATGATCTTCAAGCGAGAACTCATAGAACAGCGCCGCTTGTGCTTCCTGCTTCGGTCCCAGCATCCTCAATCCTCCCACCCGATACGGGAATTGAATCAGCAGTTCACCCGACGATCAAGCACGAGTTTTTCAACAAAATACGCCTCTTGGTGCTGTTCGTTGCTAGATAGCAAGGCATGGGAACCACCATACAATCACACTGTGTTTTGCACCTGATATAAGCGCCAGACCCTTGGTTTTGTTTTCGTGAACGTCCCGAACTGTTGCAAATATCATGAATTTCCATCCAAAACGCCCTTCGACCCCGTCGGCGTTGTGTTGAGCCTTTGTTCCAAATCAGCAACCCGCTCGATCACGGCATCGAAAGGCGGCGCCTCCCCGAAGATCATGCCCGACATCGCGCGGTAGTCGCGGCGTAGGTCATCGAGCATTTCTCCAACGGGACTGATGGAAAATGTCGGCGCAACTGCGGTCACGAGATCAAAGGCCGGACGGTTGAAAAACATGCGCGCGTGGGCGACGCAATCGGCACCAAGCGCGCGATCCGCCAAAGCCCTCTCACCTAGGTCCGATCCTAGAAGTCGATAGGTATCGTAATAGTGTCGCGACACGCGCTGACCACTGCCTTTCAGTTCCTCACGTGCGTCGAACCAACGACGCAGGCCATGCAGGATCACGATCTTGTCCCAAAATGTCCGCTCAGCGTCGACGATAGTGACGTTGCCGACGGTCAGATCGATATCCGGAACGTCTTCCTCAAGGTAGGGACTTATGCTGCGCACAGAATTGGGATCAAGCGCCGATTTTGCACCGGACTCGATTTTGACAGCCTTGGCGATGTAGGCATCATCAGGTGTCGCGGTTGGATACCGCAGGTACAACGCTTGGCTGTCTTCTGGATCAGGCTCAATATAGAACCGAGCCACATCGAGACCGTTTCGCCCGGCAACGTCCGAAACAATCTCGTTCAGCCCGCCAGAGAACGGGCCCTGGATATAAGTTTCGCACGCCGCCTTGATCGCATCCAGCGCCTTGGCGCGCTTCTTGCCGCTTAAAGCCTCAAGCTCTTCTATGGTTGCGGCTTCTCCCAGATCGTCCCGGAACACTGTGACGTCGATATCCTCCGAGAACCGGCGGATCAGCCCAAACCCCTTTGACAAGGACGTACCGCCTTTGAACAGAAGCCTTGGCCCGTCCGGCAATCCATTGAACAGCGCGTCGAGGGTCCAACAGACCCAAAAGTCCTTTTCGACATTCTGCGGTGTGGTGCCCAAACGCTGTGCTGTTGTCGTGAAGAGGCCAAGGCGTGTCTCATCATCCGCAGAAATGATCCTGTTGAACGCGGGGTTCACGCAGCACCTGCCTGCTCTGCCAGGATCGGGCGCAACAAGCTTTGCATCCAACTCGGCAATGTCGTCAGCCCGTCCTCTAGATCGTCGCGAAGGCGCTTGCCTTTCGTTGGATCATTGAGAAGTGCCGTCAGGCGGCGGATCAGCACCCGATCGTCTTCAATTTGCCCCATTGTATCCCGTAGCCAATGCAAAGCCTGCACAATGCGCATAGCTGGCCGTCCGGCCCAATAGAGCTTGCTGGCAGCTGTCGGTTTGAACACGATGTCGAGCTGGCCGAGCGAAATCGATTTTAATCGGGCGTCGGTATGCACTAGGACCTTTGCTGGGACAGCATTGGTGAGACCCAGATCGTTTGCCGCCGTCATTCCATCGACAAGGACGCGTATTTGATCTCGGCGTGCGATGGCATCAATCACTTCGCGGGGATCTGCCGGACTGTCTTTCTGGGTCAGGCGATTGGTCGACGGTTGATCGTAGAGGCCACGATCCACCCGGCGCAGAGCCCCTGCCCGCGTCAGTCGCTGCAGCACTTTGTCCACAGCATCACGTTCGCCGAGATCCAGAAAATCCCGCGGTGTCCAGACGCCACGCGGGTTGCCATTCGCAATCCGTGTCAGGATATTACTCTTTAGGTCTGTTGATGCATGGTCCATGTCCGAAATCTGTAGCATGATTTCGGACATGATGGAAGTGAGTTGTCCGAAATTTGTATACAAGCATCGGACATCTGAGTTCAACAACCAGAGTTCCAAAAAGGAAGCGTTCATCCCCCAAAGCCATCGGAGGGAGAGAGTGGAGGCTGTTCCCGTGACGGGTTTGGAGGTCGAGAGAGAGGCTCCTGACCGCCCGTCGCGGGAGAAAACCCATGAATACCGAGATTATCGATACCGGGCGTGACATGAGCGGCGGCTACAAGGTGGACGTGTCGCGCGGCCAGAACGTGGACCGCGTGTCGTCCGAGTGGTTCTCGCGTCCGCATGACGAGCGGTATATGTCGCTCGACGATCTCTTCGCCTCGGTCAAGGGCCGGGCGGAGCGGAGCCGGACGCGCACGGTGGAGAGTGCGGCGATCCGGGTCGAGGCCAATCGCAAAGATCCGGAGAAGCTGGGCCTTGTCCTGCCGGGCACGGATGAACCAATCGCGCCGACGCACTGGAGCTTTGGACAATTGTCGAGCATTGTCGGCGCACCAGCCGCCTATCTGCGCCAGTTGCCCGCACCGTTGGCGGGCATCAATTTGCAGTACGGGCTGACCAACCACCGGGCAGAGCAGATCAAGACCATGGAGGTCGCGAACGGGCGCACGGAACTGCGTGCCGTCACCGGCCCCGACTATGGGCGCATCTACGACCACGAACTGGTCTCCGCCGTACAGCGCATCGCGGGCAACGGCACGGGCGACACGCGCTGGAAGGTCCCCGGCGTGCTCGACTGGTCGACCGGCATCTACAACCCGCGCGTGCACGTGACGAAGGAGACAACGACGCTCTACGCCTCCGATCGCGACGTGTTCCTGTTCCTCGTCGATGACCTCAACCCGATCGAGGCGGGGCTGCTGCCCGACGGCTCGCCCGACCTCTACTTTCGGGGATTCTATTGCTGGAATTCCGAGGTGGGCGCCAAGACGCTCGGCATCGCCAGCTTCTACCTGCGGGCGGTCTGCCAGAACCGCAACCTCTGGGGCGTCGAGGATTTTCAGGAGATCAAGATCCGCCACTCGAAATACGCCGCCAGCCGTTTCGCACATGAGGTTGCCCCTGCCCTCACGAATTTCGCCAACTCATCGCCCGCGCCCTTCATCGACGGCATCCGTGCCGCGCGGGAGAAGATCGTCGCGCGATCAGACGACGACCGGTCGGACTTTCTGCGCAAGCGCGGGTTCTCGAAAGCAGCAGCATCTACGATCATCGACACCGTCCTGACCGAAGAAGGCCGGCCGCCCGAAAGCGTCTTTGATTTCGTGCAGGGCATCACGGCGGTCGCGCGCAACAAACCCCAGCAAGACGCGCGGCTGGAGATGGAAACCCGCGCCAAGAAGCTGCTGGAAGCTGCTGCCTGAACAACGTCGTACCCAGATTGCCCCGGTCCGTCCCTTCCCCAGAGGAAGAGGTGGGCCGGGTTTTTCGTGACGGGTTTGAAAGGTCGAGAGAGGTTCCCGACCGGCCCGTCGCGGAGAACCCCGATGACCAAGCAACAGAAAATCACCCTCAGCGCCTCGCGCGACATCCCCTTCAACAAGCTCCTGCTCAGCCAGTCCAACGTCCGGCACATCAAGGCCGGTGTGTCGATTGAGGAGCTGGCCGAGGACATCGCCCGGCGTACCCTTTTGGCCAGCCTGACGGTGCGGCCCGTGTTGGACGAGACCGGCACCGAGACCGGCATGTTCGAAATCCCGGCAGGCGGGCGGCGCTACCGTGCGCTGGAACTCCTGGTCAAACAAAAGCGCCTAAATCGCACGGCACCCGTGCCCTGCATTATCCGCACAGACGGCCTCGCCGAGGAAGACAGCTTGGCGGAAAATATCCAGCGCGCACCGCTTCACCCGCTGGACCAGTTCCGCGCCTTTCAGGCGATGCGCGAGAAGGGCAAGAGCGAAGAAGAGATTGCTGCGGCCTTTTTCGTCTCAGCCAGCATCGTCAAACAGCGGCTCAAACTCGCCGCCGTCGCGCCGTCCCTGCTCGACGCCTATGCCGAGGAAGAAATGACCCTCGACCAGCTCATGGCGTTCACCGTCAATCCCGATCATGAGCGGCAGGAACAGGTCTGGGAATCGCTGCAGCGGCATTATTCCAAGCAGCCCTATGAAATCCGCCGGATGTTGACCGAGGGAGCGGTGCGCGCTTCCGACCGTCGCGCGCAATATGTCGGGCTGGACCCCTATGTGGATGCGGGTGGAGCGATCCTGCGCGACCTGTTCCAGACCGATGATGGTGGTTGGCTGCAGGATGCCGGACTGCTCGATCTGATGGTCGCCGAGAAACTGCGCGAAGACGCGGCGACCGTTCAGGCCGAAGGCTGGCACTGGGTCGAGGTGGATACCGACTTTCCTTATGGCCACACCTACGGCATGCGGCGCATGGCGGGTGAGGTCGAACCGATGACCGACGAGGAAGCGGCGACCTACGATGCGCTCAAGACGGAGTTCGAGAAACTTGAGGCAGATCATGCCGATGCCGAGGAGTTGCCAGACGAGGTCGATGCGCGGTTGGGCGAGATCGAGACGGCGATGGAGACGTTGCAGGATCGTCCGGTCCGCTTCGAGGAGGAAGCATTGGCAATCGCCGGGGCCTTCGTCAGCATCGACAGTTCGGGGCGGCTGCGCGTCGAACGCGGCTATGTGCGTCCAGAAGACGAGCCGGCCCTTCCCTCGGATGATCAATCCGATGGGGATACAGCTGATGCGGATGTTGATGACACCGACATTGATCCTGAAACGGGAGCACCCCATGACGAGGAGAACGAAGACGACGGCATCAAACCGCTCTCCGACCGCCTCGTCACGGAACTGACGGCACATCGGACGCTCGCCCTGCGCGACGCACTTGCAGGCGATCCAAATATCGCCTTCGTGGCAGCCCTGCATGTGCTGACCCTCAAGCTGTTCTACCGCTACGGCGTCAACAGCTGCATCGAGATCGACCCGCGCAGTGCCGCCTTCTCCGCCCAAGCCCCCGGTTTGGCCGATACCCCCTCGGCTCAGGCCATTGAGGCACGATCAGAGAACTGGGCCAAGCACCTGCCCAAGGCTCCGGAAGACCTTTGGGACGTGCTGATCGACTTCGACAGCGACACCCGGCAGGCCCTCTTCGCCCATTGCGTTTCGCTGACACTCAACGCGGCGCATGAGGCCTACAATCGCCGCCCTGGGGCACTTGCTCATGCCGACATTCTGGCCACTGCGCTGAGGCTCGACATGGCCGCAGTGGGCTGGACACCAACGGCGGAGGCCTACCTGTCGCGCGTGACCAAGGCGCAGATTCTCGAAGCGGTGCGGGAGGCCAAAGGAGACGATGCCGCTGACCGGATCGCGGGCTTGAAGAAGCCTGAGATGGTGACAGCCGCCGAAGAGCTGCTGAACGGGACAGGCTGGCTGCCTGAACCATTGCGCACACAAAGCGACAGCGCCACAGCACCTGAAGCAGATCAGCCAGCAGCAGCCAAGACGGGCACCCACGGCCCCATCGACGCAGCGGATATGCCTGATGCGAAAGATGCGCCTCAGGTCGACTCGGTCGCAGCCGAGTAGATCAGCTCTCCTCCAACCCAACCATGGACCCGGCCCTCGCGCCGGGTCCTTCCTCGTTCATAACAGGAGCAAGCCGATGATCGAACCGAACACCACACCCACACCGTCTTTCGATTTCGCCGCCCAGGAGGCCAAACGCCGCACAATTGAAACGCCAACAATGGCCTCAGTCGCAGCGGAGCGCCGAAATGACGGCAATTGGGCTATCGACCCGGGCGATGGTCCCTGCGATTCTGACGAGAAGAGGCAGGACAAGCTGTGCACCGCCACGGAATGACATTTTACTCCCCACTGGGTCCGCCGCGAGGTGGGCCCCTTTTTCACTGGAGGTAGCGTCATGTCCCAATCCATTGCCGCGTTGACCGAAGCGCTCGCGCGCGAGGCAGCGAACGTTTGTCGGTACTACCTGTCAAACGGACATCGCGAAGGCCACTACTGGATGGTTGGCGACGCGCGCAACACGCCTGGACGCTCCCTGTTTGTGCGCCTCAAAGGCCCACCTTCCGGCAAAGGTGCTGCAGGGAAATGGACCGATGCAGCCACCGGAGAGCATGGCGATCTGCTCGACATCATCCGGGAAAGCTGCGGATTGATCGATTTTGCCGATATCGCACAAGAGGCCCGGCGATTTCTCAGCCTACCACGGCCAGAACGCCCAAGCGACATAGCCTCCCGCTCTGATCCCGCACCGACCGGATCGCCGAAAGCAGCCAGACGGCTGTTTGCCATGTCGCAAGCGATTGCAGGGACGTTGGCCGAAGCATACCTGCGCAATCGCGGGCTGGCGGCATCGTCCAACACAGCGAGCCTGCGGTTTCATCCGCGCTGCTACTACCGTCCCGATCCGCATTCCGAGACCGAAACCTGGCCCGCACTCATTGCATCAGTGACCGATCTCGATGGCGGGATCACGGGCGCGCATCGCACGTGGCTTGATCCGACAGGTTTCTCCAACGCAAATCTTGGCAAGGCCCCAATCGACACGCCCCGCCGTGCGATGGGTAATCTGCTTGGCTACGCTGTCCGTTTTGGCACCGCAAGCGATGTCCTAGCGGCGGGCGAAGGCATTGAAACCATGCTGTCGCTCAGAATGATCCTGCCCAATCTGCCGATGGCCGCAGCGCTGTCCGCTGCCCATCTTGCCGCCATCCAGTTCCCGCCGTCCCTTAGACGCCTCTATATTGTCCGTGACAACGATCCAGCCGGTGATGGTGCATCGGCTCGCCTGACCCAACGCGCCGAAGAGGTGGGCATCGAGGCTATCCCCCTGTCGCCGCAACTTAGTGATTTCAACGACGATCTTCGCCTGCTTGGAAGCGATGCCCTCCGAAACTCGCTCCGAGTCCAGATCGCGCCGGAAGACGTTGCGCGCTTCTTGAATGCTACAGCTTTGACAGCGAACGACGACGCGTCCAGCTAGTGCACCCTGTCTGGGACCAGCAAGAAAGGTGCCCCATGGTCTGAGAGACGCGCGACCCCGGCCTTCTTGGGAGGGCGACCGGACGGCAAACGGACCGGACCCGCAAGGCCTGCGCCCGGTTCTTTTCCACCGCGCCCAGATGGGCGCTTTTCATCGCGAGACAAAAGAACCGGTCTCCGGCCTCCTTCGCTGCGCTGCGGCCCATGCGGGTGCAGGTCCGCCCCGCCTGCCCTCTCTCGGCGCCATGAAGGCCGCGGCGGTCGCGGTCAAACCGACGAAGGAGCAGACCATGTATGCCGATCCCCACAACAGCGATGCCGAGCCACACCACGACGCGTCCGCCACCCACGCCATCTGCAGCGATCTGGAACTCTTTGGCTACCGCCATTCCGAAAACGACCCCGACCCCCGCGACGGACCCGAAGGTCGCCTGATCGCAGTTGCCGTCAGCGACATCTTCGACGCCCTCGACGCCACGATGGCCGACACCAGCCTCGATGCGGATCTCGACGAGATGCTCTGGTCGACGGTCAACATGTTCCACCGCGCCACTGACCGGATCGAACGCAAACTTGATGACAACGAACAGGCGCAAAAACGCCGCCAGCGCGAACAGGACGGCTCCGAAGTCAAATCCGTCCAGCTTGAACATCTGATCGCAACCGGCCAATCACTGCTGGATCGCCGCGACTGCATGGAGGTCTTCCGGGACCATGCCGCCGATCACTATCTGCGCCTGACGGGCTCGCCTTGGTCGACACGCTCCGGTTCACGGGTCAATCACCGCAATCTCACGGCAGCGATGATCGACAGCCGGGACTTCCTTGCCGCGAAAACCCGCGCCGATACCGAGGTCTATCTGCCAGCCGGAACCAAAATCGCCTTCACCGGCGGGCTCGAATTCAACGATCACCGATTGATCTGGGACACCCTCGACAAGGTTCACGCCAAGCACGCCGACATGGTGCTGCTACATGGCGGATCGCCGCGCGGAGCCGAACTGATCGCCGCCAAATGGGCCGAGACCCGCAAGGTTGTGCAAGTCGCCTTCAAGCCAGACTGGACACGCCACGCCAAGGCTGCTCCTTTCAAGCGCAACGATCAAATCCTCGATGTCCTGCCCATCGGGGTCATCATCTTCCCCGGCACCGGCATCCAAGACAATTTCGCCGACAAAGCCCGTAAGCTCGGCATCAAGGCCTTTGATTTCCGCAAAGGGTGCAGCGCATAAGCGCTGCATTTACCAGCAATATTGGACATCCAGATGGCAATACGCTCCAGACGCCATCTGTGACACCGGTCAGGTCTCACTGTCCGAGTTCGCGTCACGCTGGTCCCATTGAAACTTCAGTTCGAAGGCGGGTGATCAGTTGCAAATTCTCGCCGATCACTCCCTGTCACAACACTCAATACTTCCAGAAACCCGCCTTTTGCACTACCGTTTGGCTGCGCTGAGGTGGTGGTGGATGGCGTAATCTTTCAACCGATTAGCGCGGAGGCATTCACCATAATTGTTCTCAATATCGTTCTCTTGCTCGTCACCGTCGGGTTTCTCTGTTGGCTCGTCTTCACCTTGGCTGTCTACGCGTTGCCGCTGGTCGCGGGCATCACGGTCGGACTGTGGGCGTATGAGACGGGAATAGGGCCTGTCGGAGGTTTTCTCGTGGGCACAGCCGCCGCTGGCGCCGTGGCGATCGTTGGCCAACTTGCGTTCGCTTTTGCGCGCCCGATCTGGGTCCGCGTCATCGTTGCAGCATTATTTGCTGGTCCCGCTACCGTTGCCGGGTATGCGGCTACCCTTGGCATCGCAAAGCTCGCGATCCCCTCCGAGACATGGCAGATGGCCGTCGCAATCATCGGTGCTGTGGCAGTCGGCTTCACCGCATTATTTCGGATGGCAGGCGTAGCCCCTCCCGATCCACACACGGAAATGGCCAGCGAAGCTTAGTCACGGGGGTTTGGCCGGAAAGTGGGTCAGGGCTGGCCTGTCGCTTTACTCTCGGCGTTTTCAATGGGCGACAATACGGTGACCGCGCGGATTTGCAGCTTGAGCTATGACGCAGCGTAGCCATGTCGATTGTCATTGAGACAGCTCCGGTCGGGGCGGCACGTCACAATCTGCGGCGGCAGCGGTCTCGCAAAGCCTGTTTGGAACAATGAAGTTGCGGGTCATTTGCTCTGAAACGCGTGACAATCTTCGGAAATTCGATAGTGCCTGACCCCGTGGGTAGCCATCGGATGCCAAGGTCTCCGCTGAACATCTCTGTCTTGATCGACCGCTCCATATGGCCTCGTCAATGGACTGATCTGGCCGAAGGTCGGCTGCGCCTCGGCCGCCTAAGGCTCAACGGGGTTGGTCGGCTTTCTTCCCCAGTCGGCTGCGCCGCCATTCCTCGCGCGACAAGAAAGTCTCCCGCACCCGTCTTCCACTGACGTTCCGGCCCGTGCCGGGTGAGCCGTCGGTCGCCTCCGGCCTGTCGATCTCCATCGAGGCCGCAATGGTGCGGGCTCGAAAACATCTGATCAAGGAGAACCACAATGGCAACCATCGGCACCTTCAAGAAGTCCGGCACCGAATACACCGGCGAAATTGTCACCCTCAACGTGCAGGCCAAGAACGTCCGCATCGTTCCCGAAGCCAGCCAGACCAGCGAGAACGCCCCAAGCCACCGTGTCCTGGTGGGCCGCGCCGAAATCGGAGCCGCCTGGTCGAAGACCTCGAACGAGGGCCGCGCCTATCTGGGCCTCAAGCTGGACGATCCGAGCTTCACCGCTCCGATCTACGCCAATCTCTTCGACGAGGAGGACGGCGACGCCTACAGCCTGATCTGGTCCCGCCCGGTCCGCCGCAACGGCGAATGACTTAACCACCCCGCCCGGGAAATCCTAGGCGGGGAATTAGAATTGGCAAGTTAGTGCCGATCAAAATTTCGAGATCAGTCAATCTCCGCCGGAGATAGAACCGCTCCCAATTCCGCTCAACCGAGATGCGCATGGGAATGATATATTGATATTGGGAGGAATATCTCTTTGGGAGTAGGCCCATGAGTAACCCGCAATTCAATAAGATCCTTCAGCCTTATCTCATATTGTCTGATAGGGGTTTGCTGTGGTCGAGACTGCATCAGGATTTGCAGCACTTTGGCTTTGACCGCGTCTTCTACGGTGGTGTGCAAAGGCGCCCAGCCAACGGGGAATTCACACCGCGTGATGTCGACGTGACATCAAGTTATGGGAGTGAATTTGACAGATTCTTCGTAGATGATGGTGGATTTCTTTCCGATGTGACAACGCAATGGGCAATTCACAGCCAAGGTGCAATGAGCTGGGGAGCGACCCGACGCCTCTGTGCAAAAGGCCAGATGACTGCAAGGCAACAGACAGTCCATGAGCGCAGTCGCGCCCTCAACATACTGAATGGATACACTGTTAGCCTCCGCAGTGACGGCAGATCGCTCGTGAGCGGTTTTGGTCTTTGCGCCGAACGCAAATGTACGCAAGGCAAGATAGACAGCATCTGGCAAAGCCAAAGCGATCAGATTGCGGCCGTGCTGACCGCCTACGATATTTGCGTGAGGGCTCTCCCCAGTTTTCCCGCGCAGGAAGAACTGTCGAAACGGCAATGCGAAGTTCTCGAGTAGGCTGGGGAAGGAAAAACGATTGACGACATCTGCACCATATTGAGCCTTCATCGCAGCACGGTCGTCAAACACATGAGAGAAGCGCGTGAACGGCTTGGTGTTGCTACAACCCTACAAGCCGTTGCTCGGGCCTCGCTTCAAGTGTAAAACTTCAGACTTGATCTGACGGACATCTCAGCTTGCGACGCTGAGAACGGGTTGCGCACTGTCCGATTGGTCGTGCGTTTTGATCGTCTTCTCGACAGCGATGTGTAGCGTTTCGCGGAAGGTCTGCATAGGTGTTTTGCCATAGCAGTGACGTCCCGAATGTGGCCGCTGTTCGTTGTACTTTGCCAGCCACGCATCCAG
This sequence comes from Yoonia sp. SS1-5, assembly GCF_038443705.2. NCBI lineage: Bacteria > Pseudomonadati > Pseudomonadota > Alphaproteobacteria > Rhodobacterales > Paracoccaceae > Yoonia > Yoonia rhodophyticola. The sequence goes on along the minus strand of NZ_CP151767.2, from coordinate 71,270 downwards.
ATCGGCCTGCAACTCTTCGACTGACCGATACAGTTTCTTGCGGAATGCGATGTCGTAGAACTCATCCTTGATGGTGCGATGGAACCGCTCGCAGATGCCGTTTGTTTGCGGAGAATTGGCCTTGGTTCGGGTGTGGTCCACGTCCTCGACGGCCAGATAAAGCTGGTAGGCGTGGTTCTCGACCTTGCCACAGTATTCCGTGCCCCGGTCTGTCAGGACGCGCAGCAGGCTGATCTCATGCTCTGCAAAGAACGGGATCACGCGGTCGTTCAGCAAGTCGGCCGCGGTGATTGCCGTCTTTTCAGTGTAGAGCTTGCAGATCGCCACGCGGGCATAGGTATCGACAAAGGTCTGTTGATAAATGCGTCCGACGCCCTTCATTGTGCCCACATAATAGGTGTCCTGGCTGCCCAGATAGCCAGGGTGGTGGCTCTCGATCTCGCCATGGGCTTCTTTCTTGGCCTTGGCTTTTTCCAGCGCGGCCAACTGATCCTCGGTGAGCAAGATACCCTCTTGGGCGGCACGGGCCTCCAGGGCCTTGAGGCGCTTTTTCATGGTTTCCAGATCATTACGCAGCCAGATCGACCGGACGCCCGACGATGACACCATGATGCCTTTCTGCTGCAGCTCCCACGACGCCCGTTTCTGACCCAGAGCCGGGTTGTCGATGGCCAGTTCGATGACCGCCTTCTCGACATGTTCTGGCACGCGGTTTTTCATCACCGGCTTGCGGCGGCTGAGATCCATCAGGGCTTCTTCGCCACCCTGATCGTAAAGTTCTCTGAACCGGTAAAAGCTGTCCCGCGAATAACCCATCACTTTGCAGGCCTGCGACACGCTTCCGAGCTGTTTGGCCAGTTCCAACAGCCCCAGCTTCGGCTTGATGATCTTCTCTTGAATACTTGTCATTGATCGACACTCCTTGATTGCGCTCCAGAAGAGCAGAAATGTCAGATCAAGTCGTGTGTTTTACAAATAACTTAATCTGACGCATCAAAGGCCCGCAATTCACAGCGGATGAGATCAAACCACATAACTTCACTGCAATTCCTCATGGTTTCTTCAAGCTATGCTCAAGCAAGGTGGTCTTGGACCGGTCAGAAGGTTTTCACCAACGCTCACTCATGAGCTCAATAATTGGAGAAACCGAAATGAAACGTATTCTGACAACATGTACCTGCCTGACTGCTCTCACCACCGCAGCGCTCGCCGAAACGCCCCGCAATGCCATCGTCAACACGCATCCGTCGCAAGGCGAAGTGACGGCAGTCGCAGACGCAACAGCACAGCTGCTTGTCCATGACGACGGTCTGTTCGTGTCCCTGGACACCGAGAACCTGACACCGGACCATGTGCATACGCTTTGGCTGGTGGTAATCAACAACCCTGCCGGTTGCTTTGATGCGGCCGCCGTCGAAGCCCAGCAAAAGGTCAATGCCGAAGACTGCAACAGCAGTGATGTTCTGCTGCGCACAGACGATGTCGCTGCTGACGTTGGCTATGCAGGCGGTGTGATTGTGGGCGAAGACGGCAAGGCATCTTTCGCCTTTCATCAAGAAGAAGGCGCCTTGTCCGGGGCTTGGTTTGGCACTGGTCTGGGCGATGCGTCCGCCGCAGAGGTTCATCTGGTGGTAAACGATCACGGTCCGCTGATTGCGGGGCGCGAACGTGCGATGATCAGTAGCTACCGCGACGGCTGCAAGGATGACAGCATCCCGGGTCCAATGCCCGCTGCGGCGCGCGCAGATGGAGCCCCGGGGCCAAACGTTTGCCGTCTTGTGCAGACTGCGGTGTTCAAACTGCCGGAACAATCAAGCTGATCCCTTGTTCGGGCGAGAGCCGCTGCGCCCTCGTCCCTATCTGACGACTATTCGGGAGCATTCCGATGTTCACTGCAAAACCATTTATCACCCGTGCAGCCGTCCTGCTGGGCTGCGCGACCATCGTTTTCCTGGCGGCTGGCACGGAAGCACCCGAAGGTGTCCCGCTGCCCGATCCGTTGGCAGATGAAGATTTCCTTTTCGATGGTGCGCCGTCCCCGGCGCTTGTCGATTTGGGGCGCGATCTGTTCTTTGATCCGATCTTATCAGGCAATCGCAATATCTCTTGCGGCACTTGCCATGACCCATCTTTGGGGACCAGTGATGGGTTGCCGCTGGGTATTGGCGAAGGCGGCGCAGGTGCGGGTGCCGAACGGCGCACGTCAGACGCAGTCACTGGGCGCGTACCGCGGAACTCGCCCGCATTGTGGAACATTGGTGCGCGCGAATATCGGGTGATGTTCCATGACGGGCGCCTTGAGGATCTGGGTAACGATGCGCTGAATTTGCGGGTGCCTTCCGTCGCGCCCTTGCCCGATGGATTGGACAGCGTGCTGGCGGCGCAAGCGTTTTTTCCGGTCACGTCAGCGATCGAGATGGCAGGACAGCGCGGCGAAAACGAAGTGGCCGATGCAATGCTGACGCAGGGCTTCAACGCGGCCTGGGCCGAGATTGCACAACGTGTTGCGGCAACAGATGAGTATGCGGCGGCATTCATCGCAGCATATGCAGATGTAGAGAGCGCCGATGATATCCAATATGCCCAAATCGCGCAGGCGTTGGCCGCATTTCAGACGGTTGCCTTTCGCACAGATGACAGTGCTTTTGATCAGGTCCTCGCATCCGGCGATACCTCGCACCTATCGGCCAAAGCGGCAGATGGATTAGAGCTATTCTATGGAAAGGCTGGCTGCGCGTCATGCCATTCCGGGCCACTTCTGACAGATCACGCGTTCCACGCGATTGCGGTTCCTCAGATCGGGCCAGGCAAAGGCCACGGCCGCGACGCGGGCTATTGGGAGATGTCTGGCATGATGGCTTTCCTGGAAGACGAAGGGCGCTACCGCGTTACCGGCGATCCAGATGATCTGTTCGCGTTTCGCACACCATCGCTGCGCAACGTGGCCGTCACCGGCCCATGGGGACACTCAGGCGCATTTGATGCGTTGGAGGCGATGGTGCGCCATCATCTGAATGCTGTGCAATCGCTCGAAGACTTTGATCCAGGGCAGATTGAATTGCCGCAGTTGGATCGAATTATCGATCAAACCGGAGGACAATCCGCATCAGGCTACACCGAACTGGACAGCACAAGGCGTGCGGTCTTCTTGCAGCGCGACGGTTTCGTGCAAGCGTCACCTCGGCTGCGAGGCCGGATCGCGGCCGCCAACGACCTGCAACCGCTGAACCTGAGTGATGCAGAGGTCAGCAACCTGCTGGCGTTTCTTGAGAGTTTGACTGACCCAAAGGTGGCCACGCTCAGCTCCATTGTTCCCACGTCAGTTCCTTCCGGGCTGCAACCGCAGCCACAACCCGCAGGGTCGCTTAGTCAAACCAAGACAAGCGAACCTGTGCTAAACCTTCCCTAACGTCGCAGATCTCAAAAGGAGAAAGTCATGACATTGAACGATATCCGTCACACCCACGGACGCGGCCAGCTTTATGGGTCCATCCTCGACACCGTTGGCAATACGCCGACCATCCGGATCAATAATTTGGCATCAGAAGGGGTGACGCTCTACGTCAAGGCCGAGTTCTTCAACCCGGCCGCGTCAGTCAAAGACCGTCTTGCCCTCAACATCATTGAAGCGGCCGAACGTGAAGGCCGTCTGAAACCCGGACAAACCGTTGTTGAGGCGACGTCGGGCAACACGGGCATCGGTCTTGCGATGGTTTGCGCGCAAAAGGGTTACCCGCTTGTGGTCACCATGGCAGACAGTTTCTCCATCGAACGGCGCAAGCTGATGCGGATGCTGGGGGCCAAGGTTGTCCTGACACCGCGCGCCCAGAAAGGGTTTGGCATGTACCGAAAGGCGGTCGAACTGGCCGAGACCAACGGTTGGTTTCTCGCCAGCCAGTTTGAGACAAAGGCGAATGCGGATATCCACGAAGCAACGACCGCACAGGAGATCCTGGGTGATTTTGCAGGATCGCGTCTGGATTACCTCGTCACCGGCTATGGCACTGGGGGGACCGTCACAGGCATCGGTCGCGTTTTGCGCAAGGAACGCCCGGATACCAAGATCATCCTGACCGAACCAGCCAACGCGCAGCTGGTTGGCAGCGGTATCGCGCAAGAGCGCGAGGCGAACGGCGCACCGGCAAGCGGCCACAGCTCATTCGAGCCCCATCCGATTCAAGGATGGACCCCCGACTTTATCCCCAAAGTTCTCCAAGAGGGGCTCGACAATGCGCTTTATGATGCGTTGATCCCTGTTGCAGGTCCCGATGGTATCAACTGGGCCAAAAGGCTCGCGAGTGAGGAAGGTATCCTGACGGGGATCTCTGGCGGATCGACCTTTGCGATTGCAAAAGAAGTGGCAAAGACCGCGAAAAAAGGATCGGTAATCCTTTGCATGTTGCCGGATACCGGCGAACGCTATCTGTCGACACCGATGTTCGAGGGCATCGTTGAAGATATGGACGACGATGAAATCGCGATCTCACAATCGACCCCGGGCTACCAGATGGGCTGATCACCTTGCAGCGGCTGAGCGGATCTTAGGACACGCCAAGCCGCTGCAGCGCACCGGAGAACTTTCCGCGCATGTCGTTGCTTCTGAAAGGGAATGCCGAAAAAAACATATCCTGACTGACGTCCGGCCTCTCGTGCAGCGCGTGATCGCGGCAACGTTTGGCCCTGTCGCCATCACCTTGCAGTTCAAAAGCAGCTGCCGCGATCAAGGCCATGTAGAAATGCGCGCCCGGCGACTGCATGGCTTGCTGGGCCAATCGGCTCGCGGCCTCAAAGTCATCCTCGGCAATGTGGCTCATCGCGCGCACCCCCAACATACCATAATAGAGTGGGTCCAGCGGGCTAAGCGACATCGCTTTCGACGCAAAGGATTTGGCTGGTTGCGACGCGCCATCCAGCGCCAAGATCAAACCCTTGTTGTAGTGGCATTGGGCAAAATTTGGATTGATCTGAAGCGCGCGATCAAGCCAATTCTGGCTGGCGTCAATATCGCCCTCCAACCAGCGGGCCCGACCCATGTTGAAATTGGCGAAAGGGTCCGCCGGGTCGATATCCAAGGCTCGCGATGCATCCTGCACAGCTTGTTGAACCAGCAGGTTGCGATCTTCGCCAAACTGCATGAACGCGTTCTGCCAATGGGTAAATGACAGACCTGCATGGGCCCGTGAGAATGTCGGATCAAGATCAAGCGCTGCATGAAAGTGCTTTGCCGCAATCCGGTTCTCACCTTGATTGAACTTGAAGATATGGCTGAGCCCCACGTGAAAGTGTGACCAAGCATCAAATTCTGACGCACTCAGGCGACGCGAATGAGCGGCCTCATATTGCGGAATGGAGATTTCGAGTGCGGACACAATGGATGCCGTGATTTCCTGCCGCGTTTGATGGACCTCTTCCAATGGGGCTGCAAAACGATCCGACCAAACCAGTGTACCGCCATCAGTCGACAGGATCTCGACCGTGATCGTCATCAGGGCCCCGACCATCTCGACGGTCCCGGTGATCAGGTACCGGGTGCCCAGTTGCTGGCCGACCAGCCCGGGCTCCATTGTTATAGGGTCAAACCGAAAAGATGATCCTCTGGCGATCACATGAAGCCAGCGAATGCGCGACAGGTTAGAGATCAGCTCTGCCGGGAAGCTGTCAGCCAGGGATGCCTGCCCTGGACTGGCGCCAAGCTGAACGAAGCGCAACACGGCAAGGCTGGGTCTACCGCGACCGGGAGACATTGCAGGCGTGTCGGGCGTATTCGAAAGCGGCATTTGCGGATGCGGTGTACTGGCCGTAGCAGGTGCTGTCGCATCCTGAAATTCTGCGACAAAGCGAAACCCTCGCCCATGTACGGTGCGGATCACAGCCTGATCGGTACCGGTATCATTGACGGCTTTGCGCGCTTGTTTGACAGCTGTGGAAATCGTCGCGTCACTGACAATGCGACCATCCCACACAGCGTCGATCAGATCATCGCGCGAGATGACTTTGTCCGCATTCTCAATCAGATGGACAAGCACCTCGAGCGGGACGCGTTCAACATGCACAACACCATCAGGGCCAACCAGTTCGGCCCTGTTCTTGTCCAGCGTAAACCCCAAAAACTCCCAACGCATGCAGGTAGCATAGTTTGAAGATTTAAGCTTGGACAGTGCCTCCCGCGACATGAGGACGGGACAGCGAACGGCTGCCGCGTCCCGCGAAGCGTGTATGCGGTCGTCCTCAAACTGCGGACGCCAAACGCAGCTGCTAGGCAGGCGACAGGCCGCGTAAACGCTCTGACCGGCGGCGCAGCATTTCCAGCACAAACAACAACAAGACCGAGATGCCGATCAGGATCGTCGCAACCGCCAAGATGGTTGGGCTGATTTGCTCGCGCAGGCCGGTGAACATCTGCCACGGCAAGGTTTTTTGACCCGCCGAGCCGACGAACAGCACCACAACCACCTCGTCAAACGATGTGATGAACGCAAACAGGCCGCCTGACACAACACCCGGCAAGATCAGCGGCATCTGCACTTTGAAGAACGTCGTCACCGGACCTGCCCCCATATTGGCCGCCGCCCGCGTCAACGATTGGTCGAAACCCACAAGCGTCGCCGTGACGGTGATAATCACAAAGGGGATGCCCAGGGCGGCATGCGCCAAAACCACGCCCCAATAGGTGCCGGTCAGCGTGAAAGGCAGCTCAATCTTGCCGAACGGCGTCGGGATATAAGGGTTGGAGTAGAAGAAATACATGCCCGTCGCCGAGATGATCAATGGCACAATCATCGGCGATATCAGGATGGCCATGATCGCGCGGCGAAACGGGACATGGCTTTGCGACAGCCCGATGGCGGCCAATGTACCCAGGACCACTGACAAGACTGTCGCCACGGGGGCAATCTTGAGCGAATTGCGCAGCGCCAACTGCCAGTCGGTATTGGTAAAGAAATCTTCATAGTGCTTTGTGGAGTACCCCTCGGGTTGCAGGGCCAGCATTTCAGGGGTGAACGTGAAAAAGTCCTGCGCGTTAAACGACAAGGGGATAATCACCAGAATAGGCGCGATCAGAAAGAAGAAAATCAGACCACATATGATGCGGAAGCTGTAGTGCCAAACGCGCTGGCCGGTGCTTGCATATGCTGGCAATGCCATGGCCTAGCCTCCCAATTTGACGTTATCAATGCCGACAATCTTGTCGTAGACCCAATAGAGGATCAGTACCACTGCCAGCAAGATTGACCCAAGCGCCGCCGCCAGACCCCAGTTCAGCGACGACGAAATATGATACGCGATCCGGTTGGAGATGAAGACACCTTTTGTCCCCCCGACCAGTTCCGGCGTGATGTAATAGCCAATGGCAAGGATGAACACCAAAATGCATCCCGCGCCGATCCCCGGCACAGATTGGGGGAAATACACCCGCCAGAACGCTGTCCAGTCATTGGCACCAAGCGACTTGGCGGCGCGCAGATAGCTTGGCGGGATAGTCTTCATGACAGAATACAGCGGCAGGATCATGAACGGCAAAAGGATATGTGTCATCGCGATGATCGTACCCGTTTGATTGTTGATCAGCTGCAGCCGGCTGTCATCCGCGACCAGACCGATCCAAACCAACGTATCGTTGATCACACCTTGTTGCTGAAGCAGAACTTTCCAGGCCGAGGTGCGCACAAGAAGCGACGTCCAGAACGGCAATAGCACCAGGATCATCAGCAAGTTGGCCTTGCGGTCCGGGAGGTTCGCAAGCAGCCACGCAATCGGATACCCCAGCAGGACACACATCCCCATAATTGACAGTGACATGATCATGGTGCGTATGAAGAGCGTTACATAGATCTGCTCGTCATCGGGCCGGGCCTCGACACCATCGGGGCTTTTCATCAAGTCAACGGATGTCAGGAAATAGCCGGACGTATAGGCAGGCGCATAAAGCTTGATTGTCTGCCAGACATCCGGATCCAGCCAATCTTCATCAATGTCAGCGAATTGCGCCTGGATTGACACAGGCGTGACATCCGCAAGGTCCACCGCAATCGGTAGCATCGCACCTGCCACAGCGTCATTGTAAAGCGCGGTGTAGACGAAATCTGCCGGCTCTTCCTCGGCGGGGACGTCGCCTTCGACCTCGATGATCATCGTAGCCCAGTCGTCATAAGTCGTGGCTGTCACAGGCAGCGCGGCCCGCACAGCATCATCGGCCATCCAGTCCGCCCATTGTTGCGGGTCGGCATAGGCGGGATCTGCATCTTGAAAAGTATCGGTGTAGACGTCCGTTTCAAACCGCCCCACCCGGCGGCCCGACTTGCGAAAGAGCGACGAAATACCCGAAAACTCGTAGTTCAGGCGACTACCAAGGCGCGTGTGTGTCTTATACTCGGAAGCCAGTGCAAGATCGGTATACAGCGCGTCAAAAACATCCTCGCCCGGCGCCGCATCGCTGTCGGAATCCCATCCGCCCAGCGCTTGTACGGTGCGCGGCAAAGTCTCTGACACAATTTGGTTTTCGACCGACCGAAACAGCATATCCGCAATCGGCATCACGAAAGACAACATGATGAAGATGAGCAAAGGGGCAATCAAGGCGAGCGCGCGCAGTTTTTGACGACGCAAAGCGCGATTGAGCGAGGCCTTCAAGGGCCGCCCGTCAGCAGCAATAACTTCTGTCACGTGACCTCCATCCGCTTTCGATCAAGGGGCGCAGCCTTGGGATGCGCCCCCCGTAGTTCATTTCGCGTTGAAGGTTACTGCGACAACCAGGCCTGGAATTTGGCATCCAGGTCGTCGCGGTAATCTGCCCACCATTCGTAGTTGTTGTAGAATGTGTTCTCGGCGTTTGCCGGATCGGTTGGCATATGTGGCGCCATGTCGATGCCAAGCTCGGCATGTTGGCCCACCAGCGGTGCAGAAGACGCGCGCGCAGGGCCGTAGCTGATATATTGCGCTTGATCAGCCAGACGCTGGGTGTCGGTGGCGAATTTGAGGTAATCCATCACGCGGGCAAGCCGATCTTCCGGCAGGCCAGCGGGAACAATCCAACCGTCCAGGTCAAGCATCTGCCAGTCCCAGGCCATCCCCACAGGCTGGCCCTGCTCGGCAATCACAGAGAACAGGCGCCCGTTGAAAGTTGACCCCATAAAGATCTCGCCATCCGCAAGCAATTGCGGCGTTTCAGCGCCAGCCGACCACCAAATGGTCTGATCCTTGATCGTATCAAGCTTTGCAAAAGCCCGGGCTTGGCCTTCTTCCGTCTCGAGTGTGTCGTAGACATCTTCGTAGGCAACGCCATCGCATAGCAGCGCCCATTCCATGTTGGCGATCGGACGCTTGTTCAGTGCCCGCTTGCCAGGATATGTCTCGAGATCAAAGACATCGCAAGCAGAGGTTGGCGGCTCAACGCCCTCTGGCACCATGTCAGTCCGGTAGCCGAAAGTTGTCGAGAACACGATTTGCGGGATGAAACACTCGGACGCGATTGTCGCGCCGAAGTCTTCGGTCGCTGATGTGCCGTCGGGGGCCGCGGCAAGAACCTCATCGTGATCAATTTCGATGGCCAGACCTTCATCACACAGCCGGATCGCGTCGGCGGCCTCTGCATCGACCAGATCCCAGGTAATGTTGCCAGCTTCGTTCATGGCGCGCAGCTTGGCCACGGCCTCGGGCGAGGACTCGTCATTGATGATAGAGATGCCCGTATTCGCCATATAGGGCTCATGATAGGCATTTTGTTGTGACGCAGAATACGCCCCACCCCAGCTGACAATCGTCATTTCATTGGCCATATGTCCGTCGGCGACGGCCATTGTGGCTGGCAGCGTCAGACAGGTTGTCGCCAGCATCTTCAAGGTTATTTTCATATCTTTTCTCCCTTAGTGTTGCCCGGTTTTGTATCGACAAGAACCGCAGCCCGAGCGACCGCAATTCGTTGTGTTTCATGCGTCAAGCGCGCGACAGTCCTGTGGCAGCCATCCAATTTCGATTGCCTCGCCTGGCTGGAGACGCTTTTGGTCAGGGGCATTGCGTGTCTTGATGACAAAGTCATCCGTCCCGGCAACGCGCAAGCGTGTGCGGAAAATATCGCCCATATAGATGAATTCCAACACTTCCGCCTGAAGGGTATGTGCGTCTGCGTGCAGGCGTTCGCGGTCAAACTCGACACGTTCGGGACGAATCGACACTTTGGTACGCTCACCAACTGCGGTGACGTTGACTGGTACAGCGTCAATAATATCGCCGCTATCGAGCTTGACGATGCAGGTATTCCCCTTGATTTCCTCGACAACCCCGTCGAGCGTGTTGTTTTCGCCAATGAACTGGGCGACAAAACTGTTTTCCGGCTTCTCGTACAACTCATCGGGTGCAGCAAGCTGTTGGATACGGCCATCATCGAACACGGCCACGCGATCCGACATCGTCAGTGCTTCTGTCTGGTCGTGGGTCACATAAACGGTGGTGATCCCCAGTTCATGCGCGAGGTTTGTAATCTCGAACTGCAGGGTTTCGCGCAACTGCTTGTCCAGCGCGCCTAGCGGTTCGTCCATCAAGACCAGCTCGGGCTCAAAGACAAGCGCGCGCGCCAGTGCAATCCGTTGTTGCTGGCCACCCGAAAGCTGTGCCGGACGCCGGCCGGCAAAATCCCCCATCTGCACCATGTCCAGCGCGCGTTTGACTTTCTCATCACGCTCGGACTTGCCCATCTTGCGTACTTCCAACGGGAAGGCGAGGTTCTCTGCGACACTCATATGCGGAAACAGCGCATAATTCTGAAACACCATCCCAATGCCGCGCTTATGTGGTGGAATGTTGTTGATGGACACACCATCCAACAGGATGTCGCCATGGGTGGCCGTTTCGAACCCGGCCAACATCATCAGGCAGGTTGTTTTGCCCGAACCCGATGGCCCAAGCATTGTCAGAAACTCACCCTTTGGCATCGACAGGTTGAGATCTTTCACGACCAGCGTTTCGCCATCATAGCTTTTTTGCACGCGATCAAAGGCTACGAAGGCATCTTGGGTGTCTAGCATTGGGAACATTTCTCTTTCAAACCGGCGCAAATCGGAAACCACAGATCGTCGCCAAAACTGTCCGAAGCCTGCAAAATGCAGACTCAAAACGCAACGGCATATCAAGAGAAAGCGCGCTAAGCCGCAGTTTGAACGGCAGCACGGTCATAGAAACTGACCGCCCTGCCCGTTGTCGACATCAGCCAACGACATTGAAATCCGGACCGTAAGGATAGCCAGTGATGTTTTCGCTACCATCTTCGTTGATAATCAGAATGTCATGCTCACGGTAACCACCGGCACCTGCCTGGCCTTCGGGGATCGTCAGCATCGGTTCCATCGAGATGACCATGCCTGGCTTAAGGACCGTGTCGATGTCTTCACGCAGTTCCAATCCGGCTTCGCGTCCATAATAGTGTGAGAGCACACCGAAGGAGTGGCCGTAGCCAAAACTGCGGTACTGCAACAGATCGCGTTCTTCAAAGAATGCGTTGATCTTGTGGGTGACCTCTGCACAACTTGCCCCTGGCTTCAAAAGGCTCATGCCGTATTCATGTGCTGCGACATTGGCCTCCCATATCTTGCGGCTTGCCGCATCGACGTCTTGGGCAAACAACGTGCGTTCAAGCGCGGTATAGTATCCTGAAATCATTGGAAAAGTGTTCAGACTAAGAATATCCCCACGTTCCAGAACCCGCGCGGTCACAGGGTTATGCGCGCCGTCGGTGTTGATGCCGGACTGGAACCAGACCCAGGTATCTCGATATTCAGCGTCGGGATAGCGCTTTGCGATTTCAAGCTCCATCGCGTCGCGACCTGCCATGGCCACATCAATCTCGCGGGTGCCGACCTTGATCGCGTCCCTGATCGCATATCCGCCCACATCAGCCACCTGCGCCCCTGCCCGGATCAACGCAATTTCGGCACTGGATTTGTGCATGCGCTGAACCATGGTTGCAGGCGCGATATCCTTTGATGTGCTGGGTTTCAGAAACGCATCCAGCAGGGCTTTTTGCGCAAGGCTGATGTGATCACCCTCGTAGCCGATTGCCTTGCCCGACCCGGTGACCGCGTGAATCACACGCCAGTAATTGTTCCGCTCCCAATCCGTATACGTGATGTTGTCCCCATAGCTGCGACGCCACGGCTGGGCCGCGTCGATGCCAGCGCTTACTGTGACGCTGTCTGTCGCGGTCACGACCAGCGCATAGGGCCGGCCAAATGCACAATATAGAAAGCCCGAATAATATGCGACATTGTGCATTGAGGTGAACACACAGGCATCAATGCCTTCGGACACCATGGTCGCGCGCAGCTTGGCTAGCCTTGCGTCATATTCTTCGTTTGAAAATGGGAGAACCTTGTCACCCTGATGAAAACGGTAGTGCTGTGGACGGTTCATCAACAAATCCTTCGTTCCGCGCACCGATGCGTGTGTGAAGGATATGAACCTTCCCCACCGTGACATCGGCAAAGCAAGATCCCGGCGTTCAGGAAGGGCAATTCATTGGTGCAGGTCACTGCAAAGACGACGCCATCGTCAAACCAACGACGATATGATGATAAACTTGGATTGACTTGGCAAGCACTACTTCGGCAGTGTTTTGACCACTATTCGCCAAGCAATCGGCAGCACCTCGATCGTTTCTGGGGATGCGGCGTCAGGCCATCTCGCCTTCCCGAAAAATGTCCGGCTTGTCGCAAACGGCGCGGTTCCTGTCCAATCTGGGTATCTTAACGTCTTTGTTTGCAGCAGATTAGCCCAAAGGGGATGTCGGCAATGCGTTATTCAGGCTTCAAGGTCATCAAGGAGGCACTGACCGGTCACAAAGGCTGGACGCCTGCCTGGCGCGATCCGGAACCGCAGGCAGAGTATGACATCATCGTCATCGGTGGTGGCGGGCATGGGTTGGCGACCGCCTACTACCTTGCCAAGGAGCTTGGCCAGAAACGCATTGCGGTGCTGGAAAAGGGATGGATTGGCGGTGGCAATGTCGGGCGCAACACCACCATCATCCGATCCAACTACCTGCTGGACGGAAACGAACCGTTCTATGAATTCTCTCTCAAACTCTGGGAAGGACTGGAGCAGGATTTCAACTACAACGCCATGATCTCGCAACGGGGGATCCTGAACCTGATCCACTCCGACGCGCAGCGTGATGCCTATATCCGGCGCGGCAATGCAATGCTGTTGAACGGCGCGGATGCCGAATTGCTGACGACCGAACAGATCAAGGCGCGGTATCCATTTCTGAACACCAAAGATGCGCGTTTTCCGATCAAAGGCGGGCTTGCGCAGCATCGCGGTGGCACGGTGCGCCATGATGCGGTTGCCTGGGGTTATGCGCGCGGCGCTGATAGCCGCGGCGTTGATATCATCCAGAACTGCGAGGTGACCGGTTTTCGCATTGAAAACGGCAAATGTCTGGGCGTGGAAACCTCGCGCGGGTTCATCGGCGCCAAGAAGATCGGCTGCGCCGTCGCCGGATCGTCCAGCCGGTTAATGTCGAAGGCAGAGATGCGCCTGCCGATGGAAAGCCACGTCCTGCAAGCCTTCGTCTCGGAGGGGCTGAAACCGATCTTGCCGGGTGTCGTCACCTTTGGCGCAGGGCATTTCTATGTCAGCCAGTCCGACAAGGGCGGGTTGGTCTTTGGCGGTGATATTGATGGCTATAATTCCTACGCCCAACGCGGCAACCTGCCCACTGTCGAAGATGTCTGCGAAGGCGGGATGGCGATCTTTCCCGCCTTTGGCCGCGCCAGGGTGCTGCGCATGTGGGGCGGGATCATGGATATGTCGATGGATGGCTCGCCCATCATCGACCGGACCCATATTGACGGGCTCTATTTCAATGGCGGCTGGTGTTACGGCGGGTTCAAGGCGACGCCCGCATCCGGTTTCTGCTTTGCACATCTGCTGGCAAAGGACGCCCCGCACCCGGTCGCGGCAGCCTACAGGTTCGACCGGTTCGAGAAGGGCCTGATGATTGATGAAAAGGGAGTGGGCAATCAGCCCAATTTGCACTGATGATGATTGACCACCCCCTGCTTGGCCCGCGTGACGCTGCCGAATTCACCTATATGGGGGATGCCAAACTGATCGACCGTCCGGATTGGAAATCGGAGAACGCCGCACAGGAATTCTATGACTATGGTTACCTGCGCGACAATCCGGCAGGCTGGCATGAAGAGCTTTGGTTCCACGAGGCCGGTGACCGATCCTGGCTGGTCGTGACCCGCAATACGATCACGCATGAGATTTCCAAGGTGGAACTGGCCCGTGATGTGGCGCGCGCGCGCGGGCGGTCGAAATGACGCAAAAGAACCGACTGGCAGGTGGTCAGATTGATCGCACGAAAACCCACAAATTCACCTTTGATGGCAAGGCCTACACCGGTCATCCGGGCGACACGCTTGCCTCTGCCCTGCTCGCCAATGGTGTGCGGCTTATGGGTCGGTCTTTCAAATATCACCGCCCGCGTGGGCCGCTGACGGCCGGATCGGAAGAGCCGAACGCCTTGGTCGCATTGCGGGGCGGTGCCCGCCAGGAACCCAACACCCGGGCGACAACGGCCGAGCTTTATGACGGGCTGTTGGCCAAGAGCCAGAACCGCCTGGGTTCATTGACGTTTGACCTGCTGGCAATCAACGACCGATTGTCCAATTTTCTGACGGCGGGTTTCTACTACAAGACGTTCATGTGGCCCGCCGCATTCTGGGAAAAACTCTACGAGCCGATTATCCGCAATGCCGCAGGCCTGGGGGCCCTGTCACGCAAGGATGATCCCGACGTCTACGACAAGGGGTTCCTGCATTGCGATCTTCTGATCATCGGCGCGGGTCCCGCAGGTCTGATGGCCGCCTTGACCGCTGGCCGCGCTGGCGCTGACATCATCCTAGCCGATGACGACTTTGCCTTTGGCGGGCGTCTGAACAGCGAAACAATCGCGCTCGATGATCAAGCTGGCTCTGATTGGGCCGCTGGTGTTGTAGCCGAGCTTGCGAGTTTGCCCAACGTCCGATTGATGTCGCGCACGACTGTGATCGGTGCGTTTGATCACGGCATTTATGGAGCCGTTGAGCGGGTGAGCGACCATATGCACACGCCCGACGCAGGCAAGCCGCGCCAAATCCTGTGGCGGATCTATACCAAGCAAACATTGCTCGCTGCCGGCGCAACCGAACGTCCGATTGCATTTGATAACAACGATCGGCCGGGCATCATGCTGGCCTCGGCCCTGCGCAGCTATGCCAACAAATTTGCGGTCGCTGTGGACCAGCGCGTGGCCATCTTTACCAACAACGATGATGGGCATCGGACAGCCGCCGACCTGCACGCCAAGGGCGTGAAAATCAGCGCGGTAGTGGATGTCCGCCCTGATGCCCCGCGCAGCATGGATTACGAGGTGCTGCAGGGCGAGGTGGTCGATACCAAAGGGCGCCTTGGCCTGACATTCGCCGAGCTAAAGCTGGCCGATGGCACAATGCGCACGCTTGAATGTGGCGCATTGGGCCTGTCGGGTGGCTGGAACCCCAACGTCCATTTGACCTGCCATCAACGGGGTCGCCCGACATGGAACGACGACATCGCAGCCTTTGTGCCGGGTGGTGACCTCCCTGCCGGAATGTGTGTCGCAGGTGCAGCCAATGGTGATCTCTCGACGGCAGGCGCGTTGCAGGCGGGTGCCTTGGCTGCGCAGCAAATGCTGGACCTCAAAGGACCGGCGCCAGACCTGCCCGAGGCCGAAGATGCCCCCGTGAACCTGACGCCCTTCTGGTATGTCGAAGGGTGTTCGCGCGCCTGGCTGGACCAGCAAAACGATGTCACGGTGAAGGACGTGAAGCTGAGCCACCAGGAAGGTTTTCGTTCGGTCGAGCACCTCAAACGCTATACCACCCTTGGCATGGCGACGGATCAGGGCAAGACATCCAACATGGGCGGCCTTGCGATCATGGCCGAATTGGCGGGCAAGACGATCCCGGACGTGGGCACAACGATCTTTCGCCCACCCTATACGCCAACCGCAATTGGCGTCCTTGCAGGGCGGCATCGGGGCCAGGAATTTCACCCCAAACGCCTGACCCCATCGCATAAATGGGCTGAAGAACAAGGCGCTGTTTTTGTCGAAGCCGGCAATTGGCTGCGCGCGCAGTGGTTCCCGCGCGCCGGCGAAACCACCTGGCGCGAAAGCGTGGATCGCGAGGTATTGGCAACCCGCAAATCCGTGGGCGTCTGTGATGTGACCACGTTGGGAAAGGTCGATGTGCAAGGCGCCGATGCCGCCGATTTCCTGAACAAGATCTACTGCAACGGGTTTGCCAAACTCGCTGTGGGCAAGACCCGTTATGGCCTGATGCTGCGCGAAGATGGGATCGCAATGGATGATGGCACCGCCGCACGGCTGGCCGAGGATCATTTTGTGGTCACAACAACAACCGCAAACGCCCTGCCCGTCTATCGGCATATGGAGTTCGTGCATCAGTGCCTCTTCCCTGATATGGACGTGCAACTGATCTCAACCACCGAAGCCTGGGCGCAATATGCTGTCGCGGGTCCAAACAGCCGCAACCTGCTGTCCAAAATTGTGGATCAGGACATCGGCAACGACGCTTTTCCGTTCATGGCCTGTGCAAACATTACAATTTGCGGCGGTCTGCGTGCGCGGCTGTTCCGGATATCTTTCAGCGGTGAACTGGCTTATGAAATTGCAGTGCCGACGGCCTATGGCGACGCGCTTATGCGCAAGATCATGGAAGTCGGTGCGGAATTTGACGTAACACCTTACGGGACCGAAGCGCTTGGCGTGATGCGGATTGAAAAGGGCCACGCCGCGGGCAATGAACTGAATGGGACGACGACCGCATTGAACCTCGGCATGGGTCGGATGGTGTCCAAGAAGAAGGACAGCATCGGGTCGATCCTGTCAGAGCGCGCAGGGCTGAATGGTAAGGGCCAACTGGCGCAGGTCGGGATCAAACCTGTTGATCCCAAGGATCCCGTGCCAGCAGGTGCGCATTTGATGAATGCCGAGGGGCCAATCGACGCAGCCCATGACCAGGGCTATGTGACATCCGCCTGCTATTCGCCCAATCTTGGCCACGCGATTGCGATTGGTTTTCTCAAGGATGGGACCAGCCGGATAGGCGAGACCATGCGGCTGGTCAGCCCGCTGACAAAGGTGCAGGTTGATGTGGAAATCACCAGCGCCCATTTCATTGATCCAGAGGGAGAACGGTTGCGTGCATGATCTGCGCCCCCTAACGGCCCTTGGCGGGCAAACCACACAGGTCGATACGTTTGACAACGTCACGATTGCCGAAAACAATGGTTTGGCCCTGGCATCCGTCGCCGCACGCCTGGGCCGGGAAAAGCCCTGCCACACCGCTCTCAAAAAACTGCTGCGTGACGTGCCTTTGCCGGGTCGCGCCGTTTTGCATGACCCCGAGGCCGGGTTCTGGATCGGACCGGATCAATGGATGATCGGGGCGCCGCGCGACACCCACGAATTGCTGGCCGATATGCTCAAGGATCGCTTTGGGGATGCGGCCTCGATCACCGAACAATCGGGCGCGTGGGTCTGTTTTGATGTCATGGGGCCAGCGATGCCGGATCTCTGTGAACGGATCTGCGCGGTGCCTATCCGCAAGATGGTGGCTGGCGATGCGCAGCGCACAATGATCCATCAGTTGGCTTGCTTTGTGATCCGGCGCCAAGACGAGGATCACATCCGCATTCTCGGGCCGCGCTCCGCCGCAAAGTCACTGCATGATGCATTAATTGCCGCGGCTCATGCGGTGGCTTAGGGTCAGACCCCCAACAGGCTACTTCAAATCGCGGCGCCGGATCGGGCGCGTGTGGTGAACGACACCCGGGGCATTCCGGAACGCCGCCTATGCGCTATTCATCCGCTTGCGCCGCGCCTTGATCTGTTCATTCGCAGCCTCGGTGCCATCGTGAAATGAGCCAAACCACTGATCCCACGGTAACTCGAGCGAGCCGTAGTTACATTCAAAATACCGATGATGCATCTGGTGGTGGAACGTGCCCAATCTCAGGCGGTTCTGATCCTTGATCAGCAGCCCCTCGAACCCGGTATGTGACGTGGCCGCAGTGAGGGCATAATATTGCAAATGATAGAGAATATGCACCGGATGTGCCGCAACGATCCAATGGATCAGGACCGAGCCCAGAAAGATCAGATGCTCGACCGGGTGCATCGACAGCCCGGACCACGGCCCGACATTGATATTGCGATGATGCAGCGCGTGCACATGTTTGTACAAAAAAGGAATGTGCAGAAACCGGTGAATCCAGTAGAAATAAAAGCTCTCCCATATCGGGATCAGCAGGAACAGCACCAAAAACCAGACCGGATTTCCCGCCCATGTAACCATCGGCGCATACCCGTTGGCAATCGCCCAGAACATCAACACCTCGTAGCCGGTCCAGATGGTGACCCCACTGGCCAGCGTCCAGAACATATTGTCACGGATTTGCCCGCCCAACGTGAATTGTCGTCCGTTTTTCATCAGCGGGCGCGGGTCGTATTTCAGCGCTGCACCCTGTTTGGTGAACGTATAGAAATACAGATGCAGCCCACCTGCCACAGCAGACATCAGTATCAGATTGCGCACATACATCTCGGCGATCCAGCCGAATGCCAAGGTCTTGGTCTCTTCCAATGGCGGTTGAAACCAATAGAACGACGCGAAAGCGACGCCGACAAGGATCAGGCGTTCTGACAGGAAAAACCACGAATTCCATATCCATCCAAGCATCGCCATAGGGCGCAATGGCCAACGGAAGAATGGCGACACCTGTAGCGGGACGTTGGGCGTATGGTTCCAACCTTTGAGTGGTGCGTCAGCCATATGCAATCCTTCCATGTCCAGTGCAACACAGCCTGCCAGAGATGCGTTCACATGAAAAACAGTATAATAAGCGAAACTATATCTGATTTTCAGAGGTAGCGATGACAGTCTCACTCAAGGCGATGACCTATTTCACCACCGCCCTGCGCCATGGCAATATTGCCAAAGCTGCGGCAGAACTGAACATTGCCGCCTCGGCTGTGTCCACCGCCATTGATCAGATCGAGGCTGCGTTTGGCCTGACACCGGTCACACGGCAACGCTCACGTGGCATACAACCAACGGCCAGTGGCATCGTGATTGCCCGCAAATGCGCGGGTTTGCTGGAAGATTACCGCGCCATCATGGCTGAGGGCGCCGATCTCAAACAGTCGCTGACCGGGCGTTTGCGGATCGGATATTATGCGCCAATTGCGCCCGCCTTCCTGCCACAAATTCTGGCCGCGTGCCTGCCGCGCGACGGCCAGGTCGAATTGCATCTGGAAGAATGCGACAATGACACCGCGCAAGATGGGCTGCTAAACGGCAAATATGATGCCATTCTCTTTGTCAGCGAGGATGCAAGGCCATCCATTCAATTTGACACCCTGATCACCGCGCGCCCCTACTGCCTGGTACCGGCCGCGCACCGCTTTGCCCGGCAGTCCTCGGTGACGATGGCCGAAATTGCCCAAGAACCGCTTGTCGTGTTGAACCGCCCCGTTGCGGCGGCCTATTATCGCGGCCTTTTTGACACTTGCGCACAAGGCCCGTCGATCGCGGCCTATGCCAATGCAACCGAAATGGTCCGCAGCCTTGTCAGCACGGGGCATGGATGCGCCATTCTGAATATGCGACCACGCACCGCCGACAGCTATGCAGGTGGGGCGGTTGTCGCACTGCCCATTGCCGACCCCCTGCCCGCCCTGACCTTGTCAGTCGGATATGACACCGCGCGCCGCCGCCGGCTGGTTCAGCACTTTGTCAGCGCCTGTCGTGATCACTTTGCAACCCTTGGGCCGGGGCAATGTGTGGTCAGCCCCGCAGACATGCCCGGCGGGGACGTCTAGGGTCAGGACCCAAGTCGCCCGGCAAGCGCGATCTGGTAGGCGAAAAGTGAGGCGAGCCCGCCGGTATGCACGAACAGCACCTTGCTGCCTTGCGGGATGTCTCCGCTTTCGACAAGCGCGGGAACGGCTGCAAAAACCTTGGCCGTATAGACCGGGTCCAGAAGCAAGCCATCGCTATGGGCCATCAGTTTCATTGCATTCAGCGCCTGCGGCCCGATCTGCCCATAGCCGGGCGCAAGCGCGCCGTCCCAGATGTTGATCTGATCCGACCCTATCTGGTCGGGACGCCCCAGAAGGGCCTGCAAATCATCCAGAACCGTCCTGATCCGGCGTTGCTGTTGTGTGGCGTCGCGCCGCACACAACTGCCGATCACAACACCGGCAAAGCCATTGTCCAGCAACCCAGCCAGAAGACCCGCATGGGTCAGGCCGCTGCCGGAGGCGACAATGACAAAGTCAAAGCCGTCCCTTTGCTGCAAGATTTCCTTGGCCGCGCGCATGTAGCCCAGCGCGCCGAGTGGCGGATTGCCCAGCGCCAGCGGGATCACAAAGGGATGATGCCCCTTGGCGCGCTCCTGCTCTGCGCGGGCTCGCAAGGCGCGGTCGGCCCCTGCTTCATCCTCGCCATCCGGGTAGCGCATCACCTCCGCCCCCAGAAGATCGTTGAGCAACACGTTGCCCGACGTGGCATAATGCTGATCCTGACCCGGAACGCGGTCTTCCAGCTGGACGATGGTGCGCGACCCTATCTTGCGGGCAGATGCAGCGGCGGTGCGTACAAAATTGGACTGCACGGCCCCGGTGATCAGGATCGTATCGCAGCCCTGTGCCACCGCCTTGCCCAAGTAGAATTCAAGCTGGCGGGACTTGTTCCCGCCCAATGTGGTCCCGGCCAGATCATCACGCTTGACCCAAAGGTCGATATTCAGCCGCGCGGATAATTGCGCCAGCCGTTCCAGTGGTGTCGGACCCGAGACAAGATCGACGCGCGGATGGGTTTTCATGATTTATCGGCCCCTGATCGGCGGCATTGATCGCCCCGTCCTGCACAGGCTAGCACGATTGGGGCGGTTTGAGGCAAGATCGCCACGCGCCCGATTACAGAAAACGGCTTGCGCTATAGGCTGCCGTATTGATGTTTTGTGGCAACCCCGATGCAAGGCTGGCGACAAACCGGCCTGTTTTCGGGGCCATCATCAATCCGTAATGGCTATGCCCAAAGGCACAGATCAGGCCTGGCCTGCCTGCGACCTCGTCAAGGATCGGCAAGCTGTCGGGGAAGGACGGGCGCACCCCCATCCAACTGTCGAAACGTTGGCCTTCAAGTTCGGGGAACATGGCAACGGCTGTCCGGCGCACAGCCTCGATCCGGCGGGGGTTTGGCGGTGTCTCGGTGCCTGCGAATTCCGCGATCCCTGCGACCCGCAGGGCCCCGTTCATGGAACTCGCCACTGCGTGACCCGCCACATCCATGATGGAGTTATTCAAAGTCAGGCCGGTATCGGGATATGCAACATGGTACCCGCGTTCGGCAGCCAGTGGCACCTTGATGCCCAACGGGGCCAGCAACTTGGCCGACCAGGCGCCAGCGGCCAGAACGACCTTGTCGAAAATATGGGTTTGGGCGTCCGTGACGACCGACCAGCCGTGATCCTGTTGGGACAAGGCCGAAACGGTGCCCTGTTCAATTTGCCCCCCTTGGGACACAAGCTTGTCCGCCAGAACGGCCCCGATCTTGCCGGGGTCAAGCGCGCGGGCCTGCCCCTTGATCAGGATCGCCGACTTGAAAGCGCGCGACAAGGCAGGCTCAAGCTGGCGCAGCGCATCGCCGCCGATCTGTTCCACATCGGCGCCCTTTTCGATCCGCAACCGGTATCCAAGCGCGTTGATATCGGCGCTGCCCGGATCCCGAAAAGCATGCACATACATGCTATCGGCAATCAGGTTTTCGTGGCCCGTCCCCGCAAGAAGCTGCCGGTAAAGGGCGGGGCTGTCATCGCAGAGTACATGCATCGCGTTGGCATTTGCCGCAACCCTTGCAGGTCGCGCCTCGCGCAGGAACCGCACCAGCCATTTCAGGTAGCGCGGCCCGTGGGACAACGCCACACCAGCCGCGCCATAGGGGCGCAAAACCATGCCCGGGATGGCGCGCCAGATACCTGGCATGGCCTGGGGCGCTATGGACCACGGTGAAATCACCCCGGCATTGCCCGACGACGTGCCCTGCCCCGGCTGGTGGCGTTCAATCACCGTCACCGCGTGGCCTGCCTCGCGCAGCGCCAGTGCCGAGCAGATGCCGACAATCCCGCCTCCGATCACGCCGACACGAAGCGGCGGTGTCGCATCCATGTCAGGCGCTCACCAGGGGCGCGCGCCGTCTGGCAATGACCTGCAAGATGATGGCCGGGCTGGCGATCAGCAGTGCAACAAGGTCAGCCGACAAGGACGGCGCGATAAAGACCAGACCGGCCAGCGCGCAAAGGATGCGGTTGATCACCCCCATCGGTGCGAGCCAATAGCCGACCACAGCAGCGGACAAGGCGACCACACCCATGATACAACTGGTCGCGGTATAGGTGAATTCCCATAAGTCGAACCCGGTCGAGGACACGAATAGCAAGACCGGCGCATAGACAAAGGCCATCGGCGCAATCACCTTGCCCAGCCCAAGCGTAAAGGCCGAAATACCCGTCTTGAAGGGTGGCGAATTGGCAATGGCCGCCGCCGCATAGGCCGAGGTACAGACCGGCGGCGTAATTTCGGCCACCACCCCGTAATACAGCACAAACAGGTGGCTTGCGATTGGTGGCACACCCAGTTGCGCCAGGGCAGGTTGGGCGACAGATACCAGCATGATGTAAAGTGCTGTGGTCGGGATACCGGCCCCCATCAGGATGCAGGCCACGGCGATAAAGACCAGCGACAGGAACAGTTGCAGGTCTTCAACCTGGAACAGGGCCCATTCCCCAAAGCTCAGCAATGCGTAAAGATCACTGGCCAGATTGCCGGCCCCTTGTGTGACCATAAAGCCGATGCGGAAACCGATGCCGGTGGTGTTGATCACCCCGACAACGATGCCAACAGCTGCAGAAGCAGCCCCAACCGCCAGCGCATATTTCACGCCCAGTTCCATCGCATCCGTCATCGCGGGCAGCTTCATCCGCTCTTGCGGGTTCAGCGTTGCGACCAGCGTTCCGGCCACAAGGATCACCGCCGTGATCAGTTCGAACCCGCCGCCAAGAAACTTCCAGATCACAAAACTTGCAAAGGCCGCGGCATAGATCAGGGTGACCGGCTCGCGCAGCCGGGACATACCCGCCACAAGCGCCAGCGAGATACCGCAAAAGGCCGACATATATGGCGTATACCCCGAGAAAAGGACCCATAAGAGGCCGATCAGCGGGATGATATTGGCCCAACCGTCCCGCCACACGGCCGCAAACATTGGCAATTGTTCCTTGGCCAGACCTTTCAGGCCAAGCTTGCGCGCCATCAGGTGCACAACCGTAAAGACGCCCACATAGTGCAGGATCGCAGGGAAGATCGCCGCAATCACAATGGTGGTGTAGGGAAGTTCCAGAAACTCGGCCATGATAAAGGCCGCAGCCCCCATGATCGGCGGCGTGATCTGCCCCCCGGCCGAGGCCGCAGCCTCAACCCCGCCCGCAAAGTGCCCCGGATAGCCAAGGCGCTTCATATTGGGGATGGTCAGCGCGCCGGTTGAAACGGTGTTCGCGACCGAAGACCCCGAGATCGTCCCAAAAAAGGCCGATGACACAACAGATACCTTGGCCGGTCCGCCCGTATAGCGGCCCGCAAGAATGGTCGCGTTGTCGATGAACAATTGCCCCAGACCGGTGCGCTGCGCGATGACGCCAAACAACACAAAGTGGAACACGATCGTCGAGACGACCCACAAGGTCACGCCAAAGATCCCCTCTTGCGGGAAGTACATGGATGACACGAAGGTGCGGAACTTCACGCCCGGATGCTGCAACAATCCCGAAAAATAGGGCCCAAACAGGGCGTAGATGATGAAAAGGCTGATGATCGCGGGCAGCACCCATCCCAGGGTGCGGCGCGCAATGTCCAGCACAAGGCAAATGATCACAATGCCAAAGAACATGTCGTAATTGTTGGGGTTGCCCATCCGGAACGTCTGTTCCTCGATGCCCAGGGCCGGAATACCGCGCCAGGCGACCCCCACGTAAAGCGCCGATGCAACGCCAAGGATCATCAGGATCACGTCGAGATACGGGATACCACCCATATGCAGCATTCCGGTTTTCAGATTGAACGATGCCTTGGTCTTGACCAGCGGGAAGAAAGCATAGGTCAGGATGAACAGGCCGGTCAGATGCCAGCCCATATGCCAGTGATCGGCCGGCAGACCGAAGCCCGCGGTGATGTAGTGATAGATGGCAAAGATGATGGCGACAGCGCGCAATAGCTTGGCCGCTGTAGGTCCGACGGATCGCGTTGATGTGCCCTCGTCGTATTTTTCTTCGATGGCGGCCAGCTCTTCTGCTGTCAGCTCATGCACGTCTTCTTTGGCTGTCTCGCTCATCGCGGCACCCCATCCCGTTCAGATCGTTCGATAAAAATCGGGCCGCGTTGAGTCCCCAACGCGGCCCGCTGTCTTGGTCGCTATTCCAGCAGACCGGCTTCGCGGTAGAACCGCTCGGCGCCGGGGTGCAGTGGAACGCCCAAGGCGAGGACACCGTTCAATGCGGTGTCAGGGGTGATCTGCTTGCCTTTGGCATGGCCGTTATCAAGCATCTTGCGGGTGGCGTCATTCCACAATGCCGCCGTGATGTTGTAGATAAGCTCCTCGCTCAACTCCGCCGACGTCACCAGCATCGCGGAAACGGCGGGGGTTTTGACAGGCTCATCGACACCTTCATAGACGCCACCGGGGATCTCGGACGGGATATATGCCGGGATCACTTCGTTGATTTTTGCGAGGTCCTCATCGGTGAAGGAATGCAAGGACATCCCCTTGGTCGATGACAACTGCACCATGGCGGCAACGGGCCAGCCAGCGGCATAGAAATACGCGTCAATCTGACCATCGGCCAGACGTTCCGCAGATTGGCTGTTATTCAGTTCCGCCTCTTCCATGTTGTCGCGGGTCACGCCCCATTGCTCAAGCATCTGCAGCACGGCGACCTGTGTCCCGGAACCGGCCTGCGCAATACCAACGCGCTTGCCTGCCAGATCGGCCAGCGAGTCAATGCTTTCGCCGGCGGGCATTACAAGATGCAGGTCCTCGGGGAACAGGTTGGCAATGATCCGCAGGTTTGGATGCGGCTTACCGTCGAACTTGCCTTCGCCCAGAAACATGGACCGGGTCACATCAGCCGCTGCAAGGCCGGCCTCAAGCTCGCCATTTTGAACGGCGGCGTTGTTGAAAACAGAGGCGGTTGTCGATTGCGCAATCGCGATCAGGCCCGGAACGCCACATTGGCCACCTTCGTCACATGGGCGCGAACCCGGTGGGTTTGAAATCCCGTTGGCGATGGTCCCGCCGATTGGGAAATAAGTGCCCCCTGCACCACCGGTCCCGATGCGAAAGAAGGATGGGTCTTGTGCCGCCGCAGGACCAACCACGAGGGCAGTCGCAAGCAAGGCGCCAGAAATTTTTTTGAACATTGTCATGTTTTTCTCCGTGTTGGCCGGAATAGATCTTTTGTGCCGATTCCGTCCCACCACGGTAGACCGTGTTATCCATATATACTAATCAGAAGTTGTTTAGCTTATATAAATCAGACTAATATATCAAATGAACCTTACCCAGCTGACTGTTTTTCGCGAGGTTATGAAAACCGGGTCCATGTCCGACGCCGCACGCAATCTTGGACGCACCCAACCCGCCATCAGTCTTGCGCTGAAAAGCCTTGAGGATTCGCTGGGCATGGTCCTGTTCGACCGCGACACACGCAATCTGAAACCCGTGCCAGAGGCGTATTATCTGCTATCCGAAGCAGACAGCGTGCTGGTCCAATTGACCCAGCTTAAGCGGACGATGGAAAGGCTGCGTGTCGGCGATGAGGGCGAATTGCATCTGGTCGCGATGCCCGGCGTATCCACCGTGCTGTTGCCCGAATTCCTTAGCGTTCTGCTCAGCACTCGCCCTGACATCACCCTGACCCTGCACACCCGCAGTTCGACCCAGCTGCGCGAGCTGGTCAGCAGCCAAGGGGTCGATCTGGGTTTCGGCGATTATGAGGCCGATCACAGCCGCACATTGCAAACCGATGTCACCAAGATCTCGGCCAATAGCTTTCTGGCACTTCCCAGCGCCCATCCGCTGGCACAAAGCAAGACGGTGTCCATAAAGGCGCTGTCCGGCGAAGTGATTGGAACGATGCATCCTGATCACGTGTTCGAACAGCGCCGGCATGCCGCATTTGCGCGTGAAGGTGCGACCACAACCGTCAAGGTCCGCAGCCAGACCGTGGTGCCACTTTTACGCTTTGTCGCATCCGGCCAGTGTTGCGCCGTGGTTGATCCGCTGACAGTGGCCAGCGCCGGGCTGTTGGGCGAAACCGCCGAGCAGGTTGTGTTTCGCCCACTCGATCAACCAATTCGCTACAATTACGCCATTCTGGTCCCCAAGATGCGCCCGCAATCGGCCCTTGCCGGGCTGGTTGCTACCGCCTGGCGGGACCACGTTATGGAAACGTTGCACAGCCTTGATGCCGCACCCGAGCTGACGCAGGAATAAGACGCCCGGATAGCAAAGGTCAGGTCACTGGTTTGCGCACGTCCTTGCGGCGCGGATGCAGCAGTTTTGTCACCCCGCCCTGCGCGATAAGCACCCCCAGCAGGATGATTGCAAACGCAAATTTGACATGGGTGCCCGGCCATTCAGACAAAAACACAGCCCCCCAAAAAACACCAAAAAGCGGGACAAGATAGTTGTTCAGCGACAGGAATGATGCGCCACGCATCTGCAGGATCCACAGAATGACAACCTGCGCCAGCGCGGTTGCCATCACCCCCAGCATCACCACGCTGGTCACCCCGATGGCCGTCGGTGACAGGGTCCAGGGCCTGTCATAGATCAGCGCGATTGGCACGATCATCAGTGCTGCGACCACCATGATCGCTGCCGAGGATTGCAGCTTGGGCAGGTGCCGCAGGTTCCGGCTGATGATCCCGGACAAGGCGTAACACAGCGCACCGCAGGCGATAGTCAACTGCCCCACGGTCTGCGCGCCCAGATCCAGCAGTGCTGCAGGCCCGATCAGGATGACCACGCCCACAAATCCAACCGCGACCCCCACAGATTTTTCGGTGCTGAGCTTTTCATCATCCGTCATGATATGGGCCATCAGGATCGTGAACAGCGGGATCGTGGACATCATGATGGCAGCCAGGCTGCTATCCACATGCCGTTCACCAAAGCTGATCAGCGAGAAGGGCAGCACATTCCCAAGGGCCGCCGCCCCGCCAATAAACAGCCAATGTCGCCCCCGAGGGGGCAGATGATGGCCGCTGACGCGCATGATCACGAACAGAATAACCCCGGCAAGGGCGATCCGGCCCGCTGCAATGGTCAGCGGGGTAATGCTGCCCAACGCGACCTTGATGAACAGGAACGAAGACCCCCAGATCGCGGCCAGCAAGATCAGCAGCGCATAGCTTAACAGGGTGTTCGACATCAGGCAGTCCTTTGTGCGTATGGCGCACCATCGGGCAAAACAACCCGACCAACAAGTCTGCGGTCACAAGATGGAGCCATTGTCGTTATGCAGCGATCCGGGCGGCGGTTCAGCTTGCCTCGGCATAAAGACGGTTGATACTGGTCACGCCCGTCTGCGCCATGGCTGATGACAGTTCGCTTGTCAAAACGTCCCACATGCGTTCCAAACCCGCCTCGCCACTCGCCGCGATCGCAAATTGCAATATCCGGCCAAAGAAGGTGAAATCGGCGCCTTGGGTCAAGGCGCGCAGCACATCCTCACCAGAGCGGAGCCCGCTATCGAAAAACACCGGAAAGTCCGGGCCAAGGGCCTGCCGGATCTGGGGCAGAACCGAAATCGGTGCGGGTGCGGCCTCTAATTGGCGGCTGCCATGGCTGGAAACCTGTATCCCGTCGACGCCTGCCGCTTTCAGCCTGATTGCGTCTTCCACATCCAGCACACCCTTGATCACCAGATTGCCCGGCCATGCATCCCGCAAACGCGCCAGCGTCTCCCAATCCGCCCGCGCGCGGCTTTCGGTCCGGTCGAACACATAGCCGGGCATCGCGAAATTCGCCATTTGCGGCTTGCCAGCCGCCAGAGAGGTCAGCGACCAGCGCGGGTGCAGCGCGAAGTCCAGAAACTGTTTCGGGCCAATGCGAAAGGGCATTTTGAACCCGTGGCGCAACTCGCGGGGGCGGCGCCCCACCTCGGGGACATCAACGGTCAGGACAAGGGTTTGATACCCGGCCTGCCGCGCCCGTTCGACCAGTTTGAACGTCCCTGCCCCATCGCCACTGAAATAAAGCTGAAACCAGGCATGCCCCTCGGCGGCGTCAAGAATATCCTCAAGCGGGGTCGAGGCGACCGTCGAGACCCCATGCGGAACCTTGTGGCGTGCGGCCAGACGGGCCAGCATCAGATCGGCGCCGGGGCCGCTGAGGTTGCACATGCCCATGGGCGCGATCCCGAACGGGCGCGCCGCCGTTACACCGAAGATGGATGTCGACAGGTCCCGCTGCGCGACATTGCGCAAGATCCGTGGCCTGAGGGTGACTGCATCCAGCGCGGCGCGATTGCGCGCCGCCCCGGTCTCATTCCCCGCGGACCCGTCAATATAGTCAAAGATCATCCACGGTAGGCGCCGTTTTGCCAGCCGCCGCGCGTCGTCAGCCGCATGAATATGCGCAGCGGCTGACCACATCTTAGGAGGCGACAGCTTTCATGAACCGGTCCTTGATGACGACCGGGTCCATGGTGATCACTGGCAGCTTGATATTGCCGCTGTCGCATTTGCACACGATGATTGTCATCTGGTCGCTGTCAATGGCCGCTTGCAGCACGGGGCCAAGATCCTTGTCCTGCACCTCGATCACATTCTCACAGCCGCATGCCCGCGCAACGTCCGTCAGGCTGGTCTTGCGGCCAGCATAGGTCGGCTGATCCCCGGTCGATCCGTAGGACCCATTGTCGATGATCAGCAACGTGTAATTGCCCGTCGCGTTATTGGCGATTGTGGGCAAGGTGCCCAGATTGGTCAGCACCGATCCATCCCCGTCAATCGAGATGACCGGTTTGTCCTGCGACAAGGCCAATCCAAACCCGATAGACGACGACAGGCCCATTGTTCCCAACATGTAAAAGTTGGTCGGCTGGTCGTCGATCATATGCAATTCCTGACTTGGCAGGCCGATATTGCAGACAACGAGATGATCACGAATGATCGGTGCGATTTCTTTAAGAATTTCTGAACGGATCATTGGTCGCCATAGCCTCCCCAAAAGTTGGCGTCGGTCAGGATCGCCACGGGTTTGTTGCACATGAAGGTGTATTTCAGGATGTTGTCGAATTCTTCGACATCCTTCTGCCAGTGAAAATGGTAAGTCGGGATGTTCAGCTGCGCCAATAGCGCCTTGGTATGTACCGCCATTTCGACCTGACAGGCGACAGGCTCGCGCAGCTCACCGCGGTAGGAAATCAGCATCGGCAGGGGCATCCGGTAATACTGGATCAACGTGGCCAGCGTATTGATCGTCACCCCGATGGCCGTGTTCTGCATGATGATCGCCGGGCGCTTGCCGCCCATATGCGCCCCTGCACACAGGCCCATCCCCTCGTCTTCCTTGTTGGACGGGATATGGAAAATGTCGTCGCGCTGATCAACTTCGTCGATCACACCGGCCAGCTGCTTGCATGGCACGGTGGTCACGAATGAGACGCCATTTGCAACAAGATCATCGCATATCCTCTTGTCGATATTCATTTATTCTGCCTTTCCATTGCCTGTCTGCATCCATGATGCAAACCTGTTATGTCGAAATTCATGCACCAGACCGTCAGGCCGATGCAGGTCGGGTTTCATTCTTAGCTCCACGGGTCGAGGACGATCTTGGGGGCCGCCACCGCGCCCGCGCGCAGGTCCTTGAACGCCTTGGCGCCACCGGACAGGGCGCGGTGCTCGACCCAGTCCAAGGGACCAAGCCAGCCATCAAAAATCGCGGCGGCCGTGTCTTTGAAATCCTGCGCGGTATAGGTGTAGGTGCCGATAAAGGTGATCTCTTGCAGCGTGGCCCGCCGGATATCCAGCCCTGGCCCATCATCACCCAATCCGACATGCGCAATCACGCCGCCAGGTTCGGCAATGGCAGAGGCCGTTGCCCGCGTCGCCCCGAAACCAACAGCATCAATAACAATCGGTGCGGTCCCTGCGGCAGCGGCCACTGCGACCTGGCCGCATTGATCCGCCAGAAAGGCGCGACGACCGGCATTGGGTTCCACGATTGTGACATCGGCTATATCCATCGCGGTCAAGGCAAGTGCAGCAGCCAGCCCGATGGCCCCGCCCCCGATCACGATAGCCCGCCGGTCCATCGCCGGATGCAGCGCCGCAATCGCCAGCCGGGCCGCGTGCCAACTGACGGCAAGCGGTTCGGCCAGTGCTGCCTTTTCCATCGGCACCCCGTCGGGGATCGCAACCAGATTGCGCATCGGCATGGCGACATATTGCGCAAACGCCCCTTCACGCGGGGGCATCGAAATGATCTGCCGGTCCGGGCACAGATTCTCGCGGCCAGCCTTGCAGGCCGGACAGGTCAGGCAAGATACCAGCGGATTGATGGTGACCCGCATCCCGTCATGGGACCCGCCAATGATCGTACCCGCCGCTTCATGCCCAAGGATCAAGGGCGCCGGCCGGCGCGCATCATGTCCCAGATAGGCATGCATGTCTGATCCGCAGATGCCCACCGCCGCGACCCGGATCAGATGCTCGCCCGCGCCGGGCGCAGGGTCCGGCACATCCCGAAAGCCAAGCGTTTCAACCCCGTCATATACCAACGCCTTCATTTCGCGGTGAACCCCCCATCGACCATCAGGACCTGTCCGGTCACATATGCGGATGCGTCCGAGCATAAGAACAGCACCGGCCCGTCAATATCCGCCAATGTCCCGTTGCGCCCGATACAGGTTTGCGCGGCATTGCGTGCGGTCCTGTCGGCATCATCAAACACCGCCGCGGTCAGTTCGGTCGGAAAAAAGCCCGGCCCGATTGCGTTGGCGGTGATCCCATAGGGCGACCATGCCTCGGCCATGGCGCGGGTCAACTGGCCGATACCCGCCTTGGTGGCGCCATAGGTGATGCCGCCGGGAAAGGCGCGCGTGGTCTGCAAGGATGCAAAATTCACGATCCGCCCCCAGCGCTTGGCTTTCATCGCAGGGACCATGGCCTGGCTGAGAAAGAAGGGTGCCGACAGGTTCAGCGCAACGGTCTGATCCCATCCGTCGGGGGTGACCTCATCGGCGGTCTGACGGGTGTTCACGCCTGCGGCGTGCAGCACGATGTCCGGCGCGCCGAACGGGGCGGCGATATCCGTCACAAGCCGGGCGATGCCGTCGCGGTCAGCTACATCAGCCGCGACGCCCGCCGCGGCAGGCCCGACCTCGTCCCGCAGCCGGTCCAGCGCGTCGGCGCGGCGCGCCACGCCAACCACACTCGCCCCTGCCGCGGCCAGCGCAATCGCCGCCCGTCGCCCCAGACCCGCGCTTGCCCCTGTCACGCAGGCCACCTTGCCGCTGAGGTCAAAAAGCGCGCCGGGGTCAGCCATTTGCGGACAGATCGAAAGTCTCGTCCGGGAAATACTTGGCAAGGCGCACATCGGCGGCGCGGGCATGACCTTCCATCCCCTCAAGCCGGGAAATCCGCGCCGTCGCCTCGGCCACCGCCTTGGAGCCGTCCCGCGTGGCCCGCTGCCATGTCACAATCTTCATGTATTTATGCACGCTCAGCCCGCCAGTATAGCTCGCGGCCCCCGATGTGGGCAGCACGTGATTGGTCCCTGTCGCCTTGTCACCATAGGACACGGTGGTTTCCTCGCCCAGAAAGAGCGAGCCATAGCAGGTCAGGTTCGCCAGCCACCAATCAAGGTCATCGGCCTGCACTGTCAGATGCTCGGGCGCATATTCATCCGAACAGGCCGCCATATCCGCGCGGTCGGCGCAAACAATCACCTCGGCATAGTCGCGCCAGGCGGCAAACGCATTCTCGCGGTTCAGCTCGGGCAGATCCGCGATCATGTCCGGGACCAGCGACATCACCTTTTGGGCCAAAGCGCGATCATCCGTGACCAGCCATACCGGTGAATTATAGCCATGTTCCGCCTGCGAGACCAAATCGGTTGCCACAATATGCGGGTCTGCATTCTTGTCGGCCAGCACCAGACTGTCGGTCGGACCTGCGATCATATCAATGCCCACGCGACCAAAGAGGATACGCTTGGCCTCGGCCACGAACTGGTTGCCCGGCCCCACAAGGATGTTGGCCTTGGGCAGGCCAAAAAGACCAAAGGTCATCGCCGCGACACCCTGCACCCCGCCCATGGCAAGGATCTTGTCCGCCCCACAGATATGAGCCGCATAGATGATTGCGGGGGCAACCCCGACACCAGGACGCGGCGGCGAACAGGCCGTGATATGCTTGCATCCGGCAACCTTGGCGGTCGTCACCGTCATGATCGCCGAGGCGATATGGCTGTAACGCCCCCCCGGCACATAGCAACCCGCCGCATCCACGGGGATGGATTTCTGGCCTGCCACAAAACCGGGTGCGATCTCCATCTCGACATCGGCGACAGTGCTTTTCTGCAACTCGGCAAAGCGTTTGACGTTATCATGCGCAAAACGAATATCCGATTTCAGCTTTTCCGGAACCGTCGCGATTGCTGCGTCGATTTCTTCCTGCGTCAGCAGCACGTTGCCATCATAGCGGTCGAACTTGGCCGTGTATTCCAGCGCCTTTGCATCGCCGCCCGCTTCGATATCGGCAAGAATGTCTGTCACGATCTTATGCGTCTCGGACGCATCCGACTTGGCGGTCAGGGTGGCTTTTTTCAGATATTCTCGGGTCATGTCTGTCAATCCTATTTGCAGATATCAGGCGCAGGTGTCGGTGAGCAAAAACGAATGATTTGGTGATGAAAATGAAGCGGCGCCGATCCATCCCGTCCAGGTGGCACAATGGGCGAATATCAGGAACACGCGACGCCTCCGACAGTTTTGCTTGGCTTCGTGTAAGCGCTTACATTAGATTCGCACAAGTGCTAAACTGCATTTGCAGATGCGTGTTTAGGAAACTCAAATAAGGATGTTGGCAAAATGGTAACTGGACCCGACCCGGTCACATCCCAATCGCCACCAATACCAACGCTGGAGGATGTCGCGCGCAGGGCGGGCGTATCAACGGCCACGGTATCTCGCTGCCTGAACGCACAACACAAGGTTTCGCAGGACACGCGCGAAAAGGTCATGAAAGCGGTTGATGCCCTAGGCTATACCCCCAATTTCGGCGCAAGGGCCATGGCCGCCAAACGGACCCATACGATTGGGGCGATTGTTCCCACCATGGAAAACGCGATCTTCGCGCGCGGGCTGCAGGCCTTTCAGGAAACGCTGCATGATCTGGGATATAACCTGCTGGTATCCAGCAGCGCCTATCAGCCCAGCCTGGAGGCCGAACAGATCAGGGCGCTTGTGGCCCGCGGCGCGGATGGTCTGCTGTTGATCGGGTATGAACGGGAGCAGGCGATCTATGATTACCTCGCACAGCGGGGCGTTCCGACAGTGCTGGCCTGGGCCTTTCTTCCTGACCGGCCGCAGGCCTCGGTCGGGTTCGACAATCGGGCGGCGATGCGCAAGCTTGCCGAAACCGTGATGTCCATGGGCCACCAGAAAATTGCAGCAATCTCGGGCCTTGTGAAGGGCAATGATCGTGCGGCCGATCGTCTGGCAGGCATTCGGGACGCGATGACAGATAAGGGGCTTGATCCAGCGGAGCTGGTCGTCATTGAAACACCTTATGACATCGCAAATGGTGCCGCGGCCTTCGCCACGCTGATGCAGGCCGATGACAAACCCACAATTGTCATGTGCGGCAACGATGTCCTGGCCGCCGGCGCCCTGTCAAAGGCTGTGGCATTGGGACTGCGCGTGCCGGATGATGTGTCGATCACCGGATTTGACGATATTGAGCTGGCGGGCATCCTGCATCCGCCGCTGACGACAGTTCATGTGCCCCACCGCGAAATGGGCCGCGCGGCCGCACGAGATCTGGTCCACATGATCGAAGGACACCCCGCGATCACACATCGGCAACTTGACGTCGCAATCGTTATGCGCGGATCACTCGGGCGTCTTTGACGGCCCTGTCTGATCCGTCCAAAGCGTCATCAGCGCCTGTGCCATGTCGACCTTGCTATCGGCATAGACGGCCACATCCAGCGGCTCTTGCCCATAGCGGTTTGCCACTGAAATCAGCGCGCCGCTTTCCACCTGTTGATGAACCATGCTGTAGGGCAGCCAGCCAACACCCAGCCCTTGCAGGACCAGTTCCCGCACCCCGCTGGAAAATGCAGTGATGCTGACAGGATTGGCGCTGAACCCCGGCGTGCCAAAGACCCGCTCGGTTTTTTGCAGAACCTCGCCGAAATAGCTGTCTTCGGGGTAGACAATGGCGGGCGTGTCCGCCGGGATATCCCCCTGATCCTTGACCCGATAGCGCAACGCGCCACCAACAAGCGGGACCAGATAATCAGTCCCCCATAAGCCGCGCCGGATTTCGGGGCCGAACTGCAGGGGACCCACGCTTTCAGCCTCGTAGCATAGTAGCATGCTGGTATCGCCGCGCAGAAACATCGAGACGCAATCGTTCAGATTGCCCGCACGGATGCGGAATTGCAGCCCCGGAAACTGGTGTTTGGCCTTCAGGGCCATATCGGGAAATGTCGAACAGATCGGCGCATGCTGGGCGGCGATGGTGGCCGTCATACGGGTCAAATCGAAGTCGGCGATTTTTGTGCGCAACTCCCGCAAACGGGCCATCAGGGCACGAATTTCCCCCTCATTGGCCACAAGTGCCTGACTGATATCAACCCGGTTGGTTTTCCGGTCCAGCACCGTCACGCCCAACCAGTCCTCGAACCCCCGGATGCGGCGCGAAAAGGCCGGTTGGGTGATGTTTCGGCGGGCCGCAGCCCGGGTCATGTTACCCTCTTCCAGCAGCACCAGCACATCGTCCAACCACTGCAAATGCATCGCGACCCCTCCCTTGCCCATACAAATGGTACGGGCAGCCATACGAAAAAGCACTGTTTTTTTGCGCGACCCCAGAGGATGCTTTGCCTCATCGCGTGGCTGGGGGGCATATCGTGACTGTAACTGACCAAGTGACGACCACGGCCGACTTGACTGCAAGCCGCTGCAAGGATCTGGCGATCCGGCTGGCCAGGTTTCCGCGGGTCGCACTGGGGCATTTTCCGACCCCGCTGGAACCGATGGACCGGCTGAGCGAAAAACTGGGCGGCCCGCGATTTTGGGTCAAGCGTGACGATTGCACAGGGCTGTCATCGGGGGGCAACAAGACCCGAAAACTGGAATTCCTGATGGCAGATGCCCAGCGCTTGGGTGCCGATACGATTATCACCCAGGGGGCAACCCAATCCAACCATGCACGCCAGACCGCCGCGGCGGCGGCAAAGCTGGGCATGGCCTGCCATATCCTTCTGGAGGATCGCACCGGATCAACCGATGAAAACTACATCTTGAACGGCAATGTCCTGCTGGACAGGTTGCACGGGGCGACCGTGTCCAAACGCCCGGGCGGTGCCGATATGAATGCCGAGATGGCGCAGCTTGCCGATCACCTCGGGGCGCAGGGACGCAATCCTTATGTCATTCCGGGCGGCGGATCGAATGCCATCGGCGCCTTGGGTTATGTCAATTGCGCGCGCGAGCTGGTCGAACAGGCCAACGGCGTGGGGCTGCAGATCGACGCGCTTGTCCACGCCACGGGCAGCGCGGGAACCCAGGCAGGCCTTGTGGCCGGGCTGGCTGCATTGCAAAGCGATATTCACCTGCTTGGCATCGGGGTGCGCGCCCCGCAGGCCAAGCAGGAAGACATGGTCTACACCCTCGCCCAGCGCACGGCCGACCATTTGGGAAGCCCGGACGAGATCGCGCGGCAGGCCGTGCGCGCCAATTGTGATTATGTCGGGCCGGGCTACGGCGCACCAACTGACGGGATGGTCGCCGCCTTGCGGCTTTTGGCCGAGACCGAAGGGCTTTTGTTCGATCCGGTTTACTCGGGCAAAGGTCTCGACGGGCTGATTGATTTGACCAAAAAAGGCTATTTCGACGGCATGAATAACGTTGTTTTTGCTCATACGGGCGGAAGTGCGGCGCTTTTTGGCTATCCGGAAATCTTCGGATTGCCAGGATATTCCCCATAAAAGATTCGAAAAAAGACCAACAAGGAGATCAACGCAATGACACTCAAGACGAACCTGATGGCAGCGGCACTGGTCGGCGTGGTTACCGCACCTGCCTTTGCCGAAGAGGTCAAGATCGGCGTGCCATCCTGGACCGGCGCCCAGGCAATTGCCCATGTGCTGGGCGAGGTTGTCACCAGCCGGATCGGCGGCACGGTCGAATATGTTCCCGGAAACAACGCCACGATTTTCCAGGCCATGGATCAGGGCGAAGGCGATATTGATGTGCATCCCGATGTGTGGCTGCCCAATCAGGAAAGCTTTACCAACCAATATGTCGATGAGGCTGGCACGGTCACGCTGTCATCTAACCCGTATGAGGGCAATCAGGGCTTTTGTGTCTCGAAAGACTTTGGCGAGGCCAACAATATCACTGACATCGCTGATCTGGGCCGCCCGGATGTCGCAGCATTGATGGATAGCGACGGCAACGGCATGGGCGAGATGTGGATCGGCGCACCCGGCTGGGCGTCGGCCAATGTGAACGAAGTGAAGGTACGCGATTACGGCCTTCTTGATTTCATCGAACCCATTCGCGCCGAAGAGGCCGTGAAGACCGCACGCATCAAGGACAGTATCGCCAAGGGCGAAGGCTACGCCTTTTATTGCTACGAGCCCCATGCCGTCTGGTTCATGTTTGACGTGATGATGCTGACCGAACCGACATTCGATCCTGAGAAATATGTCATGGTGCAGCCCTCGGATGATGCCGACTGGTATGAAAAATCCATGGTCGCAACCAAGGATGACCTCAAACAGGTTCAGATTGCCTGGTCCAATTCGCTAGTCGACCGCTCACCAGCCATTGCCGAATTCTTTGCGAATTTCGCGCTGACAACCAGCGATGTCAGCGGCCTCGCATTCGAGATCAGCGCCAATGGACGCGACCCGGCTGAGGTCGCCAAGGATTGGGTTGCGGAAAATTCAGATCGGGTTGACGCGATGCTGGGACTATAGGCCACTCACGGACCTGGACCAACGTCGGCACGGGGTCATTCCGTGCCGACGATGTTTGACAATGGGCAATGCCATGATGCGCAGCAATGACAGTGTCATTGAGATTTCGAATGTCTGGAAAATTTTTGGCGCCCGCCCCGAACGGGCGCTGCAGGCGATCCGGGATCGCGGGCTGTCCAAGGCCGAGGTGTTGGCCGAATTCAACGCCGTTGTGGGCGTGGCTGATGTCAGCCTGTCGGTCAACCGGGGCGAGATTTTCTGCGTCATGGGCCTGTCAGGCAGCGGAAAATCGACCCTGGTGCGCCATTTCAACCGGTTGCTTGAACCCACCGCCGGCAAGATCGAAATCGAGGGTACGGATGTCATGGCCCTTGGGCCAAAGGAGCTGCAGAATTTCAGGAACCGCAAGATCGGCATGGTGTTCCAGAACTTTGCGCTGATGCCCCATCGGTCGGTGCTCGACAACGTGGCGATGCCCCTCGAAATCCGGCATGTGTCCAAGAATGATCGCATGCGGCAGGCGGCGGCAATTCTCGACATCGTGGAACTTGGGGCGTGGGGTTCGAAATTCGCCCACGAGCTGTCGGGCGGGATGCAGCAGCGCGTCGGCCTCGCCCGGGCATTGGCCGCAAATCCCGATGTGCTGTTGATGGACGAGCCTTTTTCAGCGCTTGATCCGCTGATCCGCCGGCAGTTGCAGGACGAATTTATCCGGCTGTCCAAAATCCTGAAGAAGACCACGATTTTCATCACTCATGACCTTGATGAGGCGGTGCGCATCGGGGATCGCATCGCGATCATGCGGGACGGCAAGGTGGTACAGGTCGGCACGGCAGAAGATATCGTGATGCACCCCGCCGACGACTACGTGGCAGATTTCGTGGCAGGCATTTCGCGTCTGAAGGTGGTTCATGCACATGCGGTCATGCAACCGCTTGACGCCTACCTGTCTGCAAACACCCCCCTGCCCGCCAATGCCCCAAAGGTGGATGGACAGGAAACGCTCAGCAACCTGATCAATCTTGCGATTGACGACGCCAACCCGATTCTTGTGCAGGATAGCGGCAGCGATGTGGGCATCATCACGCGCGCCGATCTGCTGCGCACCGTGATCGAGGGGACCGAGGTATCATGATGGACGGCACCGTAAATCCGCTTGACGATCCCAACAGCGACGCCGCCATTGCCTATGCACAAGAGCGGCACACCAATATCCGCACATTCGTGCGCACCAGCCCTTCATATTACATCAGGAATTTTGACAAGATCGGTGCCTCCGCCCGGTTCACCCCGACCTTTAATCTGATGGCCGGGCTTTTTGGCCCCATCTGGTTCGGGGCGCGCGGGCTTTGGTCCTGGGCGCTGCCATTTCTGATCATCGAGGCACTGGCGCTTGTCCAGATTGCCCGGGGATTGTTCGGCGATCTCGGCGCCGATGCCATGGACCGGATCGCATCCATCGAAGGCACGTTGGAATTGCGGCGCCAGCAATTGGCAGCCGCAATTGAGGACGGGTCCGACCGGGTCGATGCCTTCCGCCGCGCCGTCGAGGGGCTCGAGGCCAATATCGGCGGCATTCGCGACGAGGCGGCGGCACTTGCTGCGCAAGGCCCGCAGATTGCCATGATCGGGCTTGGCATGTTGCTGCTGGCCAAGGCGGCGCAGGCAACCGTGGCCAACTGGGCGCTTGAAGCGCGCTTTTCCGACTGGTTGTCGGATCGCAGCATCCGCTCCGGCATGCCTGTTTCCCAAATCGTGTTCAGCGCCGTTTTCATGGCACTGATCGCGATGGCCGCGATGCTTCACTACAGCTTCCCGGGGCGGTTCACCTTGCTCAGCACCTTCCCAACAGATCCCGATATTCGCCTGACCAGCATTGCCTGGGTCGAGGGTTTCTTTAACTGGGCGGTACTGAACGGCGAAGCGCTGTTTGACGGCATCACATTTGTGATCCGTCTGGTTCTGGACGCGCTGGAGATCGTCTTTGTCAGCACACCATGGATCGTGATCGCGTCCTTGATCGTTCTGCTGACATGGTTGACGGCAGGGGTACGCATGGCGATCTATTCGGGTGCGTTCCTGTCCTATATGGGGCTCTTGGGTTTTTGGGAAAAGGCCATGACCACGCTGGCCCTGCTGGGAACAGCCGCCTGTCTGTCGATCCTGATTGGTATTCCGCTGGGGATGTTTGCCGCACGCCGCCCCCGCTTTTATGCAGCCATCCAGCCCATCATGGATTTCATGCAGACCATGCCCGCCTTTGTTTTCATGATCCCGGTCATTGCCTTCTTCGGAACAGGCAAGCCGGCCGCAGTTGTCACAACAATGATCTTTGGTGGGACACCGGTTGTGCGCCTGACCGTGCTGGGTCTGCGGGGGGTGCCGGAAAGCGTGCGCGAGGCGGCGATCAGTTTCGGGGCCAACAAATGGTATCTGCTGACCCGGGTTGACCTGCCGCTGGCAAGCCCGTCAATCCGCGCGGGGATCAATCAGACCATCATGCTTTCGCTTGCAATGGTTGTGGTGGCCTCGCTGATCGGGGCCAAGGGACTGGGCGAGGACGTACTAGAGGCGCTGCAATATGCCAATGTCGGACAGGGCATTCTGGCCGGTTTTGCGATCCTGTTTTGCGCCATGATCCTCGACCGCATCGTGCAGGGGCAACGCAAGTGACACCGCTTGTCATGGTCCATGGGTTCATGGGCGGGGCCGCGCAATGGGATGGCCAGATCGCGGCCCTGGCGGCGACGTCGGACGTGATCGCGCTTGATCTGCCCGGGTTCGGCGCCAACAATCACCTTGCCCCGATCACGACGATCAGCGGATTTGCCGACTGGGTCATTGCAGAGCTGCAACAGCGTGGCGTGACCCGGTTTCACCTGCTCGGACACTCCATGGGCGGCATGATCGCGCAAGAGATTGCGCGCAAGGTTCCGTCACAAATCGGACAGCTTGTCCTTTATGCCACTGGCGCAATCGGGGTCCTCCCGGGACGTTTTGAGACGATTGCCCAAAGCAAGGCGCGGGCCAAAACGGACGGCCCCAAGGCCACCGCACGCCGGATCGCCGCCACCTGGTTTGGCGACGGGGCCGCCGCCCCGGCCTATCCCGCATGCGCCGCAATCGCCGAACGCGCGACGGCGGCAGCAATTGCCGGGGGGCTGGATGCGATGCAATCATGGTCAGGCGAAACCGCCCTGCCCGCGCTGCCACATGACACGCTGATCATCTGGGGTGACCGGGACCGGACATATCAATGGGCGCAAATCGCGCTTTTGTGGGACAATATCCCCAATAGCCAGCTGTCCGTTCTGCCCGGATGCGCGCATGCCGCCCACCTTGAGAAACCTGCATTATTCAACATGGTCCTGCGGGATCATCTGGCCATAAGGTAGCGGCGCGATGATTGATGGGACCAGACCAAAACGGCGGACCAGTGCAACCGCGACTCTGTCATCAAATGGCGCTTACAGGCCACAACCTAAACGCGATTCGCATCCCTTACCCGTGCAAGTATCCCAGATATTGCGATCAAGCCGCTTGATTTTATTGCGATTGTCGGCACTGTTAGAGTGGTTATTTATTTTTGTATTGTGGGGTCCAATGAAAAATTATGCGTCTGCCATTGGTTTGGCGACGGTGCTTGGCTTAACCAGCACCCTGTCGCTGGCGCAAACCGACACAACCGGCGAAGCGCCCGCAGCGACCGAAACACAAGCGCCCGCCGCTGTGGCGACATCAGAAACAGCGCTGCAAGAGGTCGAACAGAAACTTGCGGCAACGCAATCAGCATATGATGAGCTGCTCGCAAATGTCGCCGAGTTGCGGACAGAGCAGTCAGATCTGACCACCCAGATCGAAATCGCCCGCGCTGAAATCGAGGAACTGACCAGCCAGCGGACCGCCATCGCCGCACGCGTGACTGCGCTCGAGGCGGAGTTGGGCGATTTGAATGATCAGGTCGCCACGTCACAATCTAGCCTGGAAGAAACAAGCGCCACGCTGGCGAATGTGCGATCTGCCCTGGATGCCGCAACTGCCGAGAAAGTCCGGATTGATCAGGATCTGGCGACGCTCTCCGCGCAGAAAGTGACAGCGCAAAACGCGCAATCAGCCATGCAGGAACAGGCGCAAAATGCGATGGACGAAACCAACGCTGCGTTTTCAGCCCGCGATGCGGCCAGGGCAGAGGCCGACAAGGCCCGTTCCGCGCTCGAGGAAACACAAGCACAGCTGGCAACATTGACCGCGCAAAAGCAGGACATCGAAGCCGCGTTGGTAGAGCTTACAGCGCAGACAGAGGTCGCCAAGAACCGGTCCGCCACATTGACCGACGAGGCGCTGAGCGCGCTGGCCGATGCCGCAGCTGACCGCGATGCAGCATTGGCCGAGCGGGACTCAGCCGAGGCTGAACGCAGCGCCGTGCAGGCAGAGCGTGACGCCGTACAAGCTGAACGCGACGCGGCACAGGCAGAACGGGATGCCGCCATGATGGCGCGAGATGCTGCAAAGCTCGAACTGGATGCCTTGCGCCAACAGATCGCTGCCGAAACCCCGCCACCCCCACAAACGCGTGACGATGCTGTCGCCCCCGCCGATGTGCGCCGGGCACTGCTTGCCGCGCCGGGCCTTGGTACGGCGACCGCCGCAGAACGGGCCGAACTGGAAACGCTGCTCACCGATGGGGTTTGTGCATTTGATGCCTTGTCCATGGTATTTGGCACGGCCAACCGCCAGACACTTGTGTCGCTGATCCGCGACCTCGGACGCTGCTAACCCGCCCCAATTCAAATGACAGGAACGAATACCATGTTAAAAAATACTTCATTGATACGCCGGGCTGCATGCACCGTGGCCGCCCTATTTTTGGGCCTGACATCCGCCAGTGCGCAGGAATTCGAAAAGAACATCCTTACCGGGGGTCCGACAGGCACCTATATCCAGTTTGGCAATGATATTGCAGGGCTGATGGGCAATTGCGGACAAACACTGACGGTGCGGGAATCCGCGGGATCGCTCGAAAATTTCCTTGGGGTCCGGCAACGTCCACGAACACAATTTGGCATCGTGCAAAGTGACGTTCTGGAATATCTGCAGACCTATTCGGCAGATGACCCGGCCATTGCACGCGCCATTGAAGGGGTGCGTATCGCTTTCCCGCTGTATAACGAAGAAGTCCACATCCTGGCATCCAAGGACATCACATCATTGGATGATCTGGCTGGCAAACGGGTGGCCATCGGGGTTCAGGATAGCGGCACGTTCCTGACCGCCTCGCTGATCCTTGATCTGGCTGATATCGGCGTGGCCGAGCGGCTGACAATCGGGCCGGACGATTCATTTGCGCAGTTGCAATCGGGCGATATCGACGCGTTTTTCTATGTGGCCGGGGCGCCGACAGGTCTGTTCAGCAACGCTGATATCGACAGCGCGCGCTTCCACCTGCTGCCGATCTCGGACCCGGTGCTGCAATCGGTCTACACACCCGCCAAGATCCCCGCGGGAACTTATGCATTTCAGCAAGAAGCCCTGGATGTTGTCGCGGTCAAGGCGATCCTGATGACCTACGAGTATAACAAGGGGCTGAACAGTTATCACAGGGCAAGCTGCAAGGCCGTCTCGGATGTGGCGAACCAGATTTTCGAGCGTTTCCCCGATCTGCAGGAAAATGGCCACCCGAAATGGAACCAGGTCGACCTGACCGATATTCCACCGGGCTGGGATATCGCATCCTGTGTCAATGATGGTCTGGCCGCCAGCTACGCGCTCAGCTGTGCAGATGACGCGCCCGGCGCCTCTGGCGAAGTCACCGGTGCCAACGCGGCCTATCGCGAACGCATCTGCGCCCAGATCGGGTGCTAAGCAGCGCATACGCCAGTTCACCAAGCGAACGACCAAGGGGCCACATTGCGGGCCCCTTTTTTGCGGCCTAGCGGTGCGGGCTGCCAACCCAAACAGTATGGCACAAATTGGGCACTGGGTGCAGATTTGCGCCTTTATGTGGATAAAATGTCACAATCTAGGCATATCATGGTAAGGCAATCACACACCTATAAGTTGTAACTCGCTGAAAAGTCATACACTTTTTTGCAACGTCGCAAGGGGATTGACGAAATCGCCATAGAAGACACACGAAGCTGTCGGTTTTCGTTGACACCTGCCCCCCGCGAACTGTAATTATGTCATTATTTAGACGCTTTAACTCTTTTGGGTGGTACAATGTTCAATAAAAAAGCCTCGACATACACGGCAGCAGCAGCAATTCTGGCAGCTTCGTTTCTTCCAACAATTTCAAGCGCGAGTGAGATTTCGCTGACGCTGAAAGAGCAAGACATCACCATTAGCGGTGAATTTGCAGGGTTCCAGCAAGACGCTTACGTCCTCACCACAAGCGCCGGCGAACTCTACGTTCCTGCACAATACGTAACTTGCGAAGGTGAAGACTGCCTTATCATTCTGTCAGCCAACACCGCTGACAACTAAGCACAGTATCACGCGCGGTCCGTCTACATCGTGATCGCGCGCCCGGTACGCGCACTTTCCTGCGCCGCAAGCCCGATCATCACAGCCTTTGCACCATCATCAACGGTCACCTCGACCGGTGCCCGTTCTACAATGGCTGCATTGAACCGCTGATGCTGGTAAAAAGTTGACCCATTATGGTCACCCGCTGCCAGCAATGTTGGATCCACAGGAATATCGACGACATACGGCCCCTTGGGCGATCGCGGACTGACGACCAGTTGCGGCACAGGCGGCGCGCCCAGCGTATCAGGCCAGAACCGGCCCGGGCCGGGTACAAACGCCTCGATCTTGCCGGCAGGCCCAACTGCGCTGACCTCTTCTTGATAGCGTGATCCTTCGGCGAACATGCATAACTCCAGCATCGCGCGGGCGCCATTTGCGAAATCCACAATGACATAGCCATTGTCCCAGATATCCGGCGTCCGATTGTCATAGCGTTCATCCAGATGGTTCACCGCCTGCCCTGCACTGGCCATGACCCGCACCGGCTCTGCCCCGATCAGCAAACGCATCAGATCAAAGAAGTGGCAGCATTTTTCAACCAATGTCCCCCCCGTTTGCGCATTGAAACGGTTCCAGTCGCCGACTTTTGGCAAGAACGGGAAACGATGCTCGCGGATGGTCAGCATCTTGATGCCGCCGGTGACCGCAGCAACCCGGTCGATCAGGGCGGCAATGGGGGGCATATAGCGGTATTCCATCGCAACCCAGACCGGATGCGGATATCCGGCAAAGAGCGCCTGAACCGCTGGCCCATCGGCGACATCGGTAAATAGCGGCTTTTCACATAAGATCGGCAACGGGCGTTGGGCCACAATCTGG
This sequence comes from Yoonia sp. SS1-5, assembly GCF_038443705.2. Lineage (NCBI taxonomy): Bacteria > Pseudomonadati > Pseudomonadota > Alphaproteobacteria > Rhodobacterales > Paracoccaceae > Yoonia > Yoonia rhodophyticola. The sequence continues at coordinate 26,538 of NZ_CP151767.2, read as the reverse complement.
CGCAGCTGCCCCACATGCAGATAGTTCGGGCTGACAATGACCCAGGCGTCAACAGCATCATGGGCCAGCAATGCATCAAATGTCTCTGCCACAAAGGCCCCGCCCGCCAACGCGGCAGCCGTTTCAGCCAGTTCCTGAACCGGGTCATAGACCGCGCTGACACAGCCATGCGGCAAAAGCTGGATATTCTGGATATGCTCGCGCGCCATCATCCCGCACCCGATCAACCCGTAACGTATCTTTTCCAAACTGCCCTAACCTTTTCCCATACGCGAGACATAGCGGGCATGCGTGCCGTCAAACCATGTGCGCGAAAACTCTACATTTGCCTTGTCGGCGGTCTGTCCGATCCGTTCGATATACCCGCAGGGCTGGCCCCGCTTCAGCTGAAAGGCAGGCGGCGACCAGTCCGGTGCGGCTCCGACGCTGATACGATCCTCGACCGAGGCGATGACGATCCCCAGCGCATTGCGGTAATAGTGATAAAGAGACTCCGACAATTCATCCGGATTGATCCGGTCAGCCCGCGCCCCGTCAAGCCAGATTTCCTCAAGCGCCACCCGTTGCCCATCCAGCAACCGCAAACGGCGGATCCGATGCCCGCTATCCGCCTGCCCGCATGCGGGAAGGCCCGCAGGTTTTGCGAGCCTGTCAACCGTCAGCAGTTCTGCCGTGGGCAGCCCACCCCCCCGCAGCAGTTCCAGCCGAAAAAACGCATAAACGGAATCGACCACCGGCCTGTGCGTGATATAATTGCCCGAACCCTGCCTGCGTTGCAGCAACCCCTTGGCCGCCACATCCGCAAGCGCCTTGCGAAGTGTTCCAATCGCAATGCCCAGATCATCGGCCATTTCACGTTCGGGCGGAAGTCTGGCACCATCGGCCAGATGTCCTGCGGCAATCTCGCGGATCAGCATCTCGCTGACCTGAATATATTTCGGCAAGGCTGAGGTGTCCGGCACAGGACCCCTCCCATGGTCATGCGGTCGAATTGATACACTATTGTTACACAAATCGCCCCGTGATACGCAAGTTAAAACAACACCATAACGGGGAGGGAATCGATGTCTGTTGTGCCGGTCACCAGCGCTGATCTGGACGGGGCCGAAGTCAGTTGGTTTTCCGCGCTTTGTTCTGATGACTATCAGTTTCTCGGCGTGCCGGATGGCGATCTACGCTCGTCCTGGGCGCATTGCCGCGACATCGCGCAAGAGGCCGAGCGCCAGGGTTTCCGCAATATTCTCGCCCCCTCTTCATACCAGGTCGGACAGGACACGCTGTCCTTTGTCGCGGGCATGGCCCCGTTGACCGAACGGATGAACTTTCTGGCCGCCATAAGGTGCGGTGAGATGCAGCCGATCATGCTGGCCCGTACTGTGGCAACGCTGGATCATATGCTGCAGGGCCGCCTGACACTGAACGTGATCAGCAGCGATTTCCCGGGCGAAGTGGCCGACAGCGCCTATCGTTACAAGCGCAGCCATGAAGTGGTCGAAATCCTGCGGCAGGCCTGGACGCAGGACGAAATCAACCATCAGGGCGACATCTATCAGTTTACGACTGTGCCCACCGGGCCCGCACGCCCGTACCAGCAGAATGGTGGGCCGCTGCTCTATTTCGGGGGGTATTCCCCTGCGGCGCTGGACCTGTGTGGCGCGCAATGTGATGTCTATCTGATGTGGCCCGAACCCATGGCGCAGCTGGAACAGCGGATGAAGGATGTGCATGCACAGGCCGCTGCCCATGGGCGGACCCTGGATTACGGGCTGCGGGTACATATGATCGTCCGCGACACCGAAGCGGAGGCGCGCGAATATGCTGATTACATCGTCAGCAAGCTGGACGACGAATACGGCAAGTTGATCCGTGACCGGGCGCATGACAGTATCTCGCTGGGTGTGGCCCATCAGGCCAAGGCCCGCGAATTGGCGGACAAGTTCGGCTATGTCGAGCCGGGCCTGTGGACAGGCGTTGGCCGGGCCAGATCGGGATGCGGCGCGGCCCTTGTCGGGTCAACCGATCAGATTCTGTCGAAAATCGAGACCTATCAAAAGATGGGTATTCGTGCTTTCATCTTCTCAGGCTACCCGCATATTGATGAGGCAAAGCATTTTGGAACCCGGGTCATGCCACATCTGAACACCTGCTCGTTGCCACATGTTTATGGGCGCGTGCCAAAAACAACACCCGCGACACCATTGGGCACAGGACCACGTCATTGAACCGTATTGAGATTACCAACGACCTGTCATTCAGCCGCATCATCTATGGGATGTGGCGTCTGGCAGATGACACCGACACATCTGCGGCCCATGTGCAGGCCAAGCTTGAGGTCTGCCTGGAACAGGGCATCACCACGATGGATCAGGCCGATATCTATGGCGGCTACGCCGCAGAAGAGGTGCTGGGCAAGGCCCTGGCGGCTGCCCCGCAGTTGAAGGAACAGATCGAGATCGTCACGAAATGCGATATACTGATCCCCGCCGGGCGCTACGCAGACAGCGCGCAGGTCAAATATTACGATACCAGCCCGGCCCATATCGTCGCATCTGTCGATCATTCCCTGCGCCTTATGGGCGTCGACAAGATCGACACATTGCTTATTCACCGCCCCGACCCGCTGATGAACCATATTGAGACGGGCGCCGCACTGGACCAGATTGTCGCGTCCGGTAAGGTCCGATCCGTTGGCGTTTCCAACTTCAAGCTTCATGACTGGACGTTGCTGCAATCGGCGATGGACACCCCCCTGATCACCAACCAGATAGAACTGTCACTGACCGCGCATCACGGCTTTACCAATGGTGATGTCGCCTATCTGCAGGAACGGGCCATCCCGATCATGGCGTGGTCGCCCTTGGGCGGCGGCAGCCTTGTCAGTGGCGAAGGCAATGCGGAATTGCGTACGGCGATGACAAGCGTTGCACAGGAAAACGATGTTGATATCGGGGCTGTGGCCGTTGCATGGCTAGTGGCGCATCCGGCCCGGATCATGCCTGTGATGGGGACAAATAATATCAGCAGGATCAAGCGCCTATCGGATGCTTTGAATGTAAATATGGATCGGCAGACATGGTATAAGCTCTATACCGCTGCCCTAGGGAATGAGGTTCCGTGATGGACGCTGGTACACTTGCAACATTCGACCCAAGCAGCGATTCCGATAGTTTTCGCGGGGCATTGGGGACATTCGTCACCGGCGTCACCGTGGTCACGACCGACAGCCCCGAAGGGCCGGTTGCCATTGTGGCCAACAGTTTTGCCAGCGTGTCGCTGGATCCGCCGCTGATCCTGTGGTCACCGGCCAAGGCATCCAAGCGGTTCGAACATTTTGCCGGATCGCGCCGGTTTGCTGTGCATGTACTGGGGGCGGATCAGCGCGATGTTTGCGCCGCGATCCTGCGGTCGAAAACCGCCATTGGCCAAATTCCCATGCATCTGTCCCATTGCGGCATGCCCATCATCGAAGGGGCGCTGGCAACCTTTGAATGCAATCTGCATGCGACACATGATGCCGGGGATCACGTGATTGTTGTGGGTCAGGTGACCAAGGCCCATCATCGAGGCGGCGCGCCGCTGGTCTTTCATGCGGGGCAGTATGGCGCATTCATCGAACATGATGATGACGACAGCGTTTGACGAAATACCTGATACATCGCATATCGCCTAATGCGTTGAAATCTTTGATTTCAGGCAGCGTTAGGCGATTCAGGTTTTTGCATAACGCTTTAGGGTCAGAACCCATTAAGGTCGGATCATCACCCCAAGATCGGCAACATTCGTCCCTGTGGCATCGGTCATCAGCAGGTCACCGGCCTGCGCAAGCGCCGCGTAGCTGTCATTATTGGCCAGCAACCCTGCAAGATCGGTGATCTTTCCAATCGTATCCTGATCAACAAGACCGCCTGCCGCGTCGGTCGGGCCGTCGCGGCCGTCGCTGCCCCCTTGCAGGCAGACCCAGTCGCGCCAGCCCCGCCGCGCGGCCTCTTGCGCGATCCGCAAGGCAAGTTCCTGATTGCGCCCGCCGCGCCCGCTGCCCTGCAATACAACGGTGGTTTCCCCCCCCAGACCGTGATGCCCGGGCCTGCCCCGTCACAGATCGCTATTGCGGCCTGCCCCACATCACCGGTGATCGGCTGCGGCAAGGCGCGCGCGTCTGGCGCTGCATCAACCATCGCAGCCACGCTTTTTTCGTTGGACCCAATCAGGATGTTGCGCGCCGCGGGGAGTGTGGGCGCAGGCGGCGCGGACAAAAGATGCTGCTGCACCACATCGGGAAGCTTGCCCCAAATGCCGGCCTGTTGCAGCACGTCGATCGCATCCTGCGCAGTCCCGATCGGGCCAACCGTTGGTCCGCTCGCAATTGCCGACAGATCATCCCCAATCACGTCCGATAACAGCAGCGCCGTGACCGGATGCGGGGCTGCATGCCGCAAAAACCCACCGCCTTTCAAATCGGACAATTGCTGGCGCACAAGGTTCATCTGGTTGATCTCCAGACCGCCGGCCAGCAAGGCCTGGTTCACCGCAATCTTGTCCGCAAGACACAGCGCGCGCGCCGGTGCAGGCAAAAGCGCGGACCCACCCCCCGAGATCAGGGCCAGCACCGGACCATCGCTTGCCTGCAATGCTGCGATGACCGCTTGGGCCGCCTTTGCACCGTTTTCGTCCGGCACAGGATGACCGGCGGCCATCACCGTGGCCCCCGCCAACGGGGTGGCATTTTCGTAATTGGTGACCACCAATGCCGGAACCCCCGGAAACCGGGCCATTGCAGCCGCAGCCATCCGGCGCGCGGCCTTGCCAACCGCGATGATGCGGGCCGGTGTTTGAACATCATCCAGTACTGCCGTGACAGCGGCGTGGGGATCAGCAGCAGCCACCCCTGCCTGAAATATCCGCAATGCTTGCGCGCGCAACCTATCCATGCGGGCCTCCTGTTCGCTCAGATATCAGCACAGCCATACGCTGCACGACCTGCAATTCCAACTCTGCGCTGTCGGATGCCCGCATCGCTGGCATGGACAACGCGATCAGCACCCGGGGACGGACCGACGCAAGCATGATATGGGTGGCCGAATACCGGGCGAAAAGATGCGCGATATGATCGTCTGCCGACACACCCAGCGCCGGCGGATCAGCCCGCCGCAGCACGGGTGTGGCGTCAAAGATCCGGTCCAGTACCGGCGATTGCAAATCAACAAGGCTTTCCTCGCTGACGATCACCGCTCCTTCGACCAGCGGGTGCGCCTGCAAATCCTGCAGGAATGCCACCGGATCGCTGATCTCGGCGGTTGCCATATGCTGCAGCAAGCCAAGGCTGCGCGCCTCGGACTGCAGGGCGCGCGCGTCGTTATAGATCATCACCAGCAAGGTTGCCGCCACAAGGATACCGCACAGCATCAGCCCGCCATCCCGGTCAATCCCCACCAGAAAACCGACCAGCAGGCCGAGCAGCACCGCGGCCGCGATCATCAAGAACAGGCTGAACAGGGTTGCACGATGGCCCAGATCGCGGCGCGCAAGCCCAATGGCCAGCCAACATAGCACCAGCACACCCAGGGCCGAAAACTGCACCGGCAGATCAAGGTAAAGCAGCAGAAAATCCCCCAGCGCCATTGGCACAAACAGGATCAGCGTCAGCCCCAGCCGGGTCACGGTGATATTCTCGCTGGGCAGCAGCGATGCCCGATCACGGGTCAGGATCAGCCAGCCGGCCAGACAGAAGCCCGCCACCTGAAAGCATAGCAAGGCCACAAGCCGGGCGGGATCAATGCTGTCGGAATACCAGAATGCACTGAACCCAAAGATCACCGCGCCAATCCCGATGATCGCTTTGACAAAGGGCGGCGCATGACGGCGCAGCAACCCTTCGGTCAACAGCAAAACCGCCAGTGGGATCAAGGCAGCGGCCAGCAGCTCTAATATGCGAAACGCGGCCAGGTCCGTCAGCACCACCAGAACACGCCCGGCAAACAGGGTCATGAGAACACGCACACCAAACAGGAAACGCCGGTTGATCGGGTCCCACTGATCGCGCTGATGCAAGGTTGCCGCCAGCACCCAAAGCCCTGCCAGCGCCGCGCCGGACAGGAACAGTTCGGTCATGATCGGGGCCGCGCTGATCATTTTCGCCGCACGGCCCAAGGGCGCAGGATCGACCATTGCTGGCCCGCATCCGCCCAATGCAGAACCGGCAGAAACACCCGCCGCAGTCCAACCAATCCGGCCGTCAACACCAAACCAACCAGAGCGGATTTTGGCACTTCGCGGCCGAGATAGCGACGCATGGCGGCCATGTCCATCTGCCCCAGTTGCAGCAGATCATCGCCGCGCGCGTAATCCAGCCTGTCGGCGCAATATGTGTTGAATTGGGCGTCCCGGTGTTTTGGCGCAGCTTCCCATGATTTGCGCAGATCGTCGGATCCGCCGGTATAGGCATTGGTGATGACAAAGCCGTCCTCGTCAAACCCGGCCTCGGGTCCCACACCAAAAACTACGCGATGTCCGCTCATGATGCCGCGCCCCAGCAGCAGATGGTTCAGGCTGCGGCGCCCCGATCCCGGCGCAGGCCAGACGTTTGAAAACATCTCGGCGACCATACCGACCACGGCAGGGACCTGGGTGACGTTTGATACCCAAAGGGGGCGGAACTGCCGCCGCACGAAGATCAGGAAACATGTCAGCCCATAAAGCAGCCAGGATAGGTTTTTTGACCGCTCATCCGGGTCAACCATGACCAGCCCCAGATGCAGTACCTCTGTCGGCTGCGGCTGCGTGTCGACCTGCATCACAGCCAGCGCATTAAAGGCGATAGGCACCCCGTCACGCCTGCAGATCAGGGTGATGATGACATTTTCCATGGACGCCGCATCGCCCGAGAACACGCCATAATGCAGATCACCACTGGCCAGGGTCCGGCCGGCAATCTGGCGCAACTGATCGCTGAGCCCGCCAAGCGCGGCCCGATCCATCCAGCGCCCCGGCCGCTCGACGATCCGCACAAGATATCCGTCACCTGACCGAAATGTCAGGTTCAGATATTTATGTCGGATTGCCCGAAAAATCGCGCCAATCACGTGCTGGGTCCTCGCATCGCCTCACGTGACCCTAGCAGCCCGTCATCCGGGTACAAGTCAGAGCGGTTGCGGGCGCCTAAAGGTAACGGCTAACCAGATTTTCCAGCCGTTCCTGCTGACCGGACCGGGGCGCGGGATTGATATCATCACGCAGCACGCAATCGTAGCAGTGATCAAGCGTCGCCTGTTTCAGCAAGGCTTGCGCATCCGGCGTGTCCCAACCTGCATAACGGGCGTCGCGGGCCGCTTCCAGCTTGCCATCTGTCAACATGGCGGCAGCAGCCTTCAGCCCGGCCGCGCAGGCATCCATCCCGCCCACATGCGCAAGGATCAGATCCTCGGGGTCCAGCGATTGTCGCCGCAGCTTGGCATCAAAATTTGTACCGCCAGTGGTAAAGCCCCCCGCCCGCAACACCTCGTAATAGGCAAGCGCCATTTCCGGCACGTTATTGGGAAACTGATCAGTGTCCCAGCCGGATTGATAGTCATTGCGGTTCATGTCGATCGACCCGAAAATGCCCAGTTCGCGCGCCAGGGCAAGCTCGTGTTCGAATGTATGTCCGGCAAGAATGGCATGGCCCTGTTCGATATTGACCTTGACCTCACCTTCCAGCCCAAAATCCTTGAGAAAGCCGTAAACCGTGGCCACGTCATAATCATATTGATGTTTGGTGGGTTCCTGCGGTTTGGGTTCGATCAGGATCGCGCCCTGAAAGCCGGTCTTGTGTTTGTAATCCACCACCATTTGCAGCATCCGGCCCGCCTGCTGACGCTCGCGGCCCATATCGGTGTTCAGCAGTGTCTCGTACCCTTCGCGCCCGCCCCACAGCACGTAGTTTTCGCCACCCAGCTTGATCGTGGCATCCATGCAGGTCTTGATCGTGGCGGCAGAGAAGGCAAAAACATCCGGATCCGGATTGGTTGCGGCCCCCGCCATAAACCGCCGGTGAGAGAACAGGTTGGCCGTTCCCCAGAGCAGCTTTACGCCGGTCGCATCCATTTTTTCCGCAAAGTAATCAACTATTTCCGCGAGGTTCTTTGTGTTTTCCGCAAAGCTATCCCCTTCGGGTCGCACGTCGGCATCGTGAAAGCAGAAATAGGGAACGCCCAATATCTGGAACATCTCGAACGCGACGTCGGCTTTGTGTTTCGCCGCCTGCATACCGTCGGCAAACCAGGGCCTTTCAAAGGTCTGCCCGCCAAAAGGATCCCCGCCGGGCCATGCAAATGAATGCCAGTAGGCCGCCGCAAACCGCAGATGATCCTTCATCGGTTTGCCCATCACCACCGCATCGGGGTCATAGTGGCGAAAAGCAAAATCATTGTCGGTGTCACGCCCTTCAAAGGCGATCTTGGGAATACCCTTGAAAAAGTCGGTCATCTTAGTCCTTTCAGCGCACCATATGCGGCACGATAGCGTTCATGGGCCTCAGCAAAGGCCTGTGTCAGGGTTGTGTCAGGCGTGATCGTGCGGGCAATTTCGGGCAAGGTCGCAATCTCGACCCCTTCCCCGGTGGCGGCCATCCGGCCCAGTCGGGCCGCGCCGAATGCGCCGCCAAAATCGCCCGCAACCGGCAATGCGATCGGCAAGTCCAGCGCGGTGGCAATTGCCTTGACCCAATAGTCGGATTTTGACCCGCCACCCACGGCGATCAGCCGGTTGATCCGGGTGCCCGTCGCGTAAAGCGCGTCATAGCTGTCGCGCACCGCATGGGTCACACCCTCAAGCACGGCGCGCGTCATCGCGGCGCTGTCTGTACCATGATCAAGATGCAGGAATGATCCGCGAATATCGGCATCATTATGCGGCGTCCGCTCGCCCCCCAGATAGGGCAGAAACAAGGGCCGTCCGGGTGCTTGCAAGGGGCCAAGACCATCCGTCAGATCTGCCGCACGCGCACCGGCAACGGATGCAAACCAGTTCAGCGCATCCGCAGCCGCCAGGATCACCCCCATTTGGTGCCATGTATCAGGTAGTGCGTGGCAGAATGTATGTACCGCCGTGGCCGGATCAGGCTGGTAGGCGTCGCTTGCCGCAAACAGCACCCCCGACGTCCCCAGCGAGACAGATGCATCCCCCGCATTCACAACGCCAACGCCCACCGCACTGGCCGCATTGTCACCGCCCCCGCCAGCCACCACGACACCTTTGGGCAGGCCCCATCTGTCAGCCAGCGTGTCGCGCAACTGCCCCGAGACTGCTGCGCCTTCGACGAGGGCGGGCATGTGATCGCGGCTGAGGCCTGTCGCGGCAAGCAAGTCGTCTGACCAGTCACGCGCGGCGACATCCAGCCAGCTTGTACCCGCGGCATCCGACATCTCGGCCACGGCCTCGCCGGTCAGCCACAGGCGCAGGTAATCCTTGGGCAACAGCACCCGGGCCGTCCGGTCAAATATCTGGGGCTCGTGCCGGGCGACCCAAACCAGTTTCGGGGCGGTAAAGCCCGGAAACACGATGTTGCCGGTGATCCGGCGAAACTGCGGATCGGCGTCGAGGGCGGCCGCCTCTTGCGCGGCGCGGGTATCATTCCAAAGGATGCAGGGGCGCAGTACCTTGTCATCTGCATCCAGCAACGTGGCCCCATGCATATGACCGGACAGGCCGATGCCACGCACCCCCGCCAAGGATGCCTTGCCGGCCAAAGCCTGCATTGCGGTGTCTGCGGCATCCAGCCAATCAGCAGGGATTTGTTCCGACCAGCCGGGTGCGGGGCGCTGCACATCCAGCGGCGCTGTGGCCTCGGCCAGGATCTGCTGGGCCTCATCGACCAGCACAGCCTTCAGGCCGGATGTCCCAAGGTCCAGTCCGATATACATCTAGGCCGCCTCGCGCGGGTTCTTTCCGAGGATGATCATTGACAGAATATCATCCTCTGTGACGTCCTCGACCCGCTCTGTCCCCACGACCTGCCCGTTTTTCATCACCGATACCCGGTCGCAGAGCTCCATCATCTCGCGGGTGTCATGGCTGATCAGGAAAATCCCGAGGCCCTGGTTTTTCAGCTCCTGAATCAAATCCGCCACCATCTTGGTTTCGTGAACACCCAAGGCCGCTGTCGGTTCATCCATGATCAGGATTTTGGCCTTGAAATAGACTGCGCGCGCAATGGCTACAGATTGACGCTGACCACCCGACAGGGCCGAAACCGGTTCTTTCAGCTTTTTGAAATTGGGGTTCAGGCGGGCCATGATCTTGCGGGTCTCGGCCTCCATCCGGCCATCATCCACAAAGCCAAGGGCGGTGGTCAGCTCGCGCCCCAGAAACAGGTTCGAGGCTGCATCGAGATTGTCGGCCAGGGCCAGCGTCTGGTAGATCGTCTCGATATTGTAATCGCGGGCATCCCGGGGGGTGTGAATGTCGGCCGGTTTGCCATCAATCCAGATCTCGCCACTATCCATCTTGTAGGCCCCGGACAGGATTTTGATCAGCGTCGACTTGCCCGCCCCGTTATGGCCCAGCAGGCCGACAACTTCGCCCGGGTAGAGATCAATACTGACGTGATCGACGGCCTTCACACCGCCAAATGCAATCGAGACGTCCTTCATTTGTACCAGTGGGGTCATCATTTCGCTCCGGTATATTTGCGGTACTGGATGTCGATCCAGACAGCGAGGACCAGCACAAAGCCAACGACAATGTTCTGGTAAGGCGCATCAACGCCGATCATCGCCATACCGGACTGCAGGGATTGCATGATCAGCGCCCCGATAATGGCCCCGTAGATCGTGCCGATCCCGCCTGACAACGCCGTGCCCCCAATGACGGCCGCCGCGATGACGCGCAATTCATCAAGGATGCCGATATCATTCGTGTGATATCCCAGCCGGGCCGACGCCACGATCCCGCCCAAGGCGCAAAGCACGCCGACGATGGCAAATATTTTCACCGTCAGCAGCTTGGTATTGATGCCCGAAAGTTCCGCTGCATCCGGGTTGCCGCCTGTGGCAAAGATATAGCGCCCCAGCCGGGTGCGCTGCGCAATAACGGTCATGACGACCGCCACCGCAATCAGCAGAAGGACGGAATACGGAATGCCATACGCGGCCTTGCAGCCTTCGGCAGTGTCGCAACCCCACCGGGCCAGATCACGCGCAACAACACGGTCCGGCACGGTATATGCGTTCAGAATGGCCACAAAGCCCAGGATCACAGCGACAACAACGCCAATCACGATGACTTCGGCCCAGACCGGCTTGACCGGAAAACCATGACCGATCTTGGTGCGCCGGGCCGATGCCAGGCCAAACGCGGCAGCCACTGCGGCAGCAATTCCCACCGCCCAGCTCCAGAAGACGCCCAAGGTGCCGTTGATCCCGCCAAACAGCAAATAGGTCTGGTCCAGCGGGCCAATCGTTTGCCCGCCCGTCATATGCCAGGCCACATTGCGCCAGATCAACAGACCGCCAAGGGTGACGATAAAGGCGGGTATCGCCTGATAGCCGACAAGATAGCCTTGAAACGCCCCCAATACGGCCCCGGTGATCAACCCCACAAGGATCGTCACCCATGGGATCAGCGGATGTCCAAGCTCGAGCCCCATCAGGTTTGGCAGCCACTGCGTTTGTGTCATCGCCATCACGGCCGTGCAGGTCGCAAGCAGCGCACCGACGGACAGATCAATATGGCGGGTCACAATCACAAAAACCATGCCCGTCGCCATGATCGCCACGGAAACGGTCTGGATCGAGAGGTTGAAGATATTGCGCGGGGTCAGGAACCGCCCATCGGTCAGCACATTGAAAACAATGCAGACCAGCGCAAAGGCCCCGATCATCCCCAAAAGGCGGGTATCAACCTCGAGCGTGGCTAGAAAGGACCGTCGCGGCGGGGCGACAGTTTCTGTGGTTTCATCAGACATGGCTGTGCTCCGATATGGCCCGGCGTCAGATCGCGGGCGTACGGGTATCTTTTGGGTGGTTGCGGCAGGGATATCCCGGGATTGCCAGGATCCCTGCCCGGTATGCGGCGGCGGCAATGGCCGCCGCATGACCGTCTTAGTTACAAGGCGCTGGCCCGTCGGTCACGCCCTGGCAAAGCGCCTCGACGGTGATCCAGCCTGCATCGGTCACAACAGACAGGTTGTCAGCGGTGATCGGAACAGGTGCAAGGAACATCGCGTTCAGCTCTGTGCCGCCGGGTGACGTCCATTTCTGCCCGCCTTCAATGGCGGTGCCTTCGCCCTTGGCGGCATTGACGGCCAGTTCAGCTGCAATTTCGCCCGCAGCCTTGCCCAGCTCGCGCGCGTCTTTCCAGACGGACACTGTCTGTGTGCCAAGTGCCACACGGTTCAACGCAGCATGATCGCCATCCTGACCAGAGACAGGGATACCTTCCATCCCTTGTGCGGTCAGCGCGGCCACAACACCACCGGCCGTGCCGTCATTGGAGGCAACAACAGCGTCAACATTGTTGTCATTGGCCGTCAGGATCTGTTCCATGTTGCGCTGCGCATTCGCAGGCAACCAGCCGTCTGTATAGGCCTCGTCAACAATGGTGATGGCCCCGCTATCAATGGCCGCCTGCAGGATTTCCTGCTGTCCGCCACGCAGGAAGTCTGCGTTGGGATCAGTGGGCGAGCCTTTGATCATGACGTAGTTGCCCTCGGGCTGCGCCTCAAGCACGGCGCGGGCCTGCATGCGGCCAACCTCGACATTGTCGAATGTCAGATAAAACGCCCGGCTATCCTCGATCAGGCGATCATAACCTACCACCGGAATGCCTTCGGCATCTGCCGCATCAACCGCAGGGCCAATCGCTGCGCTGTCCTGGGCCAGGATAATCAGCGCATCAACGCCCTGGGCAATCAGGCTTTCAACATCCGAAAGCTGCTTGGCAGAGGATGATTGCGCATCTGCAGATACGTAGGTCGCGCCCGCGGCTTCAAGGGCCGCCTTGATCGCCGCTTCGTCGGTCTTCCAGCGCTCTTCCTGAAAATTCGACCAGCTCACCCCAACCGTGACACCGTGGCCATCGGCAAAAGCGGCCGTATTGAAACCTGCCACGGCAATAGCCGCAGCGATAATGGATTTATGCATGTGTTCCTCCCAAACTGTGTATCTCCCTGAAAGAGACTACAGACTTTTCAGCCTATACCAACAAAGAACGAGAATTTAATTCGGTTGTCAAAATAAAAATGACACCCTCGAAGACTTGCAGCATATTAATTTTAGTTCAACTACTTACGATGCTATCTTAATCCACCGCGCAAGGTAAAACTATTGGAACAAGCTACCGATCACATACCGGCCAAGCCGCGAATCCCTATCGCGCGACAGGCAAGCCGCTTGGAACATGATCTGGAATGCCAAGACGCCCCTCAATCATGGTTGGATCAGTCAGCGCATCCAGAAATGCAATCAACGCGTCAATCTCTGCATCCGACAATGTGACTGGCGGCGCACTGACAGCCGCGGCAATCGCGGGAAAAGTCGCTTTCGCACGCAGGTCATCTGTCTCGAATGGCGGCAAGATCGCCTGATCCAGCGTATAGCGTTCCAATGCGGCCACAGGGTCAAGATGCGCCACAACAAAGGCCCGCAATTCGGCATAAGCCCCAGCATGCCCATAAGGTGCTGTCAGTGCGACGTTGCGCAGGCTGGGCGTCCGAAACGCATAGAGGTCGCTTAAATCACCGGTGACCCGAAATCGGCCTTCGTCGCGCACATGATCCTCAAAGCGGGCCGCCTTGCCCGGGCCGATCTGCGCCGCGCCCATGGCGTGAAACTGGTGATCCGTCAGAAACGGCCCACTATGGCAGCTTGCACATCCCGCATCCCCGTAGAACAGCCCCTGGCCGGTCGCGGCTGGTTCCGGTAAAGTAGCTGCCCCGCGCAGCACCGCATCAAAGGGGGATGCATCAGACCGCCACTCAAAGGCCATGAACGCGGCAATCGCGTCGGAAATGTCCGTAAACCGGATCATGTCAGGTGTGTTGATATGATCATAGGTTGCAATGAATGCATCTGCATAGGCAGGTATGTCGGCCACCCGATCTGAAATGATATCCCATGCGCCACCGGGGCCGGTCAAGATACCCTGCCTGACGGCCTTGGCGATGTCATTCTCGCTATAGTGGCCGGCCATTTCGTCAGGGCTGAGGACCGGAAACATCGTCTGCGCGGATAACAGTGACGAAAAGCCCGACACCATGTCCTGACCAAGGGGGGTGCGCATGCCGCCGGGTTTGGTCGGGTCCAGTGCGATGCGCCCGTCGTGAAAGAGAACGGTGAACTCCTCCGCACCCAAATTGAACAGGGCCGGCGCGTTTCGCGGGATGCGTTGTTCCGGCATATTGGCCGGATCGACGACCCGGGCACGTCCCAGTCCGCGCCCGCCATCGCCCAGGCCCAATGACAGCCCGTCGCTGGTGCCAAAGCTGGGATGATGGCAGGTTGCGCAGGACACTTCGCGATTTCCCGACAGGATAGGGTCGTAGAACAGCAATTGCCCCAGCTCAGCCTCGTCCAGACGGATAGGCGCATAGTCACTGTCCTGCACAGGCGCGGGCAGCGGGTTTGCCGTTGCCATGGGTGCCACGGCCATCACCAGACATGCTGTAAACGCGACCTTCATGAATGCTCCTGCCCGAATACCTGTCTTAACATGACCCAACCAGCGCATGGCAGCAACGCATGAAAAAGGCCGCCCGAAGGCGGCCTTTTGAAATGTCGGATCGCAGCGGGACTTAGCAGATGCAGTCTTGCATCAAATCGTCATAGGCCAAGGTCACGATGAAGGCCTGATCATAATCGTCAGCCTCGCCGAACCCGGCCTGAACATCCGTTGGATCAAAGACCAGCGTAACCAGATCACCCTCACCGGCAACAAAGCCTTCCCCGTTATCCAGCGCCAATTGCAACAACTCGTCGATATTGTCCTGGCTGGCGTTGAAGACACCATTGACCGTTTCGGGGATCCGCAATTCGGAATCGCCGTCCGTCAGACCCCAGATCGCATGCTGGATTTCCGCCTCGGTATAGGTCTTCTGCCCGTTGTCGGGGTTTGTGAAGTCCTGGTTCAGCAGCCAGTTGATCTTGTCGATATTCTCGGCAACCTGGTTGGTGAACAAACCGCCGCCCAGCTCATCCTCGACCCCGCCGCGCACATTCATTGTCACGTCGATATCGGCGATGAATTTCTCGGTCCGCTCGATACAGTAAGCAGCCTCGACGCGCACGCCATCCAGACGCGCATCACCCGTTCCGCGGATGGTTGAGGAATACCCAAGGGCGATCTGGAAACCGCCCTGCACGCTGATCGCAGCCTCAGGCAGCGAGTCCACGATCGTCTCGATCGTGTTCAACCCACCTTTGACGGTGACATCAACATTGGCCTCAGCCGTGCCGCCCTGACCGTCATCAATCGTGTAGCTGAAGCTGTCTTGCGCTTCGGTTCCGATCAGAAGTTCGGTCGCCGCGACGCCGCCCAGAACCGCGCCGGTGCTGTCATAGGACAATGTCCCATCCGCATTCAGCGTGACCGTCGCACCGCTATCGAGGGTGGTGCTTTCACCGGCTGTCAGCGCCTCGCCATTGACGGTCGCCACTGCCGGGGTTCCACCATCGGTGTCCGCGTCATTGGCCAGGACATCAATGATCGTTGTCTCATCGACACACACAGCGCCGACATCGTTCAACGCATCCGGTGGCAGGTTCTCCAGAACCTGACCTGCATCAACAGTGTCGTCAAACTCGCCGACATCAAGAACAACCGGCCCGCTCAGCCCGGTGGCCTGATCGGCATCGCTATCGCGCGTGTCATCACCAGCATTAGCTTCGGTAAAGTCAAACCCGTCAACTTCCTCAAAGCCCACGACATAGGTGCCCGCGTCCAACCCGTCGAACAGGTAGCTCCCGTCACCGGCCGTTGTTGTCTGGGCCAGTTCGTTGCCGGCATCATCGAAGAGCGTGACAAGCACATCGGCAAGCGCAAGATCTGTCCCATCAAGAAGACCGTTCTTGTTGACATCATGGAAGACCTTGTCACCGATAGAGGCCGTACCGGGATCAACAACCCCGACATCAACATCTTCGACCGCGTCACCAATACCCACTGTGTAGACCGGGGTCAGTGCGGTGCCATCCGTTTGATCCACACCGTCGCTGTCGATGGTGTCGTCACCACCCACATTGTCGGCCACAAAGACAAGATCGGTCGGGTTTTCGAACTGGACCTGGTAGTCACCTGCATCCAGCCCTTCGAACAGATACTCACCCGCGGCATTGGTGGTTGTCGTCGCAATCACCGCACCGGCAAGGATCAGCTGGACAGTTGCGCCAGAGACGCCTTCTTCGTCCGCATCTTCCAGATCGTCCTTATCCGCATCGACAAAGAAGCGGCCAGCAAGCGAAGCCGTTCCTGGATCCTTGATCCCGGCATCGACATCCTCGACCATATCGCCAATCGCAATCGCAATCGTTTCGGTGCGACCGGTATCGGTGGCGGCATCGCTGTCGATTGTGTCATCCCCGCCAGCATCCTGATCCACAAGGATCCGACCATCCACCTCCGTCGGGAAGGCGACCACGTAGTCACCCTCATCAAGGTTGGTAAAGGTATAGGCACCGTTGACGTCCGTTTGGGTGGTTGCGATCTCATTTCCATCCGCATCCAGCAAGCGGACAGTCACGTCCTCCACGCCTGGCTCGTTGTTATCAACCGCATTGTCATTGGCATCCACAAAGATACGACCAGAAAGTGAGGCGGTGCCCGGATCGGCCACGCCGGCATCGTTATTCTCGGAGGTTTCCCCGATGCCCACCGTGATCGGCCCGGTGGTTCCGTCCGGCAAGGTCGCGTCACTATCTGTGGCGTCATCCCCCACATTGGGCTCGACCAGCAGCTTGCCATCCACCTCGGTGGGGAAGTCCACCGCGTAAGTGCCCGCATCCAGCCCGGTAAAGGCATAAGACCCGTCCGCACCGGTCACCGTGCTGTCGATCACATTGCCCGCAGCGTCCAGAAGATCAACAGGCACGCCTGCAATCCCCATATCGCCCGCCGCATCGCCGTCATCCTGGTTGTCCTTGTCGCTATCCATGAACACACGGCCCGTAATCGCCGCATCGCCCGTGTCCTCGGCCACAAGACCTGCATCCACATCCCGCTCGGCCTCGCCGATCTCAAGCGTGATCGGCCCGGTCTCGCCGGTATCCGCAGCTGCGTCGCTGTCATTATCGACCGCATCTGCCGCCGCCGTGGACGGGGTAGTGAACAAGGTGCCATCCGGGGCGGTGAAGCGGACCGAGTAGACCCCCGCATCCAGCCCATCAAACACGTAATTGCCGGTCGCATTGGTGGTGGTCGTCTCAAGCACCGCCCCATCCGCATCCAGCAGCTCAACCGTCACATCCGCAACCCGGTCATCGCCCACGTCAAACACGCCATTCCCGTTGGCGTCAAAGAACACCAGATTGCCCAGTGAGGCGGTGCCCGGATCGGCCACGCCGGCATCGTTATTCTCGGAGGTTTCCCCGATGCCCACCGTGATCGGCCCGGTGGTTCCGTCCGGCAAGGTCGCGTCACTATCTGTGGCGTCATCCCCCACATTGGGCTCGACCAGCAGCTTGCCATCCACCTCGGTGGGGAAGTCCACCGCGTAAGTGCCCGCATCCAGCCCGGTAAAGGCATAAGACCCGTCCGCACCGGTCACCGTGCTGTCGATCACATTGCCCGCAGCGTCCAGAAGATCAACAGGCACGCCTGCAATCCCCATATCGCCCGCCGCATCGCCGTCATCCTGGTTGTCCTTGTCGCTATCCATGAACACACGGCCCGTAATCGCCGCATCGCCCGTGTCCTCGGCCACAAGACCTGCATCCACATCCCGCTCGGCCTCGCCGATCTCAAGCGTGACCGGCCCGGTCTCGCCAGTATCGGTCGCCGCGTCGCTGTCATTATCGACCGCATCTGCCGCCGCCGTGGACGGGGTGGTGAACAAGGTGCCATCCGGGGCAGTGAAGCGGACCGAGTAGACCCCCGCATCCAGCCCATCAAACACGTAATTGCCAGTCGCATTGGTGGTGGTCGTCTCAAGCACCGCCCCATCCGCATCCAGCAGCTCAACCGTCACATCCGCAACCCGGTCATCGCCCACGTCAAACACGCCATTCCCGTTGGCGTCAAAGAACACCAGATTGCCCAGTGAGGCGGTGCCCGGATCGGCCACGCCGGCATCGTTATTCTCGGAGGTTTCCCCGATGCCCACCGTGATCGGCCCGGTGGTTCCGTCCGGCAAGGTCGCGTCACTATCTGTGGCGTCATCCCCCACATTGGGCTCGACCAGCAGCTTGCCATCCACCTCGGTGGGGAAGTCCACCGCGTAAGTGCCCGCATCCAGCCCGGTAAAGGCATAAGACCCGTCCGCACCGGTCACCGTGCTGTCGATCACATTGCCCGCAGCGTCCAGAAGATCAACAGGCACGCCTGCAATCCCCATATCGCCCGCCGCATCGCCGTCATCCTGGTTGTCCTTGTCGCTATCCATGAACACACGGCCCGTGATCGCCGCATCGCCCGTGTCCTCGGCCACAAGACCTGCATCCACATCCCGCTCGGCCTCGCCGATCTCAAGCGTGACCGGCCCGGTCTCGCCAGTATCGGTCGCCGCGTCGCTGTCATTATCGACCGCATCTGCCGCCGCCGTGGACGGGGTGGTGAACAAGGTGCCATCCGGGGCAGTGAAGCGGACCGAGTAGACCCCCGCATCCAGCCCATCAAACACGTAATTGCCGGTCGCATTGGTGGTGGTCGTCTCAAGCACCGCCCCATCCGCATCCAGCAGCTCAACCGTCACATCCGCAACCCGGTCATCGCCCACGTCAAACACGCCATTCCCGTTGGCGTCAAAGAACACCAGATTGCCCAGTGAGGCGGTGCCCGGATCAGCCACGCCGGCGTCGTTATTCTCGGAGGTTTCCCCGATCCCAACCGTGATCGGCCCGGTGGTTCCGTCCGGCAAGGTCGCGTCACTATCTGTGGCGTCATCCCCCACATTGGGCTCGACCAGCAGCTTGCCATCCACCTCGGTGGGGAAGTCCACCGCGTAAGTGCCCGCATCCAGCCCGGTAAAGGCATAAGACCCGTCCGCACCGGTCACCGTGCTGTCGATCACATTGCCCGCAGCGTCCAGAAGATCAACAGGCACGCCTGCAATCCCCATATCGCCCGCCGCATCGCCGTCATCCTGGTTGTCCTTGTCGCTATCCATGAACACACGGCCCGTAATCGCCGCATCGCCCGTGTCCTCGGCCACAAGACCTGCATCCACATCCCGCTCGGCCTCGCCGATCTCAAGCGTGACCGGCCCGGTCTCGCCAGTATCGGTCGCCGCGTCGCTGTCATTATCGACCGCATCTGCCGCCGCCGTGGACGGGGTGGTGAACAAGGTGCCATCCGGGGCAGTGAAGCGGACCGAGTAGACCCCCGCATCCAGCCCATCAAACACGTAATTGCCAGTCGCATTGGTGGTGGTCGTCTCAAGCACCGCCCCATCCGCATCCAGCAGCTCAACCGTCACATCCGCAACCCGGTCATCGCCCACGTCAAACACGCCATTCCCGTTGGCGTCAAAGAACACCAGATTGCCCAGTGAGGCGGTGCCCGGATCGGCCACGCCGGCATCGTTATTCTCGGAGGTTTCCCCGATGCCCACCGTGATCGGCCCGGTGGTTCCGTCCGGCAAGGTCGCGTCACTATCTGTGGCGTCATCCCCCACATTGGGCTCGACCAGCAGCTTGCCATCCACCTCGGTGGGGAAGTCCACCGCGTAAGTGCCCGCATCCAGCCCGGTAAAGGCATAAGACCCGTCCGCACCGGTCACCGTGCTGTCGATCACATTGCCCGCAGCGTCCAGAAGATCAACAGGCACGCCTGCAATCCCCATATCGCCCGCCGCATCGCCGTCATCCTGGTTGTCCTTGTCGCTATCCATGAACACACGGCCCGTGATCGCCGCATCGCCCGTGTCCTCGGCCACAAGACCTGCATCCACATCCCGCTCGGCCTCGCCGATCTCAAGCGTGACCGGCCCGGTCTCGCCAGTATCGGTCGCCGCGTCGCTGTCATTATCGACCGCATCTGCCGCCGCCGTGGACGGGGTGGTGAACAAGGTGCCATCCGGGGCAGTGAAGCGGACCGAGTAGACCCCCGCATCCAGCCCATCAAACACGTAATTGCCGGTCGCATTGGTGGTGGTCGTCTCAAGCACCGCCCCATCCGCATCCAGCAGCTCAACCGTCACATCCGCAACCCGGTCATCGCCCACGTCAAACACGCCATTCCCGTTGGCGTCAAAGAACACCAGATTGCCCAGTGAGGCGGTGCCCGGATCAGCCACGCCGGCGTCGTTATTCTCGGAGGTTTCCCCGATCCCAACCGTGATCGGCCCGGTGGTTCCATCCGGCAAGGTCGCGTCACTATCCGTGGCGTCATCCCCCACATTGGGCTCGACCAGCAGCTTGCCATCCACCTCGGTGGGGAAGTCCACCGCGTAAGTGCCCGCATCCAGCCCGGTAAAGGCATAAGACCCGTCCGCACCGGTCACCGTGCTGTCGATCACATTGCCCGCAGCGTCCAGAAGATCAACAGGCACGCCTGCAATCCCCATATCGCCCGCCGCATCGCCGTCATCCTGGTTGTCCTTGTCGCTATCCATGAACACACGGCCCGTAATCGCCGCATCGCCCGTGTCCTCGGCCACAAGACCTGCATCCACATCCCGCTCGGCCTCGCCGATCTCAAGCGTGATCGGCCCGGTCTCGCCGGTATCCGCAGCTGCGTCGCTGTCATTATCGACCGCATCTGCCGCCGCCGTGGACGGGGTAGTGAACAAGGTGCCATCCGGGGCGGTGAAGCGGACCGAGTAGACCCCCGCATCCAGCCCATCAAACACGTAATTGCCGGTCGCATTGGTGGTGGTCGTCTCAAGCACCGCCCCATCCGCATCCAGCAGCTCAACCGTCACATCCGCAACCCGGTCATCGCCCGCGTCAAACACGCCATTCCCGTTGGTGTCAAAGAACACCAGATTGCCCAGTGAGGCGGTGCCCGGATCAGCCACGCCGGCGTCGTTATTCTCGGAGGTTTCCCCGATCCCAACCGTGATCGGCCCGGTGGTTCCATCCGGCAAGGTCGCGTCACTATCCGTGGCGTCATCCCCCACATTGGGCTCGACCAGCAGCTTGCCATCCACCTCGGTGGGGAAGTCCACCGCGTAAGTGCCCGCATCCAGCCCGGTAAAGGCATAAGACCCGTCCGCACCGGTCACCGTGCTGTCGATCACATTGCCCGCAGCGTCCAGAAGATCAACAGGCACGCCTGCAATCCCCATATCGCCCGCCGCATCGCCGTCATCCTGGTTGTCCTTGTCGCTATCCATGAACACACGGCCCGTAATCGCCGCATCGCCCGTGTCCTCGGCCACAAGACCTGCATCCACATCCCGCTCGGCCTCGCCGATCTCAAGCGTGATCGGCCCGGTCTCGCCGGTATCCGCAGCTGCGTCGCTGTCATTATCGACCGCATCTGCCGCCGCCGTGGACGGGGTAGTGAACAAGGTGCCATCCGGGGCGGTGAAGCGGACCGAGTAGACCCCCGCATCCAGCCCATCAAACACGTAATTGCCGGTCGCATTGGTGGTGGTCGTCTCAAGCACCGCCCCATCCGCATCCAGCAGCTCAACCGTCACATCCGCAACCCGGTCATCGCCCGCGTCAAACACGCCATTCCCGTTGGTGTCAAAGAACACCAGATTGCCCAGTGAGGCGGTGCCCGGATCAGCCACGCCGGCGTCGTTATTCTCGGAGGTTTCCCCGATCCCAACCGTGATCGGCCCGGTGGTTCCATCCGGCAAGGTCGCGTCACTATCCGTGGCGTCATCCCCCACATTGGGCTCGACCAGCAGCTTGCCATCCACCTCGGTGGGGAAGTCCACCGCGTAAGTGCCCGCATCCAGCCCGGTAAAGGCATAAGACCCGTCCGCACCGGTCACCGTGCTGTCGATCACATTGCCCGCAGCGTCCAGAAGATCAACAGGCACGCCTGCAATCCCCATATCGCCCGCCGCATCGCCGTCATCCTGGTTGTCCTTGTCGCTATCCATGAACACACGGCCCGTAATCGCCGCATCGCCCGTGTCCTCGGCCACAAGACCTGCATCCACATCCCGCTCGGCCTCGCCGATCTCAAGCGTGATCGGCCCGGTCTCGCCGGTATCCGCAGCTGCGTCGCTGTCATTATCGACCGCATCTGCCGCCGCCGTGGACGGGGTAGTGAACAAGGTGCCATCCGGGGCGGTGAAGCGGACCGAGTAGACCCCCGCATCCAGCCCATCAAACACGTAATTGCCGGTCGCATTGGTGGTGGTCGTCTCAAGCACCGCCCCATCCGCATCCAGCAGCTCAACCGTCACATCCGCAACCCGGTCATCGCCCACGTCAAACACGCCATTCCCGTTGGCGTCAAAGAACACCAGATTGCCCAGTGAGGCGGTGCCCGGATCGGCCACGCCGGCATCGTTATTCTCGGAGGTTTCCCCGATGCCCACCGTGATCGGCCCGGTGGTTCCGTCCGGCAAGGTCGCGTCACTATCTGTGGCGTCATCCCCCACATTGGGCTCGACCAGCAGCTTGCCATCCACCTCGGTGGGGAAGTCCACCGCGTAAGTGCCCGCATCCAGCCCGGTAAAGGCATAAGACCCGTCCGCACCGGTCACCGTGCTGTCGATCACATTGCCCGCAGCGTCCAGAAGATCAACAGGCACGCCTGCAATCCCCATATCGCCCGCCGCATCGCCGTCATCCTGGTTGTCCTTGTCGCTATCCATGAACACACGGCCCGTAATCGCCGCATCGCCCGTGTCCTCGGCCACAAGACCTGCATCCACATCCCGCTCGGCCTCGCCGATCTCAAGCGTGACCGGCCCGGTCTCGCCAGTATCGGTCGCCGCGTCGCTGTCATTATCGACCGCATCTGCCGCCGCCGTGGACGGGGTGGTGAACAAGGTGCCATCCGGGGCAGTGAAGCGGACCGAGTAGACCCCCGCATCCAGCCCATCAAACACGTAATTGCCAGTCGCATTGGTGGTGGTCGTCTCAAGCACCGCCCCATCCGCATCCAGCAGCTCAACCGTCACATCCGCAACCCGGTCATCGCCCACGTCAAACACGCCATTCCCGTTGGCGTCAAAGAACACCAGATTGCCCAGTGAGGCGGTGCCCGGATCGGCCACGCCGGCATCGTTATTCTCGGAGGTTTCCCCGATGCCCACCGTGATCGGCCCGGTGGTTCCGTCCGGCAAGGTCGCGTCACTATCTGTGGCGTCATCCCCCACATTGGGCTCGACCAGCAGCTTGCCATCCACCTCGGTGGGGAAGTCCACCGCGTAAGTGCCCGCATCCAGCCCGGTAAAGGCATAAGACCCGTCCGCACCGGTCACCGTGCTGTCGATCACATTGCCCGCAGCGTCCAGAAGATCAACAGGCACGCCTGCAATCCCCATATCGCCCGCCGCATCGCCGTCATCCTGGTTGTCCTTGTCGCTATCCATGAACACACGGCCCGTGATCGCCGCATCGCCCGTGTCCTCGGCCACAAGACCTGCATCCACATCCCGCTCGGCCTCGCCGATCTCAAGCGTGACCGGCCCGGTCTCGCCAGTATCGGTCGCCGCGTCGCTGTCATTATCGACCGCATCTGCCGCCGCCGTGGACGGGGTGGTGAACAAGGTGCCATCCGGGGCAGTGAAGCGGACCGAGTAGACCCCCGCATCCAGCCCATCAAACACGTAATTGCCGGTCGCATTGGTGGTGGTCGTCTCAAGCACCGCCCCATCCGCATCCAGCAGCTCAACCGTCACATCCGCAACCCGGTCATCGCCCACGTCAAACACGCCATTCCCGTTGGCGTCAAAGAACACCAGATTGCCCAGTGAGGCGGTGCCCGGATCAGCCACGCCGGCGTCGTTATTCTCGGAGGTTTCCCCGATCCCAACCGTGATCGGCCCGGTGGTTCCATCCGGCAAGGTCGCGTCACTATCCGTGGCGTCATCCCCCACATTGGGCTCGACCAGCAGCTTGCCATCCACCTCGGTGGGGAAGTCCACCGCGTAAGTGCCCGCATCCAGCCCGGTAAAGGCATAAGACCCGTCCGCACCGGTCACCGTGCTGTCGATCACATTGCCCGCAGCGTCCAGAAGATCAACAGGCACGCCTGCAATCCCCATATCGCCCGCCGCATCGCCGTCATCCTGGTTGTCCTTGTCGCTATCCATGAACACACGGCCCGTAATCGCCGCATCGCCCGTGTCCTCGGCCACAAGACCTGCATCCACATCCCGCTCGGCCTCGCCGATCTCAAGCGTGATCGGCCCGGTCTCGCCGGTATCCGCAGCTGCGTCGCTGTCATTATCGACCGCATCTGCCGCCGCCGTGGACGGGGTAGTGAACAAGGTGCCATCCGGGGCGGTGAAGCGGACCGAGTAGACCCCCGCATCCAGCCCATCAAACACGTAATTGCCGGTCGCATTGGTGGTGGTCGTCTCAAGCACCGCCCCATCCGCATCCAGCAGCTCAACCGTCACATCCGCAACCCGGTCATCGCCCGCGTCAAACACGCCATTCCCGTTGGTGTCAAAGAACACCAGATTGCCCAGTGAGGCGGTGCCCGGATCAGCCACGCCGGCGTCGTTATTCTCGGAGGTTTCCCCGATCCCAACCGTGATCGGCCCGGTGGTTCCATCCGGCAAGGTCGCGTCACTATCCGTGGCGTCATCCCCCACATTGGGCTCGACCAGCAGCTTGCCATCCACCTCGGTGGGGAAGTCCACCGCGTAAGTGCCCGCATCCAGCCCGGTAAAGGCATAAGACCCGTCCGCACCGGTCACCGTGCTGTCGATCACATTGCCCGCAGCGTCCAGAAGATCAACAGGCACGCCTGCAATCCCCATATCGCCCGCCGCATCGCCGTCATCCTGGTTGTCCTTGTCGCTATCCATGAACACACGGCCCGTAATCGCCGCATCGCCCGTGTCCTCGGCCACAAGACCTGCATCCACATCCCGCTCGGCCTCGCCGATCTCAAGCGTGATCGGCCCGGTCTCGCCGGTATCCGCAGCTGCGTCGCTGTCATTATCGACCGCATCTGCCGCCGCCGTGGACGGGGTAGTGAACAAGGTGCCATCCGGGGCGGTGAAGCGGACCGAGTAGACCCCCGCATCCAGCCCATCAAACACGTAATTGCCGGTCGCATTGGTGGTGGTCGTCTCAAGCACCGCCCCATCCGCATCCAGCAGCTCAACCGTCACATCCGCAACCCGGTCATCGCCCGCGTCAAACACGCCATTCCCGTTGGTGTCAAAGAACACCAGATTGCCCAGTGAGGCGGTGCCCGGATCAGCCACGCCGGCGTCGTTATTCTCGGAGGTTTCCCCGATCCCAACCGTGATCGGCCCGGTGGTTCCATCCGGCAAGGTCGCGTCACTATCCGTGGCGTCATCCCCCACATTGGGCTCGACCAGCAGCTTGCCATCCACCTCGGTGGGGAAGTCCACCGCGTAAGTGCCCGCATCCAGCCCGGTAAAGGCATAAGACCCGTCCGCACCGGTCACCGTGCTGTCGATCACATTGCCCGCAGCGTCCAGAAGATCAACAGGCACGCCTGCAATCCCCATATCGCCCGCCGCATCGCCGTCATCCTGGTTGTCCTTGTCGCTATCCATGAACACACGGCCCGTAATCGCCGCATCGCCCGTGTCCTCGGCCACAAGACCTGCATCCACATCCCGCTCGGCCTCGCCGATCTCAAGCGTGATCGGCCCGGTCTCGCCGGTATCCGCAGCTGCGTCGCTGTCATTATCGACCGCATCTGCCGCCGCCGTGGACGGGGTAGTGAACAAGGTGCCATCCGGGGCGGTGAAGCGGACCGAGTAGACCCCCGCATCCAGCCCATCAAACACGTAATTGCCGGTCGCATTGGTGGTGGTCGTCTCAAGCACCGCCCCATCCGCATCCAGCAGCTCAACCGTCACATCCGCAACCCGGTCATCGCCCACGTCAAACACGCCATTCCCGTTGGCGTCAAAGAACACCAGATTGCCCAGTGAGGCGGTGCCCGGATCGGCCACGCCGGCATCGTTATTCTCGGAGGTTTCCCCGATGCCCACCGTGATCGGCCCGGTGGTTCCGTCCGGCAAGGTCGCGTCACTATCTGTGGCGTCATCCCCCACATTGGGCTCGACCAGCAGCTTGCCATCCACCTCGGTGGGGAAGTCCACCGCGTAAGTGCCCGCATCCAGCCCGGTAAAGGCATAAGACCCGTCCGCACCGGTCACCGTGCTGTCGATCACATTGCCCGCAGCGTCCAGAAGATCAACAGGCACGCCTGCAATCCCCATATCGCCCGCCGCATCGCCGTCATCCTGGTTGTCCTTGTCGCTATCCATGAACACACGGCCCGTAATCG